>CAZMZC010000128.1:0-1065 GCA_964570685.1 uncultured Bacteroidaceae bacterium | reverse complement strand
GGTTCTTGTCGGCGAAGCCGTTGAATAGACTTACTTGCATAATAAAAACTGCGTTATGAGACCCACCCCAACCCTCCCTTTAGGGAGGGAGATTAACTCCGCGATGACAGAGTCCCCTCCCTCACAGGGAGGGTTAGGGTGGGTCTCCTGTTTCACGCTGCAAAGTAAGCCTATCTGCCGTGCTATACCAAGAAAATAACCCGCGGGTTACAAATGGGTTATAATTGGGAGAAAAAAGGTTAAAAACATCATTCCGACACAACAAATTACCTCAGAAGATAATTTTGTGAGAAAAAAGTATTACATTTGCCTACAGAAGCTTGACGAACTGCTGCGAGCCGACATTAAAAGCGGTGTTGTACGTATAGAGAAAACTGAGATAATTGGTACTGACGATAAAGAATATGACTTATGAAACAAGACATTGAAGGTATGAGCCTCTTCCAACAGGTACTTAACGAGACCCCAAAGGAAGTGAGGCAACAAGTGGAGTGGTCATACGACATTGCAGACAAGTTGGATGCCAAACTCCATCAGCTTGGTGTATCGCAGAAGGAATTTGCCCGTCGTGTAGGAACATCCGAAGCAGCCGTTTCCAAATGGTTGGGTGGAGGGCATAATTTTACCCTATCCACCCTTGCCAAGATTTCATCCGTCCTTGGTGAGCCTATCATTTCCATTGCGCGATAAGGAATTCCACCGTCTCCCTCATCAGCCGGAAGCGCTCGGGTGAGCCGTGGTAGAGTGCATCGTACCGCCATTCGCCGATGGGCTGCATGTAGTGTGTCTGCGACAGCTGCTTCATCGTGCTCTCCGTACATGGCACGCGCAGCCCTTCGGGGAAGAGCTGCGCGATACAAGCCACAAATTCGCGGTACCCGTCAGGGAAGCCGCATTGCCGCACCAATACATGATATACCGCCCACCACTGGTACCTGTGACGCATCAAGTAACGCCCGTCGGGCGTGCGGTGGTGCAATAGCTTACTTAGGGCCTCCGCGATGCCTGCAACCGAGGGTGTGTCAAAACGACGCGCCCTCTTTTTCCCCCATTTCTTCAGATTTA
>CAZMZC010000127.1:0-1337 GCA_964570685.1 uncultured Bacteroidaceae bacterium | reverse complement strand
TCAGATTAACCAACATATACGCATAAACACAGGGTTTTACTGGTGACCCAATTTAGAATTCAGAATTAATCTCTATCCGTTACGGCTGATTTGTAATCGGCCGTAGTAGAATATCAGGGTCTGTGACCCGATAGAATGCAGTTCCCCCTATCATACACGCAAACCGTGTCTACCTTTGTACCCGAGAAACGAATATCTCGGTGAGCGTTCGCATTGATTCTGGCACATGGACTTCTGCTTTTTCTTTTTTGTCTGTTGCAAAAAAAAGTAATGCAATATGGCTGTTATTTAAATATAATTAGTAAATTTGCAGCATCCGAGGGGAGAAATCCTCGGGTCAAGAAAGCGTTTCTTGCTTTATCCCATAAACCGAAATCGCCAATTTCAAAGCAGAGGGATGAGGACAATGCAACGCTCATTCTGTTTGTATATCCCCGTGTACAGCCCACGCTGTACCTCACAAGGTATATACGACAGCGTGGGGTATTTGTTTCTCAGTTCATTTCTGCAACGGCGTTTGGCGATGCCTAGGTTTATGATGAGCTAGACAAGTCTCTACGCTTTTCTTGTATCCGTTAATCAATACATTATTAACGTTGACTTTGGGAGACTTATAGACAAAATAAGAAAGTGGTGCCTATGAGAAAGTTGTTTGTGTTTTAATTGGAAGAATCAGTGTGATGCAGATTCTTTCGTTCCTTAATCTACAGTTTGATAAAAAAACGTAATAATTAGTTATATGCGAATTAAAAGTTTAATAATTTATGTCATAGCTCTTTTTCTTGGAGTTAATGCATCTTATGCGAGAAAAATAATTTACTCGCTAAATATTATATATGATGGTGAAGCTATAAAATCAGGAAATAAGTGGATACCTCAAGGTCAAGGCTCTTTGTATTTTTCGAGGGGCAATATAACGGTGCCTTATCTTAATCCTGAATTCACTTATTTTAAGATTGATGGTCAATTTGATAATTCAAAAGTAACGTCAGCGGTATTATCTATGGCCGACTCGAATAATTCTCCAAATAGTAGAAATCAAGGTGCTATTTTTGATGGAGAACTTTCTTTTACTATAAAATCAGAAGGAAGAATCTCCTATGGAGATATATCCATATCTTTTGAGAAAGGTAGAATGTTTGAACAGATTAAGTCATTTAGTCCATTTAAGATTGATTATGGTTACAATGTAGAAGACCAAGATGTGGATTTTACGGCAGAATTGTCTAATTATAGTAAAATGGACGTGTTTGATCCTTATGGTATAAAATCTGGTGTAAACTAGGGTCACCAGTAAAACCCTGTGTTTATGCGTATATGTTGGTTAATCTGAAAAG
>CAZMZC010000126.1:0-1356 GCA_964570685.1 uncultured Bacteroidaceae bacterium | reverse complement strand
TTCTAAAAAATCAGGAGAGGAGATTAAGTAATGAGTAATACTGCAAGTCTTAAGAAAGAATATAACGAGCGCATTGCGCCCGCTTTGATGAAGCAATTCCAATATTCTTCTCCTATGCAGGTACCTGTATTGAAGAAGATTGTAATCAACCAAGGTTTGGGCATGGCTACACAGGATAAGAAGATTATTGATGTGGCTATTAACGAGATTACAGCTATCACCGGTCAGAAGGCCGTAGCTACTGTCTCTCGCAAGGACATCGCGAACTTCAAGTTGCGTAAGAAAATGCCCGTTGGTGTGATGGTAACACTTCGTCGTGAGAGAATGTATGAGTTCCTTGAGAAGCTCGTTCGCGTGGCTCTGCCCCGTATCCGTGACTTCAAGGGTATCGAGAGCAAGTTCGACGGTATGGGTAACTACTCTTTGGGTATCCAGGAGCAGATTATTTTCCCCGAGATCAATATCGATAGCATCACTCGTATCTTGGGTATGAATATCACTTTCGTAACAACGGCTAAGACCGACGAAGAGGGCTATGCTCTTCTCAAGGAGTTCGGTTTGCCTTTTAAGAACGCTAAAAACGACTAATAGTATGGCAAAAGAATCAATGAAAGCCCGCGAGGTTAAGCGCGCAAAGATGGTTGCTCGTTATGCTGAGAAGCGTGCCGCTTTGAAGGAGATCGTAAGAACAGGTGATCCTGTAGAGGCTTACGAGGCTGCTCAGAAGTTGCAATCTATCCCTAAGAACGCTAACCCCATCCGTTTGCACAACCGTTGCAAGCTGACTGGTCGTCCCAAAGGCTATATCCGCATGTTTGGTATTTCACGTATCCAATTCCGCGAGATGGCTTCTAAGGGTTTGATTCCCGGTGTAAAGAAGGCTAGCTGGTAAGAAGAAAATTCGAGATTGTTAAATAAATATTGTCAGGAGAGTCCTGATTAATTTAATTAAAAAAACTATGACAGATCCAATTGCAGATTATCTGACGAGGTTGAGAAACGCAATCAGTGCAAAGCACAGAGTTGTAGAGGTTCCTGCCTCAAACTTGAAGAAGGAGATTACTAAGATCCTCTTCGACAAAGGTTACATCTTGAACTACATGTTTGTAGAAGATGGCCCTCAAGGTACAATCAAGATTGCCTTGAAGTATGACGCCGCTAATAAGGTTAGCGCTATCAAGAAATTGATTAGAGTATCTTCACCCGGTTTGCGTAAGTACACCGGCTACAAAGATATGCCGAGAGTAATTAACGGATTGGGTATTGCTATTTTATCTACATCCAAAGGTGTAATGACTGACAAGGAAGCTGCCGATCTTAAGATTGGTGGTGAGGTTCTTTGCTACGTATATTAAT
>CAZMZC010000125.1:0-1421 GCA_964570685.1 uncultured Bacteroidaceae bacterium | reverse complement strand
AAAACCCTGTGTTTATGCGTATATGTTGGTTAATCTGAAAAGAAAGAACTTGACATCAACCACTCCGTGTAGTTGTGCTCTAAACTTTTTAATCTTCGAGTTCAGTGATTCAGCCGATGCATTTGTTGCCCTGTTGATGAAGTAGTTCAGTATTTCGTCTTCTCTTTCAAAGATTGTAGCCGATACAGTATTGAAGTTTGCATCGTCAAATTCTGCCACCTTACCGTACCATTTTGCCAAGCTCTTCTTTCCCGTTTCCTTCGTTGCTTTCGGGTTGCTGAAAATCATTCTAAGCGAATGCGTAATGGCGTATGCCTCTTTCAAGTCCGGAAAAAGCTCGAAGAGTATCCTTGCCCGTACCTTCTGGCTTTCTGTCCACTTTTCTGAAGAAGTCATCAACAGGTATCTGCTCCTGGCCAGCAGTTCACAGAGGGTATCTCCGTTGGCGAGTCTTTCAGGGGCGTATTTCTCGTTCTTGCGGTTCGGTTTTCGTCCACGCCTGTCCTTTTTGCCTTTTTTCCTCCGCTCAGCGTTCCTTTTGTTGCGCAGGCGATGCTGCTCTCGGGCTTCCACATCTGCTTTCAAGGCTTCACGACGATGTTTCACACGGAGTTGCTGCATGGCATCACAACAGTCCTTCTGTACATGGAAACGATCTATGGTTATCATCGCATAGGGGAAACATTGCTTGACGATAGAATGCATGCTCTCGGAAAAATCCATCGTCACTTCACGTACTTTTGCACGTTCCCACCAAAGGATACGCATGAGAGCCGCAACTACATCTTCCACACGGGTCCCCTGCACAATGGCCACGATTGTCCCCTTGCCTCCATGGGCGTCCTTATTGGAAACTATAGTGTAGAGTTCACCGTCAGAAAGGGCTACCTCATCTATGCTCAGGTTACGGCCTATATTGCGCCAGAATACGAGCCACTTGTCGGCATGGGCCAGTTCTTTCCACGTACGGTAGCCGCTGAGGAAATCCTTATAGGCGCGCTCGAATTCGTCACCCTTGATGTGATAGGGTTTCTGGAGCGAACGAGCTGTAATCGGGGATGTATCCAAGGAATGCTTTTAAAAAAGCGGCAAACTCCACCGAGTGCCGTGTGCCCTTGGCTACCAACTGCCAATCCTTGCGGTAACTCTTGCCTGAGGAATCCTTCCAACGACGGCGGCGGATATGGAGAATCGTACGATGGTCACGAATAGGGAAATCGTTAATACAAGACTCTGGATAAAAACCATTTGGAAGCAAATCAGTATAGCCATCCGGCTGTAACTCTCTTTCATCCAAATACAAGTGAAGAAGCAACTCTTCACCACGTTGCTCTTCTACTACATCTATCAAATCAAAGTTCTCCTCAAACTCGGAGGGAAGAAGATAGCGAAGTAACTTCAAATAGGCATTCTCGCTCATT
>CAZMZC010000124.1:0-1445 GCA_964570685.1 uncultured Bacteroidaceae bacterium | reverse complement strand
CTAAAGAGGCTTGAAGATGCCTCGGAAAGTGAACGGGTATGGAGCGGAATATGCAGCGCACAAAGTCGGCAAAGCGCTCGGAGTGGTAGCCGTTGCTGGCCTTGCGGCGCTCGAAGGCGCTGCCGATGGTGATGGTGGTCATATTGAACGTACCCGTGCGGGTCTCGGGCATGCCGGCATACATGAACTGGATGTTGCGGGCATTGGTCTTCACCCACGAGGCGTTGAGGTCTATCTTGAAGTCGCGGGCAGGTTCCACGGTGGCCTTGAGCTGCAGCTCCTCGGTGGCGTTCGAGGTGGAGGCATAGGCCACACTGTCGTTGTCGAGCAGCCAGCCGTTGTCGTGGGCGCGGTGCAGGTAGTCGTCGCCCGTGAGGCCGAAGGCAAAGTCCCAACCCGGAGCGAAGAGTCCGCCCTGACGGCTCTGGCCGAGCATCTTGCCCGCTTCGGGCATGAAGCCGGGGAGTGCGGTGGAGTAGACATTCTTATACGAGGCCGACACGTTGCGCACGAGCATCAGTCCGCGCGAGGTGTACTGCAATGCCTTGTACCACGGCAGCTCAGTGAGGTCGGGACCAGGCGTGATGGTGAGCTTCACGTTGGCCGTATCGGGGCCGGTGAGGGCGATGGTGTTCTCGTCGATGACCTTGTACTTCACCTTGTAGGGGCGGCCCTCCTTGGTGCGCGAGGCCACCTCGACGCGTTTGTTCTTCTGTCCGTGCTTGATGGTGTAGGTGCTGTCGGGGATAATCTTCAGCTCTTGGGTAAACTTCTCAAGTATGATTGGAGTAGAAAACAAAACAGGGACATATGCCCCTGTTAATGTTTTTATGCTATTCTACTATGAGTTTCGATTCCCACTGATTCTCGCAGACTTTCAACCTTACTATATACGTCCCAGATTTAGGGATTTGTACATCTTGCCCTTTCATCAATAAGTTTATAGTAGGGTTTTCACCTTTAAAATTGGAAACATTTATAGGTAATGTTGTTAGTGGCATTACAAAAACGTCCTCATTTTCTTTCTTTATAGAGATTTCTATGTCATAGTTGTTTTCTCGTTCATCTTCGTCAAATATAATTCTCGCAACAACCGAAAATCCGGAATGAACGCTAGGGTACTCTTTTGCTTTTATTGTGTTAAAAGTACCAACGATTACTAATTTGCCATTATATTCTTGTGCGCTATCACACAAAGTAAGGATGTCAACTCTCATAATTATTCGTTTATTAAATTCAAACCACGGGCAGAATATCCCAACAAGTTATCATATATGGATAAAGGTGTTTTTATTCTCCCTATAGTTCTTGTATTTGAATTGGCTAGATTTGCGCCATGCCGTGCACTTTGCCCTTCCTTTACGATAACTCTTAAACTAGGCGCACCCGCAAAACCCTGTGTTTATGCGTATATGTTGGTTAATCTGAAAAGAAAGAACTTGACA
>CAZMZC010000123.1:0-1719 GCA_964570685.1 uncultured Bacteroidaceae bacterium | reverse complement strand
GGCTGAAATAAGAAAAATCTACAAGAAGACAAACACTGGGTTTTGCGGGTGCGCCAAGAATTCCCAATTTTTAATTAAATCAAATAACGCTTAAAGTTTGTATTATGATAAAGAAAACTTTTATTGCAATAGTAAGTTTGTTTCTTTCTAATTATATCCAAGCTTACGACTTTGAGGTTGATGGAATATATTATAGCGTAAATTCCATGGAAACATTGGAAGTAGAGGTTGTTCCTGGAGATAATAAATATTCCGGCAATATAGTAATCCCCATGACGGTATCGTTTCGTGAGAAAGAATTTAAGGTTGTAGGTATAGGAACGAAGTCTTTTAAGGGATGTGAGGTCACCTCTGTGTCTATACCTGATGGAGTTCGCTATGTTGATAGTTGGAGTTTTCAGAATTGTCGCAATTTAAAAAACATAGAGCTTCCTGCTAGTTTAGTAGGTATAGGTTGTAGCGCTTTCAAAAATGCAGGACTCACAAAAATCGTCATACCTAACAACGTTAGTCAAATCCTAGATAGCGCGTTTGTCAATTGTACTGCAGCTAAATCTATAACAATTGGTAAGAGCGTTAAGTCGGACGGACTACCTTCTACAACCTTCGTTGGATGTAGTAATGTGGAAGAATTGATAATATGTGATTCTAAGGAAGAATTAGAAATTAAATGCCATACTAGATTTATGGATAATCCTGAAAATTACACTTTTGGTCCCTTTAGGAAACTTAAAAGAGTATATGTAGGTAGAGAGTTGATGCCTGATTATAAAAACTATATATTCCGTGAGGATATTGAAATTGAGCATTTAGAATTAGGACGATATGTTCGTTATTTCTGGCCTTGGACAATGGAACTTAAACAAATTACAGTCCATCGTAAAGTTCCTTTTGTAAACGACCCTTCGTATAGAAGACAGGGGGATTTTACTTCTAAGACTAAAATGAATGCAGTATTGTATGTCCCTGAAGGTTGTGTCGATTTATACAAAAAGGCTGAACTTTGGAAAGATTTTTGGACAATAAAGGAAATAGTAAAATAGTAAGTTATGGACAGTTTATTGGATAACGATTTGCTCTTTGATAGGACTAATAGAAATTTCATAGAGTATCATGCAAGCGGAAGCACGTTAATTGGTTCCGTTGGACAGATAGTCAATGTAGCCTCACCTATATCATTAAACGGGAAAGTGCTTATTGCGTGTGATTTCAAACCAGATGGAAAGGGTAATTACAACCATGCAGATGGCTTATGTGTAGAAACATCATTAACTTCTATTCCTTTTTACGAATGTGATAGCAAGCAAATTCAGTATCTACACGAATTACAGCAAATATTTAGGGCTAAGTTTAAGAAGGAGATGCCTATAGATTTGACTATATTGTTTAATGCTTTGTAGAGTTGAACGAAAACTTTTTACAACGGTGAACTTTCATCGCGTCACGGCGGATATACCCAATAGCGTAGCCCTCGGTTAGTCCGAGAATCCGCTGTGTTTAGGTGTCAGGGTCTGTGCCCCGAGTATTTTAGGAGTATTGAATATAGACCTCATAGGCATGGAATTTACACTCTTTCCCGATGTGTACACAGCTTGACACATAAGGGATTTAGCACCAATTTACAAATACAAATTCCACAAAGTCTTCAAGAAATAGGCGTAGGCGTATCTTGAAGGCTTTGTGGAGTTTGTTTATACAGAGTTGAAGACTTCCCCCCCC
>CAZMZC010000122.1:0-1727 GCA_964570685.1 uncultured Bacteroidaceae bacterium | reverse complement strand
ACCTTCGATCCCGTTAGGGTTCTTGGTCTTCATCACTGCATAGTTTACTGCCATAATAATCATACCGAGACCCACCCTAACCCTCCCTAAAGGGAGGGAAATTAGCTCCGCGATGTCAGAGTCCCCTCCCTTACAGGGAGGGTTAGGGTGGGTCTTCCTTTTGTATGCCGCGCATGGGTGTACATGCCCGACAGGGGTTCTACATACAACCGCTTCCCGCTACCGGTCACCTCGGGAGGGTTGACATTCTAATCTCATTTCAACGTTGTTGAAATCAAACGTTAACGCTGACGTTGACTAACCCTCCGGATGGCAGTTATCGTTAAGCCTGCAGGCTTTTCCTCCTTCGCACCTCGGCAATTCAAGCAAGCTCGATTGCTCTCGGTTTGTCGTCGGTTTTCGTTATCGTCATCGTTGATTCCGTACCTTTGTATTGGCATCAATTGACAATACAAAGGTACGGAATCTGGCACCCCGTCTGTTCTGAATTTGATATGCTACAGAAGGAAAAATCAGGTCATAATTGTTTTATTGTAAAATAGTTTGTATCTTCGCAGCAGCAACAACAAAAAAGAGGTGTATGATGAATCGCAGCATACAACAGATGATACCTCAGATACAGGGATATCTTGCTGACCAACCAGTCAGCAAGGCATGGCTGTTCGGTTCCTATTCACGTGGTGAGGAAACCGCCAATAGCGACATCGATCTATTGGTAGAGTATACCGACAGCGACTCCATATCATTGTTCACCATATCGCGCATAGCCACGGCACTGCGTAAGCTGACGGGCAAGACCGTTGATTTGGTTGAACGCAACCGTCTGCTCCCCTTTGCATCAAAGAGTGCCGAACAGGACAAGATACTGATTTATGAGAGAAAAAATTAAGGACATAGGACGTTTGCAGCACATGCTCAACGCCATCAATACCCTGATGGAATATAAGGAGCGCTATACCTTCGAGGAGGTGACTGCCGACCCTATCATCTTCTACGGTTTTGTCAAACATGTAGAGATTATTGGAGAAGCGGTATATATGCTCACCAAGGAATTCCGTGCCCAACATCCCGATGTGGACTGGGAAGTGATTGAAGGCATGCGCCACGTACTCGTACATGGTTACTACCAGATACGCCCCAGTCAGTTGTGGAACACCGTTGTGAATGACATTCCCGAACTGAAACCTTTTATAGAGAAATACGTTTCAGAATTGTCTGAAGATAATTAGTATTTAACCAGTCAACTCAGTCTAGGAATAAGCCTTAAAACGCTTTATATATCAATCCATTCCGGTACAACCTTGTACCAAAAAAAGTACATGCATGCACCACGCGCGGTACATGCATGTACTTTTTTAGACGTTAACGCTGACGTTGACCACCTGCCGGATGGGTATACATCGCGGAGCCTAGTTATCGTTAACGTTAACGTCATCGTTTTCTTGGCGAAGCCTTATGGCTCGCCAATCGCCTCAAATATCAACCTCACCTGATAGCGGGTGAAGTGGCGGGAGCCGCGCGTGTAGCCTGTGCGCTGCAGCGCATCGAGCAGTCCGTCGGTAGCGTGCAGGTACTTGTTGAGCAGCCGCAGGGCCGAGGCACGTGAGGCACCGGGGCTGTAGAGTTGCGCCAGCTCGGCCTTGCCGTAGGCGCGGAGGGTTTGGTATTCCATAGAGTGAAGAGTGAAAAGTTAAAGAATGAGACAATAGCCTATGGAAGTCAACGTG
>CAZMZC010000121.1:0-1846 GCA_964570685.1 uncultured Bacteroidaceae bacterium | reverse complement strand
TTCAGATTAACCAACATATACGCATAAACACAGGGTTTTACTGGTGACCCCATTTTTTGCCTGACAAAACAAGAAAAAAGAAGCTGTTTGGATTTTATTTCAAGTTTAGTTGAGAGTCATTTTTTGAGTAGATTTGTACTCTAAGTTCGTAGCAAATAGTGGTCTATTTGCAAGAAATGAGAGGGCAAAGATGCCAAAAAGGGCCTCAAATAAACTGAAAAGTTCTTCAAATACATATTAACGATAAAATCCAAACAGCTTCTAACAATGCTGACGAGTTACGATAGATTAGACAAGAAGAAATCTCTGCTCGGTGCATCAGAGGTCTTAATCTTCTTACATAGGCGCTCCTTGATTTTGTATATGGTATCGCGCTTGGTACGGGTAAACAAGCTGATGGCTTTACCCGAGAAGCGGGCATAGAAGAAGGTGAGGTAGATAAAATCTTGCTCTTTCAGATGGGGCAACTCAGCACGCAAGCGAGTCATGATATTGTCGAGGTTACGATTTACAATTGCCTCCAACTCGATGTACTTTCCACCTCCATCGCGCAGACTATCAATCTCTGCTTTCACCTGCTCGAAGATGCGGTTCCTTATTGGTGTATCTTCCTTGGAGGATTCCAACTCATAGTAGGTTTCGCTCAGTCGGTTCAATAGCTGAAACTGTCCGCCCAAAAGCTCGGCTATCTGTGTCTGCATGGTATCATCATGGGCATGCAGTTGCAAACGCAACTCCTCAAGTTGAGTATGGCTCAGCTGCAATTCTCTCCTAATATGCTCCATTGCCGCTTCATTATTTGCAATAGACTCCTCCTTGTGATATAGCGTATGGCGTAGCTCATCGGCCAGTTCCATATATTCGTTCAGTTCCTCCTGCTTACGGCGGAAACATTGGCGTATATAGATGCCCAACGCTATAGCCACCATCAATAAGACCAACGCCGCAGCTCTCATCAGATAGCGTTGCTGCTGGTTGCGTAGCTCCTCTACCTTCAGGCGCGTCTCATAATGGTCACGCTGGGAGGCAATAAGAGGTTGTTGCAGGGTGATGCGCACCACGGAATCTTGATGGGCAAGTAGTTGTTCGTGATTGTGCAAGGCGTCGTAAGGAGTGTCTAAGACTTTACATATCTGGTAGCTTTTCTGCAATAGTCTGGCCGTATCCTCAGCTGTAACACTCATACTCCATGCATGAGCCAAAGCATCCTCAGCTGCTGATTTGTCTTCTTTCAGAGCATAATAATGGGCTATGATTCCGTAAGTGGCAGCATTTTGGGGAAGTACATCAATAGGATACCGCACAAGAAGCGAGTCTAAGGGCACAACATTTGCTGTTGCATCATACAAGCAAAGCAGAGGAGTAAGTGTACTACTCATAATATAGGAGTCATCATATGCTTCGCCCCATGCCAAGACTTTATTGAGCAGAGAATCTGCTTGGGAAAATTGAAGCATATTCAAATAGAACTGTCCCATATCTCGTTTGGTAATATACTGTAAGCGTACCTTGTGGGCTTGTCCAAAATTGCGCAACGCCTCCTCCATACACTCTAATGCATGCGGATAGTCATAATCATTACCATAGAGCACACCCATCTGTGCATACAACAATCCCACTGGCAATGGCTCCTCCACATTATCTGCAAATTCTTTAGCACGCGTGTAGGCCGTCATGGCCTCATGGCTCAAACCAGCATTGGCATATACACGCCCATGGTAGTAGAACGCCTGCAAGCGACGAAGCGGCAAGCCCTTGCGGTCATAGTAGCGCGTAGCTACGCGGATGAGTGAGTCGTCAGCCACATCAATAAAGTTCTTGTCCTGTGCCTGCACAGTAAGCAGCG
>CAZMZC010000120.1:0-1962 GCA_964570685.1 uncultured Bacteroidaceae bacterium | reverse complement strand
AATGTTGCTCAGGTACTTATAAAAAACATTTATTAAAGTGTTGCGGAATTAAGGTTAATTAGGAATTAGGAGTTATGAATTAGGAATTATTTTAAAGCAATCGGAGATTGCAACGATAAAACAGCTTTGGCAGAGGCAAGTGGTGAGCGGTAACTTTCAACGATTAACGTTTAATGATTAATAATTAACGAGCAACGGCCCAATAATTTGCGAGGAGCAAGCCGAAAGTTCCAATCTGTTTATTGAAAAACTTACGTATCCGTGATTATTTCATCACGTATTCACGGATATTTCATCACGTAATCGTGATTATTTGATTAAATATTCACGGATATTTTACTTTCTGTGTACTGCGAACTTGATTTTCAGGCAAATGCTTTGTTATTTTACGGAGTAACCGATGGTACTTATTCGACCTATACGATTGAAAAGGCGACACGCAGGGTAAACGCATAAGAATGACCTCGCACAAAAGATTGAATTTCACACAGGATCTCACGAAACGGAGTTCGCCGCCCGAACCTTTAGGTCGCTGGCCCAAAGGGGAAAAGCAAGGGGCCAAAGGCAATCTCACAGAGGCTGCATCGCAGAAGGCTCGCAGCTGGCGGTTTCACCGAGTGTTTTCAGCCGGATGGCGAACACGAGCGTTAGCAAGTGTACTTTGTGAGATTTGTGAGATCTGTGTGAGACTAATAATTTGATTTTCAACGAATAGAAAAGCAGGATTCTCGTAGATATTTCTGGTGCGTCTGCCCTATAAATTTGGCATTTCTCTCGGTTGAACTAAATTTCTTACGCTCAACAATGCAAGTAAATTTGCATTGTCTTCACTAAATCGTTTTTTTGCACTACCTTTGTCCGATGAATTGCAAACAGGCAGGTGGGGCAAGTGCCGCATCTGCCCAAAGTGCGTATAGAGTATGGAAATAATTGACTTGGCGAAGCGCTTTGCCAGGCACTCGGGCGTGAGTGCCATGCGGCATGTATGGAATGATGAGGATGTGCGTACGGTACATCTCAAGGGACTCTCGGCATCGGCTGCCCCGATGCTGTTCAGTGCATTGGCTGTGGCCGACGATCCGTGGCAGGTGCCTGTGGCGCTCTTCGTGCTCAACGACTTGGAGGAGGCGGGATACTTCTACCACGACCTCACACAGGTGCTGGGCACGGAGCAGGTGCTCTTCCTGCCCTCATCGTATAAGCGGGCCATCAAGTATGGGCAGAAGGACTCGGCCAACGAGGTGCTGCGCACGGAGGTGCTGACGAGACTTATGGGGACCCCCCTTAATCCCCCCCGAAAGGGGGAGATGGGCTCCGCGATGACTGAAAGCTCCCCCTCGGGGGGAGTTCTTGGACAAGCCAAGGGCTTCGCTATTGAGGGGACCCCTCTTTACATCGTCTCTTACCCCGACGCCCTGGCCGAGCTGGTGGTGTCGCAAGACACGCTCAACGACCGCTCCGTGCGCCTTGCTGTGGGTGATACGGTGGAGATACCGCAGATGGAGAAGTTGCTGGCCGAGGAGGGGTTCGAGCGGGTGGACTATGTGTACGAGCCGGGGCAGTTTGCCGTGCGTGGTAGCATCATCGACGTGTTTTCCTACGCCTCGGAGTATCCCTACCGTATCGACCTCTTCGGTGATGAGATTGACAGCATACGCACCTTTGAGATAGAGTCGCAGCTCTCGCGCGACAAGGTGCAGCAGGTGAGCATCGTGCCCAACTTCGAGGGCAGTGCGCAGGGGCAGGTGTCGTTCTTCGACTTCTTGCCCAAGGGCAGTGCGCTGGCGTTCCAGGATTATGCTTGGGTGCATGAGAGGATAGAACAATTGACAATTGACAATGGACAATTGACAATTGGCTCCGCGATGAGGCAGATTGAGGCTGCGAGTATGGCTGAAAACAATTCTCAATTGACAATTGACAATGGACAATTGACAATTGGCTCCGCGATGAGGCAGATTG
>CAZMZC010000119.1:0-2016 GCA_964570685.1 uncultured Bacteroidaceae bacterium | reverse complement strand
CCACACGGGGTCAACGCAACTCGCCATCGGGGGTTAAACGCACGCGACTTTTCCAAGAGCCACACACGATGAGGTTGATATGAGCTTTCGTGTGATACATATCCCAGATACGCTGCATATCGCCATAGATGGACTTGTTGACACGGAAAAACTCTTGAAACTCATCAATAAAAAGAGTTATCGGGCGCTCGATAGAGAGTTTCATGAGATATTCGAACACAACGGGGAAGCGTTCGGCCTTACCCATCATGGGAATGCCAAGCTTTTGCTCTATCTCCGACATGTAATCCTCACAAAGTTCACTCTCTGCTTTGCGTACGACGAAAAAGTAGAGAATTGGCTCATCCTCGTAAGCTTTCCATACAAGCGATGTCTTGCCTATGCGACGACGACCCGTGACAACTGTAAACTGGGCATTGCTCTTGGACATCTCGCGTATTTCGCGAAGTGATGCCACCTCTTCTGTCCTATCAAAAAACTTCATACGACTTCTCTTTCTTTCTATGACTTCCGAAACAGTGGTTTCCGAAACAGCGGTTTCGCAACTGCAAATATAGGACACATTATTTATATGTCCAAATCCTCTTAGCATTTTTTGCAATAATACAGATGCTGTCCTATGATTCAAATTCCTACTACGATGTTAACTTAGATCGTTTTCCCCCTTTTAGGTTGCGGGTGTCGGTAGGAGAAAAGCTGGGCTTTTCAACGATGACGTTAACGATGACGAAAACCTGTTTTCCCCTTTAGGGTTGCGGGTGTCGGTAGTTACACGTAAGATTCAGTAAACATGATAAATACCGACCGATACCCCCGTTGCGAAGGTGTCGGTAGTTATTCGTTTATAGTTTAGTGTTTAGAGTTTAGAGCCTGTCTCCCTTTTCCCTCTTCACTCTTCCCTCAATAAGTATTGCCTCTGGTTCTTCGGCCCTATGGCGATGAGCTTGCCGGCCTTGACCAGTTCCTTCAGTTTGGTGAGGGCGGTGTGGCGGCTGCATTCGCAGATGCGCTCGAAGGTGGAGCGGCTGAGGCTCGTGTTGGTGGCGAAGTACTCCGCGAGGCGCTTCTCGATGGTGGCGTCGGTGAGGTGCTTGTTGCCTGTGGGGCCTCCGCTCACGATGGTGGCACTGCGCATGGCGTGCTGCAGCTCGGCACAGGGGGTAAAGGCGATGCGGCTCACGCTGATGTCCTTCGAGGTGATATGGTCCTCCTTGCGCTTGTTGCCGCAGGTGAGGGTGAGGCTGAAGGTGCCCACGTGGTCTATCTCGATGCGGTTGCCGTCGAGCAGGGCATCGGCAATGCGCTGCCCCACGGCTTGCAGCACGGCAGCTACATCGGCTTGGGTGGCCGAGCTGGCGTGGTTGATGTCGTCGGCCATCTCCGAGGTGGTGACCACGCGGCTGCTCACGATGGAGACACCCATCGTGGGGTTCTTGGTGGTGGACTTGCCGGTGAGGTCGTTACGTTCGTACAGTTGGTAGGCAATGGTGCCCGATTTCTTGGTGGCGGTTCCTTGTTTCATAAATTTGGGGCCTTACGCCGCAAAGATCTGCTTTGCAGACCTCCTTTGGAGAACTAAAGTTCTCGTCGTCGCAACCGACGCTTTCACATCGCGTCGGCCCGAAGAGAGGGAGCTGGCAGGCATCGCGGAGGGGTATTAATATGGTTATCGTCTTCGTTATCGTTAACGTTTGAGTATTTTGTCATCCTTGCTTTGCAAAATCAAGTGTAAAAATCATTCCAAGCAATTATTTTCATCAAAATTACACAATCTTTTCCAATTATTGTCCGCTGGGCAGCATACGCGCGTATGCGGTGCAGTGTATGCGTGTATGCGGAGCGGCAGTCGCACGTATGCAGCGCAGCGGACAATAAATTTGTTGGATACAAAGTTACGAAAAGTTTGTCAGTTGACAAGCTTTTACCCACAGAAAATATCTTATTGTGGAGGCTTTTTGGGGGCTGGAAAAGTCGCGTGCGTTTAACCCCCGATGGCGAGTTGCGTTGACCCCGTGT
>CAZMZC010000118.1:0-2036 GCA_964570685.1 uncultured Bacteroidaceae bacterium | reverse complement strand
GGCTGAAATAAGAAAAATCTACAAGAAGACAAACACTGGGTTTTGCGGGTGCGCCCGAATATCCTTTATAATCAGATGTACTGTAAGCAATCTTTCCACCAATATATATAGAGTCGAGTGGACAATCAGCAAAGAGAGCAGATGAACCGTTGCTTCCTATGTTTAGTGATGTATTACGATCCTCAATAATAAAATTTGACAAATTACAACATCCTGAAAAAGCATAGTCCTTGATTGTCTTAATGTTTTGCGGGATAGATATTTCGGGAAGTATTGCACATCCTGAGAATGTTCCTTTTTCTATTGAAGTAATGCCTGTACCTATTGTTGCACCCTTCAATGCAATACATCCAGAAAAACAAGACTCGCCGATAGACTTGACAGAATCTGGTATGATGATTTCTTGGAGACTTACGCATTGAGAGAGTGTTTCTTTCCCCAATGCTGTAATATTGCTTCCCAATGTTGCTGTTAACAATGATGTACAATTGTAAAAAGCATAATCGCCGATCATACCAGTGTGTGCCAATACAGCATCCTTTATATACTTATTCTCGTAGAACGCGTATGGCATAATTGCTTTGACCTTCATTGCTACCCCCTTGAACGAAACAGTTTCCCCTATCTTGGTTGAAGAAGCTGTGTTGTCATAAACACAATCAATCACATCACAAGTACGATCTGCTGGACTTACAGGAACATACTTGACACCATCAACTTCAAACATGCTACTAAGGTAGGGGTATATCTTGGCATTGCTAAGGTCTGTATACTGCTCATTAGAGGCGTAATTAACCATTCCTTCGCCATATTGATAACCCGTAGGTGGAGTATTGGTCAACCATATAACTTTGTCAGGAAAATTGAACGCATTATAACCAATGGAACGAACTCCACTGCCAATAGTTAGGGAATGAATGTAATAACAACCATAAAAAGCATATTCACCGATTTGAATAACACTGGCAGGGATTATGACAGAAGCTAAATTTTTGCCATTGTAAAAAGCATAGTCGCCAATTGACGTCACGTCATTTCCAATGGAGATCTTTGTGAATCTATTATTATAAAATACTCCACCCTCATTTGATGACGATGATGGTATATCACAGTTTACCATTAGCTCTCCTGTGCAACCATTAAACGCATTGCGTCCTATTTCTTCAACACTTTTAGGAATGATGATAGAAGTAAGGCTATTGCAATTATAAAAGGCATGATGGCCTATTGAATTTACACTATCAGGAATATTAATAAAAGTAAGACTGGTACAATTATAGAATGCATAATCCCCAAATTCTATAACCCTATCAGGAATCTTAATGCTAGAAAGATTGGAACAATTCGAGAAGGCATAATCCCCCATTGAGCATACACCGTCTCCAACAGTTACATAAATTAATTCACCCTTGTTGTAAAATGGGGAGAATCCATATTGAGCACCTGTTTCATACTTTAAGTTGCGCCCTAAATATATTTTCTCCAATGGGCAATGATAAAATAAACTTTCTCCTTGGTTATTACTACTACTGTTCCAATTGTAATTGTTATACCCTAATGATAATGTGTCATTGCCGTCTTTAAAAGTAAGTTCGCGTAGTGATGTACATCCTCCAAATGCATAGTTCCCAATAGAAACGACGCTTCCCGGTATAGTCAAAGAAGCAAGATTACTACAATCAAAGAAAGCAGACTGAGATATTGAAATAGTGCCTTCCTTTATCTCAATTGCTGCATCTATTGGCATTGTACCTTTATATTTATAAAGAACATTCCCGGCATAAACAACTCCATCAGTTTTATTTTTATACCATTCTGTCGTGTTCAACGCATAACTTTCTATTTCAGCTACACTCTCGGGAATACTGATAGAAACAAGTTTATTACAATTACGGAAAGCATTATAACCAATCTTGCTAACTCCTTCGCTTATGAAAACAGAATCAAGATTAACCTTAATTCCGCAACACTTTAATAAATGTTTTTATAAGTACCTGAGCAACATTAAGTTGCCCAGGATTTTGCCATGTCATAGA
>CAZMZC010000117.1:0-2084 GCA_964570685.1 uncultured Bacteroidaceae bacterium | reverse complement strand
AGTTGCGTTGACCCCCGAAAACGATTTTATTTTGACCCCTAAAGAGCCCTGGCCGGTGGGGTCATTTTTATTTCGTCTTACTTGCCTGCTTTAATCTTGCGCATGCTCTCACCAGTGAGTTCTATCTGATGTGCGGTATGCATGATGCGATCAAGTACAGCATCTGCCACTGTCGGGTCACCGACTGCATCATACCAGCTTGACACCGGCAGCTGAGATGAGAGTATGATGGACTTTCGCTCATGACGATCCTCTATGATATCGAGCAGTATGGCACGCTCCTTGGCATCAAGCGGAACGAGGAACGCATCATCAAGAATGAGCAGCTGGCATCGTTCGATTTTCTTGAGTTCCGCCTCCAGATTGCCCTTTGTCTTCGCCACCTTAAGCATTCCAAGTAGACGTGACATGTTGGAATAGAGTGTTCTGAATCCGTTCTTGCAGGCATGGACTCCTGTTGCGGTAATGATATAGCTCTTGCCTACGCCTGCTGAGCCTGTGACGAAGAGGTTCTTTCCTTCGCGCACAAAGTCAAGCGAGAGCAGACGCTCCATCTGGTTCCGATTGAGACCGCGGCTGATGCTGTAGTCTATTTCTTCCGGATGCGCTTTGTAACGGAAACCGGCTCCCTTGACGAGACGCTCAATGGCAGCCGCAGAGCGGTAGTCCCACTCCCGTGCCAACAGCCATGATATGAATGCATCGGGAGTCATGGCTTCTGCGTATGTAGTGGAGAGGCTTTCCGTAAAAGCGTTCGCCATTCCTGTGAGTCTCATGCGGCGCATCAGTTCAAGTGTCACCTGATTGCGCTCCTTCTCATGCACGATGGGTGCAGTCTTGTTATTTGTTGTTTCCATTGTTTTTGTCTGATGTGATGTTTGTAGATTGTGGTTTCCTCGAGTAATACTCACGGCCGCGTATATTTTTGTGTGTCTGCGGCTCATAGGCTGCTTCTGTATTCTCCTCGTCAGGCGAGAGGAATGCGGCATCGTCACCTCGCTCCAGTATTTCCTTGACCTCATTGTAACCATAGAGCCGTCCCTCCGTGGCACAAGCGCATGCTGCAACCAGGCGATCAAGCCCATACTTCTTTTCCAGCGACATGATGCCGCGGCATGACCGGAAAGCCTTGGGCGGATACTTCGCCTGCTCTGCGACGTCCTTGAGATACAGCAGCAGTATGTTGTCTATTTCGCCTGCACGCTGATAAATCTCCTCCAGGTCCTTCTCGTAGCTGCCGTGATGGCCCGGCAGTCCGTGCGCCTCCTTTTGGGTATAGGTATACGGAGTGTCGTCGCGCTGATGGATGGTCACCAACTTCAGACCATGATAAATGCTGATATTCTCTGCGTCATAGATGAGATCCACACGTTTGCCGATGTACTCCTTGGGCACACTGTAGTTGTGCTTGTTCAATACGACAAAGCTGTTCTGCATCACGGTTGCCGTCTTGCGGGACTTCATCTGGTAACGCATGGCAGGGAGCGGCTGCAGGAAATCCTTCTCCGTTTCCTCAAACAACTCACGGCGCGATTCCTTGCGACCGCTGAGCCTGCGGCCGTTAAATGCAGTCAACGATACTCGTATGGCGGCATTGAGAGAGTCAAGGTCATGGAACACCATACCTTCGATGTCCATATAAACAGAACGGTACATCAGTTTCACTGCATTCTCTACAAGAGCCTTGTCCTTCGGGTGGCGTGCTCTGGCAGGATACACCGCCATGTCGTAAAACTCAGCCAAAGCGGCAAAGTCCTCATTGATGACTGGCTCATTACGGTCACTCCGTATGACAGCTGCCTTCAAGTTGTCGGGTACGACAGCCAACGGTGCTCCTCCGAAGAAGTGAAGGGCGTTCTCGCAAGCCGCTACCAAGTCCTCCTTCTTCTGAGACCAGACGGCTTCGCAGTAAGTGTAGTGGCTGCAGGGGAGGATGGCAACGAACACCTCTACTCCGCGCACCTCACCGGTTACTTCGTCCACGATTTCAAGTTTATCGCCAGCATAGTCGATATACATCTGGTCACCAGCCAAGTGCTCCACATGACCTACGGCACGTATCTGGCACTTGTAGGCACGGATGG
>CAZMZC010000116.1:0-2090 GCA_964570685.1 uncultured Bacteroidaceae bacterium | reverse complement strand
ACTGATTCAGAAGGTACGGCTTCCACTCACAAATGTTAATTTTTAGAACTCACCTTCATAAATATTTCAATCCCGTTAAGAAGTTGTTTTGATTTCGTCTGGTATTCCTATTTCCCTGTTTCCACAAGCCAATTCTTAAATCATAAGCACTGATTTAATATTCAAAGCTTGTGAATAATAAATCATAAGCTTTGATTTACTATTCAGTGCTTATGATTTACTTTTTCTGAGGCTCCTCGCGATTTAACGGATAGCAAGAAAGTATTTATCGGACAGGCGTCTCGAGATAATAGGAAGTCTGTTTGACTTACGATTGTTTGTATTGTCCACTCACCTCTCACCACTCACCGCTCACCGCCCACCGCTCACCGTAGTCGAGTATCAAGGTCTGCGGCCCGCGAATGAAGGATACCCTAAGGACAACCGGACAACCTATTCCGAACAGCCTTATTGTTGATTGCTGAACACGCTGAGCACATAGATAGTCACAGATACTAATAGATAATCCATGTCAGTGGCAGCACATAAGTTTATTTTTAGATAATTTTCATCATTCTTCAGCTACGATTAAAGGGATAGCAGCGAATAACTCGAGAGCTGTTGCAGTCTCCTCAATCAGTTTGGAGCGTACAAAACCTTTTGTCTTGTTATCAATTACTTCACCCAAACCCTGCATAAGCATTTTCGGACTGGCAGTACGCAACTTCTCCACACAGGCAAGAGCATAATCACTTACCCCCATTCCTGTACGCTCCATTACAATCTGCTCATTGATTTCAGTGTGATTGTTCAAGAAGAACCAGCAGTCAAAGACATCGCGCGGCGAAATCCGTTCCCCCATTGCACATAGTTTATGAGCAAACATATCGGGCATTTTCATGACGCGTATATCAGTTCCAGCCAAGTTGCGTATCTCATAATGATTATGATACTGCCGATTCGATATTTCTACCTTCAGCATACGTTCGCCCTTCCCATAATTGAGCACCAGTAGAATACCATAATGCTTGATAGCCTCATCATCTATCGTACCAAAACGCTGCAGTATGCCACGAACCTTAGCAAAAACCTCACGCTCTTTGGTTGGGTCAAGCAAGTTGAAGTCCAGGTCGGTAGAGAAACGGGGCAGATTGTGGAAGAACATCAGTGCAGTACCCCCCTTGAATGCCAATAGACGGCACAAGTCCTTGTCGCGGAAGATTAGTCCCAAGATCTGGGCCATATACAGTTTATGTTTATCCTTATTCATACGCTATAGACCAAGCAAATTATTTACACGTTCAGTGAGCACCGATGATTTATAGTTAGGTAACAACTTAAGCACCTTTTTCTTATCAAGGGGGCGCAAATTGTCAAAATAGCAATTGCCGTTACTCAGATAGAGCATATCAAGAAAAGCTCGCTCGGGTGTAGCAATGTTGATATTATCTTTGGTAACAATCCCTTCCATTCCAGCCCATAGTTCGTAATTAATCTTACGGAACGAATAGCTGTGTCCATCAACATCTATCGTGCGCGATAGGTAGCTCACCGATGTTATCGTCGAATCATATTGAAACACCACCCCTGCACGTTGCAGCACATATTCAAGCGAGATATATGAGGGGCGGAATAGGCTGCATGCCATCTCTTCGATATTATAGCCTTGCTTGGCATAGATTCCCCTCCGGGGATTCAGCAGTACTCCCTGGCTGGTATAACGGTGCATCTTGACAGCCAAAGCCGATGTGCTTGTTTTGCTGTCTATCAACAATAAAGACTGAGGCGTAAAAACCGTCCGGCTACTCCTCAAAATCTCTACCAATAGACTATTCTGTGAACTCATAATTATCAATTATGTAATTATTAGTTCACAAAATTACGAAATTGCATTTAACCATACAAGTGATTGAAGGAAAAAGTGCACTTTCCCCTATAAATAGGATGAATTTATCGATTTGGAACTGTAAGCATCCGTGAATATCGGTGGACAAGAATTTATCAACTGTTTTCCTGCTCTAAGACATCAAAAATAATTCATAATTCAGAATTTAGAGGCGCACCCGCAAAACCCAGTGTTTGTCTTCTTGTAGATTTTTCTTATTTCAGCC
>CAZMZC010000115.1:0-2240 GCA_964570685.1 uncultured Bacteroidaceae bacterium | reverse complement strand
CACTGATACCCATGCTACGTGCTGTACCAGCAACCATTGTCATGGCAGCCTCTACAGTGAAGCAGTTCAAGTCTACGAGTTTGTCCTGAGCAATCGTTCTGATCTGATCCCATGTGAGTTCAGCAATCTTCTTACGGTTAGGCTCAGCAGAACCACTCTTTTGCTTAGTTGCTTCGAGCAACTGAATAGCTACAGGAGGAGTCTTGATAACAAAATCAAAAGACTTGTCTGAGTAATAAGTAATGATTACAGGCAGAACTTTACCCGCCTTGTCCTGGGTTCTGGCATTGAATTGCTTGCAAAACTCCATGATGTTCAAACCCTTTGAACCCAATGCAGGACCAACGGGAGGTGATGGATTTGCAGCGCCTCCTTTAATCTGTAATTTGATTATTCCAGCAACTTCTTTAGCCATTTTTGTAAATTTTTATATAAGAAATATATGAAAAATCGTGATGCGACACGTAACTATCTCATCACTCCTTCTCCACCTGCATAAAGCCAAGCTCTATCGGGGTCTTACGCCCGAAGATCTTAACCATGACCTTCAACTTACGTTTCTCTGTGTTGATTTCCTCAATGATTCCACTGAACCCTGAGAAAGGTCCATAGTTAACCTTCACGCTCTCACCAAGGGTGTATACAATCGTGGGCTCTTCAGCACCAACTTCTTGCATTTCATCCACGGTACCAAGTATGCGGTTCACTTCGGACGCTCTAAGTGGTGTTGGATTGTCAAGTCCTCCGAGGAATCCCAACACGTTGGGAACATTACGGAGATGATGAGCAACTTCGCCGACCAATGCCACTTCAACCAATACGTAACCCGGCAGATAACTTCTCTCCTTCACAACCTTTTTACCGTTGCGAACTTGAATAGTCTTCTCAGTAGGAATCAAGACCTGTGACACAAAATCACCAAGGTTAGTATGAGCAATCTCGTAATCGATATACTCTTTAACCTTGTGCTCTTTACCGCTAATGGCACGCAACACGTACCACTTCTTCTGAACTTCTGACATCGTCTACGTAATTAATGAGGATAGATTAATTCCATCACAAACTGGAACACCTGATCCATAGAGAATACCACCAGTGCTATAAGAAGGGAAGCTTGTAGTACAACAAATGCACTGCTGGTGAGCTCCTTAGATGAAGGCCACGAAACTTTATGAACAAGTTCGTCGTAAGATTCTTTGCAGAGTTTTCCTATTTTCTTAAACATACGCTTTTTCTTTTCTTGCACGGGAAGAGAGGCTCGAACTCCCGACACCTGGTTTTGGAGACCAGTGCTCTACCAACTGAGCTATTCCCGTAGATAGACCCTACACAAGGCAGGGTCTAAGTTTTATAGGCTACGATGATTAGTCGATAATCTCAGTAATCTGACCAGAACCTACTGTACGACCACCTTCGCGGATAGCGAAACGGAGACCGAGGTTCAAAGCAACCGGATAGATGAGCTCAACCTGAATCTCAACGTTGTCACCGGGCATTACCATCTCAGTACCTTCGGGGAGGTGAATCTCACCAGTACAGTCCATAGTACGGAGATAGAACTGAGGACGATACTTGTTACCGAACGGAGTGTGACGACCACCTTCCTCTTTCTTCAATACGTAGATTGAAGCCTTGAACTTAGAGTGGGGCTTGATTACACCGGGGTGTGTGATTACCATACCACGCTTGATCTCGTTCTTGTCGATACCACGGAGGAGCAGACCTACGTTGTCACCAGCTTCACCCTGATCGAGGAGCTTACGGAACATCTCAACGCCAGTTACAACTGACTTCTTGTCTTCACCAAGACCGAGGATCTGAACTTCGTCACCTACCTTGATAACACCAGTCTCAACACGACCTGTAGCAACAGTACCACGACCAGTAATTGAGAATACGTCCTCAACAGGCATCAAGAAGGGCTTATCCTTATCGCGGGGAGGCTCCTGAATCCAAGTATCGCAAGCTTCCATCAACTCCATAACCTTGTCTTCCCACTCAGCAACACCGTTAAGTGCACCAAGAGCAGAACCACGGATGATAGGAGTATCCTCTTCGAAATCATAAGAGGTGAGGAGCTCAACCATCTCCATCTCAACGAGCTCGAGCATCTCAGCATCGTCTACCATATCACACTTGTTCAAGAACACAACGAGACGGGGAACGTTTACCTGACGGGCGAGAAGGATGTGCTCACGTGTCTGAGGCATAGGACCGTCAGTAGCAGCACAAACGATGAT
>CAZMZC010000114.1:0-2441 GCA_964570685.1 uncultured Bacteroidaceae bacterium | reverse complement strand
ATGAGAAACCTAAAAAGGCCAAGCTGTGTGTGCCTGCTGCATTTAGCAGTAAAGATGGGAAGGTGGCAGGGGCATACCGCTACCAAGGTAAGACCTATCAGGAAGAGGTGTATAAAATGAAGGTGTCCTTGAAGGGTAACACATTTTATATCAGCAACAGATGGTTGAGTGAAAATGGTTTTCAGCAGCTAACATTAGTCTTAGACTCAAGGCCCATGAGGTTTAAAGACAAGAGTAAAGACATGCGCCGTGCCTTGTGCAAAGATGAGAACGGAGCTTTTTTATTGCAGTCAAACATGCCGATGACGCTCTCTGATTTTGCAGTCGAGTGTAGTAAGTGTAGCACTAATGCCACTTATTTGGATATGGGGGATTTTGGCTATGGGTACATCAAGGGGAACAATATCGTCAAGCCACTCTTCATCTGGGCTTTTCTCACGCGGGATAAGCAGACGAATTGGCTGTATATTGAGTAATTAGTTGTCTGAATTTTAATCCTGTCGGACATTTCCTACCTCATTTGATAGATATATGGAAAATCTAAATTAGGTATTCTCCTCCGAGGAAGATATAATGGAAATTGTAAATTGGTTGGATGAGAATCAATTGCAGGAAAAGGGTTACGAACCCCGCATTACATGTACGTTAACGATAAATGAATTGCGGTGAAGGGGTAAAGGTTGATGGCTAACGATTAACGTTGAACGAGGGTAAGCCGAGAATATTGATAAATTCGTGGTGATTCTTGTCCTTCGTGGGCGTAATATAAACGATAACGTTAACTCTTTGTCTCCCACGAATTGGCACGAATGAGCACGAATTTCTTTACACATCAGTTTCATCCGTATCATCCGTTGATAATAATATTTGTGTTCATTCGTGTCAATTCGTGGGCGAAATAGAAACGATAACGATGACGAAAACCGATTGTGCCCATGTGAGTCAAAGCTCATAAGTGTTTTTTATAAAGTGCATTTTATAAAAACAGGCAGATTTTATATCTCCGTATTGAATAAATTCGTATCTTTGCGGCGAAACGCGAAGATTTTCTGCGCTCGCAGTGAAATATTGAAACAAGTTTCATATATCTCGCTCGTTTGTACCTATCTTTGCTCCACAAACTCCTAATAAGAAAACGAGTATGGCTATAAGTAAAGAGATTATCCGTCAGTGTCTGCAAGACAAAAGAGAAGAGATTGATAGTGCAGAAGTTATCCTTCGTCCGTTCGACTTTGAGGACAAGGGCAACTATGTGTTTGTCGGTGTGCGCCATGTGGGGAAATCGTATATGATGTACCAAAGGGTGAAACAGTTGCAGGCATCGGGGATAGGATGGGACGAGATTCTGTTTGTGGACTTTGAGGACGAGCGCCTGAGCGAAATCGACACGAACGACTTGAACCTCTTCATTGAAGTGCATCTCGAAACATACGGAAAGAGACCATACATATTCCTCGATGAGGTACAGAACGTTGAGGGATGGGACAAGTTTGCGCGTAGATTGGCTAATGCCAAATATAACGTCTACATTACTGGCAGCAACGCAAAGATGCTGAGTAAAGATGTAGCTACTACACTTGGCGGACGTTTCTTTATTGTTGATGTGTACCCTTACTCCTTCCAAGAATACCTTACTGCATCAGGGATAACATTGGCAAAGGGATGGGAATATTCTACCATACAGAAGAGTGAGGTGATCAGAGCCTTCCGGGAATACTTCTATTTCGGTGGACTTCCTGAGATAGGCACCTTCAAGTCGAAGCGTTCTATGCTGTCGAGCCTATATCAGAAGATATATCTGGGCGATATCTGTACACGCAACCAGATCAAGAACGACAAGATATTGAATATCTTGATAAAAAAGATTGCCGAAAGTGTCAAGCAGCCTTTATCGTTTAACCGTTTGCGCAATATCGTGGTTTCTACGGGAAGCAGTATTACTGTTCCTACGACTATAGATTATGTGGGGCACGTTGTAGACGGCTGGCTGCTGCTCCCCATTGAAAATGAAATAGCCAAATTGGCCGACAAGGAGAGTGTGAAGAAGTATTACTTCATCGACAATGGCTTATTGAATCTCTTCTTAATCAATCCCGAGACCTCGCTCCTGGAGAACATGGTTGCCGTGCACCTTTGTAGGACGTATGGCAAAGACAATGTGTCTTATTATAAGGATGAACGTGAGATTGACTTCGTGGTGGCAGAGGAGCGGCTGGCGATACAAGTGTCGTACTCGATAAAAGAGGAAGAAACCCTAAAACGTGAGGTCACGCCTCTCACACATTTTGCCCAGACACACAGCGAATGGAAGCTACAGATAGTAACTTTTGACGAACAAGCCACGCTAAACCCGACTGCTGATATATCTATTGATGTTGTCCCTATATGGAAATGGCTATTGTGCTCTTAGCGATTTACGGCTAACGGTCAACATTACATGA
>CAZMZC010000113.1:0-2482 GCA_964570685.1 uncultured Bacteroidaceae bacterium | reverse complement strand
CCTTTTATAGCTGTCATTTTGATTATTTCAAGAAATAATCAAACTATCCCGGGATAGTTTTTACTTGATTCTATTTTTGTACTAAGTACTAATCTCTACGTCCTAAATATATCATTACATAATATACTAATGTGGCGAGTGAGCTGAGCGCTGCTATTACATACGTATAGGCAGCAGAGCGCAGGGCACTCTCGGCATCGCGGTGGTTGTACGAGTTGGTGATGCCCGAACGGCTGAGCCAAGCGAGAGCACGCTGGCTGGCATTGACCTCTACGGGCAAGGTGACAAAGCTGAACAGGGTACTCAACCCAAAAAGGGCAATGCCAAGGAGCAGCAGCCCTGGGAACCTCTCTATAAACATAATACCCGCCAACAATATCCACGATACCCATTTAGACGAGAAGGCCACCACAGGCACGAGCGCTGAACGCATCTTCAAAGGAGCATAGGCGGTAGCGTGCTGCACGGCATGCCCGCACTCGTGAGCTGCAACGGCTGCAGCAGCCACACTGCACGAGGAGTATACATCGCGGCTTAGATTGACGGTATGATTGGTAGGGTTGTAATGGTCGGTCAGGTGCCCCTCTACACAAGTCACCTGCACATCGTAGATGCCGTTGTCGCGCAACATCTTCTCGGCCACGTCGCGCCCCGTCATCCCATTCACCAAGGGTATCTTGGAGAATTTCTTAAACTTGCGGTTCAGGTTGGCCTGCACGATGTAGCTGAGCAGGGAGATTCCAATAAAGATAATCCAAATAAGGTTCATAAGCGGAGACCCACCTAAATCCTCCCTGTGAGGGAGGACTTTCCGTCAGCGCGGTAGTCGTGGGTATACTTTTTTAGTTTAACAATCAATGAATATAAAAAGGAGCATTACTTCAAGCTCCCTCCCTCACAGGGAGGGGTTGGGTCTTTACTCCATATATCTCTCAATCGTCTGGCCACGGTCGGGACCTACCGAAACGATTTTGATGGGTACCTCCAATTCCTCTTCGAGGAACGAGAGGTAGTTGTTGAACTCCTCGGGGAACTCGTCCTCAGAGGTCATCTTGGTCATGTCGCACTGCCAGCCGGGAAGCTCAGTATAGATGGGCTCTACCTCGCCTTCGATTGAGTAGGGGAAGTTCTCGGTCTCTACACCGTTGATGCGGTAAGCTACACAGGCCTTGATGGTCTCGAAGGTGTCGAGCACGTCGCTCTTCATCATAATAAGGTGGGTGACACCGTTGATCATGATGGAATACTTCAGCGCTACGAGGTCAATCCATCCACAACGACGCTTACGGCCTGTAACCGAACCAAACTCATGTCCGAGGGTGCAGAGCTTGTCGCCAGTCTCGTCGAAGAGTTCTGTGGGGAAGGGACCACTACCTACACGAGTGCAGTAGGCCTTCATGATACCATATACGTTGCCAATCTTGTTGGGAGCTACGCCAAGACCCGAACAAGCACCGGCACAAACGGTGTTTGAAGAGGTCACGAAGGGATATGAACCGAAGTCGATGTCGAGCATCGTACCCTGTGCGCCCTCGCAGAGCACGCTCTTCTCGGCCTTGAGCAGGGCGTTGATCTCGTGCTCGCTGTCTACCAAGGGGAACTGGCGGAGGTATTCGATACCGGCCATCCACTCCTTCTCTATCTCGGTGATGTCGTACTCGAAGTTCATGCTCTTGAGGATCTCCTCGTGGCGAGCCTTAGCCTTAGCATAAATAGCGTCAAAGTCGCCAAGGATGTCGCCTACGCGAATACCATTGCGGCTGATCTTGTCGGTATAGGTGGGACCGATACCCTTACCTGTAGTACCTACCTTGGCATCGCCCTTGGCTGCCTCATAAGCAGCATCGAGCACACGGTGGGTAGGCATGATGAGGTGCGCCTTCTTGGAGATATGGAGACGCTCTTTGAGCGGATGACCCGAAGCCTCAAGCGCCTCGGCCTCAGCCTTGAACAATGCGGGGTCGAGCACCACGCCATTGCCTATAATGTTTACCTTGTCGCCCTGGAAGATACCCGAAGGGATGGAACGGAGCACGTACTTCTGACCCTCAAACTCAAGTGTATGACCTGCATTGGGGCCGCCTTGAAAGCGTGCCACCACGTCATAACGCGGAGTCAGTACGTCCACTACTTTTCCTTTTCCCTCATCGCCCCATTGGAGACCTAACAATACATCTACTTTCATGATTTACTATTATTTTTTTTCTGTTCTTTCAATTTCTTTTCTCTACGACGGCGAGCTGCTGCACATCTCGAGCACACGCCATATATATATAAAGAGGTATGTGCAATGGCGAATCCACGACTATGCGTATTCTCTATCACCTCGCGCAACTTATCGTCGCGCACCTCGGTCACCGTGCCACATGCCATACATATACGGTGGAAGTGGGTAGTCATATTGTATGACTTCTCGTACTGTGAGCTGTTGTCAAACTTATGACGGATGACCAAACGGGCATCGGTGAGCAGTTCCATCGTA
>CAZMZC010000112.1:0-2502 GCA_964570685.1 uncultured Bacteroidaceae bacterium | reverse complement strand
AAGTGGCGGGAGGCGCTTGCCGATGAGGAAAAGCATAACAGGGGCCGCGCCCTGAAACGCTACCTTGCCGCTGCCGAAAAACTCAAAAATATACTTCTTCACGGCTGATACCCGACTGAAACTTTCCGCCAGCCCACCCCAAACTTTCCCCAACCTTCCACGAAGATTGGGGAAAGCTTTTTTTGCCTATGTTTGCAGCAGATTTACTGACCAAACAACTACAGCATTATGACACAGAACCCTTCCCTAAAAATCGCACCTGCCATTCGCGGAAATCGCATGTCCCATTTTACAGAATCGCACCTGCCATTCGCGGAAATCGCATATGCGATTTTCAGCCTCCGATGGCTGCGCATCGGGTACTGGATATTCCCGCGAGTTTCCGCCATTCCGCCAATCCGCCACTATATATATGTTTATTGATGCACAACCTATAAAAAGACACCGATATGAATGACAATCAGAAGATTAACGCCGATGTGCTGCAACAGCTCACCGAAGTTCACCGACACGCACCGACCGTCTCACGCTTCGTCGAGGAGCATTTCTCGGACCTCGTTCCCGACAGTGATTACTTCGCCCACCTCGTGCGCGACGACGTGGGCGGCGAGATGCTGCCACCCCTGCCCGAAGAAGTGATTTCTCGCCTGCCGCGCTACTACACCGCCGTCACCGACCTCTATGCCGCGCCCTTCCTCAAGACCTCGCAGGCCACCGCACTCTTCGCGCTCACCAGCTCGATGATGCCCAACTGCTACGTGCGCCACGGCAAGCGCCTGGTGTCGCCCGCCGTGATGGTCATCCACTACGGCACGAGCGGTGCGGGTAAGGGTAACATCAGCGACCTGCGCACGCTCTTCGAGGCCGTGGACCGCCACCGCATCGAGGAGAGCGAGCGGGCGCTGCAGCAGTACGACTACGACCTCGAAGCCTACAAGCAGAACCTCAAGTGCCACTTTGCCGACCGCAAGGAGGTGCAGCCCACAGGGCGCCGCGCTCCCGAGGGGTTGCAGCGCCCCAAGAAGCCCCTGCGCCGCTCGCTGGAAATCCCTGCCGACACCTCGTCGGCCGACTTCGTGCTGCGCCTCAAGGGCAACGAGCCTTACCCCTCGCTGCTGATGTCGGAGGAGCTGCTCACCACCATCTCGGCCAACCGGACCAAGCACGGCGACTTCGTACACTACATCCTCAACTGCTACCACGAGGAGCCCATCCACCGCGGCCGCAAGACCGACGACGAGGACACCATCGTCTACCGCCCCCGACTGGCGATGCTGCTGAGCGGCACGATGGGCGCCGTGCGGCAGTTCATCCCCTCGGTGGAGGACGGACTGGCCTCGCGTATGCTCTTCGTGGAGCTGCCCTTCGCCCTGCCCTGGATAGATGAGCTCACCGACGCGGAGGCACACCGCTTCAACAGCACCCTGCGCGAGACGGCCGACGTGGCCACACAGCTCTACGAGGCACTGCGCCGGTTCGACTCTTCGCACACCAAGGTCACCCTCGCCCTCAGCGAGCAGCAGAGCCGCTACGTGAACCGCCTGATGGCACGCATGAACGACCACTTCTTCTTCCTCTACGGCCATCAGGACATCGTGCCTGCCGTGCGCCGCCGCCACTTGGATGCCAAGCGCCTGATGCTGCAGGTGGCCCTCATGCGCCGCTACGAGCAGTGCGGCTCGTGGCTGGAGGCACTGGCCGAGCCTGCCGTGACCATCGACGATGATGACATCGACACCGTGCTCTTCATCGCCTACTGGAGCCTGCAGCAGACCATGCACCTCTACCGACGACTGGTGCGGTATGACGACAGTGAGGCCACACCCACCGCTCCCACGAAGCCCGAGGAGGTGCTGGCCCGACTCCCCTCGGAGTTCACCCGAGCCGATGCCGTGCGTGTCGGTGGAGAATTTGGCGTTGCCGTGCGCACCATCGAGCGTTACCTCACCATCTGGCAGAAAACCAATGCGATAGAATCTGTCTCGCGAGGCCATTACCGCCGCGTCACTGTATAACATATATATAGTGGCGGATTGGCGGAATGGCGGAAACTCCTCCCCTAATTTTCAACTTTCAACTTTCAACTTTCAATTTTCAATTCGATATGCGTTACCGCTTAGCCACCTACCGCGAGTGCAAGGCACACCGCGAATGGAACACCACCTGCCCCTCGTGTGGGCGCCGTGGCAAGTTCTCCCCCTACATAGACACCGTCACCATGCGCCCCGTCGACGACCGCCAGTGCGGCCGCTGCAACCGCCTCTCCACTGCGGGTATCACCTGCCACCCCGCGAGATGCCCCGCACGGAGGATTTTATCTCACGCGGAGCACGCGGAGAGCGCGAAAATCCGGGTCCAGTGAATTCTATTTCTCACGCAAAGGGCGCAGAGAACGCAAAGTTCGCATCGTTTCACTCGCGAATTGTACCGCCCCAACATTCGGCGATATCGCCGACAAGCTGCGAGCCTTCTGCGACGCAGCCTTCGCGTTCTCTGCGCTCT
>CAZMZC010000111.1:0-2540 GCA_964570685.1 uncultured Bacteroidaceae bacterium | reverse complement strand
TGGAAATGGCTATTGTGCTCTTAGCGATTTACGGCTAACGGTCAACATTACATGAGGCTCAAATAGGAAATGTTGTGAGATTCGTGGTGATTCGTGTCCTTCGTGGGCGTAACATAAACGATGACGTTAACTCTTTGTCTCCCACGAAACGAAGTTCTCGGACTAGCCGAGCGCAAGCATTCGCTGGCCAAGGGGAAAAGCAATTGGCACGAATGAGCACGAATTTCTTTACACATCAGTTTCATCCGTATCATCGCGTTGATAATAATATTTGTGTTCATTCGTGTCCTTCGTGGGCAATCATATTGACGAAAACTGGTAGTTTTTAGTTCTTCTCAGACAAGTTTTGTCCTACATGCATGATTTCTTTGCACCGTGGTAAGCGGAGAGCAATGGAGATGGCGGTACCAAAACCACGTGGTTTTGGTACTATTTCTTTTCTGTCAAGAACTCCGGCAGTGACATCCGCTTTGCTTACAAACGAAAGATATACCTTTGCATAGGAACAAAGATAAAACTCTAACAACTAAACAAGAGAAAGCATGAGACAAAACGAAACACACTATCCCTCACAAAAGGAGATTGCACAATGGAAAAGTAAGGCTGAGCAGGGTGATGCGGAGGCACAGTTCCTCTTGGGCGAATGTTACGAAGGAGGTGAAGGAGTGAAGTCCAGTTTGGAAAAGGCGCGATATTGGTATGCCAAGGCTGCAGAGCAAGGGCATGAAGTGGCGAAAGAGTGTCTGGAAATGCTGAATGTAACACGAGAGCAAGCTGAACAGTGGATACACGAGTCCGAGCAGGGCGACCCTGATGTGCTGTATCGATTGGCCGAATGGTATGAAGCGGGTATAGGCGTAGAGCGCGATTATAAAATGGCGAAGGAGTATTATACCCGTGCATTCAAGGCAAAAGAGAAGGGGGATGCTATAGATCGTTTCCTCGATCAGAGGCGGTATCAAGAGAAGATAAAGTATTTGGATAAGCTTTTGCAAGTGGAGCACTGGGAGGAAATGGCTGAGCAGGGCGATGATACAGCCATGCTCCTGCTGGCCAAGTACTATGAATATGATGCCGACTACCGAAGTGAGTTGAAGCCTGAACGGGCAATCTATTGGCTCAAGAAATCGGCGGAAGGGGGAAATACATTGGCTCAAGTGTCCATGGGAGTCCACTATGAAATAGGCATGGTAGTAAATATTGACCATAACGAGGCATTCAGACTGTATGCACTCGCTGCGGAGCAGGGCGATGCTTGGGGGGAATATTATATCGGACACTGTTATGAACGTGGTATAGGTGTGGAGGTGGATATAGAGGAGGCTATTCGCTGGTACACAGAATCGGCCTTGCAGAATGAAACTTTATCACGGCATGCTATAGAACGCATAAGGGACTGGTATGGCTTCCCGGGACATCAGAACCCTGAATATGTTGCGATGGCGGAGGAAGCTATAAAAACGATTAATGATGAACCTTTAGGTCGCTGGCCGCAGGGAAAAGCAACGGTTAACGATGAATGATTAACGTTGAGCGATGAACGACAATCGCTACACTCTAAACACTAAACAAATATAACAATAATATGAAAAGTATAAAGAAACAGATTGAGGAGCTGCTGAAGTATATAGGCGAAGGAGTATATGAGAAGGAGCATATACTGTCGCTCTCGTTGCTGTGCTGTGTGGCTGGGGAGAGTATCTTTCTGTTGGGACCTCCAGGCACGGCCAAGAGCATGGTGGCGCGGAGGTTGAAGGAGGTCTTCAGTGATGCCCGCTCGTTTGAATACCTGATGTCGCGATTCTCGACACCCGATGAGCTGTTTGGCCCAGTGTCGGTGTCGAAGCTGAAGGATGAAGATGTGTATGAACGGTGTGTGGAGGGTTTCCTGCCCGAGGCTACCGTAGTGTTTCTCGACGAGATATGGAAGGCCGGGCCTGCCATACAAAATGCATTACTCACGGTAATCAATGAGCGAATCTATCAGAATGGTCGCCACACGATACAACTTCCTATGAAGATGCTGATAGCGGCATCCAATGAGTTGCCCGCCGAGGATGAGGGCTTGGAAGCACTATGGGACAGATTCTTGGTGCGAGTGGTATCGAACTGTATAGAGAACGAGAGAACCTTCTACCGCATGCTGCTCCAAAAAGAGGAGGTAGAGGTGATGGTGCCCAAGACGCTGCTGATAACGGAGAAGCAATACTGCAACTGGCAGCAGGAGGTGAAAAGCGTGGAGATAGGGGATGGCATACTCAGAACCATCACACAAGTGCGCAAGCGGATGGCAAAGGCTGCGACTGAGGAGGAGGCGCATGCCTTTGACTACTACATCTCGGACCGCCGCTGGAGGAAGATTGCTCGACTGCTACAGATGTCGGCTTTGCCGCTTTCATAGCGAAGCGGAAAAAGAACCCTGACCCCTCGGGGGGAGCGGGTGAGAGTAACCGTGCCATAAACAAAAAAGAAGCCTACTGGCTTCTTTTTGCGGTGCGTACGGGACTCGAACCCGTGACCCCCTGCGTGACAGGCAGATA
>CAZMZC010000110.1:0-2737 GCA_964570685.1 uncultured Bacteroidaceae bacterium | reverse complement strand
CACGGGGTCAACGCAACTCGCCATCGGGGGTTAAACGCACGCGACTTTTCCACCTGCCAAGGGGCCTTGGCAATATCCTGCCACCTCACTCAAAACAGCATCGCTTACTACCTGGTTCGTAAACACTCGGCAAAGCCGACAGCTGCGAGCTTTTAGCGATGCAGCCTTTCGTGAGATTTGTGAGATCTGTGTGAGGCTCAATCATTTGTGCGAGGATATTCTGATGCGTCTGCCCTGCCATTTCCTGTATTTCAAGGTATCATCATATTACACCGATTCTCAGTGCCAGATGCACTATTATTCCGATTTCAGTTGATTATCCCAGTGTTTTTTTGTAAGTTTGCTCCATCAAAATAGTGAAAAGAATTCTTATGAGCAACACCGATACCATCTGCGCTATCTCCACCGCACAAGGCGGAGCCATAGGCGTGATACGCGTCAGCGGTCCCAAGGCCATCGAGGCCGCATCGTGCATCTTTGTCCCCATGCGAGGCAAGCCTTTGCACGAGCGTCCCAACTACTCCGTCATCTTCGGCAAGATACTCTCGGCCGAAGGCGAGGTCATCGACGAAGTGCTGCTCTCGCTCTTCCGTGCCCCCCACTCATATACGGGCGAAGACTCTGTGGAGATTTCCTGCCACGGCTCCACCTATATCCTGCAGCAGGTGATGCGCCGCCTCATCGAGAACGGATGCCGCCTCGCCCAACCTGGCGAATACACCCAGCGTGCCTTCCTCAATGGCAAGATGGACCTCAGTCAGGCCGAGGCCGTGGCCGACCTCATCGCCTCCACCTCTGCCGCGACCCATCGTCTGGCGATGAACCAGATGCGTGGCGCCTTCAGCAAGGAGCTCACTGTCCTGCGCGACAAGCTCCTGCACCTCACCTCACTCATGGAGCTCGAACTCGACTTCAGCGACCACGAAGAGCTCGAGTTTGCCGACCGTAGCGAACTCACGCAGATAGCCACCGACATCGAGCACACCGTCTCCCGCCTCGCTCACTCCTTCAATGTAGGCAATGCCATCAAGAACGGCGTCCCCGTAGCCATCGTCGGTGAGACCAACGTGGGCAAGTCCACCCTCCTCAACGCCCTGCTTGGCGAAGAGCGAGCCATCGTGAGCGACGTGCACGGCACCACACGTGACGTCATCGAAGACACCATCAACCTGCGTGGCATCACCTTCCGTTTCATTGACACCGCTGGCATCCGCCAAACCACCGATGTGGTCGAGAGCATCGGCATAGAGCGCACCTACCAGAAAATGAATCAGGCCGACATCGTGCTATGGATGATTGATGCTACGCAGGAGACCCACCCTATCCCTCCCTGTGAGGGAGGGGAACCCAACATCGTGGATGTCAAAGTCAATAGTTCTAAGGCTTTTAAGGAAATATTCACATCGCGATGCTCGCAAGTCCTCCCTCACAGGGAGGATTTAGGTGGGTCTTCCAAACCTCTAATCCTCCTCTTCAACAAGTCCGACCAGCTCACCCCCGAACGCCGCAAAGCATTGGAGCAAGCCTTCGCCGATATCGATGCCCCCAAGCTCTTCATCTCCGCCAAGAGCCGCACTGGCCTTGATGAGTTGGAATCACTCTTGGCAGAAACCGCCGCCCTCCCCGAAATCTCGCAGAGCGATGTTATCGTCACCAATATCCGCCACTACGAAGCCCTCGTGCGTGCCCTCGACTCCATCCACCGCGTACAAGACGGCCTCCAAATGGGCCTCTCCGGCGACTTCGTCTCCCAAGACCTCCGCGAGTGCCTCGCTCACCTCTCCGAAATCGTCGGTGATGCCTTCGATGTAGAAACCGTCCTCGGCAACATCTTCAAGCACTTCTGTGTGGGCAAATAATTATTCTGCATCGGGAAGTAACCCAAGATTAGCAACAATTACAAAATATTACTATTGATTATAAAGGCGTTGATTATCAGTGCCTTTTCTTTTTGCTATATGACTAATACAGGTCTAATATAGTCGTTTTTCAGCTCATTTTTGTACCTCATTTGTACCGCGATACTAAAACCACCACTTTGTGGTTGGCGAGGTGATGGAGAATGTTGACAATGGTTTACAATAGTTGACGATAGTTGACAAAATACAGGAGAAATGAACATTAAAAACGATGTAAAAATGGCAACAAGCAGTATTAGAATTACAAAGATTTGTCAATGGTGCGGTGTGGAATTCGAAGCCCAAAAAGTATCCACAAAGTATTGTTCCCACCGTTGTGCTAATCTCGCCTACAAACAAGCAGTGAGAGATAAAAGAGTAAAGCAGGCTGAAGCAGAAACTCTATCAATCAAATTGGAGAAGCCCATAGAAAATGTTAAGGACAAAGAGTATCTATCATTTGCCCAAGCAGGAAAACTATTAGGGCTATCTCGTCAGGCTGTATATAATATGGTTAAAGCGGGGAACCTCAAAGCATCAAAGATCAGTAGTAGATTATCATTTATCAAACGAACGGATATAGATGCTATGCTTGAAAATAAACCATACAAAACGCTACACCCAAAAGATTCAGTACCCATCACCGAGTTCTATACCACAGCTGAGATTAAAGAGAAGTATGGTGTAAAGGAATCGTGGATATTCAAAGTCGCAAAAGATAATAATATCCCTCGCACATTTAATCGTGGTAAGACCTACTGGAGCAAGAAGCATATCGATTCCTACTTTGCAAAGAAAGCCCCTGATGCAAACATCACCGAATGGTACAGCGTAGCAGA
>CAZMZC010000109.1:0-2864 GCA_964570685.1 uncultured Bacteroidaceae bacterium | reverse complement strand
AACAATTCTCAATTGACAATTGACAATGGACAATTGACAATTGGCTCCGCGATGAATACTGAAGGCAACCAACCGGATGGCAATAATTGTCAATTGTCAATTGTCAATTGTCAATTATTATCCCCTTCCGATTTCCTGCGCAAGACAATCTCATTCCGCCGTATAGAGTTCGGTGCGAAATCTTCGTTTTCTGTGTCATCCCCCCTTGGGGGGAACGAGGGGGGCTTGTCTATAACCTTCGACACGTCGCCCCAGCCGCTCTTCCACAAGAACTTCGAGTTGGTGGAGCAGTCGCTCACTGACCTCCTGGAGCGCGGCTACCAACTGTATATACTCACCGACAGTGCCAAGCAGGCCGAGCGCCTGAAGACCATCTTCGAGGAGCGCGGCAGCAACATCCCCTTCGAGGCGGTGGACAAGACCATCCATGGCGGATTCACCGACAACACCATGCGCGTGGCCTGCTTCACCGACCATCAGATATTCGACCGCTTCCACAAGTACAACCTCCGCAGCGACAAGGCGCGTAGCGGCAAGATGGCCATCTCGCTCAAGGAACTCAGCCAGTTTGAGCCGGGCGACTACGTGGTGCATATCGACCACGGCGTGGGCCGCTTTGCCGGACTGGTGCGTATGCCCAACGGCAACAGCACGCAGGAGGTCATCAAGCTCGTATATAGCAACGACGATGTGGTGTTCGTCTCCATCCACTCGCTCCACAAGATATCCAAGTACAAGAGCAAGGAGGGCGAGGCACCGCGCATCAATAAATTAGGTACGGGCGCGTGGGAGAAGCTCAAGGAGCGCACCAAGACCAAGATTAAGGACATCGCCCGCGACCTCATCAAGCTCTACTCGCAGCGTGCTCAGGAGAAGGGCTTCGCCTATAGTCCCGACAGCTTCATGCAGCACGAGCTGGAGGCCAGCTTCCTCTACGAGGACACCCCCGACCAGCTGAAGGCTACCGTCGACATCAAGGCCGATATGGAGCGGCAGCGCCCCATGGACCGCCTCGTGTGCGGCGACGTGGGCTTCGGCAAGACCGAGGTGGCCGTGCGTGCCGCCTTCAAGGCGGCATGCGACAACAAGCAGGTGGCCGTGCTCGTGCCCACCACCGTGCTGGCCTATCAGCATTGGCGCACCTTCTCGGAGCGTCTGAAAAATTTCCCCTGCCGTGTGGAGTACCTGAGCCGTGCCCGCTCGGCTGCCGACACCAAGAAAGTGCTCGAAGGGCTCAAGAGCGGCGAGGTGAACATCGTGGTGGGTACGCACAAGCTCATCGGCAAGGGGGTGAAGTTCAAGGACCTGGGCCTGCTCATCATCGATGAGGAGCAGAAGTTCGGCGTGTCGGTGAAGGAGAAGCTGCGCCAGCTGAAGGTGAGTGTCGATACCCTCACGCTCACCGCTACCCCCATACCGCGCACCCTGCAGTTCTCGCTCATGGGAGCACGCGACCTGAGCATCATACAGACACCGCCGCCCAACCGCTATCCCATACAGACGGAGGTGCACACCTTCAATGAGGAGATCATACGCGAGGCGGTCAACTTCGAGCTCAGCCGCAACGGACAGCTCTTCATCATCAACAACCGCATACAGAACCTTGCCGAGCTGGCTGCACTGGTCACTCGCTGCGTGCCCGATGCCCGCGTCTGCATCGGCCACGGGCAGATGCCGCCCGAGGAGCTGGAGAAGGTCATCATGAGCTTCGTCAACCACGACTACGACGTGCTCATAGCCACCTCTATCGTGGAGAACGGTATCGACATACCCAATGCCAACACCATCATCATCAACCAGGCTCACAACTTCGGACTGAGCGACCTGCACCAGATGCGCGGTCGTGTGGGTCGTGGCAACAAGAAGGCCTTCTGCTACCTCTTGGCACCGCCCCTCTCGGTGCTTACCCCCGAGGCACGCCGTCGCCTGCAAGCCATCGAGAACTTCACCGACCTGGGCAGCGGCATCCACATCGCCATGCAGGACCTCGACATCCGTGGGGCAGGCAACCTCTTGGGAGCCGAGCAGAGTGGCTTCATCGCCGACCTTGGCTACGAGACCTACCAGAAGATACTGGGCGAGGCGGTGCACGAACTCAAGACCAACGAGTTTGCCGACCTCCTCATGGGCGACACCGCCGAGGGCGAGAAGATCAGCGGCGAGGGATTCGTGGAGGAGTGTGCCGTGGAGAGCGACCTCGAGCTGCTCTTCCCCAATGAGTATATCCCCACCAGTAGTGAGCGCATGCTCGTGTACCGCGAGCTCGACAGCTTGGAGACCGATGAGGAACTGGCCAAGTTCCGCACGCGCCTCACCGACCGCTTTGGCCCTGTGCCCCCGATGGGCGAGGAACTACTGCGTGTGGTACCTCTGCGCCGTATTGGCAAGCAACTCGGCATAGAGAAGATATTGCTCAAGGGCGGACAGATGGCGCTCTACTTCGTGAGCAATCTGGAGAGTCCCTACTACGACAGCGCAGCCTTCGGCCGTGTGATGAACTATACGGCGATGACCCCCTACGAATGCCGCTTCCGCGAGCTCTCGGGCAAGCGCAGTCTGCTTATCAAGGGTATCGACACCGTGGATGCAGCCCTCGGGGTGCTGTCGGCGATGATGTATTGATTAGTACTTTATGCCCTTTCTGTACTCCCCCGGCGAGCAACCCATGTGGTGCTTGAAGTAGCGCCCGAAGGTGGACTGGTCGGGGAAGTGCAGCGTATCGGCAATCTCTTTGATGCTCATCTCGGTATCGGTAAGGTAGTGCTTGCTGAGGTTGATGGTGAACATCGTGATCCATTGCAGTGGGGTCTTGCCCGTGCTCTCACGTATGATAGTGGAGAAGTAGTAGGGCGAGAGGTGCTGGA
>CAZMZC010000108.1:0-3072 GCA_964570685.1 uncultured Bacteroidaceae bacterium | reverse complement strand
GGTGAGCTCCTGCTCCTTCTCGTACTCGCGGCCCAGCTGTTCGTCGAAGAACTCTACCGTGATGTCCCCGGGCTTCGCCTTGGGCGCAAGCTTCAATATGCATTCCTCGATATACGCCTTCACTGCATCGAAGTCGGCTCCCTCGGTGGTACGGATGTAGAGTTGGGGATAATAGACATCTCTTTCTGAAAGGAAGAATGCTGTTGGTCGGGTAGCGGTTTGCAGTGGCTGCATTTTGACATCTTTACAGAAACCTATTACTTCGGCTACGCCCTTTCCTCCTCGCCATTCCACGCGAGTATCCATTGTAAGATTACACATATACCTTGCAGACTCAGTGTAAATGATTGCTCCTCCAGGGCATTGGGTGTCGCGTGTCTCAAAACTGCGTCCCTCGGTAATCTCAATCCCCATCACCTCAAGGAAATTTGGAGTGACATATTGTATATCCATATAAATCTCTCGGTTCTCTCCAATGACATCTCGTCCCCAACTTGTTCTTCCATCAGACACTATACGGTTTGACGTAAAGGTTACATCCTTAATCATCGGCGTCTCTTTGAGGAGCGAAACCAAAGCAGGGCGGTCTTCATTATCTGTTATCTCCCTTGCAATGTTTCTTGCTTCTACGGAGAGCAGATGTTCCTTATCGAAGCCCATATCGTAATTCATCATAAAGGTGTGTTGCTGCTTGATAAAGAGCGTACAGATGATGAGTACAAGTGCTATGAAAAACTGCAGGGCAAGTAATGCTGAGCGCAAGCGACGTCCCTTGTTAGTATTGCCAAACGAACCTTTGATTGCAAATGCTGGAGGAACTGAGGTGATATAGTAGGCTGGATAGATGCTGGCAACGATGGCAAGCACTACGCCTGCGCCAAGCATCATCAGCACTACGCTCCAGTTGTCTTCCAGAGCAATCGTAGTGGATATGAAGCGGCTGGCACTGACTTCGGGAGCAATGTAGAAGATGATGAGAGCGGCAAGCAACAGGCCGAGCAATACCAAGCCGATGGCCTCGCCCACAAAGCCGAGGCGCAGGCGACGGGAGGTGCAACCGAAAATCTTCTCCGTATTCACACGGCGTATGCGGCGCGGCACCATCGCCATAAAGAAGTTGATGAAATTGACAAATGCTATGACAATAATGACTATACCAATAGCCAAGAGCGTGTAGGTAGTCGTTGCATCGCCCACCTTGTTCAAGTCGTTATTCACCACCTTGGAGAAATGAATGTCATTGAGCGATGTCAGTTGCAAACGGCTCTCTGGGTGGGAACGAAACTTCTCCAACGTCACCGTGTCGGGATACTCCTCACCCTTCCACTCGTAATACATCTTCTCCATAGCCACGTTGAATTCAAAGTACTTGGGATAGAGGCTTTCGAGGAAAGCATCCTTCATCCACGCCTCTTTCAGCTTATAGAAATAGGCAAAGTTCCAGTTATTAGGTGTGTCCAATTCATCGCGTGAGATACTGATATACATTTGTATACCGTAGAGGTCACAGTTCTTGGGGAAGTCCTCGAAGATACCTACAATCGTAAGTGAACGTCCCTTGATGTCTTGCACCACATCGTCAAGTTCCAAACCGTGGGTATGGGCAAACTTCTCGCTCATCAAGACGCTGTTGGGCGTGCTCAGGCGGTCAAAACTACCATTCACGAGTGAGAAGCCTACAGCTTCGGGAGCTCCTTCGGTACCCCAAGTTTCTTTAATCTCAACGGTGTGTTCCTGCCCATTGCTCCGTAGTCTCAGTTGGAGTGGCGAGGTGTAAAAGTTCATTCTTCCGAAAGCCTCCACCATCGTGGTATCTTTACCGAAGGCTTGTCCCAAAGGGTCGTTCATATTGGAACACATATTGCCGTCATAGAAATCCGAGAATGTCGCATTCTCTATGCGGAACACGCGCTCCGAGTCCTTGAGCGATCGGTTGAAACCGAGGTCATAGTTTACCTGCACCAAAATTGCGTAAGCTGCCGCGAAGGCGATACCGAGGCCCAAGATGTTGAGCGTGGACGATACTTTGTAGCGTCCGAGATTCTTAAAAAACTCTTTCATATCCTTTATCTATGTTTTATTTTGTTATACTTATTAGACATGTCTTTCCTTTAAAAGGTGCAGACTCCTGTCTTTTTTCTCTCTGCGAAGTTAAATGCTCGCGCAAGCATTCGCCTAAGAAAAATTGAAAAAAACGCTTTTTTTGATGAAAATTGTAAAGTTTCTTTACACTTCGCCCCTCAAAAACTCAAAAAAATGGGATTTCATCCATGTCTCTTCACTTTTTTCTTTCCTCACCTGTAACAAATCTTAACCATGTTCGTATTTAGGGCAGAAAACAATAACTGAAACATATACGAACATGACAAAGACAAAGTTTATTGCGGCGCTTGCAGCATTGGTGCTGGGCACAGGAGCAGTCAAAGGGTATGAACCGACAGAGACAACAGAGGTAGAAGCGAGCATGAAGGCCGAGGCCAAGCCGAAGCCCAAGAAGGAGCGCACCATCTCGCTGTGGGGACACGTAAGGAACTCGTTCACCCTGCAAGGCGTGCTCGATGCAATGATTACGCTGATGACTGCCGACAGTGTGATAATAGATACCCTGCACACATGGCGCAACAATGGCGACCGGATGAAGGTGGACGCTACGTATAAGTTCACCATCCCAGCCGAGCCTGCCCGGTATATCATCCTGGCACAGCACCCTGAGTATGAGGACTGCTACGTAGACCACGAGGTGAAGTACATCGGGCGCAACACCTTCTTCGATGCCGAGTGGCACAATATGCGCTTGAAGGAGCAGGAGACCAACTTTGAGCATTTCCTCGATGAGGTGGTGGTGCAGGCCACGAAGGTGAAGCTCGTGTACAAGGGCGACACGGTGGTGTTCAACGCCGATGCCTTCAACATGCCCGAGGGCAGTATGCTCGATGCACTCATCAAGCAGTTGCCGGGCGTGGAGCTGAAGGATGACGGACAGATATTCGTCAACGGACGCAAGATTGATAACCTCACGCTCAATGGCAAGGACTTCTTCAAGGGCGACAATCGGGTGATGCTCGACAACCT
>CAZMZC010000107.1:0-3258 GCA_964570685.1 uncultured Bacteroidaceae bacterium | reverse complement strand
CTGCTCGATGAGGCCACCATACCGGAATACTACCACGGCGAGTTGCCTCAGGATACCTACTTCCAGGCACTGAAGCGCGAGTACACCTTCCTTGCCCATAAGTTTGGCATGCGCCCCATGGAGCCTACGATGTGGCGCCTGCTCGGTATGCGTCCGGCCAACTTCCCCCACGTGCGGCTGGCACAGCTGGCCCGGCTCTATCACGAACGCCGTATCAGCGTGTCGAAGTTGCTTGCCGCCACTGACAAGACAGCCATCATGGAACTGTTGAGGGTAGAGACTACCCCCTATTGGGACACCCATTACACCTTTGCCTCTACTCCCTCGGCACCGATGAAGAAGCGCATCACCGACAGTGCCATCACCCTACTGCTCATCAACTCCATCGCCCCCTTCTACTATAGTTACGGGCAGCGTAAGGATGACGAGCGCTACTGCGAGCATGCCATTGCCCTACTCGAACAGCTGAAAGCCGAGAACAACTACATCATCCGCGGATGGATAGACTGCGGCCTTCTTGTGAAGAACGCTGCCGACAGTCAGGCGCTCATCCAGCTGAAGAAGCAGTACTGCGACCGTCGCGACTGCCTGCGCTGCCGCATCGGCTATGAATACCTGAAAAGGGTGTATGGGGTGGAAGAGAAATAGGGAGAGCATACATGCTGCTTTGGGATAAAAAATAAAAATTATTTTGTTCTCCTCTCGGCTTGTTGTATCTTTGCACTTCAAAACAAAAGACAGATGATTACACTTGACCAACTGAAGGACATTAAGGAGCGCACCGAGGCGCTCAACCGCTACCTTGCCATAGAAGATAAGCTGATACAGGTGGAGGAGGAGCAGTTGCGCACGCAAGCTCCAGGATTCTGGGACGATGCCAAGAAAGCCGAAGCGCAGATGAAGAAAGTAAAGGAACTGCAGTCGTGGATTGATGGCTACAAGCAGGTGAAGAGCCTCACCGATGAGGTGGAGGTGGCCTTTGAGTTCTGTAAGGACGAACTCATCACTGAGGCCGAACTGGATGCCGCCTATGCTACGGCATTGGAAGCCATCGAAACATTGGAACTGAAGAATATGTTGCGCCAAGAGGCCGACCAGATGGACTGTGTGCTGAAGATAAACTCGGGAGCTGGTGGCACTGAAGCGCAAGACTGGGCATCGATGTTGATGCGTATGTATATGCGTTGGGCCGAGGCCAATGGTTACAAACTGCGTGTGTCGAACCTGCAGGAGGGTGATGAGGCTGGTATCAAGACCGTGACGATGGAGCTGGAAGGTCCCTTTGCCTATGGATACCTCAAGGGGGAGAATGGTGTGCATCGTCTTGTGCGCGTATCGCCTTACAATGCACAAGGTAAGCGTATGACTTCGTTTGCATCGGTGTTTGTCACTCCGCTCATCGATGACAGCATAGAGATTGAGATAAATCCTGCCCTGCTATCGTGGGACACCTTCCGAAGCGGCGGTGCCGGTGGCCAGAACGTAAACAAGGTAGAGTCGGGTGTGCGTCTGCGCTATCAGTATACTGACCCTTACACTGGCGTGCAGGAGGAGATTATGATTGAGAACACCGAGACGCGTGACCAGCCCAAGAACAAGGAGAATGCCCTGCGCCTGTTGCGCTCACAGCTCTACGACCGCGAATTGCAACACCGCATGGAGGAGCAAGCCAAGGTGGAAGCCGGCAAGAAGAAGATTGAGTGGGGTTCTCAGATACGCAGCTACGTGTTCGATGACCGCCGCGTAAAGGATCATCGCACGGGGCATCAGACATCGGACGTCGGAGGAGTGATGGACGGTAAGATTGACGGATTCATCAAGTCGTACTTAATGTCAAGCTCCTCGGAAGAGGAGGTTTGATAGGTTGCCAACCATAAATCTTGACGCTCATGCAGGAGATAGAACGTAAATTCCTCGTCACTGACGACAGCTACCGCGCCTTGGCCTACGACAAGTCAGAGATACTGCAAGGCTACATCTGCAGCGGACACGGGCACACTGTGCGTGTGCGTACACGTAAAGATAGGGGTTATCTCACCATCAAGGGGCCTTCGATGGATGGCATCAGTCGTTTCGAGTGGGAGAAAGAGATAACCCTACAGGATGCACGCGAACTCTTCTCGCTCTGCCGTGCAGGGCGCATAGAGAAGACACGCTATCTCGTACACAATGGTAAGCACACGATAGAGGTAGACGAGTTTCATGGTGAGAACGAAGGACTTGTGTTTGCCGAGATTGAGCTTACAAGTGTTGATGAACCATTCATCCGCCCCTCATTCCTGGGCGAGGAGGTCACCGGTAACCAGCGCTACTATAATGCATACATCAGCAAGCACCCTTATTCCACTTGGAAAGATTGACACCGTCCTTAGGGTTGTTCGCTGTGTAGAGTGATGATTACGATGTCGGTAGGGGCAAACAGACGTACTGGATAGCGTGAAGTGCCCAATCCGTTGGAGATAATGATGGGTATTCCCGTACGGCTGCGCTTCATTCCCGTGCGGTAACGCATACCATACTTTGAAGCAGTGATAGGCGCATAGAGTCCGAAGAGTGTCACTTGCCCGCCATGGGTATGGCCCGCAAGAGCCAGATCGGCATTGGCAATGTTTGCATCGTCTACGTAGTCGGGTGTGTGGGTGAGTAGAATGACGTAGGAGTCTTGAGTTATCAGTTCTGAATTCCGTGTCTTGCTCCTAATCATTGTTGTAGGGTAACGCCCAGCATAAGGGTTGGCACCCCACACGACGATGCACGCTCCTTCCCTGCAGATAGTATCGGCAGCCTCCTCTAACAAGTGAATTCCGTATTGCTCCATCGTCGAGCGTATGAGGTCGGTGCAACGCTCGTAATCGTTGTTGCCCAATACGGCGTATATGCCGTCGGGGGGCATCACACGGGCAATCTCGGCTAGCAACGGCTCTACATATTCGCATCCCTCCTGATAGTCGCCGCCCAGCATCAGCACGTCAGGTGCCAAGGCCTGCAACGCCTTCACCGTGCCACGCAGTTGGCGTTGCTTGAACTTGCTCTCCAAGTGAAAATCCGATGCGAAAGCAATGCGGTATCCCTCAAAGGCTGCAGGTACATCGGGTGAAGAAATATCATAATCGCGCACACGCCCCACTCCTGCATACCGCACGGAGGTACACGAGGCGAGGGCACACAAGACCAATAATGAAAAAATAATACGACGCATATGGGGCAAAGGTACAAATAAAATTAATAATTCACTCGGCTTGCACTAACTTTATCTTT
>CAZMZC010000106.1:0-3310 GCA_964570685.1 uncultured Bacteroidaceae bacterium | reverse complement strand
CAGAAGATGAAGAAGCAGAAGACCAACTTCGAAGGCATCTACGACCTCTTTGCCATACGTATCATCCTCGACTCGGAGTATGAGAAGGAGAAGCAGGAGTGCTGGCAGGCCTACTCCATCGTGACCGATATGTACCAGCCCAACCCCAAGCGCCTGCGCGACTGGCTCTCCATACCCAAGAGCAACGGCTACGAGTCGCTGCACACCACGGTGATGGGTCCCGAGGGCAAGTGGGTGGAGGTGCAGATACGTACCGAACGCATGGACGAGATTGCCGAGCGCGGACTTGCCGCCCACTGGCGCTACAAGGGTGTGAAGAGCGAGACGGGACTCGACGAATGGCTCACAAGCATACGTGAGGCGTTGGAGCACACCGACGATGACGGCATCGAGCTGATGGACCAGTTCAAGATGGACCTCTACAAGGACGACGTGTTTGTGTTTACTCCCAAGGGCGACCTCTTCAAGCTACCCCACGGAGCCACGGTGCTCGACTTTGCCTTCCATATACATACCAATGTGGGCAGCCGCTGCACCGGTGCCAAGGTCAACGGCAAGCATGCCCAGCTACGCCACGTACTCAACAATGGCGACCAGGTGGAGATACTCACCTCGAGCACGCAGACCCCCAAGCAGGGCTGGCTCGATATCGTCACCACCTCGAAGGCGCGTACCAAGATACGCCAGAGCCTCAAGGAGATAGAGTCGCGTCAGGCAGCCTTTGCCCGTGAGACAATAGAGCGCAAGTTCAAGAACCGCAAGATAGAGTACGATGAGCCTACGATGATGCGCCTTATCCGACAGATGGGCTACAAGCAGGTGACCGAGTTCTATCAGAAGATTGCCGACGGCTCGCTCGATGTGAACCAATTCATCGACCGCTACGTGCAAGCCATAGAGCAGGTGACCGAGCCTCATGATGTCACCGTGCGCAGTGCCGAGGGCTATAACCTACAGCAGAGCGACGACTACAAGCAACACTTCTCGGGCGACGTGCTCGTGATAGACCAGAACCTCAAGGGTATCGACTTCAAACTGGCCCATTGCTGCAACCCCATCTACGGCGATGAGGTATTCGGATTCGTCACCACGGGAGGCGGCATCAAGATACACCGCTGCGACTGCCCCAACGCTCCCGACCTGCACTCCCGCTTCGGCTACCGCGTAGTGAAAGCCCGCTGGGCCGGCAAGAGCAAGGGCTCGCTCTACCCTATCACGCTCACCGTCATCGGGCACGACGACATCGGCATCGTCAACAACATCACCTCCATCATATCCAAGGAGGAGAACATACAGCTGCGCAACATCAGCATCAACTCGCACGACGGACTCTTCTCGGGCACACTCACCGTGATGATCGAGGAGAATGCCCGTCTGCAGGCCTTGGTGAAGAAGCTGCGCACGGTGAAGGGAGTGAAGCAGGTAAACAGAAATTAAGAATAAACCACGGATTACACAGATTATTCAGATTTATTGTAAAACCTCAAACATAATCTGCACAATAAGAAATAGGAATATGAAGAAGTACATTTTAATGGCTACAATGCTGCTCGCAACATTTGTAGGCTTTGCACAAGATGAAGTGAAGGACAAGAAGAAGGGCGAGATGAAATTTGAGCATACCCGTCATGACTTCGGTGTGTTTGCCGCAGACACAGCAGTAGTGACCCACGAGTTTGTATTTACCAATGTAGGCAAAGCGCCGCTTATCATCCATCAGGCCAATGCGTCGTGCGGATGCACCGTACCCGAATATACGCTCGAGCCAATCCAACCAGGCGAAAAGGGTAAGATCACCGTTACGTACAACGGCAAAGGACGCCGCCCCGGTGTGTTCCGCAAGAGTATTACCATACACAACAACGGACGCCAGTCGCCTATACGTATATATATAGAAGGCGAGATGATAGGCAACGAGGAACCCATCAAGCCGGTAGAGATAGTGCGCGACAGCACGCTATACATCGGCGACTAAGCGAGGTATGAAACAATAAAATAATGAAAAAAGCAGGCAATCATTTGTGTAATCAAAAGAAATCCACTAATTTCGTTGCCTACGAACATCATTTCAACTTATAAAAAGAATCATTTATGAAGAACTTTATGGACGAGAACTTCCTGCTGACCACCGAAACGGCGCAGAAGTTGTATCACGAGCATGCCAAGAAGATGCCCATCATTGACTATCACTGTCACCTCATCCCCCAGATGGTGGCCGATGACCATCAGTTCCGCTCACTCACCGAGATATGGCTCGGTGGCGACCACTACAAGTGGCGTGCCATGCGTACCAACGGTATCGACGAGCGCTACTGCACTGGCAAAGACACTACAGACTGGGAAAAGTTTGAGAAATGGGCCGAGACCGTACCCTATACCTTCCGCAACCCGCTCTACCACTGGACACACCTGGAGCTGAAGACCGCCTTCGGCATCGACAAGATACTGAACCCGAAGACGGCCCGCGAAATCTACGACGAGTGTAACGAGAAGCTGAAGCTGCCCGAGTACAGCGCCCGCGGCATGATGCGCCGTTACCACGTAGAGGTGGTATGCACGACCGATGACCCCATCGACTCGCTCGAATATCACATCAAGACCCGCGAGAGCGGCTTCGAAGTGAAGATGCTGCCTACATGGCGCCCCGACAAGGCCATGGCCGTGGAGGTGCCCGCCAACTTCCGCGCCTACATCGACAAGCTGTCCGAGGTGAGCGGCGTCAGCATCAGTAAGTTCAGCGACGTCATCGAGGCTTTGCGCGTGCGTCACAAATTCTTCGAGGAGCAGGGCTGTAAGCTCAGCGACCACGGTATCGAGGAGTTCTATGCCGAGGACTACACCGATGCAGAGATTGAGGCTATATTCAATAAGGTATATGGTGGCACCGAGCTTACCAAGGAGGAAATTCTGAAGTACAAGAGTGCCATGATGATAGAGTTCGGTATCATGGATGCCGAGACGGGCTGGACACAGCAGTTCCACTACGGAGCCATCCGCGACAACAACAGCAAGATGTTCAAGCTCCTCGGTCCTGACACAGGTTTCGACTCTATCGGCGAGTTCACTACAGCCAAGGCATTGGCCAAATATCTCGACAAGCTCAACTCGATGGGCAAGCTTGCCAAGACCATCCTCTACAACCTCAACCCCTGTGCCAACGAGGTGATAGCTACCATGCTGGGCAACTTCCAGGATGGCAGCGTACCCGGCAAGATTCAGTTCGGCTCGGGCTGGTGGTTCCTCGACCAGAAGGATGGTATGGAGAAGCAGATGAACGCCCTCTCTGTACTGGGTCTGCTGAGCCGCTTCG
>CAZMZC010000105.1:0-3360 GCA_964570685.1 uncultured Bacteroidaceae bacterium | reverse complement strand
AATGTTGCTCAGGTACTTATAAAAAACATTTATTAAAGTGTTGCGGAATTAAGGAAGAATAAGAAAAACAATACAATATTATATGAAAGTAATGAAATTCGGCGGCACCTCCGTAGGTTCCGCACAACGTATGCAAGGTGTTGCTTCGCTCATCAACGACGGAGAAGACAAGATAGTGGTACTTTCGGCCATGTCGGGTACCACCAACTCATTGGTGGAGATTTGCGGCTATCTGGCCAACAACAATCCTGATAGCGCCAACGAGGTCATCAATAAACTTGAAGGCCTCTACCGCAAACATATCGGCGAACTGTATAGCACCGAGGAATATAAGCAGAAGACCACGGAGCTCGTGCGCGACGTGTTCAACTACCTCCGCTCATTTACCAAGCAACTGTTCACCTCCATCGAGGAGCGCATCATCCTGGCGCAAGGCGAGATAATCTCCACCAACATGGTGACCAACTACCTCAAGGAGCAGGGCGTAAGTGTGCACCTCATCTCCGCTCTCGACTATATGCGCACCGACAAGAACGGCGAGCCCGACGCGGCATACATCAAGGAGAAGCTCACCGAGGTGTTGGCCGCCAGTTCCAAGGCGCAAATCTATATAACCCAAGGATTTATCTCCCGCAACATCAACGGGGAGATTGACAATCTCCAACGTGGCGGTAGCGACTACACCGCTTCGCTCATCGGAGCAGCTATCGGAGCACGCGAGATACAGATTTGGACCGATATCGACGGTATGCACAACAACGACCCCCGCATCGTAGACAAGACCACCGCCGTGCGCCATCTCCACTTCGAGGAGGCAGCCGAGCTGGGTTACTTCGGGGCCAAGATACTGCACCCCACCTGCATACAGCCGGCCAAGTTTGCCAATATCCCCGTGAAGCTGCTCAACACGATGCAGCCCGATGCCCCCGGCACCACCATCAACAACGAAGCCGACCCAGGCACCATCAAGGCGGTGGCAGCCAAGGAGAACATTACCGCCATCAAAATCAAGTCGAGCCGCATGCTTCTTGCTCACGGCTTCTTGCGCAAGGTGTTTGAAATCTTCGAGAGCTATCAGACCTCTATTGATATGATTTGTACCTCCGAGGTGGGTGTATCCATGAGTATTGACAATACCAAGCACCTCAACGAGATTGTCCACGATTTGAAGAAGTACGGCACCGTGACTATCGACCACAACATGTGTATCATCTGCGTCGTAGGCGATATGGACTGGGAGAACATCGGTTTCGAGGCCCGTGCCATGGATGCCATGCGCGATATTCCCGTCCGCATGATTTCGTTTGGTGGTAGTAACTACAACATCTCCTTCCTCATTAAGGAGAGCGACAAGAAACGCGCTCTGCAGGCGCTGCAGGACAACTTGTTTAAATAGACCCGCCCTATCCCTCCCTGTGAGGGAGGGGACTCAAGAGCGCTGAAAAAGTAACAAAGAATTACAACTAACACAAAACCACGATGACCGCAAGTCCTCCCTCACAGGGAGGATTTAGGTGGGTCCCCCTCCTAATTATGATCAAAGGAACCTTTCCCATACAGCGTTTCCAAGATATAGAAACGCCCTTCTACTATTACGACACCCACGTACTGCGCGAGACCCTCGGTACCATCCGTGAGGAACTTTGCCGTAATCCAGAGTATGAGATGCACTATGCCATCAAGGCCAACGCCAACCCCAAGATACTGCGTATCATCAGTGCGGCAGGTTTCGGAGCCGATTGTGTCAGTGGCGGCGAGGTACGTGCTGCCATCGAAGCAGGCTTCCCTGCCCATAAGGTAGTGTATGCAGGTGTGGGCAAGAGCGACCGCGAGATAAACCTCGCTCTTGACTACGACATCCACTGCTTCAACGTGGAGTCAGAAGCCGAGCTGCTCATCATCAACGAACTGGCGGCACAGAAGGGTAAGGTGGCACGCATCGCCCTACGCATCAACCCCAATGTAGGGGCACACACCCACAGCAACATCACCACAGGCTTGGCCGAGAACAAGTTCGGCATCAACCTCGAACAGATAGAGGGCGTCATCGAGCAAGCCATGGCCCTGCCTCATATCGACTTCGTAGGAATACACTTCCACATAGGCTCGCAGATATTGGATATGATTGACTTCGTGGCCCTGTGTAACCGTATCAACGAACTCACCACCCTTTTCGAGCGCCGCAAGTATCCCATCCGCAGCATCAACGTGGGTGGCGGACTCGGTGTTGACTACGGACATCCCAACCGCAAGTACATCCCCGACTTCCATAGCTACTTCGACGTGTTCCGCAAGCATCTGCGCCTTACGGCTGGGCAGACCGTCCACTTCGAGCTTGGCCGTAGCATCGTAGCCCAATGCGGTAGCCTCATCACGCGCGTATTATATATAAAGGAGGGCACCTGCAAGCGCTTCGCCATCGTCGATGCCGGCATGACCGACCTCATCCGTCCCGCCCTGTATCAGGCATACCACCGCATCGAGAACATCTCGTCCGATGAGCCCGAACTCACCTACGACGTTGTAGGCCCCGTATGCGAAAGTTCCGACGTCTTTGGCAAGTCGGTCGACCTAAACGCCACCCACCGTGGCGACTTCATTGCCATTCGTTCGGCGGGTGCCTATGGTGAGATAATGGCTTCGCAATACAATTGCCGTCAGCTACCCAAAGGGTACTTGAGTGAGGAGCTGTAACGACCTATTACTCCCCAGAATACTGCAGGGCAAGCATCATACGACAATAAGAAGACGTGAGTCCGGTATAAGTTCCTCTGTTTATACCGAACTCACGTTAGAACACTTCTTTTATAGCCTTCGAAAACTCACAGAATAGTCTTCGAAAAAGTAAATCATAAGCACTGATTTACTATTCAAAGCTTATGAATATTAAATCAAAGGCACTGAATAGTAAATCAAAGCTTATGATTTAAGAATTCGACCCATAGAAACGGAGAAACAGGCGGTGCGTTCGGAATAAATGGCACCGTCGGTTACAAGAACTTCTTTCTTGAACAACACCAGTATAGGCAGATTATATAAACGGTCTATATAAAGCACTCTTCCCCAACAGGCTGTCCGGTTGTCCTCCTCACAAGAAACACATCTGAAAATCTACCATTTAACAAGGACAACCCCTATTGCCCCAAGGGTGTCCTCCATGATTCAAGTTCGTGCGCAGGGGAAAAACCACAAGGACACCCTCTTCTCATTCAAGGACATCAAGGACACCCTAGGGTGTCCTTGATAAGATACTGATAATATATTCGTTACACTAGACGAGGACAGCCGGACAACCTATTCCGAAACGTAAGCATTCGATAAAGTGCCCATTGTCCCCCTTACAGTTGGATTGTACCTTTG
>CAZMZC010000104.1:0-3594 GCA_964570685.1 uncultured Bacteroidaceae bacterium | reverse complement strand
GTTGTCAAACTTATGACGGATGACCAAACGGGCATCGGTGAGCAGTTCCATCGTATTATACAGGGTAGCGCGACTGACGTGGAATTTATTGGCTGTCATAATATCGAACAGCTCCTCCATAGTGAAGTGCCCATCAATGGAATAGATAGCATCGAGGATGGCAAAACGCTCTTGCGTCTTGCGCAAACCTTTGTTCTGCAAATACTGTTCAAAGGTTCCACGAACGGTTTCTTTGATACTATTGTCCATATCACACGTAAAGTAGCAAGCAAAGATAGATAAATTTATTGGGAAAATGCAATATATACCTATAATTTATTGCATTTTATTAAGATTTAATGAAAGCATAGAGCATGGACTCTTCACAGAATTGTCCCACTAAATTAGGGGGACGAGCGTAGCGGAGGGGGTATCAACTACCGAATAAGCGTACCACCTCCCCCTCCTTGAGGGTACTCCTCCTAATCTAGGAGGAGATTTTCAGAGCGGATTCCTCATTCAGAACTAACATCAACTTAAATCCCCCTCGCCCAACAGGTACTGTACCTCTGCGCTCTGCTCTTCACCGCAAGAGGCATAGCGCTCCAGGGCCGAGCGGGCAGTTTGCTTGACAATCAGGTCACCAGATTCCATTGCTGATGCAGCTTGGTCAATAAACTCATCACGGCTGCGCTCATTCATCTCTGCGCCCAACAGGGCAAACAGATGCGTCATCAGTCGGAAACCCGTGTACACCTCCATGCGGTTCTCTGAGGCCATCCACTGAAAGGCTTTCTGCGAGGCATAGGGCAAGCGGCGGAAGAGCGCCATGCAGACGTAATCGGCCAGCTCGGTATTGTGAATCTGCTCCATCCAGATGTCGGCAATCTCGGGATAGAAACTCTCTATGGGCTGCAAGTAGGCGGCCAGTATCTTGCATTCACGGATATCCTCTTTCCACAGGGCCTGTGCCAGCTCATGGTTGGGTTCATACTGGGCGGCTATCTCCTTAATCCTCGGCAGCTCTATGCCGAAGATAAGACGATACTGCAAACCCTTCTCTCGCAAGCTCTGCGAGATGACGCCGTTCATGAAGAGACGGAACTTGGATTTTATTTCGCGGATGGTGGATTGCATAACAACAGGAGACCCACCCCCTCCCTCTTGGGAGGGAGGGGGTGGGTCTTTTATTTTTATTAATTACGGTACGGCAACGTAGCATAGTCGCGGCTGTAGCGCAGCATCTGGTCATCGTAGCTCTCGTCATACGAGATGGTGACGTCGGTGATGTTACCCTCAGCATCGGTGACTGCGGTATATACAGGGTTGATGAAGCCCTTGTAGGGAGCGAGGTTGAGCGCTTCGTAGCGGGCAAGGATCTCCTTGTGCAGGTCTTGGTCGACCTGTACGGCATAGGTTTCTACCAGCTGACGGCCAGCCTCGTAGTCGCCCTCCGACTTGATGCGCTGGATCTCGGCAAGCAGTTCGCCGAAGAGGCCGCGCAGCTTCTCGTAGTCATTGATCTTCACGAAGGTCTTGCCATCGCGCTTCACGAGTTCGATGACGTTGTCGGCCTTACCGTGCTCATAGGCCCAACGGGCAATGAGCTGGCGGTTGCGCATGTGGGCCTCCTCGATGGTCGCACCCGGCTCGATGCGCACGAGCTGTGTCATCAAACCGTTCATCATCTGTCCGTAGTACTCAGCCTTGTAAGCCTCGGCATTGGGGAGCAAGCCCAGCTCCACCATCTTGGGGTCGCCCAAGTAGTAGAGTCCGAAGAGGTCGGCACGGGTTTCCTCGATGGTAGAGCCGTGAGCCTTCAGCGCGTCGGGGTCTACGCCGGGGAGCAGCTTGCCCGAGCCGTGACCCAAGCATTCGTGCAGGTCGGTATGGAGATCACCGGTGAGGGCGTCGTACTGCTCTATCAGCTTACGCTCCACGTCGCTGTATACAAACTCCTCGTTGAAGCCGTTGCCTAAGGCTGCCATATTATATGCTTCGGTGAGGTTGCCGATGGTCACCGACTTGGAGCCGTGTGTGCTGCGTATCCAGTTGGAGTTGGGCAGGTTGATGCCGATGGCTGTAGAGGGGTAGAGGTCGCCGGCGAGGATGGCAGCGGTGATTACCTTGGCGGTCACACCCTTCACCTTCTCCTTCTTGAAGCGGCTGTCTACGGGTGAGTTGTCCTCAAACCACTGTGCATTGCTACTGATGGTCTCGGTGCGCTTGGTAGCCTCCAGGTCCTTGAAGTTGACGATAGACTCCCACGAAGCCTTCATGCCCAGCGGGTCGCCGTAGCTTTCGGTGAAGCCGTTGACAAAGTCGATGCGTGAGTCGAGGTCGCCCACCCATGCGATGCAGTAGTCGTCGAAGTCCTCAAGGCTGCCTGAGCGGTAATACTTGATGAGCTTCTCGATGACGGCCTTCTGCTCGGCGTTCTCAGCTACGGTGAGTGCCTTCTCAAGCCAATAGACCACCTTCGAGAGTGCCTCGCCATAGAGACCCTCGGTGTGCCATACCTTCTCCAACACTTTGCCGTCCTCCTTCACGAGGCGGCTGTTCATGCCATACATCACGGGCGTCTCGTCGTTGGGGCCCTTGAGGTTATTGTAGAAAGCCTCGGCCTCAGCCTGAGTCACACCATCGTAGTAGTAGCTGGCCGAGGTAAGCACGAGGTCCTCACCATCGGCTTGGTTCACACGCTTGGCCATCACCGTGGGGTCGAAGATAGCGTGGAACACCTCTGCGCAGAGTTGCTCCACGGTCTGCCCTTCAGCCAAAGGCAATTTCGCAGCATCTACCGCGAGCAGAGCCTGCTTGAAGAACTCGGGAGAGAAGCCGGGTACAAACTTGTCGGCACTGTAGTGGTGGTGTATGCCGTTGGAGAACCATACGCGCTTCACGTAGGTCACAAAATTCTTCCAGTCCTCGGTAGTCTTGTCGCCCTGATAATCGGTATACACCGTTTCGAGCATCTTACGGATGACGAGGTTGTGGCGCCCGTTCTGATCGAACAGGATGTCACGACCCTGCAGGGCAGCCTCTTGGAGGTAATACACGAGTTTCTTCTGGTCGAGGGTCAGTTCGTCGAATCCCTTCACCTCGTAACGAAGCATCTGAATATCGGCAAATGATTCGTTGGTGTAGTCAAATTTCGCCTCAGCCTCGGCTTGCTTGCCATTGTTGCACGATACACACAGTGCAGTTGCCATAGCTAACATTGTCAATTGTCTTTTCATTAATCTATATATATTTAGTAGTTTGTTTGCGCGAAGCATCGCCGTCGGCGATTTTTCGAACGGCAAAATTCGCTATTTTTCAGCGATTACACAAGTTTTCCATGAAGTTTTCGCTTATTCACACCTTTTTACGTATTTTTGTCCTACAATTAAGAAGAATATATTTATGAAGTATCATATAACGATTACCATCCTACTCCTCTGCATGCTCTCGTGCAGCCGTCATTCGGTGCATTGGGAGACACTGACACAGGTTGAGACATTCATGGAGGCCCAGCCTGACAGTGCGTTGACGGCCTTGCAGCGTATCGATGCGCAGGAGCTGGAAAAGTCGCGTGCGTTTAACCCCCGATGGCGAGTTGCGTTGACCCCGTGT
>CAZMZC010000103.1:0-3772 GCA_964570685.1 uncultured Bacteroidaceae bacterium | reverse complement strand
GAGCCTCTTGTCGGATTCGAACCAACGACCCCGAGATTACAAATCACGTGCTCTGGCCAACTGAGCTAAAGAGGCAGTTTTAAAGCAGCCGTCAGCACAATCGGCGCTAAAACGGCTGCAAATTTAGGCATTTATTTCAAACCTGCAAAAGGTTTTGTCTTTTTTTTTACTTTCCACGCAATTTTTCCTTGTATTTTTCGAGTTGAATGCGCAAAGCGTCCACACATTCGTCCACACTTTCCTCAAAAGTGTCACAAACCTTCGACGCAAAAAGGTTCTCGTTTTTCACCACCACTTTCACGTCGGCCTGCTTGTTCATGGCCGTCTCGGGCTTCACTACTTTGAGGGTTACCTCCACGGTATCTATTTCGTCAAAGAAACGTTCAAGCTTGGCGGTCTTCTTCTCGATGAATGCTTGCAGTTGCTCACTTGCATCAAAATGGATGCTCTGGATGTTCGTTTTCATACTTACCTCCTTTATTAATGGTTAATACTTGCCCTGGGATGGGCCTGCTTGTATGCTTTTTTCAATTCTTCGAATGTTGTATGGGTATAGATCTGCGTGGTACTCACACTCTCATGCCCCATCAGCTCCTTCACCGCCTCCAGCTCTGCATCTCCATTGAGCATAGCCGTGGCAAAGGTGTGGCGCAACACGTGCGGACTACGTTTTTTCAGCGTCACCACCTGCGACAACTCTCCATGCACCAATCGGTACACCCACTTGTCATAAACACGGGCTCCTTTGTCGGTGACGAACAAAGGAGCCCCCCCCCCACCCTCCCTGCGAGGCAGGGAGTTCTTCTCCGCGATGAAACCGCTCTCCCCTTCACAAGGAGAGTTGGGACGGACCTCCATGTATGCCTTCAGACTTTCGAGCAGCCCGTCGCCGATAGGGATGATGCGCTGTTTGTTGCGCTTGCCCGTCACTTTGATAGCCTTGCGGCCGAAGTCCACGTCACTGTCATTGAGCCCCACGAGTTCGGAGAGACGGATGCCCGTCTCATAGAAAAGCTGCATGATAAGCCTATTGCGCGCCTCCTGCCACGTAGTGGGAGCAGACGCATCATCGAGCAAACGCTCCATATCCTTTTCACGCACGAACTGGGGCAAAGGTTTCTTCTTCTTGGGGCCGTGTATGCTCTGCATAGGCGACACCTCTATCACCTCCTTCTTCAGCAGGTATTTATAGAATGTGCGCAGCGCGCTCAGCTTACGGTTCACCGAAGTGGCATTACGCCCCTCCCCCATAAGCGCCATCGCCCACCCCCTTACGAGGTCGGCATCAGCATGCACCAAATCCGAGTCTGTTTCAGGTTTTTTAAGGTGGCTTGCAAACTCACGCAAGTCGTTCCCATAGCTTGTCACCGTATGGGGCGAGTAGGCTCTCTCGTGAGTCAGATAGTCCAAGAAATCTTCTATCAATTTCTCATTCATAAGCACACCTTATTATATATATAATATAGGAGAAAAGGACTAAATGTTTTCCGCTGGCGGGACACTTGCCTTTTCAGAGGACGAATATAGCGATTTTTTCTGATTGCACAAAGAATTTTACAGAATTTCTTCTCCATCATGGAATTCAGGCTGCACGTACCCGAAAGTTACTGGAAGAAATAGCCCATCCACCGAGTAAAAAAGTTTTATTTTTGGCCTGGCACGGTGCAGCAGCGATTGACAATTCACGATTGACAATTCCGCAGCGCAGCGAGAGCAATGATAAGTTCGATTAATCATTACCGAGTAAGCAAGGAATCTTGATGCGGAGCATCATAATTGACATTTTTTCGATGAAATGGACGATTTTCAGATGTTCCCTATATGGCGAAAGTTCATAAATCGGTTGGCTTTGGCAGAGGATAGATGTACGTTTTGTGATTTTTTGCTATTAATGCACCATTCTTCGTGCATTTTTGTTATCTTCGCAGTGTAAAACATATATTTACAATAACTAAAAAATAATAATTATGGAAAAATCACGTATGGGCTTCTTTGAGGCCGTCAAGACCTGCTTGAAAAAATCGTTCGTATTCAAGGGCCGTGCCCGCCGCTCCGAGTACTGGTGGTGGACGTTGTTCTCTGCTATCTTCGGTATTGTGGTCCCTCTTCCTGCCGAGGAGATCTCTGAAGACAACTTGTTGCTGATGGTGTTCTATACACTCGGTGTGTTGGCATTGTGTGCCTATCTCGGTATTGCCAACTTTGCCGTGGCTACCCGTCGCCTTCACGATATTGGGCGCAGTGGCTGGTGGTACGGTGCCACATTGATTTTCGGTGTAGTGTGGGGCGTATGGATGGTAGTCAAGATGGTTGGCGTTATCAGTGGTATGAATCTTGACAATGTTGATGTAGAGTCTGATGCTTTTGCTCTTACTGTCGTAAAGGAGATGTGGGCCGTGGTAGTCATTCCCTATATCATCTATATCGCCTACTCCATCCTGCTCCTTGTGTGGTACTGCAAGGATAGCCAGCCGGGAGCAAACAAGTATGGCGAAAATCCCAAGGGGATAACCGAATAAACGGAGGTATTTATATCAGAAGAGAAGGCGTGCCGCAATATTGCGACACGCCTTCTCTTTTACTTTAGTTGTCGCCACCTCCCGATAGTTTGCGAGGAGCAAGCGAAAACTTCCGATTGATTTGTTGAGAAACTCAAATATCCACGGATATTTCATCACGTATCCACGAATATTTAATCACGTAATCGTGAATATTTAATCAAATATCCACGGATATTTGAGTTTTTGTGTGCTGAGAATCTGATTTTCGGGCAAGACTTGCAAGTTTTACGGAGTGACAACGAAGATTTTATCTCACGCAGAGGGCGCGAAGAGCACAGAGGCGCGTCGCTTCGCCCGCGCTTGTCGGCTGCGCCAAAGCCAACCGATTTATGAACTTTATTCTGGCTGGATAAAGCCGATGGGCTTTCTTGGTTGTGTTTCTCTTTTCCGGTGCATCTGCAATTCGGCTAAAGATTGGTTAATGAGTTCGAGCTGCATTGCCGTTTCCTCATTAATATCGTTTTGGTCAGAAAGAATTTCTTCAATATATATCTTCAAGTCGGAAACATCTTTTCGCAGTTCTGCTAAGGTATTGGAAGGGGGCAATGCCACCATTTGCCGTACTGTAACGAAGGCACGCATTATATTGATGTTAATCTCTATGGCCAAGTCTGAGTTGAGTACACTGCTCAACATTGATACACCTAATTCGGTGAATGCGTACGGCATATATTTAGGATGTTGACCTCTTCCTCCGTTTAAGGTGCTATTTTTGCACCTTAAACTATCCCATTCTTCTTTGGTCAGCTCAAACATAAAGTCTGGAGGGAAACGTTTGATATTGTTTTTGACAGAACGCTTCAAGTATTTCGTTTCCGTTCCATATAGAAATGCAAGGTCGAAATCGAGCATCACCTTCAGTCCTCTGATTTCGTAGATTCTGCTTTGAATTACTTGTAACTGCTCCATACAATGTGTTTTGTGGGTACAAATATACCCATTATCTCTGGGAAAATCTAAAGAATGAAGGAAAATAATGATGGTGGCACTGGTGTTCAATGACTTATGAGGACTTATGATGAAAGCCTCGCCGATGCAAAAGTGCAAGGAAATGAAAGGTAATGAGGGCGAACGGTTTCTTATCCATTACCCGACAACGAGGTAGGTTTATAGGTCGTTGGAGTCTATTTCTACTCTCTACTACATTCTGCATGATAATGTACAACTCGCTGATAACTAATTTTGTAACCAAAAAGAATTGGATTATGCGA
>CAZMZC010000102.1:0-4188 GCA_964570685.1 uncultured Bacteroidaceae bacterium | reverse complement strand
GCCTCGGCTCTACATATCTATCAGGAACAATCGGCAATACACGAAGGAGTAACTGACGAGCAAGGCGGAGAGCCCATTGCCGTGGACGAACTGCTGCGCCTCATCATCGATGCCGACATGAACGTCACCTTCACTGGTGGCGACCCCATGCTGCACCCCGAAGGGTTTATCGCTTTGGCCACAATGATAAGGCAGCAGACCGATAAGACCATCTGGTGCTACACGGGCTACCGGTTCGAGGAACTCATGCGTCATCCCCTGCGTCGCACGTTGGTGGAGCTGTGCGATGTCCTCGTCGACGGGCGCTACATCGAAGCCGAGCGCGACCTCACACTACCCTTCCGGGGTAGCCGCAACCAGCGGGTCATCGACGTCCATCAATCACTGCAGAGCCACAGCATATGCCTGCTACTCACATAATGGATTGCGTACTGCAACTACATGAGGAGATGGGGTTGAATCTGATAAGGCGGAGGATCTAGCAAATATATTTATCAATTCAGGATGGGGAGTATCTTTTGCTCGAACACATCGCGCCTCACGATGCGGTAGTGAGGGTGATAATGCTCGTTGAACGGGCGGCTGTGGTGTACCACGTAGTGGCCCTCGCTGAGCAGGCGGGCTATCTGTGCCGAGTCCTCGGCAAATCCTCCGAGCGTGGGACACACCTCACGCACAGCCTGCTGGATGGCATTCCACTCCTCTATCCATTCGTGGGTAAACGTGGGTTCTCCCTGCGCACTCTCCACAAAGGCATCGACCAAGCAATCAATGTCGACCAAGCTATCCCTAATCACCGAGAGGTTCACGCGATAGAACTGTCCGCGCCAACCACACGGCTCGTAATAGTCACCGCCAAGCGTATCGGCAGTAGCCTGTTCGCGCAGGATATAGCGCTTGGCAGCCTCACGGTTGCTCACGATATGTGCCGGACCGAAATAATCTTGAAAGCTGCCTTTATAAATATCCTGCAGGGTAGCCTTGGGATAACGAGCAAGAAAGCCTTCCACATATTCGCGTATGGCTTCATGCTGTTGTTTCTCTTCCTTCGAGGCTTTGTTTCCACAGGCTCCGAAAAGCATAATGCTTGTTATAAGAAACAGGAATAGTTTTCTCATTATCAAATAATTTTAGTTTCTCAAATTAAACTCATCAATGCGCCTCCAGCCAGTTTACGCCCCAGCCAAAGTCGGCACGGAGGGGCACCTGCATCGCGTAGGCACTCTCCATAGCTTCGATGACGATGCGCTGCACCTGCTCCTTCTCCTCGGGGTAGACGCTGAAGTTGAGTTCGTCGTGTACTTGGAGTATCATCGTGGAGCGCAAGTTCTCTTCGCGGAAGCGGCGGTAGATTTCTATCATGGCTATCTTGATGATGTCGGCTGCGCTGCCCTGGATGGGCGCATTGATGGCGTTGCGCTCGGCATAGCCGCGCACTACGCTGTTGTGCGAATTGATATCGGGCAGATAGCGCTTGCGATGGAGGATAGTCTCGATGTAGCCCTTCTCGCGAGCTACCTGTATGCTCTCGTCCATGTAGCGCTTCACACCACTATAAGTCTCGAAGTAATTTTCAATGAGTTCCTTGGCTTCGCTGCGACTCACGTTCATACGCTCGGCAAGTCCGAACACCGATATGCCGTAGATGATGCCGAAGTTGGCCGTCTTGGCCCGCGAGCGTTGCTCACGGGTAACCTCCTCGATGGGCAGGTGATATATCTTGGCGGCAGTGGCGGCGTGGATGTCCTCACCCGAGCGGAAAGCCTCGATGAGGTTCTCGTCGCCACTGAGGTGAGCCATGATGCGGAGCTCTATCTGTGAATAGTCGGCCGAGAAGAACTCGCAGCCCGGCTCGGGGATGAAGGCCTTGCGTATCTCCTTGCCATCCTCGTTGCGGATGGGTATATTCTGCAGGTTGGGGTTGCTCGAACTGAGACGCCCAGTGGCCGTGACAGTTTGGTTGAATGAGGTATGTATCTTGCCCGTGGCGGGGTTTATGAGGGCGGGTAGGGCATCCACATAAGTATTCAGGAGCTTCTTTAGGCCGCGGTGGTCGAGAATCTTCTCCACGATGGGGTGCTTCGAGCGTAGTCCTTCGAGCACCTCCTCCGACGTGCTGTACTGTCCGCTCTTGGTCTTCTTGGCCTTCTCCACTATCTTGATACGCTCAAAGAGCACTTCACCCACCTGCTTGGGCGAGGCGATGTTGAACGAGAAGCCTGCCAACTCATATATCTCGCGCTCAATCTGCATCAAGCGCTCGGTGAAGTAGCGTGAGGTCTCTTTCAAGGCCTCGGTGCTGATGCGTGCTCCGTTGCGCTCCATATAGGCGAGCACTCGCACGAGCGGCATCTCGATGTCGTAGAACAGCTTATCGGCACCGGCCGTCACCAGCTCCTTCTCGAGGATATGCTTCAGTTTCAAGGTCACGTCAGCATCCTCGCAAGCATAGTCGCAGATAAGGGTAGGAGAGAGGTCACGCATATTCTTCTGTCCGCGTCCCCGTAGGCCGATGAGCTGCTCTATCTTAATGGTATCATACTTCAGATAGATCTCGGCCAGGTAATCCATGCCGTGGCTCAGCTCGGGCTGCAAGAGGTAGTGGGCTACCATGGTGTCAAACATCGGGCCGCCAAGCTCTACGCCATAGTTCTGCATGATGAGGTAGTCATACTTGATATTCTGCCCTATCTTCAGTGTGTACTCATCCTCGAGTACAGCACGGAACTGCTCCACGATACGCTGGGCTTCATCGCGTTCGGCAGGCACTGGCACATAGTAGGCCTTGCCTTCTTCGATAGCGAAGCTCATTCCCACGAGTTCGGCCGTTATGGGGTCGGTACCTGTAGTTTCAGTGTCGAAGGCAAAAGCCTTGGCCAAGGCAAGTTTTTCCACCAATTCATCGCGCTTTTCTTGGGTATCTACCAAAGTGTAGGTGTGCGGTATAGCAGCGAGATTGACGAGACTGGAATGGAAGAAGTCACCTGCGGACTCTGCCGTGTCCATTGCAAAGAGGTCGCTCTGCACAGGTGTTGGAGCAAAGAGGTCGCCTTGGAGCGCATCGGCCGAGTTTTTCCGCGATGACGGTACCTCCCCCTTCTGGGGGGATAAGAGGGGGGCCTTCTTTCGCAGCAACGTGCGGAACTCCAGCTCCTCAAACAGTGCCTGTATCTTCTCTTCATCGGGTGCCTCGCGCTTCAGCGTCTCGAGGTCGAGGACAATCGGTACATCCGTCTTGATGGTGGCGAGGAAGCGGCTCAGCTCGATAAGCTCCACATTCTCGTCCACCTTCTTCTTCAGTGCCCCCTTCAGCTCATCGCGGCGAGCGAGTAGGGTAGGGATATCGCCAAACTCAGCGATGAGCTTCTGTGCCGTCTTCTCCCCCACACCCGGGCATCCAGGGATGTTGTCCGACGAGTCGCCCATCAAGCCCAGCAAGTCGATGACCTGCTCGGGGCGCTCAATGCCAAACTTCTCCTTCACGCGTTCTATGTCCATCATCTCAAACTCCTTGTCGCCAAACTTCGGGCGATAGATGAGCGCATTCTCCGTGACGAGCTGTCCATAGTCCTTGTCGGGCGTCATCATATAGGTCTTTATGCCCAGAGCATCGGCTTGGTGGGCCAGCGTGCCGATGACATCGTCGGCCTCGTAGCCCGGCATCTCCAGGATGGGGATGCGGTAGGCACGCAGGATATCCTTGATGATGGGTACACTGGCGCGGATGTCCTCGGGTGTCTCCTCGCGCTGTGCCTTGTAGGGCGCGTACAGTTCATGGCGGAAGGTTCCGCCCTTGGGGTCGAAGGCCACTCCGATATGTGTAGGCTGCTCCTTCCTGAGCACATCCTCCAGGGTGTTGACAAAGCCGAAGATGGCCGAGGTGTTCTGCCCCTTCGAGTTGATACGCGGAGCGCGGATAAAGGCATAGTAGGCCCTATAGATGAGGGCATAGGCATCGAGAAGAAAGAGTTTTTCCATACGTTTTATTAATAATAGGTTGTAAAAGTACGAAAAAAAGCGATACAAACCGCTTTATCGCTCATTTTATAAGCAGAAAATAGGACAGATACTGTTTTCTCTATAGAAACAAAAGAAATGCACTTCCTTCTTTCTAACCGCATTTGTAAATAAGCAACTTATCACTTTGCGATTATTAACAAATGTAACTTGTTGCATATAAAACAATTC
>CAZMZC010000101.1:0-4713 GCA_964570685.1 uncultured Bacteroidaceae bacterium | reverse complement strand
AGCGTGTCGGCGTAAGACATTTGAGTTTTTTGCTTGTCATCTCGAGCGAACCAAAGGTCGACGCCCGAAGGGGCTAAAGTCAATTTTCTGACGAAACTTTGATATAAAAAGGCACCTGAGATTTGGTAAAATGGAACGTTTGTTTTATCTTTTTGGAACCTTGGAAAAGATGCGTCACTTGCAAGTGACACTATCGTCACAAGCAAGCGTTGCACGCGTCACTTGCAAGTGACGGATGATTTCGAAGGTTGGAAAAAGTTTTTCGCAGGTATGAAAAATCATTTTCGCACCTAAGAAAAACATTCATGACAAAGGGCATGAAAAGCACTGTAAAAAGCAAATTCTTGAAATTGCAACAGTCAAAGACTGAGCACACTAATAAGAAACGAACCCTTAAAAACGAAAAAAGTGATATTCTTTCGATTTTTAGAACGAATACAGGAAGCTGTGTTTTGTTATGAGTTATGAATTATGAGTTGCCATCCTACCAAGGGGAACTTTGGGCGGGAGGAATAAGGGGGAGCGGGCAAAAACTTTCAAAATCACAAGTTCTTGCCCGCTTATAGCCCGATTCTAAAGAGAAAGGAGAAAAAATATTTGGATAAAAGTTATACATTTGCATCATAATAGGGAATATTAGGTAGAAAGACATTGACACGACGATGCACGCCTATAACGAACGCAACATAAAACGAGATGAGGAGATAATCTGCGATATCCTTGACGGACATACCGAAGCATTCAGGCTGCTGGTAGAGCGCCATGCGACAAGCGTACTGCATCTGGTGGGGCGCATACTGCCATCGACCGAGGATGCCAAGGATGTGGTACAGGATGCTTTTGTGGCTGCATATCAGAGTCTGAGCAATTATGACCATCATCGGGCGAGCTTCAAGACCTGGCTTTGCAGGATAGCTTGCCATATTGCACTGAAGCGTGTACAAAGCGGCAACATCACTTTCGTCCCCATCAATCAGGATGAACTGGACAATATTCCAGATACGGATATTGACCAAAGCCTGTGCGATGCGTCGCCCGACCGTCTGACTTTGCTTGACAAGGCGGTGAAGCAACTTTCGGCCGCCGACCAGCTGCTGCTGAGCCTCTACTATTACGACAACCGCAGGCTTAAAGAGGTGGCTTCGATACTGGACTGCACCGACGCTTATCTGCGTTCCCGCCTGCAGTGGATTCGGAAGAAGTTATGTCATACCATTAATATCCTTGAAAAGAATGAAAACAAATGACCGTTACGAAGATTCAGCCTTGCGCGAAGTGATGGCACAACAGGCACACGAGGCGGAGAAGATGCAACTGCCCGAGGACTTTGCCGACCAAGTGATGCAACACCTGCAGGACGAGTACCATAACACTCCGATGGGGGAACACCGTATACAGCCCTTCAAGCATCTGCGCAAGGTGGCGGCAGGCATTATTGCAGTCGTCTCGCTCAGCGGACTCGCGTTCGCAACATGGCACTATACGGCCAGTCGCCCCGAACCACTACCTGCCTATGAGACCCCAGCAAACCTCGACAGTGTGGTCACGTTCAGTAATGTACGCCTCGACAGTATACTTCATCGTGTGGGGCAGGCCTACGGGCGTAGCATCAGCTTCCACGACCAGCCGTTGCGTGAATGGCGCTTCCAGATTACGTGGAATCCCAGCGAGTCATTGGAGGAGTTTCTGCTTCTGCTCAGCGAGTTTGACGGACTGAGTGTGACGGAGCGGAATGATACCATCTTCGTCGGTGCACAAGTTGAGGAGGAGACGAGATGAAACGCGCTCTTCTGATTCTGCTGCTGTGTGGCGTAGCGTCGCACATCGTAGCCCAAAAGGTAGGCGGCACATTTACCGACAGGCCTCTTGCCGAGGTGCTGGATGCACTCGTTGCCCAGCAGACCAAGTACACGGTCTCATATGTACACAACCAGCTGGAAGGCATTCGCGTCACGACCAATGTCAAGGAGGTGGCTCTGCCGCAGGCCATCAAAGAGGTTTGCAGAGAATACCCCTTGAAAGTTAAGCAGAGGGGAAATGTGATTCTGGTACAATCGAAGTTGCCATTCGGGGTGATGCTCGACAGAGGGAAGCAACTCTCTTCGCCCCAGCTACGCGAGTTGCTCTCTGCCAACTTTAGCGAGATGACTGACTCCATGCAACCGATAGCCCTGCAGGAAGTAACCATTGAGGCTGACCGAATCGTCCACAGAGGCGACCATGATGTGCTCTATCTGTCAAAGGAAAACAGAGCCTTCGGCTCCAATGCTTTGGATGCCATCTCCTCTTTGATTCTGTTTCAGACCTCCCTCAATGATACCAAGCTTCTTTCTTGGGACCGCCAAGAGGTGTTTATCCTCATCAATGGAGTGCCGTCTACAGCAATCGACCTGCGAGGCTACAAAGGAGATGACATAAAGCACATTGAATACTATGCCGTAGCCCCTCCACAATACATGGGCTTCACTATGGGGTCGGTCGTAAATGTCATCGTAAAGAAACGGCACGACAGACAGTATAGCGGATATGTCAACACATCCAATGCGGTAAATACTGGATTCGGAACCAATCAGATGGACCTGACCTATGCCGACTCGCTCAATCAAGTCAAGCTGGGCTACTTCATAGATTATCGCAACATTAAGGATATCAGTAGCCAGACAGATTTTACCTATAGCCCCACACATCGTTCCCAATACCGCGGAAGTGGCTATAATGGCGGTGAGTACCATAACCTCTATACATCGTACCAGCGTTATCAAGGCAATCATCTTTTCAATGCCAAGTTGTATTCGGTGATAGACCCAGGGAGGGAAGAGGATTCAAGAAGCAGTACTATCGTACGTGGCAATGAGACAACTCAAGGGCACAACTTCAATCAGCTCAAGAGTCAGTCCCAGACAGCTACCCTTGACTTGTATTACAGATACCAGATGAAACAGGGCCGCATGTTTGCCATTAATGTGGTAAACTCCTTGGGCGAGAGTCAGTCTGAGTCTACATACATGACAAACCCTTTGGGAGAATCTACAGATGAGGTCGGTAGTTATGATTATCAGACGGAGCTGGCAAATAATTCATATTCGTTCATCACCAATGCCATGTACATCGCTCCCCTTTGGGGAGGACAATTCAATACGGCTGTCCGCTACGAGTACAAGCAATTGTACCAACAGTCGGCAGCTTCAGAGTATACCCCCTATTCACACTATGAGTTTGTCTATGCTGGAGGCTCTTGGAGATGGAAACAGGGATGGATTGTTCCAACCATAGGAGTTAATCTGTTGCAGCAGGCATCTACATCAAGTATTCATACATCTGTCCTTCCCTATTTCCGACTGTATACCGACTGGTGGGGCGAAGGTACGATGAAAGGTGCTTCTGTGCAATTGACTCTGACATCCAACCAGCGCAACCCCTCACTCGGCGGTTTGACAGAAAGTGTCACTTATCTTGATCCCTGGACCGTATCGATAGGAAATCCAGAACTCAGACCGTATTGGATGAACACGGCGAAATTGGCCCTCTGCTATTTTGCACCTGATGGAAAAAACATGATCAATTTAGTTGCAACCCCGTATTATGCCCACAATAAAATAGCAACAACAATAGTAAGAGACGGTGGAAAAGTCTATTTCCAACCCAGAAATATAGGTAGAGAATTTGGCGGACAAGTGCTATTGGCTGGCACATGGTCGCCTCTGAAATGGCTATCATTTTCCCCCTATTGGGAATATTACTTCTCCAATTTTCAAACACCCTCCCAGCACGTGCGCTTCAACTACATGCGCATAGGAGGCGGTGTGACATTCTATCGAAACAACATGTCATTGTTGCTCGCCATCAACTCGCCCACCAAAGAATATGACGGAGATCTCCTTATTCGCGGAAGCCTGCAGTATGCCGCAGTGTTCCAGTATAAATGGAAGGACTGGTCCTTCGGAGCCCAATATAACTATTTAGGACACAATGATTACACCATTGCAGAACTTCCCGATTTCAGATATTATAAGAACAAGGATTGGCGACCGCTTCATCATTTGACACGCATAACTGCGACCTATACCTTCTCTGTGGGACGAGCAAGAAGGCACGACAGCAAGCTGATAAATGAGTCGAGTGACAATACTGGATTGGGAAAATTCAACAAGCCTCAAAAGCCTCAATAGTCACTCCTACCACGTGTTGCACAACCTCTCGGCCAAGCAACACGTGCCCCTGAGCCGCGGATACTACTGTTCCACGAAAGGTAACTTCGGGCGAGAGTAAACGAGTCCATTAATACAATATTTATAGCGAAACGGAAGATTTACACTTTCTACGCAGCAATCCGCTGAGCAACAAAGCTGTTACGCCGAAAAGATTTACACAAAGATTTACACTTTTTTAGGGATTATAGTGATTATGTACAACAGAAGATATACCCCGGAAATGATAACCCAATTGGCAGAAAATGAAATTTTCGTATTCGGTAGTAACCTTGCCGGATCACATGGAGGTGGCGCTGCACGATTGGCATATAATCGTTTTGGAGCCATTTGGGGACAAGGAGTCGGATTTCAAGGCCAATGTTATGCAATACCTACTATGCACGGAGGAGTAGAAGCTGGACCTGTTACTCGTCTCACGATGTAAAGGCCTTCGCATTGCCCGATTAGTCGAAACGAGCAACGCAGACCCCACGCCGATATGTATATATAACCCAAACATACC
>CAZMZC010000100.1:0-5653 GCA_964570685.1 uncultured Bacteroidaceae bacterium | reverse complement strand
TACAGTAGCGTGACAACTCGAAGGAATGTTTTTCTCATATATATAATGTATATTATTAAAATAACAGACAAAGAAACGAAATATTTTTGGTTTTTGGGGTATGTGGCAAAAGAAAAATGCAATGAGATGATGAGTTTTTCAGATAAAATTCCCATATTTGTGCTTCCAAAAAATAATAGGGATTTATGAAACGTAGCATAATGAACAGAAAATGTGTATGGATGAGCCTCGTGATGGCTCTCGTGATGGTATCGTGCCACAGCACCAAGCAGGCGACCTCGCAGGCCGGCAAGGCGGGCGAAAAGAAATATGCCGTGTATAGTGCGGCTTTCTACAATCTGGAAAACCTGTTCGACACGATTCACGATGTGGGGAAGAACGACTATGAATACTTGCCCGAAGGCAAGAACAAGTGGAACAGTATGAAGTACCGTTCCAAGCAGCACAATATGGCTAAGGTCATCAGCGGACTCTCTACCGATATGCTCCCTATGGGGCCTGCCATCATCGGCGTGTCGGAGATAGAGAATCGTAGGGTACTCGAGGATCTGGTGAAGCAGCCTGAACTGGCCGACCGTGGCTACGAGATTATACATGTGGAGGGACCCGACCGCCGAGGTGTAGATTGTGCATTCCTCTACAATCCCAAGCTGTTCAAGTTGGAGACCACCAAGCTGGCTCCTTATTATACCATAGATAATGACACCACTTACCTCACTCGTGGCTTTCTCATAGCAGGCGGTACGCTGCATGGCGAGCGCATTCACTTTATCGTCAATCACTGGCCTTCGCGTGCTGCAGCCTCACCTGCCCGTGAACGTGCTGGCGAACTGGTACGTGTACTCAAGGATTCACTGCTTACGGCCTATCCAGGCTCGTCGGTAGTCATCATGGGCGACCTTAACGACGACCCTATGGACAAGAGTATAGCCCAGTCGCTCGGTGCCAAGCGTGAGCAGAGCGAGACGGGTGTGACCGACCTTTACAATCCTTGGTGGAATACGCTCGTGAAGGATGGCATAGGCACCTTGAAGTATCAGGGTAAGTGGAATCTCTTCGACCAAATCATCTTTACAGGCAACCTCCTCGGTACCGACCGCACTACGCTCAAGTACCTCAAGCACGAGATTTACGTGCGTGACTTCATGCTGCAAAAGGAGGGTAAGTACAAAGGCTATCCGCATCGCACTCACGCCAGCGGCTCATGGCTCAATGGCTATAGCGACCACTTGCCCAGCATTCTCTACTTGGTGAAGGAGGTGAAATGATATTAGATGCATGAAGATATGAACGAAACTTATCGTGAAGAAATAAAGCGGGCATGCGATGTGCTCCACAAAGGTGGGGTTATCCTATATCCTACCGATACAATCTGGGGAATAGGGTGTGATGCCACGAACGAGGAGGCTGTGCGTCGTGTGTATGAAATTAAACGTCGTATAGACAGCAAGGCAATGTTGGTTCTGGTCGATAGCGACGTGAAGGTGCAGAGCTTCATTCGTGAAGTCCCTTCGGTGGCTTGGGACCTCATAGAGTTGTCTGAAAAGCCACTTACGATTATTTATGATGGGGCACGTAATTTGGCTCCTAATCTCTTGGCCGAAGATGGCAGTGTGGGGATGCGGGTCACTCGCGAGGAGTTCTCCAAGCAGCTGTGCTTCCGTTTTCGTAAACCTATAGTCTCCACCTCGGCCAATATCAGTGGTGTACCCTCGCCACGTTCGTTTGCCGAGATTAGCGATGAGATAAAGCGGGCGGTAGATTACGTTGTGGCAGTGCGTCAGGACGAGCCTCCTTGTGCTACCCCGTCAAGTATTGTCAAGCTCGGGGCTGGCGGACAGGTGAAGGTGATACGGGAGTAAGCTCCGATACCAGACTCTGATGATTTAGGATTACACTCCTGATTTTTAATTAAAAACATGCATACTACTACAAAAGATTCTTCTTGGTTTTACCGCTTTACCCAATGGCGTGAGCAGCATATCAGTGCCAAGAACTTTACACTGATACTGGCTGTTCTTGTCGGACTCTTCTCGGCCTTTGCTGCATTGGCGCTCAAGTGGCTCATCCATGCTATCCAGCATTTCCTTACAGAGAATTTCTCCACCAATGAGGCCAACTATCTTTATCTCATTTATCCCGTAGTGGGTATTTTCCTAGCTGGTCTTTTTATCCGCTATATCGTGCGCGATGACATCGGACATGGTGTCACCAAGATACTTTATGCTATCTCACGCAAGCAAGCCCGCATTCGTCCACACAATATGTATTCATCCGTCGTGGCCTCCTCCATTACCATTGGTTTCGGTGGTTCGGTGGGTGCCGAGGCGCCTATTGTGTTGACGGGTTCAGCCATCGGCTCCAACCTGGGCAAGTTGTTTCGGGTAGATGCTCGTACGATGATGTTGCTTGTTGGGTGTGGTGCAGCTGGTGCCGTGGCAGGTATCTTCAAAGCTCCCATTGCAGGTCTAGTGTTTACCATCGAGGTATTGCTCATTGATCTCACCATGTCGTCACTTATGCCGTTGCTCATGTCCAGTGTTACGGCCGCTACCGTATCTTATATATTCACCGGTACCGAGGCTATGTTCCGCTTCAGCCTGGCCAATTCGTTTGCCATGGAGCGCATCCCATACGTCATATTGATGGGTGTTGTATGTGGTTTCGTCTCGCTCTATTTCTCCGAGACGATGAACAAGTTGGAAGATATCTTCCGCCGCTTCAAGAATCCCTATGTCAAGCTTCTTATCGGTGGTGCCACCCTCAGTCTCCTCATCTTCCTCTTCCCCTCGCTCTATGGCGAAGGTTACGAGACTATAGAGTTGCTGCTCAATGGTACTGATGCGGTAGAGTGGGGGGCAGCAATGGAGGGGTCGTTCTTCTACGGCCATTCGCGTATGTTGCTTCTATACCTTGCCTTGGTAATTCTGTTCAAGGTGTTTGCCACTACAGCAACAAATGGTGGTGGCGGTTGTGGTGGTATATTTGCTCCCAGCCTCTTTCTTGGTTGCATCACAGGCTTCGTCTATTCGCACTTCTGCAATGTGATGGACATGAGTGTCTATCTGCCTGAGAACAACTTTGCCCTTTTCGGTATGGCTGGCCTTATGAGCGGTGTTATGCATGCGCCGCTTACGGGCATCTTCCTCATTGCCGAACTCACAGGAGGATACGACCTTTTCCTGCCGTTGATGATAACTTCACTGTTCTCGTACCTTACTATTCGCGTATTCCAATCACATAGTATCTATTCTATGCGTTTGGCCAAGAAGGGTGAGTTGCTCACGCACGATAAGGACCAGTCAATCCTTACGCTTATGCGCACGGAGAATGTCATTGAGACCGACTTCAAGTCTGCCACTGCTGATATGGAGTTGGGCAAACTTACGAGTATCATCTCGGAGTCGCACCGTAACCTTTTCCCCGTGCTCAACAAGGATAATCGCCTTGTGGGTATCGTACAACTCGACGATGTTCGCCATTATATGTTCCGTAGTGAGCTATATCGCCGCTATACGGTAGACAAGTTCATGCGTGACCCCGTAGCCCGCCTCTCGGTCACAGACGCTATGGATGTAGTGATGCGTAAATTCGACGAAACCCGTGCTTGGAACCTTCCCGTCGAGGATGAGGAGGGACGCTACTTGGGCTTCGTGTCACGTTCCAAAATATTCAACGAATACCGCAAGATTATGCTCGACTATTCAGACGAGTAAATAGAAATGAGAGCCGACATCTGTATCGGCTCTCATTTTTTTTCGTCACGTATAAACAATTTCTTTAGTTGTGATGTTATACTTGTGCAATTCGCCTGATAGGGTGGGTTGCCATAGCAAAGCAATAGGCTAATAGAAATTGCATAGTAGTTTTGTCGTGTTTTATTTTGTGTTTGTGTTATTGGGAAACTCCTCGATGTGAATCGGGGAGTTTCTGTTGGTCACAGAAACATTCAGGAAAGAGCTTCTCAATATTCTCTATAGGCTCATTGAATAGTCCGAACAGTGCTGAGCCTGAGCCACTCATGGCGGCATACACTGCCCCCAGTTCGTACAACTTCTTCTTGATGCCCAGCAATTCCGGGTGTAGGGCGAAGATGCCTTGCTCAAAGTCGTTGCTGATGGTAGATTCCCATTCGCTGATAGGTGCTGTAATCTTCTTGTCGAGCGTTACCTCGGGCTTCTTGGGGTGTACCATGGAGTAGGCTTCCTTGGTAGATACGAACACCTCGGGCTTCACCACTACAAGGTGCCACCCGCCCAAGTTGAGTGTGATAGGGTGAAACTCATTGCCAATGCCTGTGGCATATACGGGATTGCAGGTGATGAAGAAAGGGCAGTCTGCACCTAATTGGGCGGCGTATTCCTCCAGCTTATCGGTACTGATGCCGAGAGAGAACATCTCGTTCAGCATACGTAGCATATAGCTGGCATCGGCCGAACCGCCACCCAAGCCTGCTCCTGTGGGTATATGCTTGTGCAGATATATGTCTACAGACGGAAGAGGGTTGTCAGCTGCCAGCAGACGGTAGGCACGTACTACGAGGTTGTTGTCAGGGTTACCGGCAATCTCCACTCCACTCAAGTGTAGGCGGCAGTCATAGTCGGCTCCTTCGGCTACGATTACCTCTAACGCATCGTGCAGGGGGATAGGGTAAAATACGGTATCGAGATTGTGATAGCCGTCGGGACGGCGCTCGGTCACTTGCAGTCCGATGTTGATTTTGGCATTGGGAAAGGTTATCATATTTTTTTGTTTGCGTTTAGCTTATACCGGTTAATTCGATTTCAAAGATGAGGGTCGAGTGCTTGGGGATACCGGCCAGGCTCATAGCACCATAGCCTACAGTGGCTGGCACATAGATGCGCCATTTATCGCCTACGCACATTTGTGTAAGGGCTATTTGCCACCCTAAAATAAGGTCACTCAAGCGGAAGGCATCAGGAAACCCTTGTGCGGTATTGTCATCAAACACGCTGCCGTCGATGAGCATTCCTTTATAATATACCGATACGATGTTGCGTATCGTTGCTTTCGGACCATTGCCCGATTGCAGAATCTCATAGAGTACACCCTGTGCGGTTCTGTACACCCCCTCTTCGGTGGCCTTGCTCTTCAGAAACTCTATGTTCTGTTCCTTATAATTGCCTTTTGCCATATCTGATACCTTAAATAGTTGTATGTGGTGACGAAGTTACACATAAAAAACGAAAAAAAGAAACATTTCGTTGCATAATCCCGAAAATGTGCGTAACTTCGCGGTGCTCTTTTGCGGCAGTAGCTCAGTTGGTAGAGCATCAGCTTCCCAAGCTGAGGGTCGCGGGTTCGAGCCCCGTTTGCCGCTCTGTGGAGAACTCTGATAGTCAAGATAAGCTATTAGAGTTCTCTTTTGTTTATATTCTAGTGTCTACTTTCTAAGGTTGGTACAATTTTTTAGGACGCGTGAAGACGACAGGGACGAAGCGATATATATCCTTTGGAACTTCTCGGTTCTGATATTAATAGAGGCTTATTAACCGCAAAGACCCTTTCTTATGTCATAATCTACGAAACACGGAGAAATTCTGTATAGAAATTTTGTAGCAAATTGTAAGGAGAAAGCGGCGCACCCGCAAAACCCTGTGTTTGTCTTCTTGTATATTTTTCTTATGTCAGT
>CAZMZC010000099.1:0-6029 GCA_964570685.1 uncultured Bacteroidaceae bacterium | reverse complement strand
TTATGGGTAGTTGCAGCAGTTGTTGTTTTTAGGGGTATTTCGTCGAATGCTTACTTGTCATATAACACATACAGTTATAAATCCACCCCAAGAGTATAAAGGCACTCCGTACATATTGCGAGAATGGGTGCGCTCGTTGAAAATAAAAGCAAGCTTTCATTCACTCGCTTGCTCCATCCTTGCCATATTTCCGTGCAAGTGGTCGGGCGAGCGAAAATATTGAATTTACAGTGACCATTTTTCACAATAACTACCTATCAACTACCCTTTTAACTCTGATTTTCTTTGTCGGGATTTTTCTCCGTCTCAAAATTGGAAGTATCCGATTTGAGTTCGTTGTACACAGCTATCCCCTTCACCGTGAGCAAATACTTTTGACGGGGGTGTCGGGGCGAGTCGGGATAGAGCAGTCGTACATATCCGTTAGCTATAGATGGGTTAAGGTAGTTCTCCAAGAATGTAGGTCTATGTTTCAGACCTATGGCCTCCATCATCTGCTTCACAGACATCTCTTGAGTACCTATTGCTGCTAGTAGTCTCACGATATCAACATTCTCTGTATGGAGAGGGTTGTTAAGCTTGTTCGGTACTTGTTCGGTACTTGTTCGGTGCTTGTCCTCTGCCTGCTCGCTACTTGCGTCTTTTGTCCACTCCGCCGGCACATTCACTAGCATATGTCTGTTTTTCAGTTCGTGGTTTTCTCCCATCAGCAAGTTGCGGAAGAATCTGTTCAAGAAGCTATAGTCTTGATTGATTTTCTTGGCTACATTTCTGTAGTTGGCTCTAACCAAGGCGTTACGGAAATACCATGAATGCTGTTCAAACAAATCATTGTTACAATCGAAGCCTATTGACTTAAGGTATTTGATGGCAAAGATAGCTGTAGTTCGTGTATTCCCTTCGCAGAAAGGATGCGTCTGCCATATACCAGAGATGAACTTTGCTATATGCTCCACAACCTCACCCGTCGTCAGTCCCTGATAGTCAAATTCTTTCTCCTGCTCAATGTCATACTCCAAGGCCATCCGAAGGTCCTGCCATCTGCCATAGGTCACGGTATCGCCTTGCAGCACCCATTCTTTCTTCGTGATGTCATAGGTACGCAACATGCCGGCATGCTTGAACACCCCTTCGAAGATAGCGCGATGAATTGCCATTACTCCTACAGCGTTGAATGTGAACGAGGGCGAACTGATGAGCTTTGCTATATTACCCGATACACGGTCGGCTTCTTCCTTTTCGTTATCATCATCGTCGTGCTTTGTCTTGGATATATAGTATTGCTTTATCTGCTCACGAGCTTCATCAATTGTAATCTCTCCCTTGATGTGTTGTCGAGCAGTCTGCTTCAGATATTCCGATACCTGAAGTCCATCTACAGCCTGCAGACCAATGGCTACACGCCACGCCTCGGCACGCTCACGCTTGTGCGGTTCGCTGGCCTTTATATACTCATCGAAGTTGATATATAGCTGTTCGTCGTTCATGTCTGTAATGTCGTTTTATCTGTTTAGGAAAGAATTATACAGTAAACCTATTTAGCTCCTCCTTTGTCTGCCGCCAGTTAGGCAAATAATGAGTAAGCAAAGATTTGAATTGCTCATTGTGTAGGCGCACGATGATGTGCAGCAGTTCGTGCACCACCACATACTCGATGCAGTGCATAGGCCGTTTCATCAGTTCTAAGTTGAAGTTGATGTCGTGTGTTCGGTGATTACAGCTTCCCCACCTCGTCTTCATCTGCTTTATGGTTGTTCGGTTCGCTTTCACTCCTATCGTTTTCTCCCATTTCCCGATGAGTTCAGTGAGTAGCACCTTCAGTTCCGCACGATACCATTCCCGCAACACCTCGGCACGGTGCTCCTTTGTGGCTCCCTCGCGTACATATAATATAATGTATTCGTTGCCTTCGGTCTCTACTTTTGCAGGGTCCTTATGATACACCACCTTCAGCCTATAGCCGTGTCCCTTGTAGTAATGCACCTCTCCTGACACATACTCCCGTGGCGTGGGTTGCTTCTTCTCACCAACCCTCTCCACGCGCAGCCTTATCCACGCCTCTTTGGAGAGGACAAACCGCCGTATCGCCTCCTCGCTCATCATCATGGGTGCAGATACATGTATGCGGGCATCCGTTGGGGAGACCCTCAAGTAGAGGTTCTTGATCCACTTCCGCTTCACTTCCACCGCCATGTCCGCCACCTCGATGATGGTCACTTGTCTTCTCTTTCTACCTATTGTCAGCTGCATCGTATCATTTATTCCATTGCTATACAAAAGTACAACAATTTTCGGTACAATAGATAATTGCCGGTTTTTTCTTATGTGAGAAATGCTTTTTTCCGACTAAATGGTCGGGCGAGCGGAAATATCGGGTTCTCAGAGGCTATTTTTCGATGCAATCCTCTATCCTCCACCCCGTTAACCCCGATTTTCTTTGTCAGATTTTTTCTCCGTCTCAAAATTGGAAGTATCCGATTACCCGTTTTTTTACTTTCGAGGAGGGTATTGGCCAGAGGCACCTAACTTCTCACCCCTTAACCGTTCAACGCTTCGCGTGTTCTCTAAAATAAATCGGACTGTATAAGCTGACTTTCAATATTATTTTGTAGATTTGCACGATGAATCAAGTTCTTTAATATAGGAGAGATGGATAATAACATGAGTGATATACAGCGACTCAAAGCGCTACTTACAGAATATCGACATTTGAGTATCGCTGAGCAGATAGACTATCAGAAGTTCTATCTCTATTCACTCATTACACATTCTACAGCCATCGAGGGCAGCACTGTCACGGAGGTAGAGAATCAGTTGCTGTTCGATGAAGGCATCTCTGCCAAGGGGCGAAGTATCCAAGAACAAATGATGAATCTAGATTTAAAGGCAGCATACGAGTACTCCATGCTATTGGCTCACCAGCATATAGATTTCTCTGTAGATATGCTCAAGAGTCTGTCTGCATTAGTAATGAAAAACACAGGCAGCGAGTACCACACCATGCAAGGTAATTTTGATTCGTCCAAGGGCGACCTTAGACTATTGGGAGTTACCGCAGGAGTAGGTGGCAGCTCTTACATGAGTTTCCAGAAAGTGCCAGCCAAGTTGGCTGAGTTTTGCCAGCAGATAAATGACCGAAGGCACGCATTGCTGCATAGCGATGATATCATTGCCCAATATATGCTAAGCTTCGATGCACATTTTCAATTGGTCACCATCCATCCGTGGGCCGATGGCAATGGGCGCATGTCGCGGTTGGTGATGAATCATCTGCAATACGAGTTCGGGATAGTACCATCCAAGATTGTCAAGGAAGACAAAGCCGAATATATCCAATCGTTGATAGATGCCCGAGAGCAAGACTCCCTTGTACTCTATCGCGAGTTTATGGTGCGCGAACATATTAAGAATCTCACTCGTGAGATAGCATCTTTCACCAAGTCGCAAACTGCTGACCCGATAAACACCGTTTCTGACCCGATAAACACTGCTCTTGACCCGATAACCGAGCGTCTCTATCAAGCCATCATGCAAGACAATAGTCTCAGCTACACCTCTTATGCATCCATGCTAGGAGTCTCCGAGGCTACAGTGAAGCGTCGCTTAGGTGAACTGAAGAGGGCAGGACGCATCAAGCGCGTCGGAGCCAACAAGAATGGTCATTGGGAAGTCATCGAATGATTTTCTACAAGTCTTTCCTTATGAATGTCTGATAGAGTCTTCCCATTATTGACGGGACAACCTGAAAAAGTTCCAGCAGTGATGGAACTTTCAAACATTTTGCAATCGCGATTGCAAAATTCATAGAAGCCTCTTTGTCACTCATGGCGGATGGTATGTTCTTCGTCAGCATACCAAAAGTTATTCTATAAACATTTAACATTTAACATTTCACCCTTAACCCTTAACCGTTCCTCGTTAACCTCTCACCGTTAATCGTTCATCGTTTTCATACCCACTTCGCGTGTTCTCAGAATCGGGAATCGGACATAAATAGACAGACTTTAAATATTATTGAATCTAAAAATCTTTTGTTTCATCTCCAAAAGGCAATTCCCCGAGGATTCTATCAAAATCACTTAGGTACATACGGTCTTGTATGACTCTATATTTCTCGAATTCTGTTTCGGCATACTCCTTTGCCTCTTCAGCAGTGACACTTCCCGATGTCTGCAACACCTCATTACCACCAGCCATTAAGATTGTGTCTATCTGTTTGGCCCAGTCCTCCATAGTCATGGGGATATGACGCTTCGCCATGCGCTCGGCCAATTCAAGCACACCATTGACAAGCTGCCCCATATCGGCCAGTTCTACCTCTTTCAAGTAGTTCTTGGCTATGGCAACATCGGTCTTCACAATCTTTCCGTTGGGAGCATTCTCCCAGGTGGTAAGCCCCATGTGCTCTTGCTCGGCATCGGCACGTGCCATAATCAGTTCAGCAGCCGTTTGCCCATGCACGGCATAGTGCATCTTGTTCTGCATCATCTTGAAGAATCGGCGTGTAGTCGGGGCATCGCGATTATAATCTATAGCCGTAGAGTATATATCGGTCAGCTTCTGATAGAACCGACGTTCCGAGAGGCGAATCTCCCGAATCTCTGCCAGCAGATGTTCAAAATAGTCTTCATCGAGAAACGCTCCATTCTCCATTCTCTTTCTATCCAGCACATATCCACGTATGGCATAGTCGTGCAATACGCTTGTCGCCCATTGACGAAACTGTGTGGCGCGGATGCTGTTCACACGATATCCCACACTGATAACAGCATCGAGATTATAGAATTGAAGAGAACGGTTAACCTCTCTATTCCCTTCATGTCGAACTACCGAGATTTTCTCGGCAGTTGCATCTTCCATAAGTTCACCGCTTTCATAGATATTCTTCAGGTGCAACCCAACATTGTCCGATGAACAGTCAAACAGCATCCCCATCGCCTTTTGGGTACACCACACCGTCTTGTCCTTATAATAGACTTCTACGCCCTGCCCCTTCCCCTCTATTTGAAAGATGAGGAACTCTGCTGTGCTATTTCTTATTTCTCTACGCTTAGGCATAATTACTTATCGTTTTTTTACATTAGGAGTTTATTGCTCTTGATGCCCAATACTCTTTTGTCCGTCCTCTGTCGTTCTTTTTATCTGCTCAAAGTCAGGGCACATGGGTGATATGTTATTTTCTTCGGTCATATTGCAAAGTTAACACTTTTTCTGTATAGAACACTCATACCCTCCAAAAACATTTTGAGCATCAATTCTACCTCTCGATTCTAATACTCCATCCGCGACATATTTCCGACCAAATGGTCGGCCGAGCGGAAATATTGAATTCTAACCCTTAACCGTTGCTTTTCCCTGCGGCCAGCGACCTAAAGGTTCAACGTTAATCGTTCAACGCTTCGCGTGTTCTCAAAAATAAATCGGGGCGAATTGTTGACTTTTTTAGATATTATTTGTACATTTGCATTTGCTTCCACGCTGAGCCACTATAAAGTGGAGAGGCGGTGGGGCACATATATACATAAAAGGCGTAACTGTACGCTTTGGTTTTGACGTGTTAGAACTTCGCAACTTCAAACTGTCTGTCAAGAACAAAGCAACGGGAACGCCTCATGGGATGTTTATATACAACCCTCATTGGCTATTTGTGTTTATAGCTGAGAGGAGAAGTTATATACTCATCAGCGTGGGGCTTTCGGCGTTGCTCGTTTCGACAGACATGGCAATGCGAAGGCCTTAACACGTGGAACGAGTGACAGGACTGGCTCCACGTCTTTTTTGTATCTATGCCAAACATTTTTAATTACCTGTCATTAGGGAGTCGATGACATATTGTACCATTCTCCATATTCAATGTTCGGAGAAATATGGTAATGAGGCAATATGGAGAATGTGAAATATAAATTCATTGACTTGTTTGCTGGTCTTGGTGGGTTCCATTCTGCTCTAGAACAATTGGAATGTGAATGTGTGTTTGGGCGCACCCGCAAAACCCTGTGTTTGTCTTCTTGTATATTTTTCTTATGTCA
>CAZMZC010000098.1:0-6613 GCA_964570685.1 uncultured Bacteroidaceae bacterium | reverse complement strand
CTTACGAGAGTTATCGAAGAGTGAGTCAACAGCCTCCTGAAGCATACGCTTCTCGTTACGTAGGATTACCTCAGGAGCCTTGATCTCGATAAGACGTTTCAGACGATTGTTACGGATGATAACACGACGATAGAGATCATTCAAGTCTGAGGTTGCAAAACGGCCACCATCGAGCGGAACCAACGGACGCAACTCGGGAGGAGTGACAGGAATAATACGCAGGATCATCCACTCAGGACGATTGCGATGCTTCGATGCACGGAACGACTCAACAACTTGCAGACGCTTCAACGCATCGTTCTTACGCTGCTGAGAAGAATCGCTATTGGCACGATTACGCAACTCATAAGAAAGCGCATCAAGGTCAAGTCCTGCGAGCAGGTCATATACAGCCTCTGCACCCATCTTAGCGATAAACTTATTGGGATCACTATCATCCAAATACTGATTATCTTTGGGGAGCTTATCAAGCAAATCGAGATACTCCTCCTCGGCAAGAAGCTGGAGTTTCTCAACACCCTCCTCGGCTGCAGCACCCGGCTGGATAACCACATAACGCTCATAGTAGATAATCGAATCGAGGTTTTTGGTGGGGAGTCCCAACAAATAGCCAATCTTATTGGGCAGAGAGCGGAAATACCAAATGTGTGCTACGGGTACAACCAACTGGATATGTCCCATACGCTCACGACGCACCTTCTTTTCAGTAACCTCCACACCACAACGGTCACAAACGATACCTTTATAACGGATACGCTTGTACTTACCGCAATGGCACTCATAGTCCTTTACCGGGCCAAAGATGCGCTCGCAGAAGAGACCGTCACGCTCGGGTTTGTAAGTACGATAGTTGATGGTTTCGGGCTTTAGCACCTCACCACTTGAGTTCTCCAGAATCTCTTCAGGAGAAGCCAAACCTATCGAAATCTTCGTGAAATTGTTCTTTATCTTTGTATCTTTTCTAAAAGCCATAATTTTCTAAACTGAAAGATGAAACGTCTTATTCGAGGGTAACGCTCAAGCCTAAACCGCGCAACTCGTGCAACAATACATTGAGAGACTCTGGTATGCCCGGAGTAGGCATAGAATCACCCTTAACAATAGCTTCGTAAGCCTTTGCACGACCTACCACGTCATCAGACTTGATAGTAAGGATCTCTTGCAGGATATGAGCGGCACCGAAAGCCTCGAGTGCCCAAACCTCCATCTCTCCGAAACGCTGACCACCGAACTGTGCCTTACCCCCAAGAGGTTGCTGAGTGATAAGTGAGTACGGACCGATAGAACGGGCGTGCATCTTATCTTCAACCATATGACCGAGCTTCAGCATATAAGTCACACCCACAGTAGCAGGTTGGTCGAAACGGTCACCAGTACCACCGTCGTAAAGGTAGGTCTTACCATAGCGAGGCAAACCTGCCTTGTCAGTCCAAACAGAGAGGTCATCGAGTGTTGCACCATCAAAGATAGGTGTAGCAAACTTAACACCCAACTTGCGACCTGCATGACCAAGAACAGTCTCGAATATCTGACCGATGTTCATACGAGAAGGCACACCCAACGGGTTGAGCACGATATCTACTGGAGTACCATCCTCCAGAAACGGCATATCCTCCTGACGCACTACGCGCGATACAATACCTTTGTTACCGTGACGACCGGCCATCTTATCACCAACACCAATCTTACGTTTCTTGGCAATATATACCTTAGCCATCTGCATGATACCCGAAGGTAATTCATCACCAATGGTGATAGCAAACTTCTTACGCTTAATCTCTGCATCAAGCTCCTTATACTTGCGGATATAGTTAATGATGAGCTGGCTAATCATACCATTACGATGCTCATCCTCTGTCCAACCACTGAGCTGAATTGAAGTATAGTCAAGTTCCTGCAGGTTCTTCTTTGTAAACTTGCCCCCCTTGGCCACAACCTCAACACCTACATAGTCCTTCACACCCTGTGACACGAGACCTTCGGTCAAAGCAAGCAGCTTATCAACCAAAATCTTCTTGAACTCGCCTGCACGCTCGTCAAATTCCTCATCAATCTTAGGCATCAATGCCTTATCGGCCAACTTAGAGCTACGAGACTTAATAGCACGTGAGAAAAGTTTCTTGTCAATTACTACACCCTTCAATGAAGGAGAAGCCTTCAACGAAGCATCCTTCACATCTCCGGCCTTATCACCAAAGATAGCACGAAGCAACTTCTCTTCGGGTGAGGGGTCAGACTCTCCCTTCGGAGTAATCTTACCGATAAGGATGTCGCCAGGCTCAACTGTCGCGCCAATACGAATAATACCATTTTCATCCAAATCCTTGGTCGCGTCTTCACTCACATTAGGAATGTCAGAAGTCAACTCCTCCATACCACGCTTGGTCTCACGAACCTCAAGGATGAACTCCTCAACGTGTACCGAAGTAAGGATATCCTCGCGTACCACGCGTTCGTTAAGTACGATAGCATCCTCATAGTTGTAACCCTTCCAAGGCATGTATGCCACCAAGAGATTCTTACCCAATGCCAACTCACCATTCTCGGTAGAGTAGCCCTCGGTAAGGATATCACCCTTCTTTACACGCTGTCCCTTCTCACAGATAGGACGAAGGTCGATAGTCATATTCTGGTTCGTACGCTGGAACTTGGGAACCTTGTACTCCTTCAATGCAGAATCGAAGCTCACAAACTCCTCGTCCTCAGTACGATCATACAATATCTTGATAGTAGCGGCATCAACGTACTCAACCACACCATCGCCCTCGGCAACAAGCTGGGTACGTGAGTCCTCTGCCAACTGTTTCTCAATACCAGTACCTACGATAGGAGCCTCACTACGCATCAAGGGAACCGCCTGACGCATCATGTTAGAACCCATCAAGGCACGGTTAGCATCGTCGTGCTCAAGGAACGGAATGAGCGAAGCAGCGATAGAAGCAATCTGCTGTGGAGATACATCCATCAACTCTACTTGGTCTGGGTCAACCACTGGATAATCGGCATCACGACGAGCCTTAACCTTCTTGCGGATGAAGCCACCCTTATCATTCAACGGAGCATTTCCCTGAGCGATAATCTTATCTTCCTCCTCTTCTGCAGAAAGATATACCAAACCCGCAGGAGAGAGGTCAACCTTAGCATTGGTTACCTTACGATAAGGAGTCTCAATAAAACCAAGGTGATTAATCTTAGCATAAATACACAAAGAAGAAATCAAACCAATGTTCGGACCTTCAGGAGTCTCAATAGGACAAAGACGACCATAGTGCGTATAGTGTACGTCACGAACCTCGAAACCAGCACGCTCGCGAGAGAGACCGCCAGGGCCAAGGGCTGACATACGACGCTTATGGGTTATCTCAGCCAACGGGTTGGTCTGATCCATAAACTGTGACAAGGCATTCGTACCGAAGAAAGAGTTGATAACCGACGATACCGTCTTGGCATTGATCAAATCAGTCGGGGTGAATACCTCATTGTCGCGAACGTTCATACGCTCGCGAATGGTACGCGACATACGAGCCAAGCCGATGGCAAACTGATTGGCCAACTGCTCACCTACGGTACGTACGCGACGGTTACTCAAGTGGTCGATATCATCGACTACAGCCTTTGAGTTAACCAACTCAATAAGATACTTGATAATCTCGATGATATCCTCCTTTGTGAGTACACCAACATTGATATCAGTCGTCAGATTAAGCTTCTTATTGATACGATAACGCCCTACCTCACCCAGGTCGTAACGCTTGTCAGAGAAGAAGAGGTTGTTGATAACCTCACGTGCACTGGCATCATCAGCAGGGTCTGCATTACGCAGCTGACGGTAGATGTAGAGCACAGCCTCCTTTTCAGAGTTACTGGGGTCCTTCTGTAGGGTATTGAATATAATAGAGTAGTCAGACTGGTTGGCGGCTTCCTTGTGCACAAGGATAGTCTCAACGCCCGACTCCAAGATTTCTGCAATTACGTCTTCGTCCAATACTGTCTCACGGTCAAAGAGTACCTCGTTACGCTCGATAGATACCACTTCACCGGTATCAGCATCAACGAAGTCCTCTACACGTGTCTTCAATATTCTTGCAGCCAATTTACGGTCAACCACTTTCTTCAAGTTTGTCTTGTTGACCTTCACCTCCTCTGCCAAGTTGAATATCTCAAGGATATCCTTATCATTTTCAAAACCGATGGCGCGCAGCAGCGTCGTCACGGGCAACTTCTTCTTACGATCGATGTATGCATACATCACATTGTTTATGTCCGTAGCAAACTCAATCCAAGAGCCCTTGAATGGAATAATACGTGCTGAATAAAGCTGCGTACCATTAGCATGAACGCTCTGACCGAAGAAAACACCAGGAGAACGATGGAGCTGAGAAACGACTACGCGTTCAGCACCATTGATGATGAACGTACCCTGCTCGGTCATGTAAGGGATAGGACCCAAGAAAACATCTTGTATTACTGTATCAAAATCCTCATGATCGGGATCAGTACAATACAATTTCAACTTGGCTTTTAAGGGGACACAATATGTCAAACCGCGCTCCAAGCACTCAGCGGTAGAGTAGCGGGGCGGATCGATATAGTAATCCAAAAACTCAAGAACAAAGTTATTACGGGTATCTGCGATAGGGAAATTCTCCGCAAACACCTTATAAAGACCATCATTCTTACGTTTTTCAGGGGGAGTGTCTAATTGAAGGAAGTCTTTGAATGACTTCAATTGTACTTCCAAGAAATCCGGACATTCTACCGGGTTCTTGATTGAAGCAAAGTTAATTCTTTGGTTTACAGTATTTGAAGACATTGGATGATAGTTTTAAGAACTTAAAAGAAATTTAGGCACAAAAAGGTTAAGAACCCCAAATCAAGGGGATTCTTAACCGTTTACCTGTCGACAGGCTGCTGTTACTTAAGTTCTACCTCAGCACCAGCCTCTTCGAGAGCCTTCTTCAAGTTCTCAGCCTCGTCCTTAGCAAGACCTTCCTTAACTACGCTGGGAGCGCCGTCTACCAAGTCCTTAGCCTCCTTCAAACCGAGACCGCAAACTTCCTTCACAGCCTTAACTACCTGGAGCTTAGCTGCACCTGCGCTCTTCAACACTACATCAAAAGATGTCTTCTCCTCAGCGGCCTCAGCGGCACCAGCTGCGGGACCAGCAGCAACAGCAACAGCTGCAGCAGCGGGTTCGATACCATATTCTTCCTTAAGGATAGTTGCAAGTTCATTAACTTCCTTTACTGTCAAGTTAACAAGTTGTTCTGCAAAAGCTTTCAAATCTGCCATTTTCGTATAATTTTAAGATTAGTTTTAATTTAATTTGATTATCTCTCACCGAGTGTCTTGAGTACTCCGTGAATGGTGTTACCACCTGATTGAAGAGCTGAAACAACGTTCTTGGCCGGTGATTGCAGCAATGCAACGATTTCGGCAATAACTTCGTTCTTGCTCTTGATGCTTGTAAGAGCTGCGAGCTGATCTGCGCCCACATAGAAACCTTCCTCAGCATATGCAGCCTTGAGTACGGGAGTCTCAGCCTTCTTGTCAGCATATTCCTTCAACAAACGTGCAGGAACATTAGCTGTCTGACAGAAGAACAGAGCGGTAGTACCCTTCAGCGAACCATACAAGGGAGAGAAGTCGCCTTCAAGAGACTCGAGAGCCTTCTGAAGAAGAGTATTCTTCACAACGACCATCTTAATCTCCTGCTTGAAGCACTTTCTTCTCAACTCGCTTGTAGCAGTAGCATCGAGCGCTGTCACGTCTACGAGGTAGAAGTGAGGATATGCTTGAATGGTTTCAGCCAATTGAGCTATAATCTGTCCTTTATCTTCCTTTTTCATAACTTACTTGGTTCATTAATTTTCATCACATGACTTGGGATCAATCTTGATACCACGGCTCATGGTACTTGAAAGATAAATGCTCTTGATATATGTGCCCTTGGCTGCGCTAGGTTTCAGCTTATTGATAGTAGCAATAAACTCCTTAGCGTTCTCACGGATAGCTTCAGGTGTGAAAGAAACCTTACCGATAGAAGTATGTACGATACCAGACTTGTCTACCTTAAAGTCAATCTTACCCTGCTTAACTTCCTTAACAGCTTTGGCAACATCCATAGTTACAGTACCACTCTTGGGGTTGGGCATCAAGCCACGGGGACCCAATATACGACCGAGGGCACCAATCTTACCCATGATAGACGGCATGGTGATGATTACATCAACATCTGTCCATCCACCTTTGATCTTCTCAATATATTCATCGAGACCAACATAATCGGCACCAGCTTCCTTAGCTGCGGCTTCCTGGTCTGAAGTACAGAGTGCAAGCACACGTACCACCTTACCAGTACCGTTGGGAAGAGATACGACACCACGAACCATCTGATTTGCCTTACGGGGGTCAACGCCCAAACGTACGTCAATATCAACCGAAGCGTCAAACTTGGTGGTAGTGATTTCCTTCACCAAGCTTGCAGCCTCCTTCAAGGTGTATACCTTACCCTCTTCAATCTTGGAAGCGGCCAACTTTTGATTTTTTGTCAGTTTACCCATTCTAATTGAAGTTTTTTAGTTATTACCGGGGAATTCGCCCTTTACACTGA
>CAZMZC010000097.1:0-6688 GCA_964570685.1 uncultured Bacteroidaceae bacterium | reverse complement strand
TAATTGTAGTTGCAGCAGTTGTTGTTTTTAGGGGTATTTCGTCGAATGCTTACCTCTCTTTGCCTTCTTTTCGCCCAATCCCCAAGCCAATCGAAAAGAACGCAGCCATGAACGATTAGGAAAAAACAAGAAGTAAGCGTAGAGTGGGGAAGTGGTGACGCTTTGTCGTAAAGGTGGAAAAATCTATACTTCCGATTTCTACACCGAGTAAGCAAAGCATAGGTTTCTTCTTACAATTTGCTACAAAATTTCTGTACGGAATTTACTTGCGCTCGCCGAATATCATGGAGCCGATGCGCACGATAGTGCTGCCTTCTTCTATGGCAATGGGGTAGTCGTCGGTCATGCCTTCGGACAGTTGGCAGAATGAAGGGGCGTTGGCGAAATACTTCTCCTTTAGTTCATCGAAGAGGCTTTTCATCTGTCGGAACTCACGGCGCACCTGTTCCATATCGTCTGTGTTGCTCCCCATTGCCATGAGACCGGTGATGCGCACGTGTTCCAATTCTCTCCAAGGCTCATTGGCGAGCAGCTGGCGGCATTCGTCTACGGTGAGGCCGTACTTGGTGTCTTCTTGTGCGATGTGTATTTGCAGCAGGCAGTCGATACGGCGGTTGTGCTTGGCAGCATGCTTGTCAATCTCGCGCAGCAGACGGAAGGAGTCTACGGCATGCACGAGACTGACGAACGGGGCCATATACTTGATCTTGTTGGTTTGTACGTGCCCCGTGAAGTGCCATTGGATATCTTTAGGGAGTGCGGCGGCCTTGGCTGCCATCTCCTGTATGTGATTTTCGCCGAACATACGCTGCCCCGCATCGTAGGCCTCTTGTATGGCTTCGATGGGTTGGTATTTAGAGATTGCCAGTAGGTTTACGCCTTCTGGCAATTCTTCTTGTAGACGTGTTATCTGTTCGGCAACGGACATAAGTTATTTCACCTCTATGCTGGCATCGTAGGGGTATACATCCATAATCATCGTTTCGGCTACAGAGGCTATCTGGTAGTCCATGATGGTGCCTTTCATCTGCTCGTCGAGGTATTTGATGGCTTCGCGCAGGTCGCCTGCCTGTACTAAAGCGTATGAGTTGGTCTTCTTCTCTGCACCGCTCTTTTCGTCGAGTGTGATGAATGAAAGCTTGCACTTGAACCAGCTATCGGCGCTCTCAGCATCGCAGAAGAATACCTCGCTGTAGTTGGCGCGTTTGATGTCAGAGATGACAAACTCGCCGGTCATGAAGGGGCGTATCTCCTCAATGATGCGTTTCTCGGCCTCTGTGAATGAGATGGCGTCTACGAGATAGGGCTCTGATACTTTCTTGGTAAGACCATTCTCCATGGTCTTCTCATATTTTACTTTGCATTCAAACCAGTTGTTCATCATAATTGTTGTGGGTTGTCAGATGTTATTAAAAAGGAGTGCAAAGCTAACCAAAAAACGGCAAAAGACAAAGTGGATGGGCGAAAAATGATGAAAATGATGATTTTTGTAAAATATTATAAAAAAGTTTGAGGTTATCCGAATAAAAATTACTACTTTTGATTCACCTTACATTATTTATAATCTAAAACTATGGGATATATTAGATTCGACAAGACGTTAATGACGAACTTGGAAGAGTCACTCCCTCGTGAGATATTGCGTACCAACCGGTCGGGAGCATACCACTGCTCTACTATCGTGGACTGCAATACCAGAAAGTACCATGGACTACTCGTCATCCCCATCCCCGAGATGGACGATGAGAATCACGTGCTACTCTCTACCCTCGACGAGACGGTGATTCAGCATGGCGCCGAGTTTAATCTGGGCGTACACAAGTATTCGGGTGCCAACTTCAGTCCGCAGGGGCACAAGTACATCCGAGAGTTTCAATGGGAGCGCGTGCCCACTACCATCTATCGTGTGGGAGGCGTTATCCTGAAGAAAGAGAAGGCTTTCGTGCATCACGAGAACCGTATCCTCATCCGCTACACACTGCTTGATGCTCACTCTGCCACTACACTGCGCCTGCGCCCCTTCCTGGCCTTCCGCAGCGTACGTCAGTTTACCCATGAGAACTGGCAGGTGAACAAGAACTATCAGGAGGTGGACAACGGTATCAAGACATGTATGTATCCGGGCTATCCCGAACTCTATATGCAGACCAACAAGAAGAGCGAGTTTGTATACTGCCCCGACTGGTATCGTGGCATGGAGTATCCCAAGGAGCAGGAGCGCGGCTACCACTTCAACGAAGACCTCTACGTGCCCGGTTACTTCGAGGTGCCCATCAAGAAGGGCGAGACCGTCATCTTCTCGGCTGGCGTGTCTGAAGTTTCTTCGCGCAAGCTGAAGCAGATGTTCGAGCACGAGTATGCCGTACGTCCTCCGCGCGATACATTCAAGAACAGCTTGCTTATTGCAGGGCATCAGTTCCATAATCTTCAGGGCGACCGCCACTACATCCTCGCCGGCTATCCGTGGTTCAAGTGCCGTGCCCGCGATATGTTCGTATCGCTCCCGGGCTTGACTCTTGCCGTAGATGAGATGGACGAGTTCAAGTCGGCCATGAAGACTGCCGCAGAGGCTATCGACGACTTCATCAACGAGCGCCCCAGCGAATGCAAGATTTATGAGATGGAGCACCCCGACGTACTGCTCTGGGCTGTATGGACACTACAGCAGTATGCCAAGAAGACCTCGCTCAAGCAATGCTGGGACGAGTATGGCACATTGCTCCAGGATATCATCGAATATATCCGTCGTGGCAAGCACGACAACCTCTTCCTCCACGACAACGCGTTGCTCTATACCAATGGTAAGGACAAGGCGGTGACATGGATGAACTCTACCGCCCACGGTCGCCCCGTAGTGCCGCGCACCGGCTATGTGGTAGAGATCAACGCCCTTTGGTACAATGCCCTGCGCTTTGCTGCAGAGATGAACCACGTGGGTGGCAATGAGGAGATGTCGGAGACATTGAACGACCTTGCACGGCGTTGCCAACTTTCGTTCGTAGGTAAGTTCCTCAACGAGCACGGCTGGCTCTACGACTTCGTGGATGGCGATACTCCCGACTGGAGCGTACGCCCCAATATGATCTTTGCCGTTGCTCTCGAATACTCTCCGCTCGACCGCAAGCAGCAGAAGAGTGTGCTCGATATCGTGACCAAGGAGCTCCTCACCCCGAAGGGACTCCGTTCGCTCAGCCCCAAGAGCTTTGGCTACAACCCCAACTATGTAGGCCCGCAGACCGAGCGCGACTATGCCTACCATCAGGGTACCGCATGGCCTTGGCTCGGTGGTTTCTATATGGAGGCTTACCTGCGCATCCACAAGATGAGCGGTCTGTCGTTCGTAGAACGCCAGCTCATCGGATTCGAGGACGAGATGACCTCGCACTGTATCGGCTCAATCCCCGAACTGTTCGATGGCAATCCCCCGTTCCGTGGACGCGGTGCCGTAGCCTTCGCCATGAACGTGGCCGAGATACTGCGCATATTGGATGTATTAAAGGAGTATGACATTTAACGCATAGGAGGAACGATATATGAAAGTATTAATGTTCGGTTGGGAGTTTCCTCCTAAGATATATGGAGGTCTCGCTGTTGCCAGTTATGGTATAACGAAGGGATTAAGCCTTCAAGGCGATGTAGGAACCACCTTCTGTATGCCCAAACCCACGGGTGAAGAAGAGGGGTTCCTGAAAATCGTAAACATGAGTCAGGTTCCCGTTGTGTGGCGCGATGTCAATTACGACTGGATAAAGGATAGGTTCGTGGGCCATACGGCAGAGGACTACTATCATTTCCGTAACCATCTCTATGCAGATTTCAATTATCTGCAAGGACTTGACGATATGGGTTGTATACAGTTTGCCGGTGGTTATCCCAGCAATCTGCACGACGAGATCAACAACTTCAGCATCATCGCTGGTGTTTTGGCTCGTAGCGAGCAGTTTGACTTGATTCACGCACACGACTGGCTTACCTACCCCGCAGGCGTGCATGCCAAGATGGTAAGCGGCAAACCATTGTGCATCCACGTGCATGCCACCGACTTCGACCGCTCTCGTGGTAAGGTTAACCCTACGGTGTATAGCATTGAGAAGGACGGTATGGATCATGCCGACTGCATCATGTGCGTGTCAGAGCATACCCGTCAGACCGTCATCCACCAGTATCACCAAGACCCACGCAAGTGCGTGGCTATGCATAATGCCGTGTATCCTCTCAGTCAGGAGTTGCAAGATATCGTCCCCAATAAGAACCCCAAAGAGAAGGTGGTTACCTATCTGGGACGTATCACCATGCAGAAGGGTCCCGAATACTTTGTGGAAGCTGCTGCCAAGGTGCTTCAGCGCACCCGCAACATCCGTTTCTGCATGGCAGGTAGCGGTGATATGATGAATGCTATGATTCAGCTGGCTGCCGAGCGCGGTATTGCCGACCGTTTCCATTTCCCCGGATTCCAGAAAGGCCGTCAAGTATATGAGGCATACAAGAACTCCGATGTGTTTGTGATGCCATCCGTATCTGAACCTTTCGGTATAGCACCCTTGGAGGCTATGCAATGCGGTTGTCCCTCCATCATTTCAAAGCAATCCGGTTGTGGCGAAATCTTGGACAATGTAATCAAGGTCGACTACTGGGACATCAACGCTCTGGCCGATGCGATGTATAGCGTATGTACCAACGAAGCCCTGTACAATTACCTCTCTGAGGAAGGCATCAAGGAGGTGGACCGTATCACTTGGGAGAAGGTTGGCTTGCGCATACGTGAGTGCTACAATCAGCTTTGTGGCCGTGGTTATTTCAATAATGACGACTACCTGAATGCTGTGAAACATATAAAATAAGAGGCGGTTACGCTTAAAACAAAAGAAATCAAAAGATTAAACATTCAAGTTATGAAAACCATTTGTCTTTATTTTGAGATACATCAGATTGTTCATCTGAGACGGTACCGCTTCTTCGATATAGGTACCGACCACTACTACTACGATGACTATGCCAACGAGAGTAGTATCAGCGATATTGCAGAGCGTTCCTACGTGCCCGCTCTCACCACCTTGCTCGACATGATCAAGAGCAGCAACGGATACTTCAAGGTAGCCTTCTCGCTCTCTGGCGTAGGTCTCGAGCAGCTTGAGCGCTATGCTCCCCAGGTGGTAGAGCTCTTGCAGGAAATCAACAAGACCGGCTGCTGCGAGTTTCTCGCCGAGCCCTACTCACACGGCCTCTCTTCACTGGCCAATGAGGAGTGCTTCCGCAGCGACGTTGACCGCATGTGCAAGAAAATCAAGCAGGTGTTCGGCAAGACCCCGAAGGTATTCCGCAACTCAAGCCTTATCTACAGCGACGACATAGGTGCTCAGGTAGCCGCTATGGGCTTCAAGGGTGTACTCACCGAAGGTGCCAAGCACATCCTCGGCTGGAAGAGCCCCCACTACCTCTACCACGCCAATACCAACCCCAACCTCAAGGTGTTGCTCCGCGACTTCAAACTTTCTGATGACATCTCGCTCCGCTTCTCCAATACCTCATGGGATGCCTATCCCTTGATGGCAAGCACCTATATGGACTGGATTGCCGGCACTCCTGCCGAGGAAGAGGTTATCAACATCTTCATGGAGCTGTCGGCACTCGGAATCTTCCAGCCGTTGAGCTCAAACATCCTCGAATTCTTCAAGGCACTGCCCGAGTGTGCTCGTGAGCGCGGCATCTCGTTCTCTACCCCGAGCGAGGTCATCAAGAACTACAAGTCGGTAGGTCCCGTCGACGTTCCTTACCCTATGTCATGGGTCGACGAGGAGCGCGACATCAGCTGCTGGCTGGGTAATACCATGCAGCGCGAGGCCTTCAACAAGCTCTACAGCGTGGCCGACCGCGTGCTCATCGGTCTCGACAAGCGTATCAAGCAAGACTGGGACTACCTGCAGGCAAGCAACAACTTCCGCTTCATGACCACCAAGGAGAACAGCGTAGCCATGAACCGCAGCATCTACGACTCGCCCTACGATGCCTTCACCAACTATATGAACATCCTCGGCGACTTCATCAGCCGCGTCAACTCGCTCTATCCCATCGATATTGACAATGAGGAGCTCAACGCCTTGCTCACCACCATCAAGAACCAGGATGAGGAGATTGAGGCACTCACCAAGGAGTTGGAGAAGATCAAGGGCGTAACTCTTCCCGCTGCCGAGGAGAAGCCCAAGAAAGCTGCAGCTAAGAAGCCCGCAGCCAAGAAGGCTCCTGCCAAGAAGAAAGCTGAGCCCAAGGCCGAGTAATCTGTCGGCTTAATAATAGAGCGGCACGTGCTATCACGTGCCGCTTTTTGTATATCCATAGTTCCTGGACCATCCATAGGTCGCCCCATGAGACAAAACGCAGAGAAATCCTGTACAGATTTTTTGTGGCAAATTGTAAGGCAAACCCTGTGGTTTGCTTACACGGTACAAAAAACGGAAATATAGACTTGCAAAACTCAATAACTTATCAACTCAAAAACTCATGCTTTTGCTTACTTCTTGAAAAATCCTAATGCTTCATGGCTGCGTTCTTTTCGTTTGCCTTGGGGATTGGGACTCATCTATGCAATCTTTTCGTTATATTGAGTAAAAGCAAATTGGAATATTGAAAGAAGGAAGGGTCACCAGTAAAACCCTGTGTTTATGCGTATATGTTGGTTAATCTGAAAAGA
>CAZMZC010000096.1:0-6741 GCA_964570685.1 uncultured Bacteroidaceae bacterium | reverse complement strand
TCTTTTCAGATTAACCAACATATACGCATAAACACAGGGTTTTACTGGTGACCCAGAAAATCACAGAAATTGGCAAGTGGCTTTTCCCTTGCTGGGCGGCTGCGCCGAGCGCTCACATGTCTCACGCAGAACACAGAGAACGCGAAGGCTGCATCGCAAAAGGCTCGCAGCTGGCGGCTGTGTCGAGTGTCTGCGTCCCGGATGGCACATGCAAGCGATAGCGTGCGTGATATTTCTGTGCTTTCCGTGCTTTCTGTGTGAAAATCAAAGTTTAGCATAAGAAAGGAGTGTTTGTGTGTAAATTATCAAGGCTCATATAATACTTTTTATAATGCGTTTTCCCTGTTTGTATCAAGCAAAGTTATTTACCGCTGCGCAAGGGTAACCTTGCCGTTGCACAACAGCAAGGTTGCCGTTGGGCAAGGGTAACGTTGCTGTTGGGCAGCGGTAAATAGAATGGGAAAAGAATTATCCACTAACAATAAGCCCTTATGACAAAAAAGACAACAACCAAGAAGTCAGGCACTATCGCCTATCAGCTGCGTGCCATGGGCTCGAAGAACGTGCGGTTCTATGTAAGGTGAGTTTGTGATGCTTAACGCCGACGCGGTATGAAAGCATCGGTTCTTGGACAAACCAAGCGCAAGCATTACGACGACGGGAGGTTTATCTCCCAACAAACAATTGACAAATAATACAAGTGGCGTACATTGGCGTACGTGGATTATTGTACGGAGTGTCCGCCGTTAGTTCGTTTATTCACTGCGGATTAGTGTGCTTTGGCGGAGGGTGGCAGATGGAATACACAGAATGCTTTTATGGTGGTTAGCAAGCATCCGAACAACCTGTTTCCGTCACAGCGGATATGCAACCACCAGTGATTGCAAATCCGAGGGGACAAATAAAGGCTGCACCGTGGGGTGCAGCCTTTATATTTGCTGGTGATTAAGAAGCATTACTCTGCTATATACTTATATATATTTACATATAGGCGTGTATCGGTTTTGTCGGGGTAACTGCCGAAACTGCTGTACTGGGTGTCGTACATAATGGTCTTGCCCATGTCGGCGTTTGTTACACTGAAGGTGTCGTCGCCATTGGCTGTGATAGTCCATACGTAGCTCTCTTCGGCTGTTGTGCCTATATTGAAGCTGTTGTATGTGCCCTTCATATAGATGTAGCGGGCTGACGCATCTTGCAGCGTGTAGCCTCCGTCGGTAGCTGCGATGGTGAGTTTGGCGGCTTCGGTGGCTGCACTGGCGGCAATCTCTCCATTGCTGATGCTTATGGTTGCTGCGGGCATGTAGCCGTAGGTTTTGGTGGCATCGAGCTGTGTGAAGGCTTGGTCGCCGTTGACAAGAAGGTAGGTGCCTGCTCCGGTAAACTCGGTCACCTTGATGTACTTGCCTGAATAGGTCTCGTCGCCAGGTGTTTCGGGCTCTTCCTCTTCGTTGTCATCCTCATTACCTTCTGCAAGGCCGCCATCGGTAGTGGTGAGGGTGTAGTCATCGACGAGGATGTCGGTGCCGGGGTTCTTGGCACACATTACCACGAGGTTGATGGTGGTTTGCGAAGAGAGCGTGAAGTCGTAGTTCACTTCGGTCCATTCGGTGGTAGTGAGGTCGTTCACGTAGTCACCATATACGTACTGACCTACCTTGCCGTCGTCACCTACAGGAGTGTAGCCGGGGCGTGCAGAGCTGCCATTGGTAGAGGCTGCCTTGGTGTAGAACTGTACGTGGTAAGAACCAGCCTTCAAGGTAATCTCCTTGTGACCGAGGCGCTTGTTGGCCGATGAGGCTCCGCTTACCTTTACAGAGTAGCTGCCGCTATGGGCATCGGTAGACTGTGCCAGAGTGGCATTGCCAGCTGTGGTGGTAGACTTCCAGTTGATGGGTGTGCTGCCGCTCCATGACTCGAAGCCTCCGTTGCCGATAAGGTTGTCGCCCTCGGGCTCTACGGATTCTTCATTGTCGTCGTTGCCGCCCTCTGATGCCTTGCCCTCTGCGATGGCAAAGTTGCGAACCTCCCAAGTAGAGCCGCTCACGTTATTTGTATTATAATAGAAGGCTATGCGGATGGTCTTGCCCATATACTCGGCAGGAATGTTGATGTCGGCAGACTCGAAGGTTACCCAGTCGGCACCTTCGGTGTGGTCGGCCTTGAGAACTGCCCATGTGGCCATGGTGGCGTCATCAGTGTAGTTGGCGCTGATGAGTACCTTCTGGTTTTCATCACCCTTGTTGTAGCGAAGGATATACTCATACGCTACGTGAGCCTCGGTAACTCCCTCGAGTGAAATTTGGGGAGAGATGAGGTAGTAGGTGCCGGCTGTGGTAGTCGTACTTGCATTGTCGTAACCTGTAGCCTTGGCGGTCTGATAGTCGTTGATCCACTCACCGCTACCGCTGGTGGTCTCGTTGACGAAGCTGCCCAGGCTTGATGAGAATGACTCGCTGTAGGGGAGGGTCTTCACTGCATTGGGGTCATCGGGTGTGGGGTCGTCGCCACTCTCAGCTACTTTACCTTCCTGGATGCTGAAGTTGCGTACTTCCCAGGTGGAGCCGCTCACGTTATTCGTATTATAATAGAAAGCGATGCGGATGGTCTTGCCCATGTACTCTGCGGGGATGTTGAGTTCGGCAGTCTCGAAGGTTACCCAATCCATTCCTTGTGTGTGCTTGGTGTTGAGTACGGCCCAGTCGAGCTCTTCGCTGCTCTCGGCAATGAGTACCTTCTGGTTTTCGTCGCCTTTGTTGTAGCGGAGGATGTATTCGTAGGCGATGTAGGCCTCTTCCACACCTTCGAGTGAGATCTCGGGCGAGATGAGGTAGTAGGTGCCTGCGGTAGTCGTTTGACTGGCGTTGTCGTAGCCAGTGGCTTTGGCGGTGCTGTAGTCGTTGACCCATGCGCCTTCGCCGCTGGTGGTCTCATTGGTCCACTCGCCCAGCGATGAGCTGAAGCTTTCGCTATAGGGCAAGGTCTTCACGCCACCCACCTCAGTGGTGTCGCTGTCGTCGCCGGGGAAAGGGTAGGGTAGTTCCGGAACATCGGAGCAGGCTGCAAACATCGATGCTGCTATAGCGGCCATGCTTAGATACTTGAAATGCTTTTTCATTGTTTTTCAGTTATTTTTTTTATTGATACTTATTCTTTATTGTATAATGTGCGCGTGTGAGGTATTACTGCGCTACGGGTTCTATGTCATCGAGCACACGGAGCAGGCACTGCCACGTGTTGTTGTAGCGGGTGAGCACACCGGTGATGTTGACAGGATAGTTGGGGATGGTGTCGAGCGCGAAATTGGCATACGAACTCATACGGAATACGACATCCTGACTGCCTACTTTGACACTGCGGTTCTCGGTGACATCGTCGGTGGGCGCAAACTGCTTGCCGCCATCGACAAACTTGACATTCGACATATGTACGTAGAGAGGTACGTTGTAGTCTTTGTTCTTGCTGTCCTTGAGCCACTCTTCGGTGAGCTCCATCTGCATGACCTGGGCTGCATCGGCCTTGCCCACAAGCTTGATGTGGTCCTTGAATACGCTCTCGTTCATACGGCCGATGGAGCCGTTGTAGAGGGCGCCTATCTGGGGCAACTTGCGGTAGCCGCCGAAGTAGAGACCCTGGCAGTCGATGATGACTTCCTGGCCTACAGGGAGGTAGGCATAGGTGCCTGTGGCATTGACACCGATGATGATGCCGCCCGTCTCGTCTTGAATGGCGAGCTGCTTGTATACGTTGCCGCTCTCATCGTTGGTGATGACACGGCCGCGGATGCGGATGCTGTCTGTAATCTCTACTACGCCATCGGTAGAACTGAGGTAGTAGGTGCTGTATTTCTCTTTGAGCTGGCGGATGGTGGTATTGGCTTCGCCGATGCTGTTGTTGCCATAGGGGTAGTTGCCCTCCTCGAAGGTGAGGTCGTCAAACTCGTTCATGCACGAGGTGGCAAGCAATGCCACAAGGCAACTGAGCAGTAGTGAAGAATATCGTTTCATTGAATTGTTCTAATTTTTAATTTCTAACTTCTAATTCATCAAAATTTGTATGCTACGTTGAAGAAAGCGTTGAAGGCGTTGGCATAGTAGAGTTTCGGGTTCTTGGAGAACACGTAGGTGCGTGCATCGCCCTGCTCGCCATTATCGTAGTAGTAGTCGCCACGGTTTTGCTCGTAGCCGCCGGTGCTCATGTTGGTGTTGTTGAGCAGGTTGTTGACCGTGAGGTTGAGGCTGAGGCTGCGCCCGTTCTTCAGACGGATGTAGCGGCCTACGTTGAGGTCTACGAGGAAACCACCCTTGACGCGAGTCTGTTCGGCGGTATGGGCTTGGTAGATGCTACCGTCCTCATTGTAGAGGATACCGCCGTTGGTGGCCAGTGTGGCATTGTCTACTCCGAAACTGGGGTTGCCGTTGCTGTCTACAGCTCCGCTAGAGATGTAGGGAGTGAGGATGTTGCTCAGGCGGCGGAACTCCGAGAAGTCTACATATACACGGTCGTAGTAGTTGACGTTGGCACCGAGGAACCAGCCGTTCACGTTGTAGTCGACACCGATGCTGAGTGCGGTGAGCGGAGTGCTGCTCACGCGGCAGCCGTCGGCAATCACGCGCAGGGCATCTTGCTTCTTGGTGACGGGATTGGTGTAGGTGCTGGTCACCTCATCCTGGCTCTCGTAGGTGAGCGTGGCATAAGGATTGTTGACGTACTTGGCATCGCCCATCGAACCGATGAAGGTGAACGAAAGGGCCGAGGTGACATTCCAGATGGCTGCTGCCTCGATGCCGTAGTGCTCTTTCTCTACATCACGCATCGTGAGATAGGTGAAGCGGGCTTCGCTGTCGTTGTAGAAGGCGGTCTGCTCCACTTGGTCGGAGAAGCGGGTGTAGTAGCCGCTCAGACGGGCGGTGAAGCGAGCCGTGGTGAGCGAGTAGGAGAGCTCGTTGTTGAAGATGCCTTCGGTGGAGAGACCGTGTACGAAATCGTTTTTGATACGGTTGGCTACGAAAGAGTTGTAGGCAAGGGGAGCCTCACGCTGGTAGCCGGTGTTGAGGGTGAGTACATTGCTCGGATTGATACGCCAGGAGAGGGTAGCCTTGCCGCCGCCTCCGAGGAATCTGGCTACGCCGCTCGAACCGTATGAGCGGTCGGCAGCACGACCATTCTGCATGAGACCCTCACGCTCGATGGTGGTACCGTTGATTTGGCCCGATACTACAGCACGCAGCGGTCCGTAGGTGTAGAGGTACTGTCCCCAAGCACGTGCCTTGTTTACATATATATTATAGTTGTAGCCGAAGATGTCGCCCTCGGAAATCTGACGGTTGGGGTTGCGCAGGTCGTTCTGGATAATGGGGCTGGTCTGACCATTGTCGCGGGCGGCAAACTTGTCGATGTCGGTGTATGAGTTGGCACCCAGCAGGTCGCTCATCGTCTTGTAGTGCATACCCTTGGTGGTGCTTGCATTGACGCCCAGGTTGTAGCGGTTGTAGTTGTTGATGGTGTGCGACCAGGTGCTGCTGAGGTTGAGGGCGGCTTGGTCGTTGTGGCGCTCCTCCACGTAGTACAGTGCATCGAGTCCTTGCGCATTGCCCTGCTGGTTGGCAAAGTACATCATGTCCCAGTCGATCTGACGGTTAGCCTTGGCAGAGGTGAAGTGGTCGTAGATGTCCATGTAGCTGGCCACCTCGTCTTCTGTGGGGGTGACGTTCATGTCCCATACGTTGTATGCCGAGCTGGGCAACTTCTTGTAGTAGTCGGGGCGCGGGTCGGCGGCATTGCCGTTCCATCCGAGTGCTGTAGTGCCATATTGACTGTACTTCATGGCGGCTGTTGTTGTCAGCTTGCGGTATTCGTCGATATCGAAGTCCCAAGTCACGATGCCAGTAGGCTCGAAGGTGTTTACCACGCGTGCATTGCGCTTCACGCCATTCTGATAGCCCCAATAGGGGTTGTAGTAGTGAGATCCTGCCAGTGCGTAGGTCTCCTCGGTGGCAGCTCCCTGCTGGGCACGCTCGGTGGGTGCGGCAAAGAAGGCCATGGAGAGGCTGTTGCGGTCGTTGATACGTTTTTCGGCACCAAGGAAGAGTCCCAGAGCATTGTAGAACGTTCCCTCAATGACTCCCTCGTTGGCCCAGCGATAGGCGAGCGAGAAGGTGAGTGCCCAACCATTGTCCATCATACCCGTTGAGTGGGTGAAGATGGCGCGGGCCAGATAGTTGCGGTTACAGGCCGAGAGGGTAAGGTTCGACCCCGTAGCATACTGTGAAGCACGCATGTTGATGTTGCTGGCACCACCGATAGGAGCAAAGGCAAAACGGTTTTCCTCGAAGGGCGACACGCCCTCCTGGTTCTTGGTGGCGTGGTTGAGTCCGCCCACCATACCGTAGCTGAATCGGCCCGTCTCCATGTCGTTCATCAATACGCCGTTGATATATAAGTCATTGTACTTCGAGTCGTAACCACGTACCTTGAAACGCATGGGACTGAAGAGGTAGCCTACGTTGGAGAGGTAGATGTCGTTGGTCGATGAGGTGAGGGCTGCCACGCTCTGCACGGCATCGTCATCTTCGCCCAACTGCGACTCGGTAAAGGTAAAAGCTGAGTTGTCGTCGGCCAATCCTGTAGCATTGGCGGCATTGTTTGTCTGCGCTGTGACGGACAGTGTAAAGGCACTGCCGAGATACAGTAGCGTGACAACTCGAAGGAATGTTTTTCTCATATATATAATGTATATTA
>CAZMZC010000095.1:0-7586 GCA_964570685.1 uncultured Bacteroidaceae bacterium | reverse complement strand
CGACTTCGCCTTCATCGGCAAGGACGGCGACCTGCTGCGCAACCCCTACTGCTACCGCGACCCACACACAGTGGGTATAATGGAGGAGTACTTCAAACAAGTACCCAAAGAGCACGTGTATGACCTTACGGGCATCCAGTTCATGAACTTCAACTCGCTCTTCCAGCTCTACACCCTGCACCGCGCAGGCGACAGTGCTCTGGAAGCAGCCGACAAGATACTCTTCGTGCCCGACGCCCTCTCCTATATGCTGACAGGCGAGAAGGTGACAGAGTATACCATCGCATCGACCTCACAAATACTCAACCCCCGCACCAAGCAGATGGAGCAGGAGCTGCTTGACGTGTGTGGCGTACGTGCCGAGCAGTTTGGCCGCTTTGTATTCCCCGGCGAGCAGATCGGTGTGCTCAGCGAGGAGATACAGCGCCAGACAGGCCTTGGTGCCATCCCCGTGATTGCCGTAGCCGGCCACGACACCGCATCGGCCGTAGCTGCCGTGCCCGCCATGAGCGAGCGCTTTGCCTACTTGAGTTCAGGCACCTGGTCACTGATGGGTATCGAGGTAAAAGATGCCATCATCAATGCCGATAGTTTCGACAAGAACTTCACCAACGAAGGCGGCGTAGAGGGCACTACCCGCTTCCTGAAAAATATCTGCGGCATGTGGCTCCTGGAACGTTGCCGCAAGGAGTGGACCGAAGACTATTCATACGGCGCACTCATCGAGGCAGCCTTGGCAGTGCCGGCTTTCCGCAGCATCATCAACCCCGATGCACCTTGCTTCGCTAATCCCACCTCCATGATTGAGGCCATCAAGCAGTACTGCCGCGAGACCTCACAGCCCGTACCCGAGACCTATGGCGAGCTCACCCGCTGCATCTTCGACAGCTTGGCACTGCGCTACCGTCAAGTGTTCGGCTATCTGCAGCAGATGGCTCCATTCCCCATCGAGGCACTGCACGTTATCGGTGGCGGCTCGCGTAACAACCTTCTCAACCAGTTCACCTGCAATGCCGTAGGTGTACCCGTAGTGGCTGGTCCGAGCGAGTGTACTGCTATCGGCAACATCATGCTACAGGCCAAGGCTGCAGGTATCGTAGAGGACATTGCAGCCATGCGTCGTCTCATCGCCGCTTCTGTAGAGACCGCCACCTTTACTCCCGAAGATGCCGAGGCTTGGGACAAGGGATATGAGCAGTATCTGAAGGTATATAGAGAATAGATGGCCCTCCTAACCTCCCCAAGGGGAGGGACCCAAGCATCACGAAAAAGAACTATAAATATCAACCACAAAAAATGCCTTACCTCTAACTTCTCCGCGAGAATGAAATCCTCCCCCTTGGGGGAGTTAGAGGTGGCCCCATTTTCCATTATGAAAGAAGAACTTATCTTGAAATCGTATGAGATTGCAAAGGAGCGCTACGCAGCTCTTGGTATTGACACCGACAAGGTGCTGGAACAGTTGCAGGACTTCCACCTCAGCATGCACTGCTGGCAGGCCGACGACGTAAAAGGTTTTGAGGTACAGGCCGGTGCCCTCACTGGCGGTATCCAGTCTACCGGCGACTTCCCCGGTGCAGCACGTAACATCGACGAGCTCCGTCAGGATGTACTGAAGGCCAAGTCGCTCATCCCCGGTACTCACCGCTTGAACCTCCACGAGATCTATGGCGACTTCCAGGGCAAGGTAGTAGACCGCGACGAAGTATCTGTAGAGCATTTCCAGAGCTGGATCGACTGGGGTAAGGAGTACGACACCAAGCTCGACTTCAACTCCACCTCTTTCTCGCACCCGAAGAGCGGCAACCTCTCGCTCTCTAACCCCGATAAGGGCATCCGCGACTTCTGGATCGAGCACAGCAAGCGCTGCCGCGACATCGCCAATGCGATGGGTGAGGCACAGGGCGACCCCTGTATCATGAACCTCTGGGTACACGATGGCTGCAAGGACGTGAGCGTAAACCACGCTCTCTATCGCAACTTGCTGAAGCAGTCGCTCGATGAGATCTTCGCCAAGGAGCAGCCCATGATGAAAGACTGTATCGAAGGTAAGGTATTCGGTATCGGTCTCGAGAGCTTCACCGTAGGTTCACACGACTTCTACACCGCCTACGCAGCCCAGAACGACAAGCTCTTGACCATCGACACCGGTCACTATCACCCTACCGAGAGCCCTGCCGACAAGGTGAGCGCCGTGCTCCCCTTCGTGAAGGAACTCATGCTCCACGTATCACGCCCCGTACGTTGGGATTCTGACCACGTGACCATCATGGACGACCCTACACAGGAGCTCTTCTTCGAAATCGTGCGTGCCGGCGCTCTCGACCGCGTGCACTATGGCCTCGACTTCTTCGACGGCTCCATCAACCGCATCGGTGCCTACGTCATCGGTTCACGCTCAGCACAGAAGTGCATGCTCCGCGCATTGCTCGAACCGAAGGAGCTGCTCGCCCAATACGAGCTCGCAGGCGAAGGCTTCAAGGTACTCGGCGTGATGGAAGAGCAGAAGGCTATGCCTTGGCAGGCCGTATACGACATGTTCTGCTTGAAGAACAACGTGCCCGTAGGCGACGCCTTCATCGCCGAGATTGACAAGTATGTAGCAGAAGTGACCAGCAAACGATAAACCATAGGAGGCAGATACTATGTCAGGAAAAAGTAACAGCTTGAAGAGTACCATTGCGGTATCTCTCACCAACTATCTGGATGCCGGAGCCATCGTGGCCGGTGCCAGCGGCCTCACCTTGTGGCAGAAATACTTGGGCCTTACCGAGGTGCATCTCGGCTGGCTCAACTTCATCAGTGCCAACTGCCTGGGAGCAGCCATCGGTGCCATCATTGGTGGGTTCCTGGCCGACAAGTACGGGCGCAAATTCATCTACACCTACAACCTGTTGGTGTATATGGTCGGTGTGCTGCTCGTCATGTGCTCGGTCAACTTTCCCATGCTGCTGGCTGGCTTCCTGATTACAGGCATCTCGGTAGGTATCGGTGTGCCTGCATCGTGGACCTACATCTCCGAGAGCTCTGAGGTCAACAACCGTGGCCGCAACATCTGCATCTCACAGATGTCATGGGGCTTTGGCCCGATGATTATCCTCTTGCTGGGTATGTTCTTTGCTCCCGGCGGCTATCTGTTTGGTTGGGTAGAGAGCATCGGCCACTTCATAGGTGGTGCAGATCTGGCAGGCGATGCGTTGAACGTCTTCAGCTCGCGCGTTGTCTTCTTCTCACTCTTTGTGGTAGCGTTCATTGCATGGAATATGCAGCGCAAGCTCGAAGAGAGCAAGGAATGGACCGAAAACCGCAATGCCGCCAAAGCCAAGGGCGAGGACACTGGACTCATGCACGCCTTCAAGCAGCTGTTCACCAATACCAAGGCTGTGAAGACGGCCTGCTTCTTGGCGGTCATCTACCTGACCTGGAACCTCGTGGCATCGGTGATGGGATTCTTCCAGCCACACATCTATGAGACTGCCGGCGGCCTCACCAACGAGTATGCCAACATGCTCAGCTGTGTGGGATGGGCCATCGTGGTGGTAGTGACATTCGGTGTATCCTTCTTCATCGACCGCGTACCTCACAAGTTGCTCTATGTATTGGGGCTCTTGGCCGCATTGGCCACCTGGTTTGTCGTCATTGCCGGCATCAATGGCATGGGTACCCTCTGGCTCTTCTCCATCCTGTGGGGCATCAACGGTGGTATCTCCGTACAGATATTCTATGCTTTGTGGGGCTCTGAGCTGTTCCCAGCCAAGTTCCGTGCCGGTGCACAAGGACTGATGTTCTTCGTTGTTCGCGGCCTGTCGGCAGCATGGGGATTGGCGTTCACCTACATCTATGGTGAGAATGGCGAGGGATTTACTGTGGCCGCCTACTGCATGATAGCCCTCCTGCTCATCTCACTGGTAGTGGGTGTCATCGGATGCCCCAACACCCGAGGCAAATCGCTCGAGCAGATTACACGCGAGCGCTACGGCGAAGATTTTTAATTAGAGAAGAGAATTCACATAGAACTATTCTATCAGAAGGGAGGGTGTGTCGGCGGCACACCCTCCTTTTTCTTCATTTTCACCGCGCATTAGAGACTATTTTTGTACCCATCCTTAACTATAAACAGTTCTTTCCGAATAGGTTGTCCGGTTGTCCTTATACAGCGTAATAGTTTGTAGCACAACACATAAGCAAGGACACCCCAGGTATCTTTAGGGTGTCCTCGGGCTGTCCTCATTTGTTTATCCTTATACTCCGGTCCTCAGTTAGTGCCCACGCACACGGGCTCTGTTTTTTGGTCTTCATAGGCTTGCTTTTTTGTTTTCTTCAGCTGCTCTACCTACTACCTTCGCGGAGGTAGTAGATTCTCTCCGCGAAGATAATGCACTATCTTCGCGGAGGTAGTGTGTTATCCTCGCGGAGGTAGTGAAAAACGAGACCATAAAACAGGGATAATCTACTGTCCCGATTTACACAAACAAACTTCCTGATTTTTTTTGCAAGTATACTGATTGAATGGCCGTTGCAGAGTGTGCAAATTTTAGAATTTGAGATTCATGGCCAACACACAAGGACAACCCGAGGGCAACATAGGTTGTCCCCGCTTATCACCTGGCATACAACGCATTATGGCGGACAAGGACAGCCGGACAACCTGTTTGGGAACATACATCTTATCGTGGGGATAGCGTAGACGGCATGATTATAGATGGAAGTTGAAACCTACGGATATGCCATAGTTGGAGATACCTTCCCACTCATCCGCCGTATAGTCTTTGACCCAGTCCATCTCGTGCAGTCTCACGAATATACCCGTATCAGGATAAGGTCGATATTCGTATTCTAAAGATTTGGAGGAATAATGAATTTGCCGTACCTTTACACAAACAAAGAACACCCCTATGCGCTACCTCAGGAACGAAAACACCGACCCCTACTTCAATATGGCATTCGATGAATATGCCTTAGAGCAGTTACCGCTTGACGAACCACTCTTCTACCTTTGGCAGAACAGGCCAGCTGTTATCATCGGACTCAACCAGGATGCACATAATGAGGTGGACCTTGAGTATCTGAGAGAACACGACATCGCACTCGTGCGCCGCGTTACAGGAGGAGGAGCAGTATACCACGACTTCGGGAACCTAAACTACACCATCGTAGGTCGCAGTGCCGACCTCAACAGGGATTATCCAGAGTATACACGTCATGTGCTGCATGCCCTGCAGGCGCTCGGTGTGGAGGCCGAGCTGTCGGGACGCAACGACATATTGGTTTGCGGGCGTAAGGTGTCGGGCTATGCCAAGCGGGTATACAAGGACCGGCTTATGGTACATGGCACGCTGATGTATAACGTTGACCTCGCGATGCTGGAGCAGGTTTTGAATCCGCCTTCCGAAAAACTGGCCTTAAAAGGTGTCGCTTCGGTACGCAGCCGAGTGACCAATCTGTGCGAATACCTGCCCGAGGTCAAGAGTATAGACGATTTCCGTATGCGTCTTGAACAACACCTTTCACGTGGCTACCGAGATGGCGAAGTTCTTCTGTCTGATGAACAGTTGCAGGCCATAGCACACATAGCACACAAGAAGTTTGCCACTGAGGATTGGAACTATAGGCATTCTGCACCTCGATTTGCGGATACTACACCTATGGTGCGCAGGAGGCACTTAGCATGTGGTATCGTGGAGGTGGTCCTGCAGGTGTCAGACCATAGCATCATAGCCTGTCGTTTTGGTGGTGATTTCATCGGGAACCTCTCTCCTGTGGCGCTGGAGGAGGCACTTGTGGGCGTGAGCTATGAACGTAAGTCTATATTGGATTGCTTGGTGGCCATGGATGTAGGGCGTTATTTTGATGGTGTACAGTCCGACGAATTGCTACAGCTGATTGTGGATTAGCAGAGGTTACCTCTAACGAGTTTACCCCTTCCACGCTTTGCGTATGGCCAAGGAATGGTTTACTATCATTGTTCCTTTTGCCTGTGTCGGAAAACATCTACTTTATTAAACTAACTTTTCCTTCTCGGCAAAGGAGAGGCTGATATAATTGTCGGTGTGCATGCAGGTATCGGCACTGAAGCGGAGGCCGCTGTGGATAATAGTGTCCCAATCGCGTTCGGTAAGGTAGCCGAGGTCGTCGCGACGGATGCGGTGCTTGATGATACCGTAGAGGATGCCGGCATTGAGATTGTCTCCTGCTCCGATGGTGCTGACGGGGATGATGGGCTCGATGGCATAGTGTTTGGTGACGGTGGGGCTATGGAGTTCTACGCCTTGGGCACCGCGACTGTAGATGAGGCGAGGGCAGTAGAAGGCGGTCTTTTGGCTGTATACCCTAGCGCCTTCACCGATGCCGTAGAGTACGGAGAAGTCCTCATCGGAACCACGCACGATATCGGCATATTCGAGGTTCTCAATGACGTTACCCATAAGTTTGATGGCCTCGCCTTGGTGGTTGCGGCGGAAGTTGACGTCGTAGTAGATGATGGCGCCTGCACTACGAGCCTCGTCGAGCAGGGCAGTGACTTTGTAGCGCATGCGAGGGTCGATGGCATAGTAGGATCCAAAGAGGATGATGTCGTCGCGCTCGATGGTAGGGCATTGCCAGTCGGTGCGGCTGCCAAAGAGGTCTTTGTAGAAGGAGTAGGTGGCGTTGTTGTGGTCGTCGAGAAAGGCGAGCGATATAGGTGATTTGCACTCGGGGTATTCAGTAAGGTATCTGTCGTCAACGCCGTTGGTACTGAGGAAGGTGCGTATGATGTGACCTACCGCATCGTCGCCTATCTCGCTGATGAAGTATGAAGGGATGCCCATGCGGCCGAGCGATATCATAGAGTTGAAGGTGGAGCCGCCAGGCACTGAAGTGGAGGCAATGCCTCCTTTAAAGAGGATGTCGAGAATGGTTTCTCCGATGCCGATAATTTTTCTCATATGGTCATTCTTGTTAGTTGACGGTCTATTTGGAAGTGTAGGGTTGGAGGATTTCAAGCAGTTCTTTCCATGAGTGGGCTACGAAGAGACACTTGGTGAGGTCGTGACGCAAGAGACCACGCTGGCGCAGGTCATGGAGTAGGACGAGAGTAGAGTTCCAGCAACCATTGATATTGTAGAGCACTACGGGTTTATTGTGGTAGCCGATACTGCTTTCGCCTAGCACATGAAACACTTCGTCAAGGGTACCCAACCCACCAGGTAGAGCTACGAACACGTCGCTCTCGCGCAACATCACCTCTTTACGCTGACCGAGACTGTGTACGTGGATGGTCTCATCGAGTAGGGAGCTCACGATACCGCGCTCTACGAGTTTGTCGGGCACTACACCTACGATGGTGGCTCCTGTCTCTTTAGCAGCGCTGGCCACACATTCCATCAGTCCGAGGCTAGCCCCGCCGTAGACGAGGCGCCAACCTTGCAGACCTATCCAACGGCCCAGACGGGCGGTTTGTTCGGAATACTCCGATACAATGTTTGTGGCTGCCGAGCAGAATACAGCAACGGAGAGTGGGCGTAGAGGGGTCATAGCGGATTTTCTTCTTTATCCTTAATTCCGCAACACTTTAATAAATGTTTTTTTTATAAGTACCTGAGCAA
>CAZMZC010000094.1:0-7784 GCA_964570685.1 uncultured Bacteroidaceae bacterium | reverse complement strand
AAAGAGGCTTGAAGATGCCTCGGAAAGTGAACGGGTATGGAGCGGAATATGCATCGATGCTTTCTTCTTTTTGTGCATGTCTGTAAAGCGTGCGGCAAATCGCATATGCGATTCTGCGGAATGGGACATGCGATTCCAGAAAAAGGGATAGGCGATTTTCTGAAATGGCAGGTGCGATTTCTCGGGGGCATATTGCAAAGATAATTGTTTCCCTCCCTCATGTCTCCAATTTATTGGTAATATTTTAGGGCAGAATAAAAAGTGGGGTATGTGAAAAGGATATTTCATTTTTCGTAGTAACTTTACAGAATGAATTTATATCTTTGTACGTTCATCAGTCATAATTCAAATGTTGCTGTATCGCGCTATACGTAAGCTGAGGTTGCACGATTTGTTTTACCACATCATGCGCCCCTTTTATACACAGAAGGTATCTGTCGCGGATACTGCCGTGCATGATGCTGAAAGGCGGTTGCAGGCTTTGCATCCCGATGGGGGACAATCGTGTCTCTGCCAGAATGTGTTGGAGGAACCTTCCCCCTATGATTTGCAGATAGTGATTCCCGTCTACAATATGGCGCAATATATAGAGGAGTGTTTGGAGTCGCTACTTAATCAGCAGACGCACTATCGGTTTGTCTTGACCGTGGTGAATGATGGTTCTACCGATGATACTCCCGGCATATTGCAGCGCTATGCTGACCATCCTAATGTGGTGCTAATAAATCAGGAGAACCGCGGATTTTCGGGAGCAAGAAATGCGGCGTTGGCCCATCTCATTGGCCACTATATTACTTTTGTTGATGCTGACGACCGTTTGCCATCCGGAGCCATCGAGGCTTTGATGAGTGCCGCAGAACGGACGCAAGCCGATATCGTGGAGGGTGGATACAGCCGTTTTACGGGCAATGCTACTACTTATACCTATCGGCATGAGGCTGATGAAGAGGCTCATTGGAGTGTGCTCTATGGTTATCCTGTAGGTAAGGTGTATCGTGCTTCGCTCTTTGCTGACGTACAGTTCCCTTTGGGTTATTGGTTCGAAGATACCATTTGCACTTATATTCTCTATCCGCGGTGTAGCCGTGTGGCAACTGTTGGTGATGTGGTATATGAATACCGCATCAATGAGGGAGGTATATCATTTGCTTCGCAAGGCGATATACGCACTTTGGATGCCTTATGGGTGACCAGGCAGGTTCTTGCCGATAGTCAGCGTTGTAATATTGCCATTACGCCTGCACTGTATGATGGTTTCTTGGTTGACCTTCGAGTTAATTATACACGCTTTGTTACACTTGCAGACGAGACGTTGCACCGCGATGCATTTATCGTGAGCTGCGAACTGATGAAACAATATTTCAGTAATCAGCGCACGAAGAATCCTGCACTGAAGCCTCTTGAGCAGGCACTACTTGAGGCCGACTATGGAGCTTATCGGCTCTATGGGCGGTGTTTCCTATGTGTTTGATTGGCTTGGCTTCGTCTGTCGTGTGGATGTGTTAACCTATAATCCTATATACATTGCCTGTAGAGGGGCGCACAATACCGCGCAGTTCAAGCTCAAAGAGGTGGGCACTGAGGCGGTTGATGGGGATGTCTGTTTCTACAACGAGGGTGTTGATATGGAGACCATCGGGATGCTGTTCGAGCAATTCTACGATACGGGTTTCTTCATCATTGAGCGTGGGGAATAGGGTACGCTGTATGGCTTCGGGACGGCCGCTTTGTGGGGTGTCCCACAGCATAGCCTCAATAAGGTCGTCCGCCGAGGTGATGAGTGCTGCCTGATGGTGGCGGATAAGACGATGACAGCCTGCCGAGGTGCTATCGTAGATACGTCCAGGGAAAGCAAAGCAGTCGCGCCCATAACTGTTGGCGATGTTTGCTGTGACGAGTGCTCCACCTCTGCTTGCCGACTCAACGACGATGGTAGCATCGGCCATACCGGCTACAATACGGTTGCGCTGGAGAAAGTTCTGCCGCTCGGGTTCGGTGAAGCTGACATACTCTGTGAGTAATCCCCCACATTGGGTCATCTGCGCAGCGATATTGCGATGTACCGACGGATATATGCGGTCGAGGCCGTGGGCAAGGACCCCCACTGTAGCCAGATTGTGCTTGATGGCGGCACGGTGGGCACACACATCAATACCATAAGCCAGACCACTGACGATGAGTGTGTCGGGGTATTGACTGGCAAGGTCGCGTACCAAGCTGTCGCAAAGGTCGCGCCCATAATCGGAGCATTTGCGAGTGCCTACGACACTGATTACTCGGCGTGGGTTTAAGTTTGTGTTACCGCGATAGAAAAGGAGTATGGGGGCATCGTCACACTCACGTAATCGAGAAGGATAGGCTTCATCGTGGTAGCCAAGGCAGGTAATATGATGCTTGTCTATGAACTCAAGCTCCTGTTCTGCTCGGCGATGGGCGGCAGGGCAATTTAGCGCTTCGATGAGCGAAGGACGGACGTCGGGGATGATGTTGGGCAACTCGGTACGTTGCTCAAAAAGTGCAGTGGCACTGCCAATCTCTTCAATCAGCCGTTTGGCCGTAATGCTCCCAATGCCTGGAATGTGTTGTAAGGCAATGAGGTTAAGTATTTCCCTGTTGTCCATATAGTCTTGTATAGGTGTTTAATTGTTTATTAGGTGCCCCTCAAGAATGTGGTCGTATGGTGTGCTACGAACTAGTTTGCCTTTGTGTATACAAACGCTCTCTACAGTGCCTTTGAGACAAACCTTGTTGTCGGACACACGCACAATTTCTTGGTGGAATACGCACTTGATCCCTTCACGGGTGACGTAGAGCTGTGAGCGGAACTCATCGCGACTGCGCAATGGTGACTTGTAGTTGAGGGTGACCTTTGATACTACAAAGTCGTAGCCGGCAGCACTCATATCAGCAAAGCTGAGGCCGATGGAGAGAAGGAATTCGTGACGGGTATGCTCTAAATAGTGCTGATAGTTGGCATTATTGACAATACCCTGAAGGTCGCACTCATAGTCGCGTACCTTCATCAATAGTTCATAGCTGTATTCTTTCATAGGTGTGGTGAATATGGAATGAAATCTTTCCTTTGACAAAGAGGAGCGGAACTTGCTCTTGAGCAAATCTCCGCTCCTCTTTAGGATGGATAAAATATTATTTTAGAGATTGAGAAGAGCCGAAGCAAACTTCTTGAACTCAGCATCGTTGATGGCTTTCTGGCGGAGGTTCGAATCGAGACGTACGGCCTTTACGAGATTCTCGGCTACCATAGCAGCATTGTTGGTACGGGCACCTACGATTGCATTGAGGTAATAGGTGTAGGCATCAGGAGCCTCTACGCTGTTGAGAGTGTTCTTGGCAGCTGTGTAGTTCTCTGACATAATCTGTGCCAATGCTGCGGCATTGCTCTTGGTATCACCAAAGGCGCTCACTGCACGCTCATACTGACCCTGTGCGATATAGAGGTTGCCCAAAGCTGCTTCGTTGGCCTTGGCATCAGTACCCTTTACAAGGTAACTCTCGGCATCGGCTACATTACCCTCGATGAGAGCGAGCATACCAAGATTGGTGTTTACTTCAGCAGCAGAGGCATTGAGCTTAACTGCTTTTTCAAGTTGGCTCTTTGCTGCTGTATAGTCACCAGCCTTCATAGAAAGTTCTGCGAGATTGTTGTAGGCACGATAATCGTTGGGATAGAGTTTTACGGTCTTGTTATAGATGGTTGCCTTCTCGTTGGCGTTCTCTACAAGTGTGGCGGCATAGAGGAGCTCTTCTACGCTGAGTACTGAAGCATCTTCCTTCACAGCAGCAAGAATCTCGTCATCAGAGCGACCGATGAGCTGGTAGTTGAGAGTGAGGCGTGCACGACGCAACTGAGGAAGAATCTCCTCGGCCAACTCACTGTATACAGCTGAGATGTTCTTGATCTCGCGCTCTCTCACTTCGGGTTCCTTGTACATAGAAAGTACACGCAGAATGAGGTCCTTGTCAGGAATGTTTGAGCCAGCTACGAGTTCCTGGAAGCCTTCCCAGTCCTCGGCAGTGTACTCGGTGTCAACATATGCATCTACCTTGTTCTTCTTAAGCAATTTATTTACGTGTGACTCGGCATTGTCCTGACGTTGGGCGGCCAAACGGTCGTTGAGGTCGATGTCGCCATCAGGTGAAGCGTATGCAGATACCTCTACATTGTCGAGTACCTTGTTCTCGGTGTCGGCCTTGATGTCCTTGAGGGTCTCGGTGAATTCGCCCATTTCCTTTGAGTTGAGCTCACTCCAACGGAGATTGGTTTGCTGGATAAGGAACATGATGTTGGCTTGCTTGGCCTGCTTGATTACACGCTGGAATGCATCTTCTGCGTAAGCGGGCTTGGTTGATGTTGTGGTTTGGCTATATAGTTCCGCAGTGGCCAATACGCCATCGGCAACCTTCACGGCAGGCATAGACTTTGTCTTGTTCTTCACCTTTGCTGTAAACTCAAGATAGAGCTCAGACTTAGCCATCTCGGGGATATAGTCAAAAGAACTCTTCATGGTGAAGTTTCCGCCAGTCTTGTATGAGATAACCTGACTGTTGCCTTCTACCTTCTCTCCAATAAAGGTGTAAGAGTCACCACTTACCGAACCACCTTCATACTTCAATACGGGAGTAATAGTGATAACAGCTTTCTTTGGAAAAAACTTCTCGGGGAAAGTTCCAGAGATGGTTACGGGCACTTCGCCATTAACGGCCTCGAGGAGTTGGGGAGTCACGGCAAAATAGTTTGACGAGAGTCCGCCCAACTTGCTGCTGCATGAGCAGAGCATCAGCAGTGCTGCAGCAAAAAGAGATACTTGGATTTTTTTCATTGTGTAATATTCTTATTGGTCTTTATGTTTTCAAATATTCTGAAGTGCAAAGATAGCTAACATTTGCCGACTTTCCTTGCAAATCATTAGATTTTTAGTTCTTGCCACCGAAAAAGGCGGCAAAAGCGAGTAATACCTTTATAGATGTCGCTCAGGATAAAGGTCGTTCCACCATTGAGGACTGTCTTGCAGGTAGCGGGCAAACCATGCCATGATGGTATTGTGCCAGAGTACGCGCTTGGTGTAGTCAGCTACGAAGTGGTTCTCGCCCTCTACTTGGATGAACTCTACAGGCTTGCCCAGAATCTTCAGGGCGTTGAAGAGCTGGATGCTCTCGCCGATAGGCACGTTGGTGTCTACGGTGCCGTGCAGCAGCAGCAGCGGAGTGTTGATTTTGTCGGCATTGAAGAGCGAGCCCTGCTTGGTGAAGAGGTCGGGGTTCTGCCAGGGATAGCTGTCGGCAGCGGCAATGGCATTGTAGCTGTAGCCCCAGTAGCCCTCGCCCCAGTAGCTGGTGACGTTGCTGATGCCGGCATGTGATACGGCAGCAGCGAAGATGTCGGTCTGGGTCTGCAGATATTGGGTCATGAAACCTCCGTACGATGCTCCGAGGCAGCCTATCTTCTCGGCATCTACATAGGGATGCTCCTTGCAGAACTGCTTGGTGCCCTCGATGATGTCGTCGGCTGTGCGCTTACCCCACGCATTGACGTGGCGGGCGGCAAACTCCTGACCGAAGCCGGTGGTGCCGCTGGGCTGGACGACGTAGACTACGTAGTCGCGTGAGGCGAACAGCTGTGCGCAGTAGGGGTTGCTGATGCCCTTGACCGTGGGTGAGGTGCCGCCATAGTAGTAGACGATGAGGGGGTATTTCTTTTCAGGGTCGAACGAGGGAGGCAGGCAGTACTTGCCGTGGATGAGGGTGCCGTCTGAGGCGGTGAAGTTCCACTCATGTGTCTCGCCCAGCTCTATCTCGTCGAGGATAGGTTTCATGGGGTCGGCGATGAGGCGCGAGCGGTTTTTCTTCAGGTCATAGAGGTAGCCTACGCCTGCAGTGTGGTCGTCCTGTCCGTAGTAGGCAGCGGTGGCTGCACTCTGTGAGGGTAGTGCGAAGCGCTGGGTCACGGAAATCTCCAAAGGCAACTGCTCGAAAGTCTTCTTCGAGGTGTTGTAGCGGTAGATGTTCTGCTCGTCCTTGTCTTCGGCGGTGAAGTAGATGTTCTTGTCGGCCACGTTCCACTGGAGCACGCTCACCGAGGGGTCAAAGTCTTTGGTGATGGGGGTGACCTCGCGAGTGGCAAGATCCATGATGAAGGCTTGCTTGTCGTAGTCGTTGGCGATGGGGTGTGAACCGCAATTTTTGCCGATTCCATCGAATGCCTCTGCACTTCCGGTGAAGAGCACTTGGGTGCCGTCGGGCGAATATTTGGCATTGTCGACAAAGGCGTTCTCATAGACGAGTGTGTCTATGGCGTAGCTGTCGAGGTGGAGCTGGTATACCGATGACTTGCCGAAGGGGCGCTCGGTGGGAGTTTCGGCGCTGGTGCTGAAGAGTATCTTCGTGCCGTCCTGACTGATGTCGTTGAGGTAGGTTGAGCGTTTTCCGTAGGTAAGGCGCTCGGTGGTTCCCTTTCTGATGTCATATTTGGCCAGGAAGCTGCGTCCACGGCTGCCGGGGATGCGGTCGCGCGGAGTCACTACACGTTTCAGTGGACCCTGCTCCTCCTGCCCCTTTTCTCTCGGGTAATAGACGAGGAAATCCTCGGTGGGTGCCCAAGTGAAGCGGTCGGAAGGAATTTCGGTGAGCAGCACCTCCTCGGTCAATGTCGTGGGGTCGAGGGTGATGATGTTGTTGCCTGTGGCTGCAGTGGCGGTGTAGTAGAGCTTGTCGCTCTTGGGCATCCAGCGCATGCCATCCTTGGCATTGGCGAGGAGCACCTTGCCGCTCTTGGTCTCTGAGAGTTGGGCATATATATGTTGGCGGTCCTTGCTGTAGTTGTACCAGTAGCGGGTGAGCAGGTATTTGCCACTGGGCGATACGGCCACGTCAATCACACGGTTGCCGTATACAGTGTTGTCGAGGGTGAAACGGCGTTTCAGGTCCTGTCCGCTCAGCACGTTCACTTGTTCGTACTCTTTGTCTGCTACCACTTCGCACTTGAATGTAGGAGTCACCTTGTCATCCTTGTGGGCGAGGAGTTTCAGTGTCACCTCATAGTTGCGCTCCGGCTCCATGCGCAGGGCGATGTCGCGTGCAGCCTTTATGTTGAGACTGTCGTCGGCATTCTCTTTTTGGGATTTAGATACTCCATCAATGAATGCCTCCCAACGTACGGGAGATGTCACCTTCAGCTTGCCTTTCATGAAGCGGTCGGCACGGATTTGTGTGCTCACTACATAGATGAGGTGCTCTTCGTCAGTACCGTCCAATGCCACAAAGCCTGCAGTATCGGCTTCCATAGTCTGTGTGGTGTAGTTGTCCTGGTTGAGGCCGATGGCCGTACCCAGCAAATCCTTGGTTTCATACTTACGGCCTTCACTGTTGATGCTGTCGGTAAGGACAGGTGTACGTAGCGTCACGGCTTCGCGTACCTGATAGCTCTGTATTACCTGAGCTTGTGTACTCAAAGCGCATGTCACAAGTGTGGCTACAAACAATGTTCTTTTCTTCATATTTTATATATCTGTCAGTCTGCGCGTCTGCCAATCTTACTAATTGGTTACAAAAGTAGTGCTTTTTATTGATAATAAAAAATAAAAGCACTCATTGCAATGAGTGCTTTTTGTACTCGAAGCGGGACTTGAACCCGCACAGCCATCACTGGCCAAAGGATTTTAAGTCACCACCGAATCCACCAATCGAGCAGTCTTGCGTGCTCGTGTATCTTGCTGGAAAAGTCGCGTGCGTTTAACCCCCGATGGCGAGTTGCGTTGACCCCGTGT
>CAZMZC010000093.1:0-7840 GCA_964570685.1 uncultured Bacteroidaceae bacterium | reverse complement strand
CCCGTGACCCCCTGCGTGACAGGCAGATATTCTAACCAACTGAACTAACGCACCAGAAATATTTCAATCCTTTAGGCAATCTCTCTCGATTGCGGGTGCAAAGATAGACACTTTTTCTGTATCTACAAAACGTTTGACCGTTTTTTTAATAATTATTTTTCAAATACCCGCTGATAAAGGCACACAGCCCGGTATTCACTACCCGAAAGTACCCAATCGGCAAGGCAAACGACCTCTCGAAATCCGCAAGAAGCAAACAATTGGCGAGCCGCCAGATTGTCCTCCAACACATAGGCATACAATTGATGTATGGAAAGCATATGGGAAGCATAGTCGCACAGCAAAGTCAAGGCCTCCTTGGCCAGTCCACGCCGACGAAAGTCCTTATCGATGACTATCCCCACCTCGGCACGGCGGTCGGCAGGGCTGAAGTCGAAGAGGTCGATGGCACCTACCACCGTATCGCCTGCCTCAATCATCAGACGCATCTGTTTGTCGGCATACAGGTCGTGGGCGTTGTTTTCTATGTATGTCTGTAGCTGGTAACGCGAATAGGGAGTCTTGCAGGCCGACACGACCCACAGGCGGGTGTCGTTCTCAATATGGAACAGAAAGTCCAGATCGGTCAGTTCAGGAGCTCTGAGGCGTAGGGTATCTGATTGAAGGAACATGCTTAGCGTTGTGAGTTTTTGAGTTATGAGTTGCGCAGTTCTTATCAGTCTAAGGTATACACTGCCGTTTCGGTTATCAGCACCTTGGTTGCCGGTGAATAGGTGGCAATGCGCAGAGAGTTGGCGGGTGTTCTCTCCAGTTGGGCCAGCAGGCTTGCATAGGAGTAGCTATCGGTATCGTACACCACCGTATCGTAGCCAGCGAGTGCGATATTCTTTGCCAGATGACCCGCAGGAAGTGTCTCCTCGGTACCCTCGACAAACCGGTGATTGCCCTTCGGCTGGCAGCGTTCGAGCAATGTACGCATCTGCTCAAGCATCTGTGGAGAACCTATTACGAGCATATTCATCGGAGCAGGCTCCACGACATTCAGTTTGCGATGACGAAACTGGTTGCCTACATAGGCAAGGAACGAACGCGCCCAAATAGCGACATTGATGGGTAGGCTCACCAGAAAAGAGTAATGAGCATAGTGCTTGCGGAAAAAGAGGCGCATGGCCTGATAGAAGGTATAGGTATAGCGGTACGAACTCTTCTCGGTGCTCTCCCCCTTGTAGTGGAGCATACGTGTGGGGAGGAAATAGTTTTTGTATCCGCCTTTGAGTATGCGGTACGAGAGGTCGATATCCTCGCCATACATGAAGAAGTCCTCGTCGAGCAACCCCACCTTGTCGAGTGTCTCGCGACGGAGAAACATGTAGGCACCCGAGATAATCTCAATCTCGTTCACCTCATTCTCGTCGAGGTAGCGCATATAATAGCGGCCAAGCACGCGTGACTTTGGAAAGAAGGAGGCCAAGCCCGACATCTTACAGAATGCCACGAAAGGTGTGGGCAGTCCGCGGCGGCTCTCAAGGGCAAAGGTGCCATCGGTGCGCAGCATGTAGGCTCCTGCGCCACCCGCCTCGGGATGTTCGTCCATGAAACGTACGAAATCACAGAGCGTATGCTCGGCCACTATCGTGTCGGGATTGAGCAGCAGCACATACTTGCCTGTAGACATGCGTATGGCTTGGTTGTTGGCACGGGAAAAGCCCACGTTCTCCTTGTTCTCCACGAAGGTCACCTCAGGAAAGCGCTCCTTGAGATAGGCAATGGAGCCGTCGGTGGACAGGTTGTCGACAACAATCACCTCTACCTGCAGGCCTTCGGAGGCACGGCGCACCGACTCGAGGCATTGCTCCAAGTAGTACTTGACGTTATAGTTGACGATGACGACGGAGAGAGTCACGGGAGTTTAGTGTTTAGAGTTTAGAGTTGGGGGAGGCTTTCCAGTTCAATCTCCACTCCCTCGGCCGAAGGCAAGCAGAAGAACGACGACACAAAAGCCGCCAGCGCATAGTACATGCCCCAGTTTTCCAACGTGCCGTAGTAGAAGAACACGCCCAGCATCACCAGAAAGGCCAGGAAAGCGACACGTGATATATTGCAAACTTGATAGAGCTGCACGCGATGTTCGCCCTCAGCCTTGAGCACCCGATGGCGCAGCAGCCAGTCGTAGCCCTTGAGGGCAGCAAAGATGCCCACGCCCACAACGGCGAGCATGCCCACCTCTACGACGTACATCGTACCGGCGTCCATCCCCACGAGCATTCCCTCGACGGGGATTACATTCCATTCGCACAAGGCCACAAAGGCCACAGCCACCAGCATCAGCACGGCATACACCAGGCGTATGTTGCGGCTTATCTTCTTATAGGTTGTCTTATTATCCATAATATATATATAGGCCATCAAAATGATTTTCCTGTAAACGGCATGCGGTTCACCAGTGAGCGCCCCAGCGTAGCCTCATCGGCATACTCCAACTCGTCGCCTACGGAGATGCCGCGCGAGAGCACCGACATCTTCACTCCCGTACTCTCCAGCTTGCGATAGATGTAGAAGTTGGTAGTGTCGCCCTCCATCGTAGGGCTAAGGGCAAAGATCACCTCCTTCACCTCGCCCGAGCGCACGCGCTCTACCAAGCTGTCTATTTCCAGGTCCGAAGGACCTATACCATCCATCGGCGAGATGACTCCGCCCAACACGTGGTACAGGCCACGGTAGAGCGAGGTGTTCTCCACAGCTATCACATCGCGCACCGTCTCTACCACACACACCATACTGTTGTCGCGCGAGGGCTGTGCGCAGATGTCACACACATCGCTGTCAGAGATATTGTGGCACACCTTGCAATATTTCACCTCACGGCGCAGCGTGGCCACCGCGTCGGCAAAGGCTTCGGCCTCGGCAGCCGGTTGGCGCAGCAGGTGCAGCACCAAGCGGAGCGCCGTCTTGCGCCCTATGCCCGGCAGTTTGGCAAACTCGCCCACTGCCCGCTCCAACAATGTAGATGAATACTGTTGCATAAATCAATTATCCTGCAAAATTAGTGCAAGGCGAGTGAAAAAGCAAGTTTACTTGCATTTTTCCGAGCCGCCGCCTAATTTCTACATGCTTCAGCTGGTTAAAATTAGTGCAAATTTTCGATTAAGCGAAAACAATGAAAGTTTTACTTGCATTGTTGAGTGTGAGAAATTTAGTTCAGGCGAGTGAAAAAACAAGTTTACTTGCATTTTCCCGAGCCGCAGTCTAATTTATACATGCTTCAGCAGGTTAAAATTAGTGCAAAATTTCGATTAAACGAAGACAATAAAAGTTTTACTTGTATTGTTGAATGTTGGAAAACGTGATTTGAATAGAAACTTTTTATAATGTCATTGCCGAAACCATCTGCCGAAGTGTCGCCAATACGGCTATACACACTGCCATTCAGCGCATTGACGGCGACACTTTGTACGATTTTACATCCACATTCCCAAAACACTCCCTCCGCTACACGTTGGTTCGCTCGTTCCCTAATTTAGTGGGACAATCTAAAAGACGAATCCATATACCGAACTCACGTTAGTTGTTGATGCACCTGTGTTATCTTTTTCAAAGTTATCGTACGATGGCCAACGTACAGCTGACTGATGGACATCGGTCAACTGAACGATGACCTTCGGTCAGTCGTTTGATGCCCATCGTACGATAGTTTTTCTTTTGAATCTCAGGGAATACACATTATAAATTCAGTTTATTTCTCGCAGATAATCAATCTTTTACCTCACGCAGACTCCGCAGGCTTACGCAGACGAATATGTAGGTCTCACACAGACTTCACAGACTTGCACGGACTTTGCGAGTCGCTGCGCCCTCGCTGCCTCCGGGATGTGTACACTCGGCAGTAGCCGACAGCTGCGAGCGATAGCGATGCAGCCCATTCTGTGGAAGTCTGTGGGTTCTGTGTGCCAAATAAAAGACACTTCGTGAGAGAGAATCTGCGTAAGTCTGCGGAGTCTGCGTGAGAATCAAATATTTGCGAGAATATGGACTGTGAAATTCAATCATTCGTGTAGGAATATTACCGGTATTCTACAATGCGTTTCCCTGTTTTGAATCTCGCAGAATCGGTGGCAGAGACCATTGCGAGATGCTTGCTTTTCCCTTCGGCCAGCGACCTGAAGGTTCACATTCGTTCAGCATGACAAAAAAGAAGGAGATGTGTCGCCATCAAGTACCTGATACAGACAATGATACCTGCGATGGGCGACACATCGACACTTCGTTTCGGAACACCCTCACATCAAGGTTGGAGCCATGGAGCATAGTACAGCAATGCACGAGCTACAGGGCTACTCCCCTACTCTTGATTGGGGAAAAGCATCAGCTTCACCTGCTTCAGCTCGTTGCCACGGTCATAGAGGGCGTTCTGAATATGCACATTGGTCACCCGCTCCAGCAAGACACTGTTCTTGTTCCAGTGAAAGGGCGGATAGTCTGAATTCTTGCGGATACTGTTGCCCTTGAAGAGCAGTCCGTCGACCGACTTGGCATAGAGCAAGGGGTGGTCAAAGGTTTCAAACACGTTGTCCACGATGCGTATGGCATTCTTCTTGCCACCGTGGAAGTAGGCCTTCTGGCTCTCAAGGTCGGGTATCTCGGGATAGATGGAGATGACGGCATTGGTAAACTGGAACATGCTGGTAAGCGCATTCACGAAGCGGTTGCGACGAATGAGCACATCGCGGCAGGCGCCCGTCTCGTACCACCCGTTGCAGTCGCCGCAGAGCAGGATAGCTGTGCCCGACGTATGGTCGAAGAGATTGTCCTCCACCACCGTACGGCGCGGAGTGCTGAAGAGTGTGCCACGGGCACGGTTGTTGCGGATGGTATTGTGGGCAAAGTACACCTCGGGAGTCCACGTCAGATTCTCGATGCCGAAACCCTCAGCAGCAGTAATCACCTCGGGCAGCGGGTCGACGAAGCGGATGACAAACTCGCGGGCACCGTGAGACACGCCGTGCTGCCAGTTGCTTCTATTCAATTCCTCTGAGACCTCCGAGTCCCCTGAGTCCTCTAAGTTCTCCGATATCTCTACCACTTCTGTGACAAACGGCTCCACACCGCCCACCAGCTCCATCGTACGCGACCGCACAAACTGCACCTTATCGCCCACGTAGCCCCAGTCGAAGCCCCAGGCCTGCCCGTGCATATAGCGAGCCTTGACAGTATGGTCATCGATACGCTCCATCACCTTCAGATAGGTGCCGTGCACATTGATGGCATCGTCCATCATCCCCTCGTAGAGTCCGTTCACCGAGCGTATCTTTCCCTTGCAGCCCGAGAAGTGGGTAGCATCGGCTTGTGTGGTGAAGTAGCGCGGGTCATCATCGCCACGCAGACACACCGAGAAGCCGTCGAGCGTGATATCCTCGCTCATCTGCGCCAGCAGTCCCATACCCTCGGCATAGTGTACCTTGATGTTTTCGAGGCGCGTATCCTTGGCATGGCTCACGAAGATGCCCGGCGAAGGGCGTTCATAGGTGCGCATAGCCACGATAGTGCCCGGCTTGAGGCGACTATCCTTCCATACGGGACTGCGGAAGGTGCGCTCATCCACCTGCTCTACTTGATACACTGGCGTACCGATGTCCGACGTGTTGTATACGATGTGGCGTGTGTCGGGCTCAAAAGCAATGCCCCACCCCGGACGCATAGCCCACCCCTCGCCATAGTGCTCGAAAGCGCCCTCGGCAGTCACCCGAGCGTTGACCCACGGCGCTACACGGAAGGTGATTCCCAGTTCAGGCTCATTGGCCACCACCTCAGCCTGTGCTATATGCGGTATGGCAAAGTCGATACTCAGATTGCGCAGCGTACACTTCGTCGTACCCACTACACTGACGGGCAACATACGCCCGTGAAAGATGAGCTCGGCACCACAGCCATCGAGCGTCAGCCCGTTGAATCCCTCTATGGCTACGCCCACCGCCCGGTCGGCGTGCTGGTCGTGGTTAGATATGTAATACTCCTTGTGTACGGCTCCTTCGGGGTAAAAATGGTACGTGCCCAGAGCCAGACGTATGGTCACGGAACGTCCGGCCGCCTCAGCCTTCACCTTGCCAAGCATCTGTTCTACCAATGCCGACATATCCTTTTCCGTACCTGGCACCACGCCAAACGATGCCGCTTCATATACTCGTGCGGCCTGCATGCCCAACACCAGTAGAGCACACACACTCATTACTATCAGTCTCTTCATACGATATTTTATAATAATATTTGGTGTAAAGATAGTAAGAAAAATCGAAAGACAGGGAAAATCGGGGAATAATAGTTTTCTGCGAGCGATTTAGCGAACATTGGCAGAATAAGGCGAAGCCATGAAAAGCCAACAAAATGCCCGTTGAAGCCAAAGTTTCGTTACCAACTCGTTACGAAGAACCTTTCGTCCCCTCGGATATGTTATCCGAGGGTGTAGAGGTAGGGGAGCTATGAGTGAAGAGTGAAGAGTTATGGCTCCGCGATGTATGCACTTTTCCCTCTTCCTTCTTCACTCTTCCCTCAAGAACCCATTTTTCTTGTCCACAGATTTTTCGGGGTCAACTGATTCAACTGATTTAACAGATACTTTCTCGCTGATTCTTTTATTTCTCACACAGACTCCACAGACTTACACAGACTTTTGCGCGTCGCTTCGCCCGCGCTTGCCGGCTGTGCCGAGTGTGTACACCCCGGAGGTGAGCACAAGCATAGCGCGTGCGTTTCTGTGTAAGTCTGTGTAGTGTGAGATACGCAAGCATTCGGCGCAGCCGACCAGCAAGGGCGAAGCGACGCGCCCATCTGTTTCATCCGTTTCATCGTGTTGACTAAATATATCCGTCCCCTCGGATATGTTATCCGAGGGTGTAGAGGTAGGGGTCTCTGACCCCTGTTACATTTGCGGGTCACAGACCCTGATACTCGGCAACGGCGGATAGGACATATCTGCCGTGACAGGAGCGCTCCATGCGTGCTCGGGAGCAAAAAATATCAGAATTATTTATCCTTGCAAATCAAGCAAAAATTCTTCCAGACGTCTTACATTTACACTTGGGAAAGGTATAGTTTCCAAAACACGGAAATGGGCATCTTCACTAACGATGTAATCTGCACCGGCTATAATGGCACAATCTACAAACTTATTGTCGTCAGGGTCTTGCTCTATCAATCCGAAACGGAAATGAGGGTCATACATCCGGGTATATGGACTACGGGCAATGGCATTCACTATATTATGAGCTACGGCAGCATTGGCTACACGCTCCAGAATCTCCGCATATTCGTTCAATATATCATTGCTCACACAAAGTATATACCGACCTTCACGGAAAGCTTGCCATGCAGGTCTATACGGACTATGGGCAGAAATTATCTGCACCAGACAATTGGTATCGAGGACTATGTTTCTGCTCATTGCTGGTAAGGTGTACGGTAATGGGCGGTCTTCAAATCTTGTAATGTCTGCTCATTCCATTCACCGGACTGCCAGAGTTTTTCCATTTCCTCGTCGGCACGACGGGCAAAGAATTCGCTGATGGCATGTTTCAATGCCAACAATTCTGCATCATCCTTTACGCTTGCCATCACATTAAGCAGTTCCAATTGAGCTTCATTAAAAATAGTTCTGTTCATTGCATTATCAAATTTAATGCAAATATACACATTAATTTCAGAAATCAACCAATAGGAATCATAATTCTTCCTAATCTGTATCTTCTTTTCCGTCCTTCCGCGTTCACGTCCCCTTCGTCCCCTCGGATATGTTATCCGAGGGTGTAGAGGTAGGGGTCTCTGACCCCTTTAATCTTAAGGCTCCACA
>CAZMZC010000092.1:0-7861 GCA_964570685.1 uncultured Bacteroidaceae bacterium | reverse complement strand
GAACTTGTGACAGATGCCGCATAGCTCATCATTTATTTTTTAACGGACTATTAATTTCAGATATAATCGGCATCGATATAGCCGTTAAGCACAGCATAGATAGTGAGACCGGGAGCCGACTTGATGCCTAGTTTATCGGTAATGTTCTTACGGTGCGAGATAACGGTGGTGAGACTGATGTGAAGACGCTCGGCAATCTCCTTGTTCTTGAACCCTTGAGCCACGAGTATCAGCACCTCCACTTCGCGTGCCGAAAGTTCGTGTACCGCATTGAGGGACGGTATGGTATGATGGGCCGCATGGACGACGTCCGTACCAGTTTGTTCTAAACTGCGATAGAGCGCCATCAGATTGCGTGCCAAGGCTTGCTCACCTTGTGTGGTAACGAGTGTGGCAATGCCCTGCACCGTAGGATTGGTACCGTCGCCTACCATTACGACAGTGCGTTTGGCTCGCTGACGAAAGAAGTTATTGTACGCAAGGTATATGCCCGATGATACGAGGTAGCGGGCATACGCATCGGGAGTATCATCGATTAGTTCTTCCATGGAGCCGAAACTGCGTACCGTGACCATAGGCATCACCTCCTCAATGATACGTTGAAGCCCTATCCGAGCCAAAGTATTGGCATCGACAATGGCCACTTCGTGGGTGGATATATCATCAGTTCTTTTCATCGCGTCCACTAAGGGTTGAATGTGTAAAGGTACAACATTTCGTTCACATCAGAAAGAATGACCGATGAGTTTTGTGCAGAAAGGATGAAACTCATCGGTCAGGTGTCACTCAGCAGCGGCTACAATAGTTTTCGGTGCAACTGGCAACACAACGCTTTTCATAGCAGGTTATGCCGTGCAAGAGTCTGATCCAAGGAAGAGCAGATTCTTGTTATCTCTTCAGCCCATATTGCTGACGAAGGGCATTGCGCTCATCCTCGGGAAGATGGGTGTAGTAGGCCTTCCATCCAGGACAAAAGCCGATGTGCCAACGCCAGAAGCGGCCAGACATCGAGCGGGGATTCTTATCGTACTTGGCGCGCATCTTACAATTGGCGCAGGGGTAGGTTTTCGTCTCAGCCATAGTGTCTTATTATTAAAGTATACTAATCTTTCAACAGTATCTCAATGTCCTTCTCTATTTTCTCGGGCTTGGTGGTAGGTGAGTAGCGGTCGATGACATGGCCGTTACGATTGACTAGGAACTTGGTGAAGTTCCATTTGATGGCCGAGCCGAACGTGCCGCCCTTCTGTTCCTTGAGCCATACGTAGAGAGGCGATGCGCTCTCGCCGTTGACTTCAATCTTGGCAAACTGAGGGAATGTCACGTCGTAGTGCAACTGACAGAATGAGGCTATCTCGCTCTCCACCTCGGGGGCTTGGTGGCCGAACTGATTGCACGGGAAGTCAAGAACCTCGAAGCCCTGCGCCTTGTAGCGTTTATAGAGCATTTCGAGTGCTTCATACTGAGGGGTGAAGCCACAATGCGTGGCGGTATTGACAATGAGCAATACCTTTCCCTTGTAGTCGGCAAGGCTTACAGGCTGCTTCTTGATGTCGAGGACGGTAAAGTCATAAATGCTTTGAGCCATAATACATATAGATGTTAACATTAAAAACAAGGATACTATTCGCTTGATAGATGTCATAACACAGGCACATTGCTTTTGTTTTCTGCGGTGCAAAGTAAGCGCAAATCTCCACGGCGGTCAATCCTAATAAATGAGGATTTTGACACGGAAAAGTCATTTCACTGCCGCATCAACGCCCATAAACAAAACTTTTACACTACCTTCGCTGCATGAAAGTAAAAGAAACTATGCGACGCATGGTGACAGTAGTCAAAGAACGTCTCGCCCGTTTATCCTACCGCACAGGAGTGGTAGTCACGGCACTGTGCATTCCCTGCTACATTATCTCATTTGCTCAAATGGCTCTCCCCATCAGTGCAACACCGAAGGGCGTACTATGGTTCATATTCTTCGGATTGGCCAAGACCTTCCAATATGGTGGACTTACGATACTGGGTGCCAAGGGACTGGGCGACATATTCAAAAAAAGCAGGAAAAAGACAAGTTAATGATAGGAAGCGCCAGCACGTCGAGCATGTAGAGCATACGCTGCTACCCCTATCCGCTGTGCTTATCTTGAAAAAATCAGGACAAACATTGTTTTTCTCGCTCGTTTATTACTATCTTTGTCCTATTAAAAGCAATACACGAATGAGAATGACTATACGATATATTGCCATAATGGTAATAGCCCTCATCGGGCTGTTGCCACAAAAGAGTACGGCACAGGAGCTTGAAGCAAAAGTAGTGGTAAACCACTCGAAGATACAAGGTACGAACAACTCCGTATTCACCACCCTGCAGGAGGCCATGATGGAGTTTCTCAACACCCGCAAATGGAGCAACGCACAGTACGCCACTCGGGAAAAGATTGCATGCAGCTTCAACCTCATCGTCAATGAATACAGCGACGATGGACGCTTCGGCTGCAGCCTCATGGTGCAGGCCAACCGCCCGGTATACAATGCTTCGTACAACACGACGGTCTTCAATTTCAACGACAATGCCGTAGACTTCAACTACATCGAGCACGACAAGCTGGAGTTTGCCGATGATATCGTAGACAATAACCTCACCGCCGTACTGGCCTATTACGCCTACCTCATCATCGGGCTCGACATGGACACCTTTGCCCCCAAGGGAGGCACCGACGTGCTCAACAAAGCCGAGAATGTGGTAAACAACGCACAAATGCTGGGTGAGGACGGGTGGAAAGCCTTTGGCGACAGCAAGAACCGCCACGCACTCATCAACGACTACATGAACGGCGCCATGGAGCCTTATCGCCAATTGCTGTACGACTATCACCGCAAAGGACTCGACGAGATGGCACAGAACGCCGAACGTGGACGCAGCAACATCACCACCTCGCTGACGCTGCTCGAAAAAACGAAGCAGGACAAGCCCATGTCGGTACTGCCCCAGCTGTTCACCGAAATCAAGAAAGACGAACTCATCAACGTCTACAGCAAAGGTACCTCGAAAGAGAAAGAGGAGGTCAACCGCATCCTCTGCCTTGTGAATCCCTCGCTGACAAGTGATTGGGACAAGATAAAGGAATAAAACGATTACAGCAATGCTACGCAACCTACATATACAGAACTACGCACTCATCGAGTCGCTCGACCTGGACTTCACCGAGGGCTTCTCGGTCATCACCGGTGAGACCGGTGCGGGTAAGTCTATCCTCTTGGGAGCTATCGGGCTGCTCACGGGACAGCGTGCCGAGACAGCAGCCATACGCACCGGAGCTACGAAGTGTATCGTCGAGGGCACCTTTGACATCTGTGGTTACGCTCTGGAAGCACTCTTCGAGGAGAACGATATCGAGTACGATGCCGAGTGCATCGTGCGCCGCGAGATAGCCGCTACGGGCAAGAGCCGCGCCTTCATCAACGATACGCCCGTGTCGCTGGTCATTCTGAAGCAGTTGGGCGAACGCCTCGTGGACATCCATTCGCAGCACCAGAACCTGCTGCTCAACACCGAGGGCTTCCAACTCCGCGTGCTCGATACGCTGAGCGACGACAAGAGCATCCGTCAACAATACACCGACGCCTACCGCCACTATCGCGATACGGCTGCACGCCTCGATGCCCTGCGCAATCAGCTCACGGGCGACCAGGGCGACGAGGAGTATATCCGCTTTCAGCTGAACCAGTTCGACGAGTGGCGCCTGCAGGAGGGCGAACAGGAAGAGCTGGAGCAGGAACTCGAACTCCTCAGCCACGCCGAAGAAATCAAGGAGAGCCTCTACCGCATCGACGCTATGCTCAGCGGTGACGATGGTGGGCAGACATCAGCACTTAAGAGCGTGACCTCACAGCTACGCTCACTGACAGCCATCTACCCTGGAGCCGAAGACTGGCACGAGCGCATGGAGAGCCTATACATAGAACTGAAGGATATTGCCGAGGATGTGTCCGATGCCAGCGAACGCATCAGCTATGACCCCGAGCGACAGGCTTGGGTGGAGCAACGCCTCGACACCATCTACACGGCTCAGCAGAAGCACCGCGTAGGCTCCGTAGCCGAACTGTTGGAGATTGCGCAGCGCTTCCGCGACACCTTGCTACGCATCGAGGAGTCCGAGGAGCGCATGGCAGCCATGGAGCAGGAGACTGCCGCCGCCCTTGAGGCGCTGCTGCACGCTGCCGAGCGCCTGACCGCACAGCGCCGAGCCGTAGGCACCGCCTTCGAGAAGGAGATTGCCGCACGCCTGATGGAATTGGGCATGCCCAACACACGCTTTGCCGTCGACATCACTCCACGCCGTCAACCCGACAGCACGGGTGCCGACAGCGTAGCCTTCCTCTTCTCGGCCAACAAGAACGGTGCTCTGCAGAATATCGCCGATGTGGCTTCGGGCGGTGAAATCTCACGCATCATGCTCTCACTGAAGAGCATCATCGCTACCGCCACAGCCATGCCCACCCTCATCTTCGACGAGATTGACACCGGTGTGTCGGGCGCCATCGCTGCCCGCATGGCCGACATCATGGAGGATATTGCCCGCCACGGCCGCCAAGTCATCAGCATCACCCACTTGCCGCAGATTGCCGCTAAGGGCACTGCCCACTACAAGGTATATAAGGAGGATACGGACGATGCTACCGTGAGCCACATACGCACGCTCACCACCGACGAGCGCATCGGCGAACTGGCACAGATGATGAGCTCGGGCACACTCACCGAGGCCGCTATCAACAATGCACGCGAGATGCTGGGGGTATAAGGTTTAGCTTTGGCTACAGCCTCTTTCGATGCAGTAACGACGTTTCGCGCGTGCTCACTGCCCTTCTCCCATTTCAGCAGACTTGATACCCACAATAGCGCTCTGCACATAGTTGTATGAGGCGCCATTGGCTGCCACGGCATCGAAGTCAAAGTAGCCGTCGCAGTGGCCTCCCCATCCCCAATTGACGTAATACAGTCCCTGGTCGTCCATCCCGCATACCACGAAGGCATGGCCATCGAAGCGGGTGGAGCGGGTGCTGTAGTAAACAGGCCGCCGGGCAGTAAGTTCGGCAGCCATCATATCATTCCAGTCCTTATCGGTGTAGCGTGAGCGGTACTCCTGATGCAGTTCGGGCGAATAGTGGAAATGCTCGCTCAAAGCCCGCGTCACATTGCCCGAGTTTGCACTGGTGAGCACAGGGGTATAGCGCACGCCCACCGCGTGGCCCACATCGCGCATGAGGCGAGCCACGTCGCTGGTCCTCAGCTTGGATGAGCCGCTATAATGCTCTTTCATCTTATTCCACCGATACTCTTCGCCTAAGGTAACCGTTGTATATACGGTATCAAGGTTATGCACCTCAGCCGTGCATTCGCCCTCTCCGCGTGCAGGCCATTCGTAGTACTTCATGATTTGTGCCACGGCAGTGGTCACGCAACCTGTGATGAGTTTGCGCTCGTTCAGTGTGGGGCAATAGTAATTGTAAGGCTTCCCTTGTCCCCACGTAGTAGTGAGCAGCGGCGCTACGGGCAGCGTTTTTCGCCGCGGCTTGGCCTCTGCAGTACCTTTACGCAAGGCGTCGATATAGCCGGCATAGCAGTTGAGGTAGCCTTGCAGACTATTCGACAGCGGTGGATTGATATTCCCGTCCAGCGAATAGCCCACGATGAGCTGGGCAGCACGGTCATCACCAGCAACGATGACAAAGCCTTTGCCATTGGAGGGCGCGAAGATATAGTATTCGGGCGCAGTGTAGCGCTCGGTCTCAGCGTGAAGCGAACTGTATACAAGGTCGAGTGCCTTGAGCGACGTTACCTTGGTAATCTTGTCGCCCATCACCTTCATATAGTAAAACTTCGTGGCCATGACACACGCCTTGTCCTCCGAGATGGGACGTGCTACAGCGGTCATCGAACCTACAAGCAGCATGGCCGCAAATAGTAGATGTATACAGGTATTTCTTCTAGATTTCATCGCTCACAAATATTTTCAGCAAAAGTACTTCATACAAGGTAGACTACAAAGATACAACAAGCCGAGAGGAGAACAAAATAAACTTGTTTGTTTTTTATCCCGAGGCGCCGTGTATCTTCTGTGACGAAGTCGCTAAACTTCTCCCCCCTCTTTTTTTCTCATTACCCCTATTTCTAACAATAAATGTTAAAAGCGGAAGGAAAACTAAAGTTTTCAATATTTAAGTTTTTAGATTTCGTGCAATGCTGCTTACTTTGCCCCTGTCAAAACAAACACACAGGACAGAATGGGAAAGAAAGACAACACGCTGACCAGAATGGAGTTTCAGATCATGTCCATCCTTTGGGACATCAACCACTCGGCCTGCGCTTGGGATATCCTCGAACGATGCGAAGAGCCCAAGCCAGCCTACACCACCATCGCCACCTACATGAAGATTCTCTACGAAAAAGGCTATGTGGACTACTTCAAGAACGAGGAGAAGGGCAAGACCCACCTATACATCGCCAAGGTAACTCGCGCCGAGTATGCCCGCCAAACAATGCAGGAAGCCAAGAAGAACCTCTTCGGCGGCAGTCTGAAGTCGATGCTCAGCTTCTTCGTCAAGGAAGAGAACCTCACGGTGGAGGAAATCAAGGAATTGTTAGACTTGATAGCGCAGGAGGACTAAACGATGTGGAACGAGGTGTTTACTTATTTCATTGTTAAGGGTGACATGCTTACCCAGTTTCTGATAGAATCAACCATAGCACTCACCCTGCTATATGTTCCCTACACCCTGATACTCCGTAAAGAACGTTTCTTCAGGCAGAATCGTCTGACGCTCTTGGCTATACTCATTCTCTCTTTGGTTTTGCCCTTCTGTGACTTCCATGCGCTCTATCCAGGCGAACTACTCGATAACACATCGGCGCCAGAGCCTATCCCCGTTGTAGAGTCTCAGCCTATGGAGTTCTCGTCGACAGCCCCTGTGAAGTCCGGCACTACAGATGCATCCGAACACGTGGCCTTCACGGAACCTGCAAACAATGCAGTCAGTTCCCTTGCGATTATGGCATATCTGTGCATCCTATATATAATAGGAGTATTGGTTGCCATCGGCATACGTCTCGGGCAATTCATTCGTATGGACCGCCTCATCCGTAGGGGGTGCCTGTGGCACGACACGACAGATGGCATTACCATCTACTGCCACGCCAGCGACATAGCACCTTACAGCTGGATGCACCGCATCGTCATCAGCCAGCACGACTACGACAACCATCGCCACGAGATACTGCTCCACGAGCGTGGTCACGTACTCTGTCGCCACTCATGGGACATCCTGCTGCTGATGCTCGTACAGATGGTGCAGTGGTACAATCCCTTCGTCTATATGCTCGGCGCCAGTCTCCGCGATGTTCACGAGTACGAGGCCGACGACTACGTATTGCGCCAAGGAGCATTGGCCAGTCAGTACCAGACCCTACTGCTCAAGACAGCCGTTGGGGTCAGTGCCTACTCCTTTGCCAACAACTTCAACCACTCAAAAATCAAGAGCCGCATCGTGATGATGAAGAGCAAAAAGACAAATCCGTGGATGCGCTGCAAGGCGCTCTACGCACTGCCGATAATACTCATAAGTCTCTGCCTGTTTGCCTCGCCTGAAAAAGAGCAAAGAGTTACAATTGCAAAGCCGAAGAAGTTAGAGGTGATTGGAAAGAAAACAGACTTTTCTTACAACGGTGTTTATATCTACAATCCCGAACGGAATGATTCTCATCTATACGCAGGATATTACTACACTGCGGAACAATTAGATTCGATATTTGGGGTCACCAGTAAAACCCTGTGTTTATGCGTATATGTTGGTTAATCTGAAA
>CAZMZC010000091.1:0-8333 GCA_964570685.1 uncultured Bacteroidaceae bacterium | reverse complement strand
AGCCTGTAGCTAGCGTTCATCCTGAGCCAGGATCAAACTCTTCATTGTAAAATTTTTCTCCGAAAAATTTTACCTCTTCGGCGTGACTCGGCAGAGAAAACAAGTTTTCTCTGCGCTCGCTACTTCGAAGAGTGTAAAAAATCTTCGTATCGTATAGGAACATCCGTGAATCCCGAAAGAATCACAAAGTCCTAAAGAATTGTATCTGCTCGTGATGTATCCTTTTCTACTCGTTATATAAGAATGACGGTTAGTTCATTTACCCTGTCTCGTGACAACATCACAAGACAGCTTCTTGTACTACTTGTCTGTATGGAAAATATTTTCAAAGAACGCTTCTCAAACACTCTCAAGGGGTGTCCCTCTCGATTGCGGATGCAAAGGTAGTACAAATTCTACATTCAAACCAAATATTTTACAAACTTTTTTTTAAAGAATTTTCCCACTTTTATAATAAGTGTCTGATTTACACTCATCGCGAAGAAAAAGGTTTTTTGATGCTTTTGCTGGTTTTGCCATCCGCGCTTGGCAAAAAGGATAAAAACAGGAAGCCGAGAAAGAGAAGAGAGCAACCGACAAAAAAGATGGGGCCTTCTCCCACAACAGATCCATGCAAGTCAATAAACCGGAGGATAGAATGCATCTTCTATATGCTCCACCAGTATACCGCGCGCCATAGACTGCGTATATATATTATAATAGGTATATAGTGGATTCATCAATATATCTTTCTTTTCAAGCAACTGCGCAATACAGATTTCAGACCGGCCGAGTAGTAGTCCTTTTCCACACTACGCAATATACACAGAAACTCATGATGCAAATCGGCATCCATGCTGCTCATACGGCATGCCAATTTCATTGCCAACGATTGCACGCCTGGAGACGATTGTAAATCGCACATTCTGAAAAGGAGGAAATTATAAAAGTCCACATCAAAGTCTCCATCTGCAGCGAGGCCATACAATATACTGAGCAAAAGCCTACGCAGGCCATCAGGTATATCATCCTGCATGCATAGCCGCATCATCTTGTCCCTTTCGTTGGTTACAAGCTGAGGATACCGATTACTGACTTTCTCTATTGCCCAAGCTGCCCGCCAACGCAGCGGATCTTTTTCTGAATAGACAAAGCCGAACAATACAGCAAGCACATCCTCATCAGCAACAGCATCAGCCGCTATAGCCTCAACCATCGACCTACTGGGCCGTCCCAGCAGTTGCCCCCTCAGTTTTTCTTCCATCCCAGCCATCAGACAATCAGTTTAGTTTCGTTTCTTCCATCCATGCTCAGCCAGATAGATGCCCAACAGTATGAGCACAGTCCCCCCAAGCGCGATAGGCGTAATAGGCTCGTCCAAAACCGCCACCGAGCAGGCCAACGACACGAGAGGTTGTGTATACATATAGTTGGAGGCACGTATAGTGCCTATCTTTTCCAACACGAGGTTCCACGAATAGAAGCAGAGCATAGAAGCCACCACGGAGAGAAAGAGCACATTTCCCAGCACCACAGGGTTAGAGAGCTTGTCCAGATGCAACCCGCCACCCATGCCCGCAGCGATAAAGGGAACCATCGTGACGATACCATAGAAAAACACCTTGCGCGTGACAAACCATGTAGTATAACAGCCATCGAACCTACGGATAACCACGCTATAGACCGCCCATGCTATGGCTGCCACAAGCGCCAGCGCATCGCCCAACGGATGTATCTGCAGCACCGTGCCATTGAGCACCACAAACCCCACTCCAGATAATGCTATCACCGACCCTACGACAAGGCGTGCCGTAATACGCTCTTTGTAGCAGATACTGGTGAGCAAGGCGGTGAGCACGGGAGTGACACACACCACCAGAGCCACGTTGGAGGTGATGGAGTAGTCGATGGCGGTATTCTCGGCCAGGAAGTAGAGCGTGCCGCCCGTGAACCCCGCCACAGCGAGCAGCAATTCGTCCTTCCACGTATCGGCCCATACTTTGCGCGTGAATATCCACGTCAAGGCATAGGCGATGATGAAGCGGTAAAACATAATCTCGGGCGGAGTAAGCCCGTGGAAGAGCAATACCTTGGTAGAGACGAAGGTGGTACCCCACACTGCAATGGTGGCAAGCGCCAGTATATGATAGCCCACCGAGGGGCGAGTGGTCGACATACCTTATTATATATTATTATATTATAGCCTACGAGTTTTTCCTATCTACACGCAGACCTGTTCATACGTTTCAGCACGTGATTACGCACGATTTTGCGCACGATTACGCAGCATAACCTACGTAATGCTCAGCGAGGTATAGCATAAATTAAGCACGCGGCATGGTGTGCGTAATTTTTTAGGCCAACTACTTCCCGAAGTGTCCTGGCGTAGGGCGGAAGTAACCTTTGATGCGGGGAGCAGGCTCCATCTCGCCATAAGCAACATACTCCTTGAGCTTGCGGTACGAGGTGCTGACAGCATAGTGGCTGATGCGGGCAAACTCGCGGACACTGATGTCATCGTGCGTCTCGAAGTATTCGTACAGCGCATCGGCCAGTTCGGGCGCGGCAAGCGGTTGGCTCACCTTACCCTCCACACGGAACTTCACATCGGCGAGACGGTCGAGCAGATGCTTGTCGGGGCGGAAGCGTATGCCGCTGATGCACACGTCCTTGCCCGTAGGAGGCGTAGGTCCCGCATGGCTGCTCAGCTCCATCGAGAGCGTGCCCAGTCCGTCGAGCTGCACACGGTGACCGTGACACAGCGCCTCGGTAATCTGTGTGCGCAGGGCGTCCCACACGAGTTTCACGTCGGTGGGTGTAGCCGTGGTGGCATTATTGATATCGAGCGCCATCTGCTCAATGTCCACTTTCTGTGGGAAGGCTATAGCTACTCCCGCGCCCCAACTATCGGCCTCGGCACCCGACACCTTATGACGCAGCTTGAGGGTGCAGCGCACTACGGGCTCATAGTCGTGCATACTGCGCACATTCTTTGATTTCTTTACTTTCATCACTATATGCGTTTTTCGAGTTCTTAGTAACGATTCCACTTTTTCTCTGGTCACTCCATATTTTATCCCTGCAAGGAGAAAACATTACCCCTGCAAGGAGAAAACATTACCCCTGCAGGGAGAATAATTTATCCTTGCAGGGATAAGGACAAACCGAACCATAGAACAAAGGTAATCTATTGTTCCGATTTTTGCAAACGAACCGTCCATTTTATTTATGCACGCACAGGCTTTCAGGGTATTGACATCGGTATTTTGAGGTTGTAACTTTGCAGTAGAAATAAGGGGTGACACCCTTACGAAATGTATTTACTAACCCTTAAACAATGTTTATTATGCAAAACTACTCAAAAACTATGGAAAACCTACAAACTCAAGAACTCAAAAACTCTACAACTCAAATGTCTTACGCCGACGTGCTGCGTGAGACCCAGCAGGAGGAGTTCCCCCTGCTCAGTGAAGTGACCCGTGGGGTTGTAGACAACCCTTTAAGCCTGATGAACTCCATCTATGATGAGGATGGCGTGGTAGTGCCCTGCGCCCTGCCCGATACCATGTGGCAGTCTTTGCCGCAGATGATGAGCGAACCGCTCAGCCTCTACGATGATGCCGACATCCGCACGATGTTGCTGATGGCGATGATGCCCACACTGGGCTCTGCCATGAGTAATGTACGTGTGCGTCACGGGCAGCGCCTCTACTCGCTCGGCATGATGAACATCTGCGTGGGTCCCTCGGCCTCGGGCAAGGGATGCGTGGGCGATGTGGCCAGCCTTGTGGATGGTATCAACGAGATTATCTGCAGCGAGAGTGCGCAGGCACAGGCCGACCACCGCAAGCGTCACAAGCGTTACAACCGACTCACCAGTCAGCTCACCTTTGCAGCCAAGGGCGATGTAGAACACTTGGTGGATGTAAATGACATTGCCGAGGAGGTGGACGAGCCTCAGGCTCCCCTGCGCCGTATGCACAAGCTGCCCTCGAAGACCACGGCGGCGAATTATTACAAGTTGCTCTATGCCAATGGCGATAACATCTCCTACCTGCATATCCCCGAACTGGCCGAGATGACTGCCGCCAACAAGGGCTCGTTCGGCGACTTCATGTATATCCTGCTTGCCGCGCAGAACGAGGAGGAGTTGCATACGGGCCGCAAGACCGACGATGAGGACTACCATATAGCACATACGCGCCTTGCCATGGCAGCTACGGGCACCATGTCGTCGGTGCGCGAGTTTATCCCCAACCTTGAGGACGGACTCTCCACCCGCTTCCTCTACCACAATCTGCCTGCCAAGGATACTGTGCGCGACGAGATGGACGAGGCCACTGCCGAGGCGTTCCGCGACGTGTACACCTACTATCGCGATCAACTGACAGGAATCTGGAAGGAGCTTCGCCAGTTTGAGGGAAAGCCGGAGGAGGAGCTTCCCCGACTCATCATCACCGACGAGCAGCGCAAGCTCATCGACGAGTATTACCGCCAGCTGGTATCGTTCGTGGCATTGGCATTGCCCGACAGGGACTTGCGTGCTCCCATCTTGCGCAGTCGCCTCAACCTCTACCGTATGCTGATGATCATCGCCGTGCTGCGTCGCCACGAGGCAGAGGGTACGGCCGAGGGAATATTTGCAGAGACCCACTTCGCCACTACCGATGCGGACCTGCGCTGGAGCCTCGCGTACATCTTCTATACGGTGATGCAAACCTCGGCCATCTACGACCGCCTGCGCCGTGAAGAGCGTGAGGAGCCAAAGGCCGTAACGTGTATCAGTCCGCTGGCCTTCCTGAACCTCCTGCCCCGACAGTTCACCACCGCCCTTGCCAACAAACTGGGTGAGGAGATGAACATGAAGACCCGCACCGTGAGCAAGCACCTGCGCACCCTCTGCCTCAAGGGATACATAGAGCGCGTGAGACAGGGTGTATACTGCAAAGCATCGCGCAAAAACAAGAGAATCAAGCACGCCGCATAGCGTGCTTAATTTATACCCTACAATACAGAGTATCACGGAAGTTAGATGTTGAAATCGTGCGCAAAATCGTGCGTAATCACGTGTCGATTGTTATTATCTCTGCTCAGTAAAGAAACGACCTTTGCACTCAATCTTATTCGAGAAACTTGGATTTTCTCTCGCCTTGCACTAATTTTAACAACTATGTTATTGAGGGTACGCTGCGATAGAGTGACTTCGTCACAATCCTCTGTGAACCTAAAGGTTCATTCGCCGCAACCGACGCTCATTCGCGTCGGCGGAATAAAAAATAAATGAATTTATTTTGTTCTCCTCTCGGCTTGTTGTACCTTTGTCCCCTAATAATTTAGCAACACAACAATATGGAAAAGCAATACCGTCCCGAGACCCTCTGCGTACAGGAGGGCTGGACACCGAAAAAGGGTGAGCCTCGCGTGCTCCCCATCTATCAGAGCACCACGTTCAAGTACGACAACAGCGAGCAGATGGCCCGCCTCTTCGACCTCGAAGACAGCGGCTACTTCTACACCCGCCTGCAGAACCCCACGAACGATGCCGTAGCAGCCAAGATTGCCGCCCTCGAAGGAGGCGTGGCAGGCATGCTCACCTCGTCGGGCCAAGCGGCCAACTTCTACGCCGTGTTCAACATCTGCGAGAGCGGCGACCACTTCGTATGCTCCACAGCCATCTATGGCGGCACGTACAACCTCTTCAGCGTGACGATGAAGAAGCTGGGCATCGACATGACCTTCATCGACCAAAATGCCTCGGAGGAGGAGATACAGAAGGCCTTCCGCCCCAACACGAAGTGCCTCTTCGGCGAAACCATCTCGAACCCCGGATGCGAAGTGCTCGACATCGAGAAGTTTGCCCGCATAGCCCACCGCAACGGAGTGCCCCTCATCGTGGACAACACCTTCGCCACACCCATCAACTGCCGCCCCTTCGAGTGGGGCGCCGACATCGTGACCCACTCTACCACCAAGTACATGGACGGCCACGCCACTGCCGTGGGAGGCGCCATCGTGGACAGCGGCAACTTTGACTGGGAAGCCCACGCCGACAAGTTCCCCGGGCTCACCACCCCCGACGCCTCGTACCACGGGCTCACCTACTCGAAGAGCTTCGGCAAGATGGCCTACATCACCAAGGCCACCGCACAGATGATGCGCGACCTCGGCTCCATACAGGCACCCATGAACGCCTTCCTGCTCAACCTCGGACTCGAGACACTGCACCTCCGTGTGAAGCGTCACTGCGAGAACGCCCAGCGCATCGCCGAGTGGCTGAGCCAAAACGACAAGGTGGCGTGGGTCAACTACAGCGGCCTGCCCGACAACCCCTACCACGCCCTGGCACAGAAGTACATGCCGGGCGGCTCGTGCGGCGTCATCGCCTTCGGTCTCAAAGGTTCGCGCGAAGAGGCCATCCGCTTCATGGACAGCCTCAAGCTCATCTGCATCGTCACCCACGTGGCCGACGCCCGCTCCTGCGTGCTCCACCCCGCCAGCCACACCCACCGCCAGCTCTCCGACGAACAGCTGCGCGAGGCAGGCGTAGCCCCCGACCTCATCCGCCTCTCCGTAGGCATCGAGAATGTGGAGGACCTCATCGCCGACATCGAGCAGGCACTGGGATAAAGCGCATCACACGACATCTATATACAAAAGCACCAGTGTGGGGCAACCTCCTCACACTGGTGCTTTTGTTACAGTTCGCCCAAGAACCTACCATTGCAGACACTTGACCGACACAAATAAAAAAAAGAGAGCCACCTAAGCAACTCTCTTCAAGTGGTGCCACCAGAAAATGAGCCTCATTTCTAAATGGCTCTATATCTCCACATTATAGAAATATGTCAAACGTAATCTCCCGCTATTGCTTCACCTAAAATCTGCTCCATTTTGCAGTGTCTCGTAGAGTCGAGTTCCTACTTTAATGCAATGAAAGCAACATCTATTACAGAATTATTCATATCTAACAGTATTACTAAAACAGTTTATAGTCATAACCTATCATAAAATATAGAAAATGTGTGGTTTTTGTATATTATATGATAGGTTGAGCAAATTTCTACTTCTCTTTCAACTTCTTTATTTCCCTATCAAAGTCGCTTTCGAGCAAATCCATTTCTCGTTTGCGATATATCTCAAACTCTTTTTCAGCTTTGGCGATGGCTTGTTGATGCGAAACATTACCTTTGCCAATAAGTACCTTACGTTTGTGAGCTATGATTTGACCATCAAGAGCCTCAATCCAATCTTTCATTGTCATCGGATTCATCTCTAAAGCCTGAAACTCGGCAAAATCCAAGAAACCCGAAACGAGCAGATTCAAGCGTTGCAATTCAGTCTCCGATAAATAGTTCTTTGCAATCTTCACATCATCTTTGGTAACGTAGTCGCCTTTGAAGTTGGTCATACCAACAAAAGGTTTTTCGTTATCCACACGATTATAGATAACCTCGGCAGCCGTGTTCTCGTGAACTGCATAATGCAGTTTATTCTGCACCGTTGCAAAGAACATCTTTGTCATCTCGCTGCGAGGATCGTAATCTGTTGCTGTGGCATAAATATCAGTTACCTGTTGGTAGAAGTTGCGTTCACTGCTACGGATGTCCCTGATGCGTTGCAACAACTCGCGGAAATAGCGATTGCCCCCCTGCATCAAACGCTCATCATCCATAGCAAAGCCCTTTTGGATATACTCGTGGAGTCGTTGGGTCGCCCAACGGCGGAAACGGGTAGCAACTTGCGACTGCACACGATAACCGAGGGCGATAATCATATCAAGGTTGTAGTGTACAATATTACGCTGCACTTGACGATTGCCCTCTTGACGAACTAACAAGAAATCCTTGTGAGTTGAATCATTCAGCTCGCCATCGGCATATATGTTTTTAATATGCAAAGCAATATTTTGCTGTGTTGTCTGATATATCTCCGCTAATTGATTCTGCGTTAACCACAAATCCTCATCAGCAAAGCGTACCGCCACACGAGTGATTTCGTTGTCGTCTTGATAGAGTATTATCTTGTTCTCTTCTTTCATCTTCGTCTAAACCTCTATTTGTGATTTTTCAGATTCTTTATCAACTCCAAACCTTTTGCAGTCAATTGATATTTCTGATTTCTGCTGTTAGGTTTGTCTGGCATAGTCTGTTCCAATATACCAGCGTTCAAAAGAGGATGAATATATTTTCTTCTGAATTTGGTTCTATCGGTAAGATCCATAAAAGCCAACATTTCGCCAAAAGAACGCGCTTTAGTACAGAAAATTATCAACCTATCAATATTTTCAGCATTTGGGATTGACTGGGTGCCGACTGGGTGCCGACTGGGTGCCGACTGGGTGCCATCTTGCACAC
>CAZMZC010000090.1:0-8578 GCA_964570685.1 uncultured Bacteroidaceae bacterium | reverse complement strand
GGGTGATGGAGTCGAGGAAGATGACTACGTCGTGGCCGCACTCTACCATGCGCTTAGCCTTTTCGAGTACGATGCCGGCAATCTTCACGTGACGCTCGGCTGGTTCGTCGAAGGTAGAGGCGATAACCTCGGCATTGACGCTACGGGCCATATCGGTCACCTCCTCGGGGCGCTCGTCGATGAGCAGCATGATCATGTATACCTCGGGGTGGTTGGCGGCGATGGCATTGGCAATGTCCTTCAAGAGGATGGTCTTACCGGTCTTGGGCTGTGCCACAATAAGGCCACGCTGTCCCTTTCCGATGGGGGAGAAGAGGTCTACCACACGAGCTGAGAGGTTGTCGTAGTTGCCAGTGCAGAGGGTGAACTTCTCATCGGGGAAGAGTGGGGTAAGGTGCTCGAAAGGTACGCGGTCGCGCACTACGCTGGGGGCAAGTCCGTTGATGCGCTTTATCTTCACCAGAGGGAAGTATTTCTCGCCTTCGCGAGCAGGGCGGATGGTGCCTTCCACTACATCACCGGTCTTGAGGCCGTGGAGACGTATCTGGTGCTGGGCCACGTAGATATCATCGGGTGAGGCTAAATAGTTGTAGTCGGCCGAACGGAGGAAACCGTAGTTGTCGGGCATAATCTCGAGTACACCGCTTACCTCAATAATGTCTTCAAAGTCGTAGAGGCGCTCGGGCTTGCGTTGTTGCTCTTGCTCTTTGGCTTCGGGCTGTTTGCCTTGTGTGGTTTCGAGATAGGCTTCGGCATAGCCGCCTTTCTTATGCTTGGGTTTCTTGTTGTGCTCGTTTTGTGTAGCTGTGGCAGGTTGCTCCAGCTTGGTAGCCTCAAATTTGCCGATGAGTTCGGCGGGAAGCTCGGCAGGTTCGGTGGGCAGCTCTTCGATGGGAATAAATTCATCGGTAGCAGTTGTTGCCGGTGCTTCTTCGTTGAAGGCAAGTTCGGCCTCTTTGGCTGCTGCCTCAGCTGCCTTTTGTGCTTTCGACTTGCGTCCGCGTTTCTTGGGTTGGGTGGGTGTGTCGGTGGTTGCAGCTATGGGTTGCTCGGGGTTGGCTTCCTTCTGCTCTGTATTGACGGGCTCTTCCGTATTTGTCTCCTTTGCTGGAGCGGATTCTTCCGTGTTTTCTGCTATTGCAGTCTGCTCCTTGGCTACAGCCTCAGCTGCTTTCTGTGCTTTCGACTTGCGTCCGCGCTTCTTGGATTGGGCAGGAACTTCCTCAATTACCTCTGGCTGTGTAGCCGCATCAGCAGTGGGGAGCTGCGGTTCCTCCTTGGGGGCGATTGGTGGAAGGTTCTCCTTCTCCTCTTTTTTCTCTTCTAAAGGAGTGGCTACAATCTTCGGTGTGTCGTTGATTTTCTCAGCCTTGTTCTTGTCGGCCGAGTATACTTTGTTGGCTACCTCTTTCTTATTAATACGCGCGCGTTGGCGACGTTCGGCCTTGCCCTCTTCGGCAGCAACCTTCTTTTGTGCTCCGGCTATGGCTTGTTCGTCGAGGATACGGTAGATAAGGTCTTGGCGCTCGAGTGATTTGGCGCCTTTGATGCCCATTTCGTTGGCAATTTCTTGCAGTTCGCCTACTTCTTTGTTGTTCAGTTGAATGATGTTGTACATATAGATGTAAAATGTGTGATTTATGTATTCACTCCACACTCAGCATACTCCTCTCACGTGGAGATGTGCTTGTTTTTTACAATTCTTTTATGGAAAATGTTGTATGGAGTCGATTTTGACGGTGCAAAAATAGATATTTTATTTATAATGGCAATAAAGTTGAGGTATTTTTTTTAATTTTGTGCCAATAATTCTTTATTGGTAACAATTGACATATGAAAAAGTTTATATCTCCCGGCTCGTGGTTTGCATTTTCGTATCCTGATACGTGGTTTGAGTTTAGCGAAGAGCCCGACTGTTTCCTCTTCTATAATCCCGAGAAGTGGGAAGGCAACTTCCGTATCTCGGCCTATCGCGACACATCGGCCTCGTTTGGCGACAAGATGATGCGCGATGCACTGAAAGCCCCCGGGGCGAGATTGCAGAAGGTAGGCCTGTGGGAAACGATATATACCGCCGAGACCTTTACCGATCAGCTCGTGGAATATGTCACCCATCGCTGGACTATCGGCTATGGGCAGACTTGCGTGGAGTGCTCGTATACAGAGGCCTCCCCTGACCCCTCCCAAGGAGGGGAACTTGGCTCCGCGATGACAGAATCACCCCTCCTTGGGAGGGGCAGGGGGGAGGCTATCATCGCCTCGCTCGAAATCCTGCAGCCTCGCGAGAGTTTCCATAACCAGTACATCCCTGTTCGCGTGGCCGAGGTGGAACTCATCGAGTCGTGCTATGCCACCGTAGAGGAGCTGGGGATGAAGCTCTTCAAGGAGCGCTTCCGTGACTTTGACTACAACATATGCCTGCTACAGAAGCTGGCTCCGCGTGCCGAACTTATCAGGCAGCTGGGCTCTGATGCCGGTGCCGTGATGGGTATAGCGCTGTGTACCTTGCTGGCCGAGAGCATTGAAGGCTTGGGGTGGAACACCTTCGTCAATGGCAAGGTGGAGGTGCCCGTGCTCATGTATGGCACCACCTGCGTGGCACGTCCCATGCTCCTCTTTGGCAAGCATGGCGAGGCTTTGGCCGAGGCTAAGATGATAGATATAATCGATGGGATAAGGAAACGGATGGAGGAGACTGCTGCATGCTAATCCCTTATCTGCAAGTCGATGGCCTGACCAAGTCGTTTGGCGACCTGGTGCTCTTCGAGGGCATCTCTTTTGGTGTGGCCCAGGGACAGCGCGTAGGCCTCATTGCCCGCAACGGTGCAGGCAAGAGCACGCTGCTCGATGTGCTGGCTGGCATAGAGGGACACGACAGTGGCTCTATTGTATATAAGAATGACCTGCGCGTAGGCTACCTTCGCCAACGCCCGGTCTATCCAGCTGGACTCACCGTGCTGGAGGCTTGCTTCCACGAAACCAATGATACGCTACAGCTTATCCGCGAGTATGAGCAGTGCCTGGAGACTCCCGGCAATCCCGGACTTGATGCCCTGCTCGACCGTATGGAGCATGCCGATGCGTGGAACTACGAGCAGCGAGCCAAGCAGATACTCACCTCGCTCCATATCACCGACTATGACCAGCGGGTGGAGACGCTCTCGGGCGGACAGCTCAAGCGCGTGGCCCTGGCCAATGTGCTCATCGGCAACCCCGACATGCTCATTCTTGACGAGCCTACCAACCACCTCGACCTCCCACTCATCGAGTGGCTCGAAGACTACCTCACACGCAGCACTGCAACCTTGCTCATGGTGACGCACGACCGCTACTTCCTCAACAACGTGTGCAATGAGATTATCGAGATTGACGACCGCACCGTATATTCTTATAAAGGCAACTACAGCTATTACCTGGAGAAGCGTGAGGAGCGCATCGAGGCACGCAACACCGAGATCATCCGCGCCAATAACCTCTACCGCACCGAACTGGAGTGGATGCGCCGCATGCCACAGGCCCGTGGGCACAAGGCACGCTATCGCGAAGAGGCCTTCTACGAACTGGAGAAGGTGGCCAAGCAGCGCATCAGCAATGACCGTGTGCAACTTAATGTGAAATCCTCTTATATAGGAAGTAAAATCTTCGAGGCCGACGAGCTCTCGCTCCGCTTTGGCGACCGCTGCATCCTCGACAAGTTCTCCTATATCTTCTCCCGCTACGAGAAGCTGGGCATCGTGGGCGACAACGGTACAGGCAAGAGTACCTTCCTCAAGGTACTGCTGGGGCAGCAAGCGCTCGATAGTGGCAAACTCGACATTGGTGAGACCGTACGCTTCGGCTACTACTCGCAGGAGGGGCTGCAGTTTGACACGCAGATGAAGGTCATCGACGTAGCCCGCGAGATCGCCGAGGTCATCCCCATGGCAGGGGGCAAGCAGCTCACCGCATCGCAATTCCTGCAGCACTTCCTCTTCCCGCCCGAGAAGCAGCACAGCTACGTCTACAAGCTCAGCGGTGGCGAGTGCCGCAGACTCTACCTGTGTACCGTGCTCATGCGCAACCCCAACTTCCTCATCCTCGACGAGCCCACCAACGACCTCGACATCCTTACCCTGCAGGTGCTTGAGGAGTACTTGCGCGACTTTGCCGGATGTGTCATTGTGGTGAGCCACGACCGCTACTTCATGGACAAGATTGTAGACCATCTGCTGGTGTTCAATGGGCAGGGCGACATCCGCGACTTCCCCGGCAACTATACGCAGTATCGTGAGTGGAAGGAAGCGCAGGCAAAAGCCCCCCTCTTATCCCCCCAAGGGGGGAAGAAACAGCCCCCTAAACAGGCGGTACAGTCCGAGTCATCCCCCCTTGAGGGGAGTGAGGGGGGCCGCTCTCGCAAGAAATCCTTCAAGGAGCGCCGCGAGTTTGCCGAGGTGGAGCAATGCATTGCCGCCTTGGAAGAAGAAAAGGCAACCATTGAGGCTGCCCTTTGTACGGGAACTCTCGCTGCCGATGAACTCACAGAAAAGTCCATTCGTCTTTCGGCCATCAATGATGAGCTGGACGAGAAGATGATGCGCTGGCTCGAGCTCAGCGAGATACCTGACTGATGCTTGTGCGGATTCAAATAAGAGAGGGTGTGCAAAACTACTGGCATACCCTCTCTTTTCTTATAGACTCTTGTTGATCTGCTCGATGTAGCCGAGCACTTCGTCGCGCCCGATACCTTTCTCCGATGAGGTCACAAAGTGTGGTGGCAACTCTTCCCATTGCTCGGAGAGACGGGTAAGGTAGCGCTCCACATTCTCGCGCTGGCGCTGTGTGCCCAGTTTGTCCGCCTTGGTGAATACAATAGAGAAGGGCACTCCGTTCTCGCCCAGCCACTCGATGAACTCAAGGTCAATGGCCAATGGCTCGTGGCGTATGTCGATGAGCTGGAAGAGATTGGTCATCTGCTCCCGCCCGAGGATGTAGCTTTCGATGATTTGCGTGAGCTTGTCCTTCGCCTTCTTGCCGCGTTGTGCATAGCCGTAGCCCGGGAGGTCGACAAGATACCACGCCTTGTTGATAAGGAAGTGGTTGATGAGCATCGTCTTGCCTGGTGTGGTCGAGGTCATGGCCAGTTTGGGTTTGCGTGTGAGCATATTGATGAGGCTCGACTTGCCCACGTTGGAGCGGCCTATGAAGGCATACTCAGGCAACCCGTCCTGTGGGCAACGATCTATCTGGGTGTTGCTGATTACAAATTCTGCGCTTTTGATTTCCACGTCTTCTGATAGGTTATAATGATAGTTGTGAGCAAAGTTAAGGCTTTGTAGTTGATTTTACAAGTTTATTGCTTATCTTTGCACGTAAAATATGCTTTAACAGGCAAGAATGGACAAAAATTCATGGACATACGGCTATTTTGAAGGCTGCGGGAACTGCATGTTTGGTCTGCTTCGCAGCTTTTCCTCCTCCTTGCGAGACATAGTTCAAGCAAGCTTGGCTCTGTGCCCGCTTCGTTCGTCGGTTCAGCAAAATTATGTCGTGAATAATTTGGTTATGTGGAAAAATTGTGTAAACACACACACACACATTCTCATCGCGCGTATTTTACAAAATATTTTCTGAATATCAAAACATTAGCAAGCCGAGAAAAGAAGAAATTTCTTATTTATTCTTCCGAGGCGCAGCAATGTTTCGACGCAGTCAAAGAGTTAGCAAAACCTTTTTCTGCGGTTTTTCAGCTCAACCAATCAATTGTATGTTTTCGCAATGGTGCTCCGCCCCTCCGTGTGGCGGTCCAAGAAGCATTGCATCAACCTATTACGGCGCTACCGTGCGGCACACCTCGTGCCCTGCGGTGGCGCGTGCTGTTTTGGCCCCCCTCTTATCCCCCCAAGGGGGGAAGATCCTGCCCTCGCGGCGTCAGCCGTCGACCAGCGCCCCAAAAGCCCTTAAGCCCCTAATTGCCCTTAATTGCCCTTAATAACCTTTAATACTCACCCAAAACAATCAAAAACAACTCAAACCAATATGAACAACAAAGAACACTACACACCACCTCTGTGCGAGGTGATCACCCTGGAGACTATCGGAATGATGGCTATGAGCGGAGAAGAATCCGCAGGTTTCTTCTCCGGTACTGCTCGTGATAGCGACGATTGCGATTTCGGAGATTTCGGAGCATCCGCACAGCGTCGTGGAACTTGGGGAAACCTTTGGGAAGACTAACCGAATATAATTATAGTAGTATGAAAATTCATAAGATTACATTTTATGCCTTGGCATTGCTGTCGGTTGCTTCTTGCAACAATGATGACATCGTGCCCGACACGCCCGATGTTCCCACCGAGGGCTATCACTTGACCTTTGACGGAGGTGTGGGCGTTGAGACCGGTACCCGTGCTGTCTGGAATGACGATAGTGGTTTGGGCAACTTGATATTCCAATGGGATTACACCGAAGATACCGGGACGAATGAGATGGTCATGGCGTTCATGAACGATGGGCAGCTTCTTGCGAGCAATAACGGGAAGTATCACACCTACGCCACCATCAAGCCGCACAGCCAGCACTCCGATGATGCCCATTGGGCGGTATTTGAGACCGTAGAGAAGTACGAGCATGATATGCCGAGCGGTCAGTACGACGGCTACAAGGTTTTTGCGGTAACTCCGTACCGTGCGGAGAATTCTTCCACCGTTGCGAGCAGTGCCGATGCTTTCAGTGCCACACTGACGATGCCCTGCCAATTCACGCAGGTTGCTCATCAGAAGCCTGACTTCTTGCGCAACTATATGTATATGTATGCCACGAGTACCATTGACGGCGGTAGTGCAACGCTCGCATTCAACCACATCCCTGCCACCTTCCGTTTCATCGTCACCAACAAACGCTCGGATCGTGCAACCATCACAAGTATTCAGGTGTCGCTGGCCGATGCAACGCCCGTGGCATCCAAGTCGGTGACCGTTACCGGGGCAGGCACGCCCACTTTCAGCAGTGACACCTACACCACGATAACAACGCTGCTGGGCGAAGGTGGCACTGACGTAAGAGGCGGTGAAAAATACATTGCGTACGCCCTTGCATTGCCACTTGCCGACAATAACGCTTTCGATGGCAAGAAGATACAGTTTACTATTGCAACCGACGACGAACTTGCGAACGAATACCGCTCCTTCGTGCTTGATGGAGAACTGCTTAAGACTGCAAATGACAATGGTGTCTATAACTGGGTGAGCGGTAAGTCCTATACCATCCGCATGAGCCTGAGCGATGTGCTGAGCTTTGATGGCATCACCGTCAACGACTGGACCCAAACAGACATCAACGGTGGTGTGGCGGAAGAGCAATAGCCTATAGGGGTGTCCCTTGTGGCAAAGCGTTCTTTGACATACTGATACAGACGAAAGAAAAGAGGGAATAGGTGTTCCTTTCCTATAGAAAAGTCACGTAATGCTTTCGTGTTCTGATTATTTCCTGTACCTTTGCATCAATCAAAAGATATAGGATTATGGCAATACGTAAAATCAATATTGGCGATTCTGAAATTTCAATCATCTTGAATTTGCACGATGAAGGTTATATTTGTTTGACGGATATGGTTAAAGCTGGCGACAATTCAGAACGTACCAACATCGTCATACAGAATTGGATGCGCCGAAAAGATACGATTTCTTACCTCGGAGTATGGGAGAGTTTACACAATCCTAATTTTAATTGCATTGAATTCGATGCAATTAAAAATGCATCAGGAACGAACCGCTTTATCCTTACCGCCAAAGAATGGATAGAACGTACTGGGGCAATAGGGGTTATTTCCAAGGCTGGCCGCTATGGGGGAACATATGCCCATAAAGACATAGCCTATCACTTTGGAATGTGGTTGTCGCCTGAATTTAACTTGCTTGTGGTCAAAGAATTTGACCGCCTCAAGGCTGAGGAGCAGAAGTTAATTGGTTGGAGTGCCAAACGCGAGCTGTCAAAAATTAACTACCACATTCACACTGATGCCATCAAGCAGAATTTAATACCCGAAGAGGTGACCCCCCCACACAAGCCTGCATCATCTATGCAGAAGAGGCCGATGTACTTAACGTGGCCATGTTTGGTAAGACGGCCAAACAGTGGCGCGATGAAAACCCCGACTTGAAGGGCAACATCCGTGATTATGCTTCAATTAACGAATTGATTTGTCTTTCTAATATGGAAAACCTCAACGCAGTCTTCATTGAACAAGGTATGTCGCAATCAGCTCGTCTGATAAAACTCAACCAAATAGCCATTCAGCAGATGCGTGTTCTCGAAAACGATGGTGAACGCAAAATACTGAAGTAAATCCATCCCCCTCTCTCTTCTTTCGTCCCGACAGGTTCCCCCCCCCCTGTTCGGGACATTTTCGTTTGTATCAGTCTGAGTTCCCCCTTCTCCCTCCGTGTCATCCTGAGCGGAGCGAAGGAACAGAAAGAAAGATGAAATAGTAATAACAATAAAAAAACGAAAGATAATGCGAAAGACCAGGTATTTAACCCTCGCAATGGCTGCCTTCGCACTGGTGGCTTGCGACAAGAACAACGATGATTTCAACATCGAC
>CAZMZC010000089.1:0-8771 GCA_964570685.1 uncultured Bacteroidaceae bacterium | reverse complement strand
CTGACATAAGAAAAATATACAAGAAGACAAACACAGGGTTTTGCGGGTGCGCCGTTGTTTTGCATAATAGATTTTGTTGCTCCTCGCTGGCTGTGAAGTCCGCAGGGAGTTTTATATCTTCCCCAATATGCGGTCCATCACCCAGTTGGTGGGTGTGGCGCTGAGGCCGTTGCAGGTGCATATATCCTTGCGTTGCAGGTGGTGTACGATGTTCTCGATGAGTGGTTGCTGCACGTGCTCGGGGTTGGGCACAACGAATTCGTGTCTGCCGTCGGTGTCGTGCAGGGCTATGGGTGCATAGGTGAATACGGAGAAGCATATCATGCCCTTGTCGCCGATGATCTCGATGCGGTCTTCCTGGGCGCTCTCGTCGGCCACGAAGCACCAGGAGCCGCTACCTACGAGGCCATTGTCGAAGCGGAAGCAGGCACTGATGGTGTCTTCGGCATCGTATAGCCCGCCACGATTGGCGGTGTAGCCCTTGGCCTCGATGATGCATCCGAAGTAGTGTTGCAGGAGGTCGAGCTGGTGAGGGGCGAGGTCGTAGAAGTAGCCGCCACCGGCGATGTTGGCCTGTACGCGCCAGGGCATGGCGGCACCGGTGCTGCCGTCGAACTCGCGTGGGGGCTGGGCCAAGCGTATCTGCACGTTGATGACCTTGCCTACGCGGGGTATCAGCTCCTCCACCTTCTTGAAGTAGGGAAGATAGCGGCGGTAGTAGGCTACGAAGCAGGGTACGCCCATTTCCTCGCTGGCCTTGTTGATGCGTATGCAGTCTTCGTAGGTGGCTGCCATGGGCTTCTCTATGTATACGGGCTTGCCGGCTTTGATGGCCATGATGGCATAGGTGGCGTGTGAGGAGGGTGGGGTGGCTATGTATATGGCGTTCACGTTGGGGTCGTCGATGATGTCCATCGCGTTGGTATACCATTTCTTGATGCCGTGGCGCTCGGCATAGGAGCGTGCACGCTCGGCATTGCGGCTCATGACGGCCTCAATCTTGGAACCCTCGATGTTGGAGAAGGCGGGTCCGCTCTTCTTCTCTGTGGCCTCGCCACATCCGATAACTCCCCAGCGTATCATGTGGAATTGAAAATTAAAAATTGAAAATTGAAAATTAAAACTTTACCCTCTAACCTTTAACCCATAACCCATAACCTTTAACCCATAACCCATGCCTCGAATCAATCCCAGAAGTTCCACGAGAGGCCCAGCTTGAACATGCGTGGGTTTACGGGGTAGTGAGGTGCGAGGAATGAATTGGTGTTCTCAAACAGGCCCTGTGTGACGTGATAGTACATCACATAGAAGCGTACCTGCTTGAGGTGGAAGTTGGCATAGACATTGATGAAGGGGTAGCCGCCTATCTCTACACGATGTGGCCCCTCCTGCACGAAGAACTGTTCCAAAGCTGGCGCATAGTCGGGTGCATAGTAGCGGCTGAAGTAGCGTACATCGGCACCCAGCTGAATATTGAGGACCTTGGCGTACACGAACTTTAGGTATAGGTTGCTGTATATGTTGAGCAGTGGTAGGGGAAGCACCTCCTCCTTGGAGGAGAGTTGTGCGGTAAGCTCATTGTCCCAATGGAGCACACCCCACTTGAAGTCTTGGAACAGGGTGGCTGAGAGCACCTGTATGTTGCCCGTGTATTGACGTGCGGTGATGCTGCTCAGGCTAAGCGGAGAGGTGTTTTGCCCGGGCATGTAGGGGGTGCCGGCCAGGTAGGTGTAGTTCTTGATGTTCTCGACACCTGCATAGAGGCGGGTGTGCCAGCGGTCGATGCTGAGGCTGCCGCCGAGGCGTGTGCGGAACTCCTTGTTCAGCTCGTTGTCCCACCAGTAGTGCTGCGAGTGGTAGTGGCGGTAGTAGAACGATGGGTTCGTGTTCTTCATATATCCCTCGGCACGCAGGCGCACGGTGTCCTTCCATAGTCGGAAGCTGAGGTCGGCATTCCCTTTGATGCTGAATGCACCGAGGTCGGTACCTGCAAGGACGGTTTCGGCCGTGGCGTTGAAGTGGAACGCATTGCCGAGAGTACGCTTGAGGTTACCGCCAAGGCTGATGTTGCTCTCCTTGTAGGTATGGGTATGGTCGCGGCCAATGCCTCCTGCGCTATCGGGAAGGGTGAAGTGGCGGTATTCGTGAGCCACGTAGGCCGATGCCCCGAAGGGAATCCACTTGTTGATGCCTTCGATGAGGGTGAGCCCTACAGTGTTGCGTATGCGCAGGTATTCGGTGCCGTCGATAGAGTCGTAGGGCAGGTAGTTTTGGGCGTAGTAGTTCTTGGTGTTGGCGTAGTCGATGAAGCGGCGGCTATTGCTGTTCACTTCCAAGGTGTGCGATACCTTGCTCACGGCGATGAAGTCGTGATGGGTGATGACGGTGTCGGGCAAGCTATCGACACGTGCCTTGTAGTAGCCCAGCTTGTAGTCCTGAGCGAGGAAACCGGTGCGCACGAAGTTCTCGTTCCAAGTCGATTGCAGGTTGGTGGGCATATCGGCTGGGCTGTAGGTCTTCTTGCCTTCGGCCATCGCTTCGGGATTGGTTATGTAGCGGTCGTCAGAGATACCTCCGTTCTCGGCCAGGCGCAACTTGTTGTAGCTGAAGAGAGCGTTTACCTCGTAGCGGTCGCCATGGTGGTAGCCGTATAGGCTACCGTTGACGTAGGCTGTCGACTGGTGGTCATACTGTCCGCGTCCGTACAGATAATCGAAGTTGAATCCTATGCCTGTGCGCTTGTTGGCATTCACACCGAAGTAGGCCTTTACCCACTCCTCGCCGTTGATTTTGTTGCCGGCACGGTAGTAGCTGAGGTTGGTGAAGGGCGATTTGGTGTTGATGAAATTGTATTCGCCCGGTGGAGTGAGGAAAAAGTCCAGCGCATCGGTGAATACGAATTGCCCTCCCTGCCGGTTGAAAAAGATGCGCGACTGGCGTGGCGAACCCATGTTGCCTAGGTAATTATACTCTCCGTTGAGCCCGTCGGCAAAATGCAGGTTCTGAAAGTTGTATACGGCCGTGTCGGTCTCTACGGGGGTGATGTCGCCCAAGGTGGTGCCGACGTGAAACATCTTCACGTCGCGCGGTACCGAGCGGTCGGTCACCGTACTGTCGCGACCAGCCTGATTGTTTCCTGTGAAACCTTGCTGGTTCAGGGTGGGGATGCCGCCACCACTACCACCCATACGGTCACCTGCCATACGCAGGCTCTCTTGCGCATGGATGGTGCCGAGCATTCCTGCCAGCAATATACCAAGGAGGACTCTTCGCATGGTTTCCGGATGGGTGAGGTTATCTGAAGAATCTTACGATATATTCAGCAATCTTGATTGCCATCGATATGAAGCAAACTATCAAGAAGGGGGTGCGACTGTCGGGCATGGCGATGTAGAGAATCAGCGCCACAATGAAGCCTACGAGAAATAGCGAGTTGATCGTGGGCGGCAAAGATGGCCTGCAGCCTGTCGAAAAGACAGTTATCGACCGTTGCGTCCATCAGATTTACCAGAACTACTTCAATGACCCCAAGCCTGAGAATATGCCGATTCTCGAAGATCTGTACAATGCCCTGTTAGAACAGGAAGAAAAGGAAGCCCGTCATGTGGCGACTGCCCTTGAAATCTACGTCAAGGGTTCTCTGAACCTGTTCAACCATCGTACCAACGTGGATATTCACAACCGTCTGGTCTGCTACGACATCAAGCAGTTGGGCAAGCAGTTGAAGAAAATCGGTATGCTGATTGTTCAGGATCAGGTGTGGGGTCGTGTCACTACCAACCGAAACGCCGGTAAAGCCACCAGATATTACATGGACGAGTTCCATCTGCTTCTGAAGGAAGAACAGACCGCTTCCTACAGCGTTGAGATCTGGAAGCGATTCCGTAAATGGGGCGGTATTCCTACCGGCATCACCCAGAACGTAAAGGATATGCTGAGAAGTCCTGAGATTGCGAATATCCTGGAAAACTCTGACTTCATCTATATGCTCAATCAGGCAAGCGATGACAGAAACATCCTGGCACAGCGTCTGAATATCTCTCCCCATCAGCTGTCCTACGTTACCAATTCCGGCGAAGGTGAAGGTTTGTTGTTCTACGGTAACGTCATTCTGCCGTTCGTAGACAGATTCCCGACCGACCTTGAACTGTACAGAATTATGACCACGAAGCTTTCTGAGGTGCAGGATGAAAAGGAGGAATAAGATATGGCGAAGAAACCGACTCGCTTGCGCTTCACTGAGGACGACCTCGCAGACAAGGCTGTACGCCAAGCCGCAGATCGTGCGGAAAAAGCCGTGGGCAAAGCGGAAAAGGCCGTAGAAAAAGCATCCAAGCCGAAGAAAAAGCTCCGTACAGAAGCTGATGTGTCCAAAAATCGTAGTGCAAAGCTACGATTTGAGAAAGCGGACATCGAACCGGAGCTTGATAAGCCCTCCAGAGGAAAGCACATCATCAGCCGTGCTTCCTCTGCGGCTATCGCATCCAAGGCACATCAGGCAGTATCCGAGCATGAGGATGATAACGTAGGTGTTCAGGCTGTCCACCAGAGTGAAGAAGCCGTTGAAGCAGCTGCCTATACCGTCGATCATGCTGTGTACAGTAAGAAGCTGAAAGCCCACGACAAGGCTGAAAAGCTGATTGAGAAGTCTGATCGTGCCAACGTGGATGCTCTGTATGAGAAATACAAGAAGGACAATCCCGATGCGTCTACCAATCCAATCTCCCGATGGAGACAGAAGCAGGCTATCAAGAAAGAATATGCGGCTGCAAAGGCTGGCAAAAGCACAGCCGGTTCTACTGCGGCGGCATCGAAGAACGCTGGCAAGGCGGCAAAGGAGACCAAGAATGTCACCCAGAAGCTGACGGAGTTTGTGTCCTCTCACTCCAAGGTGTTTATTGTGGTGGGCATATTCCTCCTGTTGTTCATGGTCGTTGCCAGTATGTTCTCCTCTTGTACTGCCATGTTCCAGGGCGGTGCGCAGATGGTGTTGGGAACATCCTATACGGCTACCGACGAGGACATCATCGGTGCAGATGATGATTACAGCGATCTGGAAGCTGCTCTGCGACGTAAGCTCAACAATATTGAACGAACACACAGCGGCTATGATGAGTACCGCTATGAGCTGGACGAAATCAACCATAACCCTTATGAGTTGGCGTCCTACCTGACTGTCATGTTCGAGGACTACACCCGTGAAGAAGTGCAGCGCACTCTGGAAAGGCTCTTTGAACTGCAATATGAACTGACTTTGGAAGAAGAAGTCGAGATCCGCACAAGAACTGAGACCCGAATCGAGACAGAGACCGGCACTCGCTGGGTCTGGGATGATGAGCTTGAAGAATATGTGGAAGAAGAATACGAATACGAAGTCGAAGTGGAATACGAGGTCGAGTATGAGTATTACATCCTCAACGTAAAGCTCACGAACTATGGTCTGAACTATGCTATCGCAAACTCCGGTATGACGGCAGATGAGATGGAGCGTTACAGAACGCTGCTTCAGACCCAGGGCAATCGTCCCGATCTGTTCGAGGGTAACATCTACGCCACGATTGGCGAATATACGGACTACGATATTCCAGGTGAAGCTCTGACAGATGTGAAGTTTGCCCGAATGATACGAGAAGCCGAGAAATATCTGGGTTATCCGTATGTGTGGGGCGGCAGTAGCCCGTCCACGTCCTTTGACTGCTCCGGTTTCGTGTCCTGGGTAATCAATAACTGCGGAAATGGATGGAGCGTTGGTCGCCTGACCGCAAGTGGTCTAATGAACATTTGCGACATCATTCCTCGAAGCTCCGCTGAACCGGGAGACCTGATTTTCTTCCAGGGAACCTACAATACAAGCGGTGCATCCCATGTAGGCATCTATGTGGGCAACGGTATGATGATCCATTGCGGCAATCCGATTTCCTATGCTTCCATCGAAACCTCTTACTGGCAGTCCCATTTCTACTGCTTCGGCAGACTACCCTAACAGAAAGGAGTGCCTATGAGCGCAAGACTGGATAAGATTGGTGCTGACCTTGCCAAAGCCCGTGAAAAGCGAGATCACTGGACTGAAAAGGTCAAAGAACTTGAACGCAAGTATAAAGAAGTGGAGAACATGGAAATTCAGGAAATGGTTCACGCTGCGAATCTTACCCCTGATAAACTGTCTGAACTGCTTCAGATGTTCGCCGCTGATATGGTTCCGAAAGCGGAAACCATTGATTCCATGAATAAGGAGGAAGATCAGAATGATGATTAAGCGTATGGGTGCCATGTTTCTGGCACTGATTATGTGCATGGGTATGTTCAGCACGACTGCCTTTGCCTATGCTGACGAGACTGTTGCCACCGAGGATGCCACGGAAGCAACCGCCCCCGTCGAGCCTGATGCTGCGGAGGATGCCACCAATGAAACCGGTGATGAGCTTCCTTACAGCTTCACCATTACCGAGGACGGAACCATCGTGTTCTCCTTTAACGGTGAGGAATTTGAATACGACATGGATACCGAAGAAAGCCAGACCACCGGTAAGGTGGTCACTGGCGGTTCCCGTCTGAATGTGCGTACCGGCGCAGGCATGAACTATGAGATCATCGATCAGCTTCGCCCCGGCGAGGAGGTCGTAGTGATCGGCACCGAGGGTGACTGGTATCAGATCACAGTTCCTGAAAAGACCGGCTATGTGCACGGTGACTATCTGGAGATTTTGGAAGCTGCCGAGGAAAACAGCGAAATGGATATGGCGCTGCTTATGATGTTTATGAGTATGTTCATGCAGAACATGGACACCAACACCAGCGAACCGGCATTGACGCCTGATGGCAACCTGACTCTGGTTGACGATGTTGGCTCTGCCGATGGTGAGGGCAAGCAGTTCATTACTGCTGTGACCAAAAACGGTAACTACTTCTATATCATCATTGACCGTGATGACGACGGTGACGAGACCGTTCATTTCCTGAATCAGGTGGATGAAGCTGACCTGCTCAAGCTGATGGATGAGGAAGAAGCTGCACAGTATATCGACCAGACTGAGGAGCCTGTGACAAAGCCTGAATCCGAAGTGACTGAACCGGAGCCTGAGGTAACGGAGCCTGAACCTGAGGAAAAGGACGAGCTTAATATGTTTCCTCTGATCGCCGTTCTAGTGATTGCTCTGGTCGGAGGCTGTGCTTTCGTCTTTATGAAGTTCAAGGGCAAGCAGAAAGAAAAGGAAGCCGCAAAGCCTGATCCTGATGCTGACTATGTTGACGATGACGAGGACTACGGCTACGTCGAGGAAGATGACGACGATGCCGACTTCATCTCTGACGACGAGGATAACGAACCCGTATAACACAGAACAGGCATTATTTTCAGGAACGTACAGCTACTTTACATGCATGATATAATGTAAGTACATTTCAAAAATACGATTCTATTCGCAGTAAAACACAAAGGAGAAATCATTATGCCTAACAAATTACCAGAGACGTTTTTTGAAGAGTTGACTTCCAAGTTGAGTACAGCGGGTCTTCCTGAACAGCAAGTGCGCTCCTTTGTCCGGAAATATCGGGAGTATCAAAACTATGATCCGAACTGTTTTGAAATTTTTAACGATCATCGGATACCTTCTGATGATTGTTTTAGAACGCTTGCGGAAGCACAGAAAATAAGCGCCGCTAACACAGACAAAAGTGGTTATTCTACAGAGCTGTCCTATATTAGACGATACTTGGAAATTCCTTACAGCCAAGTTGTGGAAGCTAAAAAGGCTATGGCAATCAACTTTAATCGCTGCGAAGATGATGTCCACACAGCCTACTACCAAGCGCCTGAGTGGTTATTCATTACCGAGAAATCTGTAACTGATTTTGCTGCTTATTTGAAATCTAAGTTTGATGAACCTGAATTATTGTGGGCTATCTATAAAAAAGCCGCACTTCTTGGCTTGGAAAAAACGCAGTATCGGATTGATACTGTTTTGGATGTCGTCGGCTCAGAAATTGGAGAAAAGCTAATCCGATTTGATTTACAGGGAGGAGCTTGGTTGTTTTATTTATGGTTCACTGATCCTGTCGGTTGTATCAAATATATGCTGGAGCGTGGCCTAACGCCTGAGAAAATACTATATCTTTTGGAGTGTGAACCAGACTTCCTGTTTGAATACAAAGAAGATCGTAAACTTAAGTATCATCACAATCAAGAGTATATTGATTCAGTGATTTTGAAATATGTGGATTAAATAATTCGCACATAATACGGGGGAACACAAATGTCGGATATAACAGAATCATGGGAAGAAGAAATCCTTGCCCAAGTGTCCATAAAAGAATATATCTATAAATTTGATCCAGAAATCCAAGCAATTTTTTATAATTCCTATGGTAAGAATTTAGATGCTATCCCAAAAGAGCTATTACGCTCTGACTCTCGAATAGAAGAGATGTTAGAGCAATTGCTAAAACTCGGTAGCATAAGGTCTCAAAAGATTATTCTGATGCGTTTGGGGATTGTTTCAGGTACACCTATGACATTAGAAGAAGTCGCAAATGAATTTGGAATTACAAGAGAGCGAGTAAGACAAATTGAATCGATGTTTCTGAGAAGATGTCGTCCTCATATTCAAAGAAGAAAGATAATTGACTATTTGAACAATTAACAGTAATATTCTTCTGCAAATTATATCTTTACATAGCAGTCATGCACTACGGTGTATGGCTGCTTTTATTTTTGCCAAGAAAGGAGCAGATGCAAATGAAATTAGTATTGGCTGAGAAACCCTCAGTCGCCC
>CAZMZC010000088.1:0-8931 GCA_964570685.1 uncultured Bacteroidaceae bacterium | reverse complement strand
GGGGACCTCATGATTATGAATCATGCGCTCTAACCAGCTGAGCTATCCCGCCATCCTTTCGAATGCGGGTGCAAAGGTAGGGCTATTTTTTCTGTTTGCCAAACAAAAAACCATTTTTTTTGCAACTTTTTTACATAGCACAATTATAAGGTTAAAAAACTGAGATAATATTTGTAACATACGATATTTTTTGTATATTCGCGACAAAAAGGACTGATACTATGACAAAGGTACATTTGGAATATCCACTGAATGGCAATTCACGCAACATCATCTGGAACTTTATAGGTACTATCGGAGGATTAGAGGCGTGGATGGCCGATAAGATTACTGAGTGTAACGGCGTGTATACCTTCCAATGGGGCAAGGAAGAGACGCGCGAAGCCGAGTTGTTGGGATGTCGCGAAGGAGTATACATCCGCTTCCATTGGCTCGACGAGGGACCAAAAACCTACTTTGAACTGCGTATCAACGTAAGCGAACTCACCAAAGCCCATATCCTGGAGATTACCGAATTGGCGAAGAATGAAGATGAGGAAGACCTCGTGCAAATGTGGGAAAGCCAAATGGATGATTTACGCCGCGTAGCAGGGTTATAATAACAGCTGCGGCTCGGAATGCTTGCGCTCGACTCGTTCGAGAAAAACACAAGGACTGCCTTAGCACTCGAATTCATTCGAGAACCGAAGGTCGATGCCCGTAGGGGCTGAAGTCAAACTTGCTTTTTCGCTCGCCTAAACTAAATTTCTTACACTCAACAATACAAGTTCACTCGTATTGTCTTCGCTTAATCGAAATTTTGCACTAATTTTGCACGTGATTTTATAGTGACTTCACTGTGCGCATCAAGAAGCTTGACATATTTGTGTTGAAGAGTTTCGGCTTTATGTTTGTCGGAACATTCTTTATCTGCCTGTTTATCTTTATTATGCAGTTCCTATGGCTGTATGTGGACGACATGGTCGGTAAAGGGCTTTCAATAGATGTATTAGCCAAATTCTTCTATTACGCCTCGCTTACTCTAGTACCCAAGGCACTACCTCTGGCAGTGCTGTTGGCTGCTTTGATTACTTTCGGAAATTTCGGCGAGCGTGTCGAACTCACCGCCATGAAGGCGGCGGGAGTGCCACTGATAAGGGTGATGAGTCCGCTCATCGGATTCAGCCTTGTACTGAGCCTCATCTCTTTCTACTTTCAGAACATCACCATCCCCCACGCCAACCTCCAGCTGCAGACACTGCTCATCTCGATGAAGCAGAAATCGCCCGAACTGGAGATTCCCGAGGGAGCCTTCTACGATGGCATTGAGAACTACAACCTCTACGTCAAGAAGAAAGACAACAATACAGGCATGCTCTATGGCGTGGTTATCTACAACATGAGCAACGGATTCGAAAACGCCACCATCCTCAAGGCCGACAGCGGACGACTGGAGACTACCGCCGACAAGCAACACTTGAAGATGATACTCTACCACGGCGAGCAGTTTGAGAACCTTAAGGACGGGCAAATCAACTCCAAGAACATACCCTACCGCCGTGAGCAATTTGGCGAGAAGACCATGCTCATCGAATTCAGCAACGACTTTGACCTGATGGACGGCAGTTTCCTCAGCGGCAATGCCATGAACAAGAATATGGTACGCCTGAGCCGTGACATTGACTCGCTCTCCACAGCACAAGACAGCATCGGGCGTGTCTACTACACCCAACTCAAGACCGGTTCGCTGGCCTCGTACAAGCTGTCGAAGAACGATACCACCAAGCTAAAGCAACATATTGAAGAGGCACAAGTGACACGCATCAATGTTGACAGCCTCTTCTATTCCGCTACCCGCGACCAGCGCAAGGAGTGGCTCAAGAGCGAAGAGTCGCGCATCAACAACCTCAAGAACGAGACAGTCCTAAAGAGCAAGACGGTATTCAATGCCGACAGGAACATACGCGTCCATCAGATACAATGGTTCAACAAGATTACCATGTCGCTCTCATGTCTTGTCTTCTTCCTCATCGGAGCACCACTGGGCGCCATCATCCGTAAGGGTGGATTGGGCATGCCAGTCATCGCATCGGTTTTTACCTTCATCGTTTATTATATCTTGGAGTCCTCGGGCACCAAACTTGCCAGAGCGGGCGAGATTCCCGTTTGGTGGGGCAGCTGGATGAGCACTGCTGTGCTGGCTCCGTTAGGCATATTCCTCACCTATCAGGCCAATCGTGACTCGGGCGTATTCAATGCCGACATCTATAAGAATGCCTTCCGTTGGCTTCTTGGCTTGCGGAGCAAGCGCCATCTTGCGATGAAGGAGGTTATCATCGATGACCCGGACTACGCCGACATACAGGAACGGCTCACCACGCTCACAGCAGCCTGCAAGGAGTACTACCGAAGCCAGTTGCGCGGTTTCTTCCCGCACTACCTGCGCATGTTTACTGCCGAAAACAATCGCGACAGGGCATTGCTCAAGATCAATGCTTCGCTGGGCTATATCGTGGAGAAGCTGAGCAATAGTCGCCGTCACGAGATACTGAAGTCACTAAACACGTACCCCGTATTATCCGTCGGGGCACATGCGGCTCCCCTACCCCGCAAGTGGATGAACATGACGGCTGGAATCATTTTCCCCATTGGCTTGCTCTTCTACGCGCGAGCCTGCTTCTTCCGCCATCGCTTGAAGGGCGACCTCAAACAGATAGTAAAGACAAACAAAGAAATACAAGATATCATCTATGAAAGAAAACTCCAGTGAGAAAAAATGGCAGCTGAGCTCCATCGAGCAAGCCTTGGAGGTATTCCGCCAAGGCGGCATCGTCATCGTGGTCGATGACGAGGACCGCGAGAACGAGGGCGACTTCATCGTTGCTGCCGAGAAGATAACTCCCGAGATTGTCAACTTCATGCTCCGCTACGGACGCGGCGTGCTGTGCGCACCCATCACGCTGTCGCGCTGCGAGGAGTTGAACCTCGCTCCGCAGGTGAACACCAATACCAGCATTCTGGGCACTCCGTTTACTGTGACCGTAGACCTGCTCGAAGGCTGCACCACCGGTGTCTCTGCTGCCGACCGCGCTGCTACCATCCGCGCCTTGGCCGACCCCAAGCGTACGGCTGAGGACTTCGGCCGTCCCGGACATATCAATCCGCTCTATGCACAGGACAAGGGCGTGCTTCGCCGTGCCGGACATACCGAGGCGGCTATCGACCTCGCCCGCCTCTCGGGACTCTACCCCGCAGCGGCACTCATCGAGATTATGAACGAGGACGGCACCATGGCCCGTATGCCACAGCTGATGGAGATTTCTCAGGAGATGAATATCCCCATCATCACCATCCACGACCTCATTGCCTACCGTCTCGAGACGGAGTCGATGATTGAGCGTGGCGAAGAGGTGGATATGCCCACGGCACACGGACACTTCCGCCTCATCCCCTTCCGCCAACTCTCCAACGGAGCCGAGCACGTGGCACTCATCAAGGGCGAGTGGGAAGAGGATGAACCTATCCTCGTGCGCATGCACTCCTCATGCATGACGGGCGACATCTTCGGTTCGTGCCGCTGCGACTGTGGCGACCAGCTGCACAAGGCCATGGAGGAGATCGACGCTGCCGGCAAGGGCGTCATCGTATATATGATGCAGGAGGGTCGCGGCATTGGCCTGATGAACAAGATACGCGCCTACAAACTGCAGGAAGAGGGACTCGACACCGTAGATGCCAACATACACCTCGGCTTCGATGCCGACGAGCGTGACTACGGCGTAGGAGCACAGATACTGCGCTCGCTCGGCGTGCACAAGATGCGCCTGCTCACCAACAATCCCGTCAAGCGCATCGGCCTCGAAGCCTATGGCCTTGAGATTGTAGAGAACGTGCCCATCGAGATTGAGCCCAACTGCTACAACGAGCGCTATCTGCGCACCAAGAAGGACCGCATGGGGCATACTTTGCATGGCCTCCCCCCTACCCCTCCCAAGGAGGGGTGACATATCACCATATAATGTAACTTGTGAAATAGACAAAGGAATAAATAATAACAACAATGGCCATCTGCCCCTCAAGACGACAGGAATCCCCCTCCCTGGGAGGGGTTAGGGGAGGCCTCAAATAAATCATAGTTATGAACACACCAAGCAACCTTATCAACCGACTCTCTCCGTCAGCCACGCTGGCGATGTCGCAGCGCAGTGCCGAGCTCAAGGCACAGGGCGTTGACGTGATTAACCTTAGTGTAGGCGAGCCCGACTTCAACACCCCCGACCACATCAAGGAGGCAGCCAAGCAGGCTATCGACGACAACTTCTCGCGCTATTCACCCGTACCCGGCTATCCCGCATTGCGCCAGGCTATCGTAGACAAGCTGAAGAACGAGAACAATCTGGAGTATACCGTCAATCAGATCTCCTGCTCCAACGGTGCCAAGCAATCGGTATGCAACGTCGTGATGGCACTCGTCAACGAAGGCGACGAGGTCATCGTACCCGCTCCCTACTGGGTGAGCTATCCCGAGATGGTGCTCATGGCCAACGGTACTCCCGTCATCGTGGCTGCAGGCATCGAGCAAGATTTCAAGATTACTGCCGAGCAGCTTGAGGCCACCATCACCGACAAGACCAAGGCGCTCATTCTCTGCTCGCCCTCCAACCCAACAGGTTCCGTTTACAGTCGCGATGAGTTGGCCGCATTGGCAGCCGTGCTCGAGCGTCATCCGCAGGTATACGTCATTGCCGACGAGATTTACGAGCACATCAACTACGTAGGCCGTCACGAGAGCATCGCTCAGTTCGCTGGCGTACGCGACCGCGTAGTCATCATCAACGGCGTATCCAAGGCTTACGCCATGACAGGCTGGCGCATCGGTTTCATCGCCGGTCCCGAATGGATTGTCAAGGCTTGCAACAAGCTGCAAGGCCAGTACACCAGCGGTCCCTGCTCCGTATCACAGAAGGCAGCCGAGGCCGCTTACCGTGGCACTCAGGAGCCTGTAGAGGAGATGCGCAAGGCTTTCGAGCGTCGCCGCAACCTCATCGTCGGGCTTGGCCGCGACATTCCCGGCTTCGAAGTCAACGAGCCGCAGGGAGCCTTCTACCTCTTCCCCAAGTGCAGCGCCTACTTCGGCAAGAAGTTCGGCGACAAGGTCATCGAGACAGCCTCTGACCTCGCTATGTACCTCCTCGAAGAGGGCCATGTGGCTTGCGTGGGCGGCGACTCGTTCGGCTCGCCCGAGTGCATCCGCATGAGCTATGCCACCAGCGACGAGAACATCGTAGAGGCTATGCGCCGCATCAAGGAGGCATTGGCCAAGCTGGTATAAAGCATCAGTAAGTTTATAAAATGGATAGAGGGTGTGTCGCACGACACACCTTCTTCTTTTTCTAGCATCACAAGTCGCTCACCACACAAGCCACATTCCAGCTATCGGCTTGGCGTTACAGTTCTTCTGTTGCTTTGCCCTTCAATTCGAGGGTGTAGAGGTAGGGATTTGACAACCGACGCATGAGCGAGCAAGAATCAAGCTTGCTTGAATTCTATCAGCGAGCGAGAAGGAGGAAAACGAAGTTAATCCCTGTAATTATTTCGGGTCACAGACCCTTATACTCGGCAACGGCTGATAGGGCATATCCGCCGTGACGGACAAATCTCCCACCACACGAGCCACATCCCAGTTTTTGGCTTTTCGGTACGCACACATCCCCGGCAATCCCATTCATTGCCATCGGTAGCGCAGTGTAAGCATCAAGCAATCACTAATCAGAATCCGTTTTTAAGAAACTCGCGCAATCCGAGATGGGTGATACCCTGCCGGTCTCTCCGTTTCACAAGGGGAGTCATCGAGATGACATATTTGGGATAATTGTCTTTGATGTTGCCCAAACTTCCAAACTCTCTATCTTCCGTCTCAGGAGATGCTATAAGGTAAGCGACCTGGACGTATAGGCGTTCGTTAGATTTTGTACACACAAAATCTACCTCGCCAGCTCTAAGTTGTCCTACACTTATCGTGTAGCCCATTCTCTGTAGCTGTTGATATACGATATTTTCCAATACCTTCTCCATGTCACCCTCTCTCTCTCCACCAGCAATCAAATTGCGCAACCCAATGTCTCCAAAATATATTTTCTCGTTCGATTCCAACAACTTCTTGCCATGAATATCGTATCTCTCTACCGATGAGAGCAGGTAGGCTTCTTTGAAGCAACCCAAATAGGAGGCAATCGACTTGACGGACACATCTTGCCCTTGCGACTTCATGAACTTACTGATATTGTTTAGTGAACTCAATTTGCCTATGGTATCTGCAAAGTAGCGTAGCAGCGTGTTAAGGAATGCCACATTGCGGATGCTGTTGCGCTCTACTATATCTTTTAACATTACCGTATGGTATACCCCTTTGATATAGTCCCACACAAGTTCTTCATCATTCAGGCCTATCTGCTTCAAACCAGGAAGTCCTCCATAGTTAACATATTTCCACAAGGCATCATCACTATCCTCGAGACCGTGGAAGAGAATAAATTCCTGATAGCTGAGTGACTGCACATAGATTTCCTGGTATCGCCCACCTATCAGAGTGCTCAGTTCGCTTGATAGCATCTTCGAATTGCTTCCTGTAATGATGACATCTGCATTATCTTCCAAGCGATAGCTTCTCACGCTTTTTTCCCAACCCTCGATTTCTTGAACCTCATCAATGAGAATATAGTTGTGTGCATCCTCCACCCAATGTTCGTCGATGTATGCGTTCAGTTGTTCATTGTTTTTGAGAGCATCAAATTTCTTACGTTCCTTATTTATATAGATGAAATTAGTTCCCGGATCGGTCTTGTGGCGTTCCAAGAAATCCTTGAGGATATAGCTTTTACCTACTCTTCGCTGCCCGATGAGTACGATTATCTGTCCCTTACCGACCCATGCATCCAACTTGTCTGCATAGAGTTTCCTTGTAATCAAATCCATACTTATAAGTCTTATCTTGTGCAAAAATACAAATTTTGTTTCTTATAAGCAACAAAAATCTTCTATTTGTAGATTTTAGTTACTATAAGTACAAAGTACGGAGATTACGCATCCCCGGCCATCCTGTTCATTGCCTTCGATAGCGCCGTGGTGTGTGGCTACCACTTAGTACAACAAACCGAAGGCCCATAGCGGCACCTCATTCAAGTGGCCATACTCGATATCATCTTTGACCACATAGGCATGCTCGATATCTTTGATCTGATGCTGCCCCTTCTTCCTTCCGCCCACTTCGAAGGTATATTTGCCCACCTTGAAGTCCGATGCGCTTGATGCAGTCACCTTATGGGTGACCCGTAGCCAGGCAAGGAATATCGTCTCTCTGATGTTACCGATATTGGGCTCCTCATCGGATAGCACATAAGCCAGGTTGGGATTGTTGAGGTAGATTTTATTGATCTTACCCAAAAGTTTGTATCCCTCAACATCGTCGCGAAGGATGTTGATGAGGTCGGCCTTGTCGAGCCATACCATAAGGTCGGCCACGGCATTGCGGTGCATGTCGAGGTCGCGGGCAATCTTCGAGTAGTTGGGTTTGAATGGTACGCTTTGGGCAATGATATAGAGCAATGTCTTCAGTTTATCGGATGTAGAAATGGAGAGTTCGGCAAACCTCGGGATGTCCACCTCGAGGATAGCATTGATCGTCTTCGTCAGGCGCAGTTCATAACCAGCTTCCTTGAAGTAAGGGTAGTAACCTTGACGAAGATACTCCTTGAAGAGGGCCACGGGACGGTAGTCGGCGTAGGGGAACTCTATCTTATTGGCTACTACCTGCTCTAAGGTGTGGATGGGGATTTCAACGCCATAATGGAGAGCAATGTATTCCCTCAATGAGAGGCCATGCATCTGAAACTCCAATACACGACGGCTGAGGTCATGACTGCCCTTCTGCAGGTCGAGTATCGAGGAGCCTGTGTAGCGCACCTTCAAGTCGGGGTATTGGTCGTAGATGTTCTTTATCTCTTGCGACCAGTTTCTGTACTTGTGTATCTCATCAATGTACAGCACACGGCCGCCATTCGTATAGAACATCTCGGCAAGCGCCACCAATGAGTGGGTAGAGAACCAAAGGTCATCGGCATACACAAACAATGTGGTGTCAATATCCTCATAGAGCTTGATATGCTGCAACACAAGCGTTGTTTTCCCAACCCCTCGGGCACCTAAGATAGCTATCAAGCGGTCATCCCAGGGGATGGTATTATGTATATTGCGGACATAACTGGTGTCCACGTTTTTCAGGATGTTTCGGTACTTTGCTACAAGCGTTCTCATATCATAAATTCATTTGATGGTGCAAATATAACAAAACCGCCTAAAAAAAACAGCAGTTTTGCACAGAAACTGCCTAAAAAAAACAGCAGTTTTACATAGCCTCAACAATCAAGTGACTTAACCGATTGGTTTCCATCAATATCATCATCGTTTTCCATTCCCACAAGGTCCCCTCCTTCCCTCTATCCCCAAAAGGTTTTCGTTGTCGCCAACCTACACACAAGCATGTCTCCCTCTTATTATACCAGATTGTTCAAGTCGCAGCACGCGACAGGCATCCCCCCCGTCCATCCTGCTCATTGCCTTCGATAGCGCCGTGGTGTGTGTGGGTAAATGTTTCTGCCAAGGGGTATCCCCTACCCCTTGGCAGAAACGCCCTCACTGCGCCATTTCACCGCTGATTATCAGCGCATATCGCCATATAATGATTTGCGTTTACCCCCTGGCAATGGCGAAGTGAGTGAGAGCAGAGCCAAGCCTGCTTGTGCTCTGCCGAGCGAACGAGCCATCTTAAAACAGAGTTTTATAATGGCGAAGTGAGTGAGAGCAGAGCCAAGCCAACTTGTGCTCTGCCGAGCGAACGAGCCATCTTAAAACAGAGTTTTATAATGGCAAAGAGAGTGAGAGCAGAGCCAAGCC
>CAZMZC010000087.1:0-8974 GCA_964570685.1 uncultured Bacteroidaceae bacterium | reverse complement strand
CCGCCCTTGCCGGGGCACTGGGCCTGAGCGCCTGCGGGAGATGGTAGCGATGGGGGGCCTCCCCCTATCCAAAAGCTCGCAAGCGAGACTCCTCGGGAGAGGTAAACCTCTCTTCGTCGCAACCGATGCTCTCTCGCGTCGGCCCAAAGAGGGGGTAGCCAATCCAAACAATAACAAGTCAATTAATTCTAACTACACCGCATTATGAAACATTCCAACCAAGAATTCGCGAGGCCCGAAAGCCCCCTCTACGGGAGGGGGTTCTTGGACAAGCCAAGGGCTTCGCTATTGGGGGAGGCCTCATATTTTAATTTGTCAGAATTGTCCGCCAGCGCCACCGCCGAGCGCCTGACCATCGACAACACGCCGCCCCGTGCGGCACGCAGGATGCTCATCATCCTCGTAGAGCAGCTGCTCGACCCCATACGCCGCCGCTACGGCGCACCCATCATCGTCACCTCGGGCTACCGCTGCCCGGCACTCAATACCGCCGTGGGTGGAGTCGCCAACAGTCACCATATCGTGGGGTGTGCGGCGGATATAGTGGGAACCGAGAACCACCCTAACCCTCCCTGTGAGGGAGGGGACTCTGACATCGCGGATCCAAACTCCCTCCCTCACAGGGAGGGCAGGGGTGGGTCTCTCTCCCTCTTCCTCCTCATCGTCCAGATGCAGCGCGAGGGCGTCATCCGCTTCACCCAGCTCATCGCCGAGAAGGATTACCGATGGCTACATATCTCCTATGTGCCGGGGATGCTGCGGAACCAGGTTATTGACGTTAACGCTTGTGCAAGTGAGCGCGATGCAAGCTCGCTTGCAATCGCACAGCGAACGCAGCCAAGTGTCTGTGACGAAGTCACTAACGATAACGTTAAAACAAGCGATAACGTTAACCAAGCATCTGGCAGACAGTTATCGTCAACGTCAGCGTTAACATTGGAAAAGGACTATCAAGATAGTGGATAGAATTACGTTTCTTTATGATAGATATTCAATTCCCAAAGCCTCTCTTGTGATAGCATAATGTCATGCGAACATTTACATTTCCTTGCATTTGTCTTGTTTTTGTCTTGTCTTATTCTCATTGTTTTCTTTGCATATTGCAATAAAATATCTATTTTTGCGAAATTTTATGAGAGACATGACAATGAAGAATATAGCGTTTTATCTGTTATTAGCACCTTTGTTTACTCTAGCCTCATGCAAGAGTGAAGTTGATGAAGCCTCCATGTCACCACAGGAGGAGTTGGAACACGCTGTACAATTGCATAGCAATAACGATTACGACAATGCTATGCGCTCCTATTCACGAGTGGTGCTGCATATGGATGCTACGGACGAACAGCGGGCCTTAGCATTTGACAATATGGCAATGATTGAATGTTTTAGTCGCAAAAATCATTCGCAAGCCATCAAATATATTAACCAATGCATAATGCTGTCTGTTCCAGAGCGACATGCTGTTTTATATGCATGTAAGGGAGACTTCTCCCTACAATATGGAGTATTAGACTCAGCCATTCACTACAGTGAAAAAGCATTACGTACACCACATAAAGACTTGCAAGCAGATTATATTGCACACTATGTGCTATGGCAATGTTATGAACGCATGGATATGCCCGACTCGGCTGCATGTCACGAAAAACGATACAACGCTATCCGTGCGGAGGAGGCGTACCGTTCTGCTCCGATGAATGAAATGACGGATGAGCTGAACGAGAATATCATCAAAGTTGACAAACGTGAGAAAAGAACACGATTAACTATAACATTGACCATATTGGGTGCGGTAATGCTCCTTGTTGGTGTATCATGGCTTGTTGTCAAGATAGCACATCGTCAGAGACGAAAAAGAGAGAATAACACAAATATGAATGATGTGCAGCGCACCGAAAGTAGTACGCAAGAGACATTGCTTGCCGATATACTAAAGCACTGCGTACAGGCATTCGAGGCTACTACCATGTATGGGCAGCTGAGTAATTTGCGCATCAAGGAGAAGGAGCTTTATAAAAATACCTTCAGCGAGAGCGAGCTACTGGAAAACGAACTCTTCGCCTGCTTCAAGGAAATAAGCTATCAACTCGGCAAGGAATATAACTTGAGCAGTCCTGAATTGCTGACACTCTATCTCACACACATGGGATTCTCACCCAACATAATAGGCTATGTCTCTCACACCACTCCCGGTAGTGTACGCAAACGTAACGACCGAATGAAGAAGAAACTCCTCCCCGAGCATGCCAGCATCTTTTGGGGAGCAGAAGACTAAAAATCCCCCATTTCATCGAACTTTTTAGAGCAGAGCGTGGCATTTGTCACGCCCTTGTCGCATATTTGTCCTACTCTTGTCGCATGTTTGTCGCATCATAACGGCACCTCCACGCGCAATTATTTATTTTCTTTGCCCCCGAAATAGAACTTAAGTTGTTACTATGGAGGACAAACACGACAATCCTGCTATCAGTGTATGCATTCCTGTATACAATGCCGCCCGCTACATAGGCGAGTGCATAGATAGCATATTGGCACAGACATTCATCGACTACGAAATACTGATAGCCGATGATGGCTCTACCGATGACACGCTCAGCATCGTTGCGACCTATACCGACCCGCGTATACGCATCATACATTGTAACCACAACTATATAGCTACTCTCAATCGCCTTATCGACGAGGCGCGAGGACGCTACATTGCCCGTATGGATGCCGATGATGTGATGTGTCCCGACCGCCTGCAACTGCAATATGAATATATGGAAGCCCATCCCAAGGTAGGTGTCTTGGGGGGAGGCATGCAGTATTTCGGGAACCAGACCGGCACATTCCGACCAGCCAATGAAGAGGACATCAGCCTCACGCAAATGCTGATGGGATGCTGCATAGCTCACCCCACGGTGATAATGCGCACAGCTACAATAAGATTACATAACCTGCGTTACCATCCCGACTACATCTATGCCGAAGACTATCATCTGTGGCTGCAGGCACTGACCAAGGGAGTGGTGATACGCAACCTACGTAGCATATTGATTAACTATCGCACTTCGGACGGTCAGATCAGTACCATGCGCAGCCAACAGCAACAGCTCACCACACATCGTATACAGGAGGAGGTACGTCAAGCTATCACCGACAGTGAGCATGCCATGGCCCGTGCCATCACGGCGTTACCGCCATCCTCCAACTTGCTGACGGTGGTAATCCCCTTCCTCAACGAAGGGGAAGAGGTGGAGAATACCGTCCGCAGTATCCGCGAGACTGCTGGCAAGGCGGTAGACATCATTGTCGTGAACGACTGCTCGGAAGACCGCTTCGACTATGCTGATGTGTTGCGTCCCTACCATGTACACTATATATACAATGCTACCCGTATAGGAGCTGCCACCTCGAAAGAGAAGGGCATACAGCATGTGGTGACCCCCTATTTCTTGCTACTCGATGCACACATGCGGTTCTATGATACCGCTTGGCATCGGGCAATCACCGAAGAGTTAAGCAAGAACGACCATCGCCTACTCTGCTGCCAAACAATAACCTTAATAAAGGAGGATGGGATGGTTGTCAATAAAGGGGAGTCAGGAACCTATGGTGCATATCTATTATTTGAGCACCATGAGTATATCCCTGGTATACGTTGGAATGGACGTAAAGACATCAAAGGACTGGGACTCCATCAGATACCAGCAGTGATGGGTGCGGGATATGCTGCGAGTAAAACCTACTGGAATCATCTTAGAGGGTATCAAGGCTTGGTACACTACGGCTGCGAGGAGGCATACATCAGTACCAAAGCATGGCTCGAAGGAGGCGGATGCTACTTGCTCCCCGATGTGAAGATAGGGCACATCTATCGGGAGAAGATGCCCTACTCCTTTACCCACACTCGTATGATATACAACTATCTGGTGATAGTGGACACGCTGTTTCCCACCAACCTGCGTTGTCTGGCTCACAGTGTTGCCATGCGCAAAGACCGTGACAGATACGACGAAGCCATGAAATGGATGGCATGCAATCGCAACGAACTGCAATCGCTGAGGAAATACTATAGGAGTACATTCCGGGCACACGACTTTGCCTATATACAGACCATCAACAGCCTGGCCACAGAGATAGAGCCGCATGAAATAGCCCATGCGCGTGAACGGCTGGGCAGGGTGGTAGACTATGTATACCGTCAGGCACAGGCCGATACCACACCGGCAGGCCTGTGCTGTGGACTGATGGGGGTGGTGATACTGCTGTGCGAGTATAGCCGATACACAGGCAATACCCACTATGAGGACTTGGCCGAACCGCTGTTTGAGCGAGTATGCGATGCGCTGGAAGAGGAGCTACCCATCACCTTCGGTAAGGGAGTGTGCGGTATAGGGTGGGGGATACTCTACCTGCAAGCACATGGGTTCCTCGACGACCCCATGGAACCGGAGCTTGCCGCCATCGACCGCATAGTGATGGAGCGCGATGTACGTCGCACCAAGGACAATGGTATACGAAGCGGTATCGGAGGCGTCATGGCCTATGTGGTCAACCGCATAGGGCAAGCCGTTAAGTCGGGTAAGAAGCCCGCAGATGTGTTCCCTACCGAGTATATAGAGGAGTTGAAACGCTATACCCAACCTTTGGTGACAACACAGGAGGTCATCAACTACCGTGTGCGTAGCCTGGCCATGCAGGTGCAGCTCATAGGCAGCGATGATTTCGACCTTACCCCACCGGCATGGGACGAAGTGGTACACCTCACCTCATCGCTGCCGGCCGACAGCGAATACTGGTCGCTCGATACCAATAGCGCCATAGGCTATGCCATAAACCGAATATATCAACTTAGAAACAGAGAATAATACGATGAAACTTAGCAACTATGCGTGGATAGTGCGTCATGAGAATACGTACATTCTATACAAGTGTCACCATGAGACATTAGTGGCTATAGAAGAGCCGCTGAAGGAACTGCTCGAGAAAGGAGACTGGGAAGTACTTGAGGAGATGCATCCCACATTCTTTGCCTACCTCGTGGAGAGGGGATTCTTGCTCGAAGACCATGTGGACGAAAGTCGCGAGGTGATAGCCGAGTGGGAAAGGGAAGATGCCGACCGCTCGGTGTACAGCATCATCATCAATCCCACGATGGATTGTAACATGCGCTGCTGGTATTGCTACGAGAAGCACGAGAAAGGTTCTGTGATGTCCGATGAAATGGTGGAAACGGTATTGCGTTTCATCGAGAAGAAAGTACAATCACCTGAGCTGAAGCAACTGAACCTAAGTTTCTTTGGTGGGGAACCACTATTATATTATACGCGTAAAGTATTACCGTTATTAAAGAAGGTTTCTTCACTGTGTAATGAACGACAGGTTAAATTGCAGTTGAGTTTTACGACTAATGGTTATCTTCTTACGCAGAAACTATTGGAGTCATTGAAAGAACTTAAAGCAGTCGTATCTGTCTCGTTCCAAATCACCATAGATGGTAATGAAGAATTACACAACAAAACAAAATTCTTAGCCAATGGTTGTGCCACATATAGTCAAATCATCAGTAATGTTAAGAATGCTGTTAGTCAGCAATTCTCAGTTCTTCTTCGTTGCAACTGTACGTTAAAGAATGTTCTCTCATTTGCTGATGTAGCGAGAGATTTGAGAAATATTAGCTTGGAAGCAAAGAAGTTCTTAATCGTAGACTTACAGCAAGTATGGCAAGAGAGTACAAAAAACAATATACCAGAATTCAAGGAACAAAAGGAGAGTCTTCGAATAGCATTCAAGAATATCGGTATTTTTGTGAAAACGGATAAAGAAATTGATGCAACCAGATGCTATGCTGATAAAGAAAATGGACTTGTAATAAACTTCAATGGAAATATCTTTAGCTGTACAGCAAGAGATTTTGAAGATTGCAATAAGGAAGGTGTATTGACTGCCCAAGGTGAAGTAGAGTGGAATGAGAAGAAACATCAGCGAATATCAGTGAAGTTTGGAAACTCTAGTTGCCAAAGGTGCTCTATATATCCCATTTGTCATGGACGATGCTCGCAATTTAAGATGGATGTTGGTCTCAACACAGGATGTATATGCAATTATGATGAGAAAGATAAAAAAAGGATTATAGAAAGTCGTATCGACTTCATTATTAATAACTTTTAAAACATTCTAATTATGAAAAGAAATCGTAACAATCTGCTCAGTTTGGCTGAGCAAAGTTTTAAACCATTGGAGAAAACCATCGAAGGTAAACTCGTTGGTGGATTCACAGAAATTGTGAATAACTGTGATTGTATAGTAAACAACTGTAATTGTACCATAACAACCACAGCAGCACCTGTAGAAGGAGGTGGTTCTATAGGAGGTGGAGGAATAACGACCACAACTACGACTACAAAAAGCCCTAACTGGGCTATTAATGTAAATTGCCCTTAACGCTTGGACGGCACAGGAAGTATTACAGCTTCCTGTGTCATAAACATAAAATTCTATTGATTATGAAATATTTATTATGTATTATATCTATGCTGTGTATCAGCATAAATGCTTCTTCCCAGACAACCGAGAAGATGACATTTGAAGGTAGAATTGTAGATGCTAAATCAAAAGTTCCTATACCTAAAGTGGATGTTACAATCATGTCGGCAGATAGTGCTGTCCTTACGTCTTGGCCTACATGGAGTGTTGAAGGTGAGGAGGGAAAATTCTCTTTCAATCTGATGACCAATACTCTTTTTATCTTTAAGTTTAGCAAGGATGGATATGAGACTCTTTTTATAAACAAGGAAGTCAAGAGAGGAAGTCAAGATTCCAATTTCGATTTTGGATTAGGTAATGCGACTGACAAGTTCAGCTTTGGGGATATAGGAATAAAGAGAATTCACAGTTGTGATAGTATAAAATAAGCAAATTGATTTCTTTATGAAAAGAACCTTACTGTTGATTCTGCTTTCCTTTAGCCTGATAAATGTATTCTCCCAAACAGACTATAATGGGAAAGTTATGGTTGTTGAGGCTAAGGTGATAGATAAGGTAATACGCAAACCGTTACCAGCCAATGTTACCCTCATGTGGCAAGATAGCACAGTCGTTGCTAATGGCGCATTGGGAAACGAAGGAAACTTTAGTATGAATTTGCCGATAGATTCAGTTATTATCTGTAAGTTTGACATGATGGGTTATGAGCCCTATTGGCTGACATTAGATTTTAGAGGTATCAAATCCACAAGGCAGAAAAACTTAGGTAAGATTGAAATGGTTGAAAAACCGCTCGAACTGGATGAAGTTGTGGTAAAGGCTTCCAAAGTAAAGATGGTGTTCCGAGGTGATACCATAATTTACAATGCCGATGCATTCCGATTGAGCGATGGCTCCATGCTGGATGCACTGATAGAACAACTGCCCGGCGTGGAGCTGAAAGGAAACCAAATCTTTGTGAACGGGCGGTATGTGGAAAGCCTGTTGGTCAACGGTAAGGACTTTTTCAGTGGTGACCCCAGTGTAGCGTTGCAGAATCTGCCGGCCTATATGGTAAACAAGGTGAAGGTATACGAGAAGGAGCACGAAGATGCCTACATCACAGGCACGCTCCGCGAAAAGCCGTTGGTGGTGGACGTGAACCTGAAGAAGGAGTTCTCGACTGGATGGGTCTCCAACGTAGAAGCGGGTTATGGTACGAATAATCGATATCTCGGACGCATGTTCGGCCTATTGTTCACCGACCAAATGCGATTGGCCATGTTTGGAAACATAAACAATACCAGCGATACACGACAACCTGGTTCAAGAGGAGAATGGAATCCCTCGTGGCAAGCTTCAGGCGTGACCGATATGAAGTTGAGCGGAATTGGCCTCCGCTGGGACAATAAAGAAGAGACTTTTGGAGTGGAAACTAATCTGAGAGTGTATGGTGAAGATGAACACACTGAGTCTGCAACATCGGCAACCAACTTCTATGATGACGGTGATGTATACTCACGTAGCCGAAACAAAGAGAGGGACAATCAGTTGCATATCATATCAGATTACCGATTGTACGATAAGGGAAAGTACTGGTACTTTGATTTTCGTGCAGCCGGGGAATATTTCCACAACGACATCTCCCATACGAACGAAGGGGCTGTGTTCAACGCCAAACCCAACGAAAGCTACCGTAGTGCATCGCTCGACAGCATATTTCGCCCAGCATACAGCACCACGCTGCTCGATGCCATGACATATAGCGTGCAGAACCGCTCGATGAGTGAGCGCGAACAGCTGAGCATGCAGGGGTATATGTATGGCTCTGTAAAATTTGAACAGACACTTGATCATATCGTATTTATCGTAAGAGGGAAGCGATACACGTATGAGGATAAAACATTTAGCCACAGTATGCTACATTATGGGAATGAAGCCGGGAAAACTGATGATAATCGTAATCAATATGGATATTCTCAAAAATGGGAAAATAGTCTGTCGGCACAGTTCGACTATAACCATGCATTGAACCAAGAACGTAATTTTATTTTGCGTCCTAAGTATATCTATTCATACAACTCAAACAATTTATTGGGTAACCTATATCGACTGGATTGGTATGAGGGATGGAGTCCCGAGGATAGGGAGTTAGGATTGCTCCCCTCCACACGCGACTCACTGCGCAATGTGCTTGATATAATCAATAGTAGCAACAGTGTGTCGTATATCCATCATCACATACCGAGTATTGAACTGGAACGCGTGAAAAACAATGATAAGAACTCACATTACTATCTGTTACGCCTACCGCTGAATATCATATCGGAACGGCTCGACTATCAGCGAGGCAGCATCGACACGCTGGTAAACCGCCTCACAGCCCGACTGGAGGGAAGTGCTGAATACCGCATAGTGGATAAAACGCAGAACGATTCCACACCGCACAATGAATACAAGTGGACATACAACTTCTCCAACTCGGCACCTTCGCTCTCGTACAACATCCCTTACGTGAACGATG
>CAZMZC010000086.1:0-9115 GCA_964570685.1 uncultured Bacteroidaceae bacterium | reverse complement strand
ACTGACATAAGAAAAATATACAAGAAGACAAACACAGGGTTTTGCGGGTGCGCCAGAAGGAATCCTCTTTCTTATTCAAAAAGTTCTTATATTTGTACTTAATATCGGTTTTGTATCATTCTTTTAAAAAAAATCATTACCTTTGCTGAAAATTGAATAAATTCTCCTCAAATGGTAGGTTGTACCCCTCTTCGTTACCCTGGTGGTAAATCTTTAATGACGCCATTCTTTATTGATTTAATGAAGATTAATGGGATGGAGGATGTTTCGTATGCAGAGCCATTTGCAGGAGGTGCGGGGACAGCTATCAACTTACTTATGCAAGACAAAGTCAATCGCATTTTTATAAACGATGCAAATGTTTGCATATATTCTTTTTGGAAATATGTGATTGAAGAAAACAAACGTTTCATAGATGAAATTATGAATTGCTCTGTTGATTTGGACGAATGGGAATTGATGCATAGTTTAATCAATGATGCAAAAGAACCCTCTTTTGAATTGGGGTTTGCAACATTCTTCTTGTCACGTACAAATCGTTCAGGTATCCTTACTGCAGGACCGATAGGGGGGAAATCTGAAGAAAAACAAGCTGCCGCCAAGTATAAAATTGATTGTAGATTCAATAAGGAGGATTTAGTGCAAAGAATTGTTGAAATAGGAAAAAGATCTGAAAGAATTATTGTTACCAACAAAGACGCAATTCAATTTTTAAATGAGATAAAGGGGGACGACAAGTTGCTGTATTTAGATCCTCCATACTATGTGAAGGGGAAATCTTTGTATTTAGATTTTTATAATCACAAAGACCATCAGGAGTTGGCAAATTTCTTATCTTGCACTACAAATTTCAAATGGATATTATCGTATGATAATGTCCCTGCAATACGTGATATGTATAAAGATTTTGACTTATACGAATTTTCCTTAAACTATACGGCGCAAGGAGTAAAACTGGGATCAGAATTGTTGACACATTCAAAAGGACTCACTCTTCCTGAACAATTAGAAATAAAACGAAAAAGCCGTAACATACCATTGATAAAAATTAATGATTAATTATGGGACAAATAGAAAAGTGCAAAGCACAAGAATTATATTTTGATGTAAAAAATCCACGTTTAGTGGAATTTGAGCATACATCTGATGAGACCAAGATACTGAATATCTTATGGGATAATATGGCTGTCAATGAAATCGTCATGTCGATATTGGCTAATGGTTTCTTTGAAAATGAAGCGATGTATGTTGTTGTTGAAGAAGGAAAAAAGATCGTAGTTGAAGGGAATCGTCGTTTAGCGGCCGTAAAGGCTATATTATCACCATCAGCCATACTTAATGGTGGGATGAACAAATACAAGGAGCAAATCACTCCTAAACTGGTTGAGAATCTATCCAATGAATTACCCATTATTGTCTTAAATAAAAGAGAAGACGCATGGAGATATATTGGATTTAAGCATGTTAATGGTGCAGTAAAATGGGATTCATACCCTAAAGCAGAATATATTGCTCAAGTTCACAACGAATACGGAGTCGAATTATGCGATATCGCGGAGCAAATAGGTGACTCTAATAAAATAACATTAAAACTATATCAAGGATTAATGGTATTGCGTCAAGCTGATCGTGATACAGAGTTCAGAATTGATGATGTATACTACAACAGAGTCTATTTTTCTCATGTATATACTGCAATATCATATGAAGGCTTTCAAAAATTCTTGGGCATTGACACAACTCAGCATACAGACAATCCTGTTCCAAGTGACAGATTAAAGAATTTAGAGGAAGTTATGTATTGGCTGCTAGGTAGTCGTAAGAAGAAAATCAAGCCAATTATTAGAAGTCAAAATCCAGATTTGAAGAATCTTAACAAGGTTCTTAGTTCACCTGAAGCTATACAACTATTACGAGCAAAGAACGATTTAGACAGTGCTTATGAAACAAGTTTAGAAGCTGCAGATGTTTTTTATCAAGCGGTTGTTGAGGCAAAAATGAACATAACAAAAGCACTTTCCAAAATATCATTTTATGATGGAAATGAAGATATGCTTAAGACCGTTATTGATTTGGCAAATGCAGCAGATGCCTTATATAGTGGAATGAAAGATAAATACAAAGAGGTAAAAGGCGAAAACAATCCTAAACGCTCATTAGATTGATATGTCCTATAGATTAAGAGAAATACCTTCTTCAAGAGCTTCATTGCCAGAAATCGCTGACTATATGGAGTATCAATGCCTCATAAACGGAAGTAGGATGTATTCTGTCACTTCTGGAGTAGCAGCTATGGGGATAGCTGACGATGCAGAACGTGAACATGGTTATGATACAGAAACAGAAACTTTGCAACAATTTGACGAAGCCTTATCAGAAATAGAAAACCGTAAAGAATACACGAATGGGAATTATCCTTTTTCTGCTGAAACCAATGTTATAAAGCTAAATGAAGAAGTACCCCCTCAGATAAAAACGATATACACATTCTTGCTATTAGCTACACGAGAAAATATGGGGTCTAATAGAATTGCTGCAAATATTGATGGAGCGCTATTGTTTGAGAAACTATGCGCTGTTGTTATTCGGAATTTCTTTGGGGAAAAATCCCAATCTCTTGTTTTTGGAACAGGAAGTGGAATAACTGAGAGCTTTCAAAACAAAGTGGAAAGATTACTAAGCGAATTGGGTGAGAAAGGATATCAATATAGAATCCCAGAATACAACAGAAATAGGGAACAAGATGGAAAAGTTGATATTGTCGTCTTCATTCCTTTTAGCGACAAGAAAAAAGGACAATTTTTGGCTTTTGGGCAATGTAAGACTGGAACATCTTGGCGTAGTTCCGTTACGCAAATGAGACCTGCAAGCTTTAGTAGCAGCTACATTTTACCATCATTTTTGTTTACTCCTATAGCAATATTTATGGTCTGCGAGTCTTTTTACGACAATTGGGAAGTAATTTCTAGAGATTCTGGGGGACTCATCTTTGATCGGGAAAGAATAATGGAATATCTTCCGGAAAATATAGATGAGGAGCTTATTTCTCAGATTAACGAATGGAATAGTGCGGTTATAGGTCGAGAGAATAAATAGATTAAGGCATATAATAATAGACCAATCCCCACCAATAGACAAGTCTTTGGTGGGGATTGATTCATTTGAAAGCAGAACTACTCTTTTGTGTTCTTACTTGCCAGCACCTCTTTTATATGTTGCTGATTCTTTTCATCAATGCCAAATAGTGCGTAGAGTTGTTCGTTCACATTGCCACTATAGTCAATAAGGCCATTGCCATTAGTATAGTCCAATAGGTCGGGGACTTTTTTGGCTAATGAAGTCAGGGATTCGTCGGTAAGGAGGAATGCGAAGCGGATAATTTCGCTTGTTGCATACTTGAAGAAGTTCTTGGCTTCTTGCTCTGTGGCAAAGGTTTTCAATGCCACGCGAGAACGACCGAATGCACTATGATTATCTACTATGGCGATTTGATTGCTACGCTTCTGACCACCAGCATTGGCACTTGATACAATAACCTTCCATCTATCTAAGTGTTCAACACCTGTTTTGATAACATCTCTATTGGCAACATACCATCGTGCTCTTCCGCTCTTTCCTGCCCTATCGTTAGTGAAGAGTTTTATTTCTGTGTCAGAGTCGAAAATATCACCATTTTCATATTCTCTCACGAGTGTTGGATTCTTTTCCACGAAATCACTCTCAATAGAGAAAAGGCAACGTGGAAGAATTGCATCGTGCAAACATCCGTACTTTTGAATTGCATTACTGAGCAACGTCGCAATTTCATTGTTAAGAGGATTCAGCGGAAAGAGTTCTTCGCCTGGATTATCAGCATAAACGGATACATCTTTACCACCTTGAGAATAAATATACTTGAAACCACGACTTGCTTTCTGTGTATCTTTCATTACTATGGACAAGCCATCAGCAATGCCAACTTCCTTGAATACATCAGTGGAGTTGGGGAAGAACTTCAATAAACACAAACGTGGGTCATTAATTTGTGACAAACCGAATTGCTCAAATCCTTTTCCTGAGCGATGAATCCATCTTGCTCCAGGGTAAATGAGTGCTGTATATCTACCTAACTTTTCGCTTATCATTTGGAAATATTGGAATATACTAACACTAACTTTCTGTCCATTGGCACTCTCTTTTTGTGCCACGACCTCTTGATACGGTGGATTACCTACTACAGCATTGAATTTCATATCTTTTATGCCTATTCTTTCTGAAACGAACTTTTCAACTTGCTTGATAAAATGTTCAGGTTTGTTCTTGATTTGATTGATTAAGTCCTCGAAATAGCGTGTGTTCACTTTGGCTTTGCGGAACCCGATGAGGGTGCGCTTGGTGATGCTCTTGGCCATCGGGGTCTTGCAGATGACGAAGATGTTTTCGGCCACTACCTTGTCCCATATCTTTTGCTCGTCCTCAATGCTCGATACGGAGAAGAGCGAGGAGGCCACTCGAGCACGGTAGATGCTGTAGGCCATATAGAGCGGATACAAACCCGACTTGGAGTTGATTTCGAGGATGCGCGAGTCGTCGGCAAACACCTCGGCGGTCACCTTGCCACGGTCTATGAAGCGCGGCTCGGCGAGTATCGTTTCATTGTCCTCTGCCAAGAAGCTGTATCCTCCCAAGCAGTCGCCCAAGTGCATGTTCACCACGCGCCACGGGGTTAGCACGGTCTCCTTATCAGGGTTGCGGAAGGTGCTGAAGATATCGGTGATGCGCTCGATGCGCTCCTCCACGCTCAGCCTGTCGGCTGCACGGGCCATCGCTCTGATGCGCTTGCCTGCCGCACTGAATATCTCGGGGTCGTAGTATTTCTTGATGTTCTCGAACTTATCCTTGGTGACTCCCTTGGGCATAAACTCCTCCCACGACTGGTCATCGATGAGCGAGGCGAAGTTGTCGATGGTAATCTCCTCGTCCTCGTTGCTCACCTCGGCGCCATAGATGAGCAGCGGCATACGGATGGAGATACCCCGCAGGATAGAGATGGCAGCCTCGCGGTTCTCGCGCTTCTTCTTCAGCTCTTCGAGCCGCCGCTTCTCCTCCTCGGTGAGCGGTTGCTTGTCCTTGCCCTTCTTCTTCGACTTCTTCTCCAAGGATTCCAGTTCCTCGTACTGCTCATCGGTGAGGCCTTGGTTGTTGATGTCCACCTGATTGGTCTTGGGCATCGCCTTGGTCTGCCCGATAATCTTCTTCAGGTCGTCAAACTCCTGCAGCTCGAGGTCATTGAGCTTCATCAGTTCATCGTTGTAGAGACTCTTGTCCTCGAATCCGTTGCGCACGACACGCTCCACGTATACCTTCTTCAGCTGTTCGAGCATACGGGGCACATCGAACTGGAGCATCTTGGAGCCTTCTACCGATATGATGGGACAGAAGTTGAGGAATTCGCCCATCGCCTTGCGGTCGTTACCGCTGGTCTTGCCTGCCTTGGCCGATATCTTGGCCGTCTCGGCAATGACCTTCAGGGTGCGGTCGGGGGCAAAGTCGAACACGTAGCACTGCTCCTTCACACGGCCGTTGATGGTGGCCGGTGTCTGCACACGGAAGATGGTCTGCATATAGGTGGATGCTGCGGTGTTGTACGAGCCGGATAGCATAAACACGGCCGTCCACGCCTTGACGCTGACACCCGTCGTGAGTCGTCCGCACGAGAGGGTGATGGTGCGTGTGGCATCGGGGTCTCTTCCGATAGCCTCCTCTACGGCAACGAGTGCATCCCTGCTCTCCTCGTCCTGGTCGCCATCGCCCGCCACATTGACAATCTTGAAGTGCTGGAATACGGGGTGCTTCTGCAGCATCGTACTCAGTGCGCGGGCCTCCTTGACTCCCGGCACCATCCACAAGGTGTGGCGGAAGATGTTGCGGTACTCCTCGTTGGCAAAGGGATAGCAGCTCTCCTTGTCCTCCTTGGTGAGCAGGTTGAGGAATGCCCTCACATCTTTCTCGTGGGTGAAGCTGCCCTCCTCATTGACACGGAAGAACTCGCGGAAGTTGAAGGCTACATCCTCGTCGATAAACTCATTCATCAGACGGCCGAGGTCGTAGGTGTAGATGTTCATCGTAGGCAACGAGGCATAGGGGTTAGGGTCGCCGAAGTGAAGGTCGTCCCAAGTGGCCTTGGCTTGCTGCTCCATCACATAGTCCCACGTGTATATCTCGCCCTCGGCAAACTCGTCCAACAGGTTGAACGGAGTGCCCGAGAGGCGCAGCACCTTGGTGGCGCTCTTCACCAGCTCGCTCATCACTGCCTTGCCCAGTTCGGTCTGCGTGCCCTCGTGGGCTTCGTCCACAATGATGAAGTCCCACTCCGTGGCAAACACCTCATTGTTCTTGTCGAAGTGCCCGCCCACAAGTTCCGAGCCGCGAAGGTCCTGCATCGAAGCAAAGTATACATACTGGCATTTGCCCTGACGGGCGCGTGTCTCGAGTGAGGCGTGGCTGTCGCCGTTGTTCTTCGAGCCATAGGCAAAGTGGGGGCTGTCGTAGAATATCTTGCCGAAGTCCTCAAACCATCCGCTGTCTACTACAGGGCGATGGGTGAGTATCAAGGAGCGCTTGAAGTCAAGTTCCTTGACCACTTGCAGAGCCGAGAGGGTCTTGCCGAAACGCATCTTGGCATTCCACAGCATCTGGTTGCCCTTCTTGAACTGACGCTTGGTGTCGTCTATGGCCTTGCGTTGCTCGGGACGGAAGGTGATGGGAGTCCTGTCGTGCGATATCTCGGCGGTGGAGAGCGACTCGCGTCCCTCCTTGACGGCGGCAATGGCCCGCTTCACGGTCTCGAGGTCGGTGATGAACCACTCGTTGGCCTTGTTCTTCGTGTCGAACACCTTCTTCTTGATGCCCGAGCGCTCCAGTACGTTGTGCACCTCCTTATCGTTGAACGAGCACAGCCCCTGCTTCTTATTATTATATATGGTGAGTTCGGTGTACAGGAGGTCGTAGGCGATGCCTGCCGTCTGGGTGTATTGGTTGATGCGCCGCTTGGCCGACTCGTTGAGCGCCTTGCTGTTGGGCGCGAGGGCAAACACGTTGTCGCTGTCGCACGTGGCTTCGCCCACCTTCAGGCATCCTTGGTGTGCTGCGTCGTTGATGCGGAACACATAGATGAGTTTCAGCTTCAGTGAGGAGGTGAATTTCATAGTGTCACTATTTTATGAGGTCGATAAATCGGATGGTTTCTTTTTTCCCTTTTGTCCAGTCTCTGATGAGACAGTAGGTGCCGTTGTGGCGGCGGATATCGTCTTTCGTGCATCCCTCGCAAGGGATTACCGTCTCTATAGGGCCATCGAAGAGCGACTGCTCTATCTGCACCTTGTCGGCACACGAGTCGGGCACTACGCCTTTGAGGCCATCCATCTGCCACACATTCCACGAGATGATGTAGGCGATGTAGTTGAGCGACTTGAGCAGCGGCTGCTTGCCGAACTTCTGTTCGTAGTATTCGATGAAGGTGATGAGCATCGCTTCGCGGGCAATCAGGAGATTGTCGCCCTGCCACTCGTAGCCGTAGGTACTCTTGTAGGCTGCCTGTGCCCATTTGAGCCATTCGCCCGAGGTCGTGGTGTTCTCGCTCACGATGCGCAGCTTGCGGTCGAGCAGTCCGATGCGCTCTCCCAAGGGAATGGCCTCGCCTGTAGTCGTGTCGTAACGGCTGACGATGTAGGGAGCCTCGCCGCAGGTGATTTCCAGTCGGGTGTCGCGCACATAGTCGCGCCACGTCTTGTCCTCGGGAAAGGTTATCTTCTCTGTGGTAGCCGTCCACGTGTGGCGTCCCTGCTCGTCGGTATGTTCGGTGTTGAACACCTCCTTGCGGCCAAACCACGCTTCGTCGATGAGGTTGTTCTGCGCGTTGCATATCCACGAAGGGGTAAACACCTCGGCCATATCACGTGAGCGGGCCGTCTGCGTGTCGCGGCTCTTGAGGATGCGGGGCATGATGACGTGGCCGTTATCGCCGGTAATGAGATGGGGAAGTATGGGGGAATGGTAGCCGTAGGCCTCGCCCAGATGCTCGTAGTCTGAGGTGGCCCAAAAGATATTGCGCTGCGGCTCTCCCTCCCGGCTCGTGGTGTGGTCCTTGAGCAGGGTGGTCAAGAGGTCGGGGGAGATGTTGTAGATGTAGTCCTCCAGTATGTCTACTTCGATGGCCATAGGCTCTCCGTTCGCTTACGGTCGAGGACTACGGCAACCGTGTGTTTTCAATCCATTACAAGAAGGCATAAAGAAAGCGTGAAGCCCTGCACTGTTGCTCGCTCCACGGTTAGAGGCTCCTGAGAATGGCCCAAGTTTGTCGGAACGAGCAACGAGAGAGCCCCACGCTGTAGGTATACTAACAACCCTGCTGTGCCCAAAGTTGCCATTGGCGTACGAGTACACCAATGGCCTTGACACAATGAGGGCTGTACGTAGATACAACCAAGGGGTATCTACCGTTGCTTTGTTTTTGACAAACTTTCGAAATTTTCTCAGGATTTCCAACCGTCAAAACCAAAGCGTAGTAAACGCCTTTCAATATGTCTTGCCACTCACACGACGCAGCCACAAGGGATGGTGGCGTGAGTGACGGTACAAAGATACGATATAATTCTGAATTGTGAATTGTGAATTCTGAATTATTTTAATGTTCATAACACGCAGGGCGTGTACGATAACGATGACAAGGCAGCGAAGCTGCGGTTTAGAGTTTAGTGTGTAGTGTTTAGAGTTGCAGATTAACGATTAACGTTTACCGAGAGCACCTTTCTTTCGGGTCACAGACCCTTATACTCAGAAACGGCCGATTGCAAATCAGCCGTGACAGAAATACAGATAGGGCTTGTCGGCAAAGGCTTGCGACATGAGCGTGGTCTTTCCCGTACGGCGACGACCCATCAGAACGGTAAACTGCGAAGTTTGTTCGGACAATCTATCCAGCCGTCTCAACTCGTTGATTTCCTCTTCTCTTCCGTAGAATCTCATAACTTTACAAATTTGTAAATTACAAATATGTTATTTGTGATGCAAAGGTATAAATTAATCCTAAAATCCGCAACTCTTCATTCCAAGCCAAGCTTTGCAGTAGTTCGTT
>CAZMZC010000085.1:0-9370 GCA_964570685.1 uncultured Bacteroidaceae bacterium | reverse complement strand
ATGACCTCTTTATTGACTTCTGTCACTCAAATAGATACGATTTTCTTTATTATCCGCAACAAAGATAATGGTAATATAGGATGTTTGAAAGCCCGCTAAAGAAGAATCCGTATCTGCAGTCCATTGTAGAGAACCTGCCCGACACGCCGGGATGCTACCAGTATCTCAACAAGGAGGGCACGGTGATCTATGTGGGTAAGGCAAAGCATCTGAAGCGGCGTGTGAGCCAGTATTTCCAGAAGGAGCAGACGGGAAAGACGCGTGTTCTCGTGGCTCAGATTGCCGATATCCGCTACGTGGTGGTGAGCACCGAGGAGGATGCGCTGCTGCTCGAGAACAATCTCATCAAGAAGTACAAGCCGCGCTACAACGTGCTGCTCAAGGACGACAAGTCGTACCCCTCCATTTGCATCACCAGCGAGTACTTCCCCAAGGTGTTCAAGACACGCAAGATAATCCGCAACGGCTCGCAGTACTTCGGGCCCTACAGCCATATCCCCACGCTCAACGAGATACTCGGCCTCATCAAGCAACTGTATACGGTGCGCACGTGTAACCTCGCGCTTACTCCCGAGAACATCCGCAGCGGTAAGTTCAAGCCTTGTCTCGACTACCACATCAAGCGTTGCAAGGCTCCGTGCATCGCACTGCAGAGCCACGATGAATATATGGAGCAGATCGGTGAAATCAAGCAAATCCTACGCGGAAACTCCAAGGAGCTGAGCCGCAGGCTGATGGATGAGATGCGCCAGTTGAGCGAGGAGATGCGCTTCGAGGAGGCAATGGAGCTGAAGCGCAAGTACGATGCCCTGGAGCGTTTCCGCGAGAAGAGCGAGGTGGTGAGCCACATCATCGACAACGTGGATGTGTTCTCCATCGAGGAGGACGACGGCAGCGCCTTCATCAACTACCTGCACATCACCAACGGCGCCATCAACCAGGCCTTTACGTTTGAGTACAAGAAGAAGATGAACGAGACGCGCGAGGAGCTGCTCACACTGGGCATCGTGGAGATGCGCGAGCGCTACAAGAGCCGTTCGCGCGAGATTGTCGTACCCTTTGAGCTGGATGTGGATATGGAGGGCGTCACCTTCACCGTCCCTCAGCGTGGCGAGAAGAAGAAGCTGCTCGACCTCTCCCTGCTCAACGTGAAGCAGTACAAGCTCGACCGCCTCAAGCAGGCCGACAAGCTCAACCCCGAGCAGAAGAGCACGCGCCTGCTCAAGGAGATACAGGAACACCTCAAACTGGACAAAATGCCCGTTCACATCGAGTGCTTTGACAACTCCAACATCTCGGGCACCGATGCCGTGGCCGCCTGCATCGTTTTCCGAATGGGCAAGCCCAGCAAGAAGGAGTACAGGAAATACAATATAAAGACGGTGGTCGGCCCCGACGACTACGCCTCGATGCGCGAAGTCGTCTATCGCCGCTATTCACGCATGATTGCCGAGGAGACTCCCCTTCCCGACCTCATCATTGCCGACGGTGGAAAGGGACAGATGGAGGTCATCCGCGAAGTGGTGGAAGACACGCTCGGCCTCCACATCCCCATTGCCGGCTTGGCCAAGAACGACCGCCACCGCACTGCCGAACTTCTCTTCGGCTTCCCCGCGATGAGCATCGGCTTGAAACAGCAGAGCGCCCTCTTCCACCTGCTCGAACGCATACAGGACGAGGTACACCGCTTTGCCATCACCTTCCACCGCGACAAGCGTAGCAAACGGCAGACCGCCTCGGCCCTCGACAACATCAAAGGCATAGGCGCGAAGACCAAGGAAGCCCTGCTCGCCCGCTTCAAGACAGTGAAGCGCATCCGGGAGGCCAGCCTCGAAGAGCTGGAGGCTGTAGTGGGCAAAGCGAAAGCAAAGGCCGTGCAGGAGGGGCTGAAGGAGTAAGAACCAACTTGAACAATGAATTGGTTCGATTTGTACGATTGGCATAGATACCTCGCGCAAATGATTTATATTTCTGTGTGAGATAAAAGTCCGTGTGAAAGAACCACCTCATCCTTGCGATTTTCCCGCCCCTCGGGCAGGACGAACGAAAAGAAACGATTCTCAGAAGCCTTTTTCCGGTTTAATGCGCTTTACCTCATTCGTTTAACCCCAATTTTTCTTGCAAAGATTTTTCTCCGTCTCGCAAAAAAATCCGAAAAAGCGAGAATTTTATCCTCTTATTGTAGTTTTTCATCTACTTTTGCGTCTAATAGGCAAAAACGATGTAAATAGACACGATGACAAAAGAAGAAATCGAATTCGCGCAAATGGTGCGGGCACACAAGGAGACGATATACACCGTGTGCTACATGTTCTCCAAAGATGCCGATGAGGTGAACGACCTCTTCCAGGAGGTGCTCATCAATCTATGGAACGGATTGAAGAAGTTCCGCGGAGAGAGCAAAGTGGATACGTGGGTCTACCGCGTGAGTCTGAACACCTGTATCTCCTCGGAGCGGAAGAAGAAGCGGCACACCACCGTACCACTGACGATGGACATCAACCTCTTCGAAGACAGCGACGAGGATACGCGCCAGATTCAGATGCTCTACAAGCGCATCCACCAACTGAAGCCTTTCGACCGCGCCATCGTGCTGCTGTGGCTCGAGAATCTCAGTTACGAAGAGATTGCTGCCATCGTGGGCATCACAGCAAAGAACGTGTCGGTGCGACTCTATCGCATCAAGGAACAACTGAAACAAATGTCGAACAACTAAACATCAAGCCTTATGGAAGAACAACTCAATACCATCGAACTCGATGAAATGAAAGAACAGCTCTCTATCTTGCGCCGCAAACTGGAGAAGGAGACTATCGTGAACGAACGACTCATACGCACAAGCATGCGGGACAAGCTGAAGGCGGTGAAGTGCAGGTCATATATCTTATGCGCTGTAGTACTTATCGCATGTTTTGGTGGATGGCTGGGGTCTCTAAGTAAGTATTTCTCACCGTACTTTACAGGAGTTACCGTAGCGTTCCTTCTCATAGCTGTAGTCTACGAACTTTATTGCAACCACTTGTTGAGTATACAAAACTATATCAGTGGTAATCTGATAGAAGAGGTTCGTAAGCTCATTCGTTACAAACAATTGGTTAGAAAGTGGCATTGGTTCAGTATACCGTTCTTTTGCGTGTGGTTCTCGTGGTTCTTATACGAATCAACAATGTTAGAGGGTAGCCTTGGAGTTGGTTCTACTGTAGGTGGTATTGTAGGCGGAATCATCGGCGGTATCATGGGTTGGAGTATATATAAGAAAGGACAAAACACCGTCAACGAAGTCATCGAGCAAATAGAAGAGCTGACTGGCGAGAAGGAGTAATCCTCGGTATTCCCCCGATAAAGGAGAAAAGATACGCTATGGCAGGCGAGAAAGCAACCTCAATGGTGCGTTTTCTTGAGCCGTAGCGTATCTTTTCTCCTGTTTTCTTTGTAGAAAAATTTACGTATCCATGATTATTTCATGAAATATCCACGAATACGCGATGAAATATCCGTGGATACGTAATGGAATATCCACGGATATTTAAGTTTTTTGTTTGCTTCTATGCACTTTTATTGGGGCTCCGTTAAGAAAATTATAGCGTTTGTTGCGAAAAATATTCAAGCAAGCTTGATATTATTTCGCCCATTTATTCGTACCTTTACAGCAATAAATGCTTAAAACATCATAACGTATGAATATAGGTGACAAGGCGCCCGAGAGATTGGGCGTGAACGAGAAGGGCGAGGAGGTATTGCTGAGCAACTATCGCGGCAAGAAGGTGGTGCTCTACTTTTACCCGAAGGACAACACATCGGGCTGTACGGCCGAAGCTTGCAGTCTGCGCGACAACTACAGCGCACTACGCCAACAGGGCTACGAGGTCATTGGCGTGAGTGTAGACAGTGCAGCATCGCACCAGAAGTTTATCGACAAGTATGCCCTGCCGTTTACCCTCATTGCCGACACCGACAAGGAGCTGGTGCAGGCAATGGGCGTGTGGGGCGAGAAGAGCATGTATGGCCGCAAATATATGGGTACCTTCCGCACCACATTTATCCTTGACGAGAATGGGGTAGTGGAGCAAATCTATCTCCCCAAGCAGATAAAGACCAGTACACACGGCGAGCAGCTGCTCGCGAAATAATCCGCGTATGAAGAAGATAGTCGTACTTACAGGGGCAGGAATGAGTGCCGAGAGTGGTATCAGTACCTTTCGCGATGCCGGAGGATTGTGGGACCAATATCCCGTGGAGCAGGTAGCCACGCCAGAGGGCTATGCCGCCAATCCGCAGTTGGTGACCGACTTCTATAACGCCCGGCGCAAGCAGTTGCTCACCGTAGAGCCCAACGAAGGGCATCGGCTAGTAGCAGCATTGGAGAAGGAGTACGATGTGACGGTAGTGACGCAGAATGTGGACAATCTGCACGAGCGGGCCGGCAGCACACGCATCATCCATCTGCATGGCGAACTCACGAAGGTGACTTCGAGCCGCAATCCCAACTCACCGCGGCAGATTCGCGAACTGCGTCCCGAGGAGTATGAGGTGAAGATTGGTGACCTTGCCGACGACGGCAGCCAGCTGCGCCCCTACATCGTATGGTTTGGCGAGTCAGTGCCCAACATCGAGGTGGCTGCCGACTATGTGCAGCAGGCCGATATCGTCATCATCATCGGTACCTCGCTCAACGTGTACCCTGCTGCCGGACTTCTCTACTACGCCAAAGAGGAGGCCAGCATCTATCTCATCGACCCCGCCGAAGTGAACGTGCCCTACGACCGTCACGTGCACGTAATACAGAAAGGAGCCTCAGAAGGCATGCGCGAACTGAGCAGATTGCTGGGGGTGTAATAATGATGTAGCGACGTGGACAAGCAGCGAGCAGGCCGTAACCGGACGATAACAATTACTGCAGAGGAACGCAGTGAATTGAAGAGGGAGATTGCAACCGCGCAGTCTTTCGATGCCGTGCGATGGGAAGATACCATCGTATGCGCCGACCTGCTCGACATCATTGACCGTATCCCCGACGGCATGGCCGACCTCATCATCATTGACCCGCCGTACAACCTGTCGAAAGACTTCAACGGATTGGCATTTTCGGCCATTTCATCGGAGAAATATGCCGGATATCTGCGCTCGTGGTTCCATAAAGTCTGCGACAAGCTGAAGCCCAGTGGTTCGCTCTACATGTGTGGAGACTGGAAGTGCACATCGGCCCTGCAGAGCGTGATTGAGGAGCGGCTCACCATCCTCAACCGCATCACGTGGCAGCGCGAGAAGGGGCGCGGAGCACGGGCAAACTGGAAGAACGGCATGGAGGACATCTGGTTTGCCGTGAGCAATCCCCACGACTACTTTTTCGATGTGGAGAGCGTCAAGATAAAGCGTCGCGTGCGGGCTCCCTACAAGGTGGACGGACAGCCAAAGGATTGGGAAGCCACGGAGGAGGGAAATTACCGCCTCACCTATCCGTCGAACTTCTGGGACGACATCAGCATTCCCTTCTGGTCGATGCCCGAGAACACCGACCACCCCACCCAGAAGCCCGAGAAGCTGTATGCCAAGCTTATCTTGGCCTCATCTCGCGAGGGCGATGTCGTCTTCGATCCCTTCATGGGCAGCGGTACGGCTGCTGTCGTAGCCAAGAAACTTGGACGCAAGTACCTGGGTATTGAGGTCAACGAGGAGTACTGCCTGTGGGCTGCCAAACGTCTGAAAATGGCCGATGAAAACGCCGAAATCCAAGGATACACCGACGGCGTGTTCTGGGAACGCAACAGCCAGAATGAACAAACGAAGGAGCATAAGAAATCAGATAACAATTAACCTAAAAACCTTTTACATAATGTTTATTATTGTACTAATCCTCTTTCTCGGCATCCTCTTCGGAGCCAATACATATATCTTCGTCCGCCTGATACAAGCACTGCCCACCCTGCCTATGGTTGTCAAAGTGTTGGTAGGTGTATGTATGGGCGTTGCCACGTGCAGTCTGTTCCTCTCCATGGCGTTGCGCGGGAGCGGATTGCCTGCAGCATTCTCGCGCGGATTGTTTCAGATAGGTTCCGTATGGCTGGTGTTCCTGCTCTATATGGTCATCGCTTTGCTGGTGGTCGATGTGGCCTCGTGGTGTAGGCTGGCCATCCCTTATGGCTTTTGGGTAGCTCTGGCGCTCTGCTCCGTGGTGCTTGTCGGTGGGCATTACCGCTACAAGCATCCGAAAATCAATGTGGTGCCAATAACATTCGACAAACCGAGCAGTGAAGCGAAGCCCCTCACCATCGTTGCCGTGAGCGACGTACACTTGGGCGAGGGCACTGGCCGCAAGGCTCTGGCGCGCTATGTTGACCTTATCAATGCACAGCGCCCTGATGTCATCGTCATTGCCGGCGACCTCATCGACAATAGTGTACACCCACTCTATCGCGACCGCATGGCCGACGAACTGGCCCGCCTCCATGCTCCTCACGGCATCTATATGGTGCCGGGCAACCACGAATACATCAGTGGCATCGCTGCCGTAGAGCAATTTATAAAAGGTACTCCTATCACGCTTCTGCGCGATTCGATGGTGACGCTGCCCAGTGGCTTGCAGCTCATCGGACGCGACGACAAGAGCAACCCCCATCGTAGCAATCTGGAGACTCTGTTGGCACAAGCCGATACGGAGCATCCCATCATAGTGCTCGACCACCAGCCCTACGGCGTGGCCGAAGCCGATGCACTGGGCGTAGACCTACTCTTCTGCGGACACACCCACCGAGGCCAAGTGTGGCCCCTGACATGGCTCACCGACCGCCTCTTCGAACAGAGCCACGGCTACCGCCGCTGGCCCCATGCCCACGTCTACGTATCGCAAGGCCTCTCCCTATGGGGCCCACCCTTCCGCATCGGTTCCGACAGCGAGTTGATAGTGTTTAAGATCAATTGAACTTGTGAATAACATACCCCGCCCATCCTTTTATTTTCTGCCAAGGGGTAAGTTTTAGTAGACAACACAAAAACGCGGTGGACGAGTGTCCACCGCGAAGATACAATTCCATTATTCCAGGCTGTCCAGCGTTATCTCTTTATCAAACATAGATGCCCTCCCGTTGTATTCGTTGCTTGAGCAGACTATTCATATTATTACGTACACGCACCATGTCGACGGGGCAGCCGAAGAGCTTCTCCAGATCGTTTTGCATAAGGTCGAGCGTGAGCAGTGATGGTGCTTGTCCCTCGTAGCAAACGTCCACATCGCTATCGGCCGTCTGTTCACCACGTGCAACAGACCCGAATATGCCGATACGTGTCAACCCATACTTGCTCACAGCAGTAGGTTTGTATTGGCTGAGCAGCTGCAATATTTCCGTTTTTGATTTCATAGGCAAGTCCTCCATCTATGATTTACCGCAAAAGTAATAATTACCGAACAAATAACAAAGAGAACCACTGAAATTCTTGATGATAAGGTGAAAATCCTAATTTAATAGCGTTATTTTCATCTGTTGAGGTCGAATTCTGTTCCGGTTATGAGAACTATACCTGTAGCTTGCTTGAAAGACTAACAGATAACATAAAAGCGCGGTGGACATTCGTCCAGCGCGCTAAGGAATGAGCCATGTGACTTGGCTTTGATGATGAGTTACCTATCTATTTATTTTTTGAATTCCTTTCTCAACTCTTTTAATCTTTCTATACACTCATTCGATACAGTATGATTATCCTGAATATTGAGTGGATAGATTTCGGCATATGGAGAAGTGCTCAACCGAACTTTCTCCTCCTCTCTGGCTTTATCCAATCCATCAGTATAGCCCCATTCCAAGTAGCAGTTGTCATCCATGTATTTATCTATAACACATCTACTCCGAGACATTTCTTTCCTGAGCAATGCACTCAATGTTTGGCGTAATGTAGATAGGAATCCACGCTCCACTGCAGCGAGTGTATGTGTTTGTCGAATATGCCATGCAGCTCTCCCTCGCATGTTGCTGCTAATACCAAAGTATAAGGCCCAATAACATTCACCATCTATCTCACGCTTTGCGATATTATTCGTGTTGACCGATGGGGGTTGGAGTTGGCTTAACAAATGCTGAGCTGCGCTTTCCTTGAACCACCAACGGTATATTCCTGCAGATTTCTTGAATGGTGATTGTTTACATTCTATCATTCTACGCAACACTGCTACAGATTCCAAATTTGTCATATTCATAAGATTGAAATGTTTAGAAATTTCAAGATTTCACCAATGCGTTTACCATTGTAGGGTAGCTGATAATGTCTGATTCCGTTTATTATAAATTTGTAGTATCGTTCTCCTGCGAGAATTACAAATTCATCGTTTTGTAGATTTATGTTTTCCATTTGTAGACTATGCAGGACATCGTTTGCCCATTTCTTGCATTCTGCCACAGGCTTTTTCAGCAATGTCTCATTATAGGACGTTATCTTTTCGTCAGGACGTAGTAGTCCATATTTTGCCGAAAGGATATAAATGCGGTCTGCAGCAAGAGTCTTTGCATAAGTCCACGCCTTTCTGAAGAGTGGACTTATGTAGAGTTCTTTGGCTGCGACACATTCTCCTTCTTGTAACATCTTTTTCTTTGACACACAAGAAATTAAGATGATTTTCATGTTTATAGTTTTTCTTCTGAAACAATGGTTGCATTATTTATATCTATAGAGTTGGCAATTATTTTGATTCTGTTATTATCTTCTTCTAATTTCCAGATGACTTTATATTTAAGTTGTTTCTTTTTCTTCCCTAATATTGTTAGAATGCATTCTACCTCATCCATATTCTCTCCTCTAATATCCGTTATTTGGTATTCAATAATTTTACCAAAAGATTTGATTTTCTTGGAGAAGTCAAGATGCCATGTATCAATAGATAATCCTTCTGGTGAGAAATAGTCATCTGTTTCCTCACCATATGCAATGGAAAAAGCGGACTTATTCTTCATATATTCAAATATTGGTTTGATGCTTGCTGTGATATCTCCTTTTCTCTTTTGCACGTATTGGTCTTTTATTTTCTCTATCCTAAAATCCGCAACTCTTCATTCCAAGCCAAGCTTTGCAGTAGTTCGTTCATGTAGTCACCATCCGGTTGTGTGATTCGTTAAAAAACCGTGCATGATGATACACCCCCCCCTTACCCCACGATGCGACTTGAGGCAATACGCTGTATTCCCGTAAGAGTTGGGACTCATCCTGTTCTTCTGAAAATATCTCTATAGACTTTGTTCGGAGAATAGATGTTCAGTATGTGCTGCCTGGCCATTTTTATCCATTTGGCAGGGACAGAAATGAACTTGAAGACAAAAGCCTTGATACGGTTTGGAAAAGTCGCGTGCGTTTAACCCCCGATGGCGAGTTGCGTTGACCCCGTGTG
>CAZMZC010000084.1:0-9404 GCA_964570685.1 uncultured Bacteroidaceae bacterium | reverse complement strand
TTCGGGGGTCAACGCAACTTCGCCATCGGGGGTCAAACGCACGCGACTTTTCCATCTTTGCTCAATCAAGGAATTTGGCTACTTTTGTATCAGAGTTGTTTGACAAAGACAGTGCAAACCGAGAGCAGAATAAAACTTGTTTTAATTATGCTGAGGTGTAGCCTGTTTTATTTAAAGCATAATGCAGAAGATTGGTGCAATCTTGAAGTCGCCAAATCGTTACCAATAACTTTCTATCATAGCGTTTGCTATTTGTGTATCAATCAGATACGGGATAATTGATTATCCGATGCAAAGATACTGATAAACGAGCGAGAAATATCAAGTTTCAACGAGAGAATGTAGAGAAAATTTATTTTTTTTCTACTGATCGAGGCCGAAACTCAACAAAGTTAAGCTTGCTTGAATATTTTTCACAACGAGTGAAAATACCGTCACGGCTTGCTGGATATTTGGGTGAAATCCTTTGTGAACGTTGCGTAATATATCGTGTTTCCCGGTTCTTGAAACGTGAATAAACACTAATTGATAGCATATTTAGCTGAATATTCGATTTTTTGCAGTACCTTTGCTCCTTCGGAGCGAAGATAGGCTGCGGCTCGGAAGACTGCAAATGAGAATTTGCGTTTTCGTTCGCCTTGCACTACCTTTGTTTCTTCGGAGCGAAAAAACAACATTCATTGCAATGAAACAATATAAGTTGATTAACAACCTGATGGGTTGGTTTGTTTTTGCCGTAGCGGCGGTAGTCTATTGCTTGACTATCGAGTCGTCGGCAAGTTTCTGGGATTGTCCCGAGTTTATCACCACGGGCTATAAGCTCGAAGTGGGTCACCCGCCTGGCGCACCCTTCTTCATGCTCACGGCCAATCTGTTCTCACAGTTTGCCAGCGACCCCTCGCAGGTGGCCTATATGGTGAACGTGATGTCGGCGCTGCTCAGTGCAGGCTGTATCCTGTTCCTCTTCTGGAGCATCACACACCTCACACGCCGCCTCTTGTGTGGCAACAGCAATACCATCAAGACGGGGCAGATGGTGACCATCATCGGTGCGGGCTTGGTAGGTGCCTTGGCCTATACGTTCAGCGACACGTTCTGGTACAGTGCTGTCGAGGGCGAGGTATATGCCTACAGCTCGTTCTTCACGGCCGTGGTGTTCTGGTTTATCCTCAAGTGGGAGGAGGAGGCTGGCAGTGTGCATAGCGACCGCTGGCTCATCCTCATTGCCTACATGATGGGACTCTCGGTAGGTGTGCACTTGCTCAACCTGCTGTGTATCCCTGCTATCGTGCTCATCTACTACTTCAAGAAGAATCCTAATGCCGGCTGGAAGGGCTCTATCGTTGCTCTCGCAGTGTCGGCAGCCCTCGTTGCCGCTATCCTCTATGGTATCGTGCCGGGCATCGTGAAGGTGGGCGGATGGTTTGAGCTGTTCTTTGTAAACACGCTGTCCATGTCGTTCAACACGGGTCTTATCATATATATAGTGGTATTGGCTGCTGCGCTGGTATGGAGCATCTGGGAGACCTATGCTGCCAAGTCAAAGGTGCGCACCAACATCGCCTTTATCCTGGTTATTGCCCTGACGGGCTTGCCCTTCTACGGACACGGCGTCACTTGTGTGGTGATGGGTCTTATCGTATTGGGTGCCTTGGCCGCTTATCTTTTCAGCATGGACAAGCTCAAGGAGCAGTGGCGTATGAGTGCCCGCGTGATGAGTACCGCTCTGGTATCTATCATGATGATTGTCATCGGCTACTCATCGTATGCTGTCATCGTGGTGCGCTCATCGGCCAACACCCCGATGGATCAGAACTCTCCGGAGGATATCTTCACCCTCGGCAGTTACCTTAACCGTGAGCAGTATGGCGACACTCCGCTCTTCTATGGCGGTACCTACGCTTCGAAGGTGGCTCGTAAGGTGGAGGGACAGTATCTGGTGCCCGTGGTAAAGGAGGGTGCCAAGGTATATATGCCCAAGGAGAAGGCTTCGGCCGATGAAAAGGACCGATATATCGTAGTACGTACCAAGGACAAGTACGTGATGGAGCCTTCGATGCTCTTCCCACGTATGCACAGTGCCGACCATGCCAACTGGCCTGCCGGAGGCACCACCGTCAACCTGTACGACAACTGGGTGGGTGGCATCCAGGGCCGTGAGGCTACCGTCAATGTAGGCGGACAGAATCAGAAGGTGAAGGTGCCCACACAGTGGGACAATATCAAGTTCTTCATCAACTATCAGGTGAACTTCATGTACTGGCGCTACTTCCTGTGGAACTTCGTAGGCCGTCAGAACGACATACAGGGCCACGGCGAAATAGAGCATGGCAACTGGATTACGGGTATCAACTTCATTGACAAGATGCTCGTGGGCGACCAGACCCTGTTGCCCTCGGAGCTGAAGGACAACAAGGGACGCAACGTCTTCTATGGCCTGCCCCTGTTGCTCGGTCTCATCGGCCTCTTCTGGCAAGCAGGTCGCGGCACGCGCGGTGCACGCCAGTTCTGGGTGGTGTTCATGCTCTTCTTCATGACGGGCTTGGCCATCGTGCTCTACCTGAACCAGACTCCGATGCAGCCCCGTGAGCGTGACTACGCCTATGCAGCTTCGTTCTATGCCTTTGCCATCTGGATTGGTATGGGTGTGGCCGGTATTGCCCATCTGTTGCAGAAGCTTGTCAAGAACCCCACTGTAGCAGGTGCTATCGCCACTGTGGTGTGTGTGCTCGTGCCGCTACAGATGGCCAGCCAGACGTGGGACGACCACGACCGCAGCAACCGCTACATGGCTCGCGACTTCGGCCAGAACTACCTCAACACACTCCCCGAGAAGGGCTATCCCATCATCTTTACCAACGGTGACAACGATACCTTCCCCCTCTGGTACAATCAGGAGGTAGAGGGTGTGCGTACCGACTCTCGTGTATGCAACCTCTCGTACTTGCAGACCGACTGGTACATCGACCAGATGCGCCGTCCGGCCTACGATTCGCCCTCAGTGCCTATCCAATGGAAGCGCCTCGATTATGTGGAGGGTACCAACGACTTTGTTGAGATACGCCCCGAGGCTAAGCAGGCCGTGCTCGATATCTACAAAAGACAGACAGCTGCTGCTCGACAGAAGTTTGGTAATGAGCCGTTCGAGCTGCGCAATATCCTCGACTATTGGGTAAAAAGCAAGGACGAGAACCTTCATTACATCCCCACCGACACGGTATATATCACGCTCGACAAGGCTGCCATCCTGCGCTCAGGCATGTACATCCCCGAGCAGTATCGTGGTGCTACCGATGAGGAGACTATGAGCAAGATGCCCGACCGCATGGTCATTTCGCTCAAGGGACGTCGTATGCTCACCAAGAACCACATCATGCTGCTCGAGATGCTGGCCAACACCAACTGGGAGCGTCCGCTCTACATGTCCACGACCGTAGGCAGTGAAAACTATGTGGGTCTTGAGCCCTTCTTCCTTCAGGAGGGACTGGCCTACCGCATCACACCGTTCAACTTCCGCCAGCTGGGCCTTGCTCCTCAGAACGGCTTTGCTGTGGACAGCGAGACGATGTACAACAACCTGATGAACCGCTTCGCATTCGGTGGCATGAAGACTCCCGGCATCTACATCGATGAGACCATCACCCGTATGGGCTACACCCACCGCCGTCTCTACACGATGCTGGCCAACCAGCTTATCCGTGAGGGCAAGAAGGACAAGGCACTCGCCGTGCTCGACAAGTGCGAAGAGGAGTTCCCCGCCTCTATCCTGCCGCACAACTACTGGCAGAGCCAGTCGCACCTGATGGGTCAGGCCTACCTCACCCTTGGTGAGACGGAGAAGGGTATGAACATCCTTTCGCAGGTGGCCGATAATGACATCGAGTATATTACCTGGTACCTGAGTCTTGGTGACAAACGCTTCAACGCCTCGTTCGGTGAAGTGCAGAACTGCTTGCACACGCTTCTGAAGACATTGCAGATGATGGAGCGCTCATCGGATAAGGAGACGCTCAATCATTACTCAGGTCTCTTCGAGAAGCTGTATCAGGAACTGGAAGTGAGAGTAAAGTAAGATTTCATGTTCATTGAGCAACCCCCACAATTCATCCGCCGACTGTACCCCCGTGCATGTTGGCGGATGGATTCTTCTGAAAAGGCCGTCTATCTCACCTTTGACGATGGCCCCATTCCCGAGGTTACCCCTTGGGTACTCGATGTGCTCGACAAGTACGGCATCAAGGCCACCTTCTTCATGGTGGGCGACAATGTGCGCAAGCATCCCGATGAGTACAAGATGGTCGTCGAGCGCGGGCACCGCATAGGCAACCATACCTACAATCACCTCAAGGGATTCGAGGAGCGCACGGCTCGCTACATTGCCAATATCGACAAGGCCGACTGCTACCTCACCACCGACCTCTTCCGTCCACCTCATGGCCTCATACGTATGAAGCAATACCGTGCGCTCTGCGAGCGCTACCGCATCGTCATGTGGGACCTCGTGACGCGCGACTACAACCCCAAGCTCAATGGCCGCCAGATACTGCGCAAGGTGCGCAAGTACACACGCAACGGATCCATCATCACCTTCCACGACTCGCGCCGCTCTGTCGACAATCTCTACTATGCCCTGCCGCGAGCCATCGAATGGCTCCAAAGTGAGGGTTACGAGTTCAAAGTCTTCGAGTGATTCCGTGTATCATCCGTATCTATGCTATTGTACGCCTTTTCCCCGATGGAATGGGCGTTTTTTGATGTAAACGATTGTTATGCCTCTGTGAGTAGACGGGGCTCGTCCGCTTTCTTCTATTGCTTCAGGTCCAATTTTCATTCAAAGTGGCATAATAATATTTATATCTCTTTTTTTGGAGTTTAGGGAATTATAATTATTCTTATTTTTGAGGGAACAAAAATACCTTTGCTCTTGAAAAAAGGTAATGTGTATTAACTTAATGCCTATGAATATGAAGAAATGGACCTTCTCGTATGGCTTGGTTGTCATAATTCTGTTCTTTGCATCTACAGAATTATTGGGCCATACTCTTCAGTACGAACGGATAATGTCATCATGTACATTCGGTGCGGCTACAGACATACATATACAGGCATTGGAAGATGCGATTGTTGGCGATGCTGTTGTAAACATTACGTCGCCAGATGCATGGATGTTCTTTGACAATGTCAGACCTAATGACGTTGTAACCCGATATGCAGCCCATATTCAAATAAATGGCGAGACATTGGTCGTTGGCACTAATGCGCGTGTGGTACTCCATAGGCAAGGAGCGATAGTTATTCCTCATGCAGGTGACTATGCTCCGTTGAAAGCTTATTCAGAATCGGGGTTCAAGGGTGAAGAGGCTTCATATAGATGTAATTACTACTATTCTGATTATCCGCCAGTTAATGCTCCCGATAGCCTTTGTCAACCGATGCTATTGGGTAATGCCATACACTCGCTGAAGCTCAAGCGTGGATATATGGCTACATTGGCTTGCGAGCCTGACGGTATGGGCTACAGTCGTATATACATTGCTGACACTAGCGATATTGAACTCCGAGTGCTCCCTCGCGAGTTGGACGGGAAGATAAGCTACATCCGTGTGATGCGTTGGCAATATCCCTCGAAGAAGGGTTGGGTTGGTTCCTATTGGAAAGAGATGGTAAAGGGATTGCAATATGTGGAGGAACAGTGCGATAAGACCACTTCCACTTGGTTCTATAATTGGGGGAGTACGGCCAGTAGCACTCGAAATCCCGATGTAGAGTCTCCGTACTTGAATCAAGAATTTGTACCAATGAAGTGGGGCGCTGGGGGTAGCTGGAGCAAACTATACGCTCTTGAGGATGTAAGTCATCTCCTAGGCTACAACGAACCAGATCATGCCGAGCAGTCCGATGTCAGTGTCGAACGTGCAATAGAGGAGTGGCCGCTTATGATGCAGACAGGACTCCGTCTTGGTTCTCCTGCAACAACAGATTTCACTTGGCTCTACAATTTTATGAATGAGGCTAATCGTCGCAACTATAGGGTCGACTATGTAGCAATTCATGCCTATTGGGGGGGGCTTAGTCCGTATGAGTGGTACACACGGCTTAAGGAAATCCATGAGCGTACCAAGCGGCCTCTATGGATTACGGAGTGGAACAATGGAGCTAACTGGACGAAAGAAGATTGGCCTTCAGGTACAGAGAAGCAACAACAAAAGCAGCTCAATGACATTAAAGGCATACTGGAGGTGATGGACACGTGTAGCTTCGTAGAACGTTACTCAATTTATAATTGGGTAGAAGACAAACGCTATATACTGACTCCCAATGGGGTCTTAACTCCTGCTGGAGAGTACTATAGAGATAATACTCCGGCCTATTTCTTCAATCAGGACAAGGAGGTCATCCCTACATGGAAAGTACGCCAACCACCCACATTGAGTTATAGTGGATATACCGACGATGGTCAAGTAATACTTCATTGGGACGATGAAAATGGTGAGCAAATCACAAAATACTTTATTGAGGAGAGCCGGGATGGAGGTCACAGTTACCATGTAGTGGACTCAATGGCTATATCCATCCTACAGGCAGAGGTTCCCTTGACCGTCAATAGTAGCGACACCTTGGGAGTCTGCTTCCGAATTGTTTCGGTCGGACTTGATGGAACTACCCTTTCGTCCGAACCAATAAAAATCGCCGTCATAGATAGTGGCAACCAAGAAGTGATTGATGCAGAGTCGCTAATTACGGGAAACTGGCAACTGACCATGCTGAGTGAACCTTTCATATCCTCACCGGCTGTATTGACAGGGATACCTACGTATCGCAACAAGATGCCATTGAGTCTTCGTGTCCGTAACGTAAAGCCTAGGACTTTCGATGCGAAGCTTGACTCGTGGGAATACCAACACACTCCGAAATTGGCCAATCCCGATACATTGGCCTACCTTATACTTCCTTATGGGCGTTATACGTGGGGAGGAGTAAAGGCCGAAGTGGGAAAAGCCCTAGTGGGGAACTCCTCTTGTACAGAGATTGTTTTTGCAGAGCCTTTTAACGAGGAACCTGTGGTGATTGCCAATCAAGTAACCGACAATGATATGGCAGCCACAGCGGTGCGTGTATTTGACGTTACGTGCAAGGGATTCAAGGTCAAGCTGCAATATGAAGCCAAGGCAACGCCTTCGGAGGGCGACGAGACAATTCACTATCTGGCAGCAACCACGGGTACGGGTTTGCTGGGCGACAAGGAAATCCGTGTAGGACGCACCCCAGATTATGCCGTGACCGACAATTTGGATGGAGGCTACACTATCGGCTTTGGAACATCCTACGCTAGCTTGCCTCATGTGTTTGGAGCGATGCAGACAATGAATGATACAATAACTTCAACACTGAGGATGAAGAGTCGGTCGGTCTCTTCGGCCACCATAATCAAGGACAGAGAAAAGTCTGCATCACACAACCGAGTCACTCCAGAGCAGATGGGATGGATTGTTATAGGTCACACACGCACCTCTCCTGTACTCAACTTATCTAATCAAGATTGCCTATTTGATGAACCCATACATGACTCTTCCGGTAAAGCAGTTTATGTGAATAATACTGAGAAGCACAGCGTGTATATAGTCGGAGGTAATCACAAAGGAATTAAACTATTAAAGAAATAATTTAAGAATCTTAAAAGTGTATTGCTATGAAAAGATGTTTCACTTTATTATTTACAGCTATATGCATGGGACTTGGTAGTCTGCAAGCTATAGCTGGAGGTCAATCTGCTGTTGATGGTATTACCATTGGTTTTACAGATGTGAATGGAGCTTCACTCCGTAAAGCTCCCAGCGAGGTGCCCGATAGAATGATTATTGACGGCACAGGGACAGAATCTACATTCAAGGTAAAAACCTCTGGATTGGTGCAGGATGTTACTGTAAATGCAACCAATGGTTTCAAGGTAGAGCCCACCACCATTCCTGCAGGACTTGACAAGGAAGTTACTGTTACTGTAACCCATCTGACCACCCTTTCCCGCAAGGAGGGCAAGGTAATCCTCCGCAGTGGTGACATGCGTAGCTATGTAGACCTTGTCGGCTATGGCACTCCCCTGGATGTGAAGGACATCTCCGGCAGCCCCGTCTACAGCGGCGGCGGCAGTGAGGGCATGGACTTCGACGCGGTTTCTCTTGATGGCTCCAAGGGATATACCGTCGAGATCAAGGCCCGTACTGATGATGCAGGGGCTATGGTATACCCGTACGCCTTGACTGCTGACGGCATCGGTTTCAAGAGCTATATCGGAAGCAGCACACTGGGCATGTATAACGGTGCCAACACCTTCATCAGCGATGAAGTCATCAGCAACCCGAGCAACGGCGGCACGTTCTACAACACGGACGGACTGTACCACACGTACCGCTACGCTGTGACTCCCGACAAGCGCGTGTTCGTCTACCGCGACGGCATACCCGTTGACACTTTCCGCCTTGCCGACCTTGCCCTTCAGCCCGAATGGAGCGTAGAGAACGGTGACATCGAGAAGAACCTTCTCAGGAACGGTGACTTCGAGGGCGAGTGGGATTTCAGCGAAAGCAGAAATATAGTGACCCGCATCGAGGGCTGGGACGTATATCCCTACGACCAGTACAACTCAACGCAGGACATCATCTCTCAGGAGCGCGACAACGAGGTGGACCAGAACAACCATGTGCTCTCCATGGACCGTTATATGTGGAGTGCCGGCTGGGCAGCGGGTGAGGTGTCGCAGATTGTTGATGTTGCTCCCAACGAGGTCTACAGCTTCTCCGCCTTGGCGCGTGGCGGCATGAAGGACGGTGAGTCGCTTGGTTCTATCCGCATCTACGACCTTCAGAATGCCGACAACACGGTGACCGTACCCGTTACGGGCGAGAGCTACCAGAAGTATGCGGCGGACTTCGAGACCAGGTCCAACACGAAGCAGGTGCGCGTCAGTTTCTATCTTGAACGTGCCTCATGGGGTGCTTCGGTAAGTCCCCTCCAGGTCGACGATGCCCGCCTTACCGGTGTGAAACGTCTTCCCGAGGCACAGCTCGGTTTTGAGAATCTTGACGGTGACATTGCTTACTTTGCCTACGATGCTACAGGTGCCTATGCTCCCGCCTTTGCCGATCTGTCTACCTCCGTATTGTCCCTCTCACTTGACGGCACGGGTGCCAGCGAGAACTTCACAGTGAATGCCTCGAACCTTACAGGCGATATAAGTGTCTCTGCTACCACTGGTTTCACCGTGTCTCCTTCCGTGATACCTGCGGGCACCTCCACGGCTACCGTCACCGTAACCCATCTTACTACCTTAGCAAAAAAAGAGGGAAAAGTTATCCTCCGCAGTGGTGACATGCGTAGCTATGTAGACCTTGTCGGCTATGGCACTC
>CAZMZC010000083.1:0-9495 GCA_964570685.1 uncultured Bacteroidaceae bacterium | reverse complement strand
CCAAAGGGGAGATTGTAGGAGAAAAAACAGTAGAATATGCAATGTTGCGTAATTTACCCTTTATCTGACTGATAATCCATGCGTTGCACGCAAAAATGTTGCGTAAAATCCTTCGTAAATGGGGCGCAGCAAGCTGCGACGAAGACAGCTGCGCTGTACGATAACGGAAACGAAGACGAAAACAGCCTGAGGCTGTACGATAACGAAGACACGTAGAGCGTGTACGAAGACGAAAACCGCTCACCGCTCACCTCTCACCGCTACAGAAAACTGCACACATAGGCCATATTTTGCGCATAAAACAGAAAAATCATGCAGGATAGTGAAAAAAAACTTGCAAAAAAGTTGCAATATGCCAAATTATATGTACATTTGCAGCGTTGAATGACTTCGAGTGCACGGATGTGTGCGCAGGGTCGGGCAACGACAATACTAAACGAAGACTTTGGCGAGGCTGCCCCCGATGCAGCTTAGTTGAAGCCTTTGTCGCGTAAAAGGCCTTGCCTCACATAAGGAGAAGGGGCCGGCAGAGAGAAGAAACTACGAGCCCCGCAGGCTACCCCCGAAGGGCAAGTGATTGTGTAACAAAAACGTATGAGTATGGAACATGTATTCTTGGAACACGGCCCCACAAGCAGCATTCGGATTGCGGTGAGCGGTGAGTGCCCTACACACACCACCAACCACAGCCGAAGGGATATTTGTCACGGAAGCATACAACACATTCATACAATCAACAAGCAGCTACCTCATAGGGAATAATAGTCCCTAATTGCAGGAGCTGTTTTTTTAATATTTAAACGATTAATGATTAAAGATTAACGAAAACAAAAAAATAATACTATATGAAGAAGAATTTACTCCTTTCATTAGCTTTCTGCACACTGGGTGCAGTGGCTGTACAGGCGCAAACAGCGGCAACTGATATTGCTGACAAGAAACAGACGTTGTATTCAACTTCTGCCGACGGAAGCGCCCCATATCGCATTCCTGCAATTGCAGTAATGAACAACAACGAGATTATTGCCATCGCCGACTATAGACCAGACGGCAACGATATTGGTTCCAATTGGTTGGGCAGTGTTTACGATGTAGACATCTATGCCAAATTCGGAACGATTGACGCAACAGGTAACTACACTTGGACTCCAGAAACAAATAGTCCAGCTAAAGCTGGTGCAGGCGTTGTCGTGGCCAACGGCTCCGATGACACAGGACATGGAGATGCAGCCATTGCCGTTGACCGCAATGCTGGTTCAGGCATGGTACTCATTATGAGCGCAGGTGGACAAGTCTCTTATAGTAGCGCTACAACGAGCAAAGATTATCGTTGCTATAAGCACGTAAGCACCGACTATGGTCGCACCTGGACAACCACCAATATGACCTCTACCTTTAGAGGAAGTAGTAATATTCTGACTGGAAGCAATGATGTCAAATCAATGTTTTTCGCTTCGGGACGCCTGCTTCAGTCAAGCTATAAAAAGACTGGGAGCAATTACTATCGTATATATGGTGCACTCCTTGTACGTATAGGTTCTACTAATTACAATTATGTAGTGTACACTGATGACTTTGGTACAAACTGGAAACTTTTAGGCGGTGAAGGCACAGATGCTTGTTGCAGCAGTGCAAATGAGGCCAAGTTGGAGGAACTACCCAATGGACAAATCATCCTAAGCAGCCGTAAAACTAGCGGACGATATTTCAATGTTTTCACATATGCTGATGGTGGATTTGATGAAGGTTATGGTTCATGGAATAGCCAAACAGCGACATGTACTTTTAACAATGAAGTAGGAAGCAGCGGTGGCGACACCAATGGTGAATTGTTACTGTACAAGGGTGTTTATAAGGTAGGTGAAACAACAGGAGAGCAATACGACATTCTGTTACAATCGCTCCCCACAGGTAGCAGCAGCCGCAGTAACGTATCTGTATACTACAAAGCAATCTCTGGGGATACATTCACACCTTCCGACTTCACAAGCGGCTGGACCAAGGGCATCGAAGTTGACAACGGCGCATCGGCCTACTCTACCATGACCATCCTGCCCAACGGCCAGATCGGCTTCCTCTACGAAGATGACTATTCAACGTCTAAATACGATGGCGGTGGTTCTGAGATTATCTATGTACCTCTTACTGTAGAAGAAATTACGGGTGGTGCATATACTGCTACTGCTCCTATCGTAGACCCTGAGATAAGTCTGAGCGCAGCTGCCACTACACTCACCGAGGGCGAGACCACCACATTGACACTCACCACCAACTCTGACGGTGCTGTAAGCTATATAAGTAGTAACACTGCCGTGGCTACGGTTGCCGACGGTGTGGTGACGGCTGTGGCTGCAGGTACTGCAACAATTACAGCTAATGTGGCTGCTACTGCAAACTACAACGCAGCTTCGGCTACCGTGACTATCACGGTGGAGAGCAATGAGGGCGGCAACGAAGGCGGCAATGAGGGTGGCAATGAAGGCGGCAACGAAGGTGAAGAGGCTACCACCTATGAGGTGACTGCCGTGGGTGGTAAGATAGGTACAACATCGTACTACATAGCTACCTTCTCGGCTCCCGTAGCTACCATCGTGCCCAGTGGCGTGAAGGCCTACTACGTAAAGGTAGGTGGCAGCGATGTGGTGACGCTCACACGCATCAGTTCGGGCAAGGTGATACCGGCGGGTCAAGGTGTGATACTGATTTCATCGACCCAGACATTCACCATGACCTCTACTACCGATGCGAGCAATGTGGCCGACCTCACAGGCAACTTGATGGCAGCCTCACTGGACGGCGCGATTCCTACCGGCAGCTATGTGCTGGCCGTGAAGGGTTCGGGCGACTTGGCCGGGCAGTTTGCCTTCTGCCTCACCAGCAGCGAGCTCAAGCTCTCGGGCAACCGCGCTTACTTGCAGCTGTCAGGCAATGCTCCGCAGATGCGTATGCGCATTGAGGATGAGTCGACCGACATCGAGGCTTCAGAGCCTACAAGCGACGAGGCTCCTGTCATCTACGACCTCACAGGCCGTCGCGTGACAGAGATGCTGCCGGGACGTATCTATATTGTGAATGGGAAGAAAATTGTCCGGTAGGACAATCTTCGAACGGTGAGAGGTGAGCGGTGAGAGGTGAGAGGGGCGCAGCAAAGCTGCGACGGCAACTAACCGCTAACCACTAACCCATAAAAGAATAGTATTAACCAAAAAGTATTATTATGAAAAAGACACTTGCAATGTGGCTCGTGGGAGCTTGCGCAATGAGCGTGCTCTCCGTATCGGCTCAGACTGCCGCATCGGCCATTGAGAGTAAGAAACAGACGTTATTTTCGTCGGTAAACCATGCTTCTACGCCCTACCGCATCCCTGCCGTAGCGACGCTGAACAATGGTACCGTGCTTGCCATTGCCGACCAGCGCCCCTGCGGTGCCGACGTGGGCAACGGTGAGGTGGATATATACGCCAAGGTGGGCACTATTGCCGCCGACGGCTCATACAGCTGGAACCCCTCAAGCACCGACCCCTCGGTAGATGGCGGCTTGAAGATTGCCGACGGCACATCGAGCAACGGCTATGGCGATGCAGCCGTTGTTGTTGACCGCGAGAGTGGCAAAGTGCTTGTCATCTGCGTATCAGGTAATGTTGTGTTCAGCGAAGGTTCATCATCGGCTCACAATAAGATGGCCCGCATCATCGGTTCGGCCGACGGCCTCACCTGGCAGAGCCCTGAGGATGTGACCACCGCCTTCTTCGATAACCTGTTGCCCAGCGCCTACACCATGTTCATGGCATCGGGCCGCATGATTCAGTCGCAGCACGTGAAGGTGGGCGACTACTACCGTATCTACGGCGTGCTCCTGGTGCGCGAGAAGAGCGGCTGGTTCAGCAAGTCGAACAACAACTACGTGGTATACTCTGACGACTTCGGTGCCAGCTGGAGCATCCTCGGCGGTTCGTACTGCCTGAAGGGTGGCGACGAGGCCAAGGTGGAGGAGTTGCCCAACGGTGACCTCGTGATGAGCAGCCGCACCAGCGGTGGCCGCTACTACAACGTGTTCAAGTTCACCAACCTCAACAACGCTTCAGGCTCATGGGGCAGCGCCACCAAGTACTCATTCGGTGGCAGCAACAGCACCAACGGCGAGCTGATGCTCTACAAGGGTCTCGTCGATGCCAACGGCACAGCCTACAACGTGATGTTGCAGTCGCTCCCCACCGGCAGCAGCCGCAGCAACGTAGCTGTATACTACAAGGCCTTCGCTACCGACAAGAGTTCATGGGCTGTGAGCGACTTCACCAGCGGTTGGACCAAGGGTATCGAGGTGGACAACGGCGCTTCGGCCTACTCTACCATGACCATCCTGCCCAACGGCCAGATCGGTTTCCTCTACGAGGACGACTACGACACCAGCAAGGCCAGTGGCGACTACTCGAACATCGTATACGTGCCCCTCACCGCATCGGAGATTACAGGTGGAGCATACAACGCTACCGATAACGAAGAAGAAGAGCCCGTGGTGCCCGTTGACCCCGAGCTCAGCCTGAGCGCAGCTGCCACTACACTCACCGAGGGCGAGACCACCACATTGACCCTCACCACCAACTCTGACGGTGCCGTTACCTATACCAGCAGCAACACTGCCGTGGCTACTGTCAGCGCCGATGGCGTGGTGACCGCCGTAGCAGCAGGCACAGCCACCATCACAGCCAATGTAGCAGCCACCGAGCAGTACAACGCCGCATCGGCTACCGCCACCATCACCGTGGAGGCAGCTCCCGTTGTTGAGCCCGAAGAGCCCGTGACACCCGTCATTGACGAAGCCCTGCAACAGGCCATCACCGATGCCAAGGCCATTGCCGCTTATAGTGGTGTAGGCTATCCTTCGGCTACTGCCGCTACCCGCACCGCCCTCGAGAGCGTCATCACCAATGCCGAGGCTGGTGCAGCCACAGCCGACGAGCTGAGTGCAGCCGTTAGCGCCTTCAAGAGCGAGACATCAGACATTCAGATGCCCGAGGAGGGTAAGACCTATACCTTCGCTAATGTGGCTATGGATGGCACCAAGCGTTACTTCAGCTACGCCTCATCAGGCATCACCGCTGTCACCGATGCTGCATCGGCCACTGAGTTCACCTGCGAGGTCATCGATGCCTCTACCGGCGAGTACGCCTTCGTCACCGACGGCGGTCAGTACCTCATCTGGAAGGGCCCGAGCGGTAGTGAAGGCTTCCTGTTCTGGAAGAAGACCTACGGCTACAACAGCAACAAGGGTTATGTGACCAGCTATAACAGCACCTATTGCGACCTCGTGGTAGAGAAGCTCACCGCCGACGGCAATGTCAGCGCCAGCAGCGATGCCGAGCTCTTTGGCCTCGTGGCCATCAAGGGTTGGCGCTACTCACGTAGCGAGTACGGCTACTTCACCTTGAATGGTGCCACCTTCGACGCCTCTGCCGACCCCTACTACAACAGCACCTATTCATCGGCCTTCCTCATCGAAGACACCGGTGCTGCAGCCAAGGCCCGCACACGCGACACCGAGGACACCACCTCTATCGAGAACACCGAGGTGCCCACCACTGCACAGCCCACCGGCATCTACGACCTCATGGGTCGCCGCGTGACGGAGATGCAGAAGGGTCGCATCTATATTGTGGATGGAAAGAAAATTGTCTACTAAGACCATTTTTGTTAACGTTGAACGAAGAAACAATAAATCCCAGCCGCATGGCTGGGATTTGTTGTTTACGAAGACACGCTCTGCGTGTACGATGACGAAGACGAAGACGAAATGCAGCAGAGCTGCAACGAAAGGCGGCATGCCACCACGAAGACAGGGTAGACGAAAACGAAAACAAATAAAAATCAGTGATAATCAGTATAATCAGTGTCATCTGTGTGCGATAAAAACGGTTAATGGTAAGGGGGGAGTGGTGAGGGGAAAGTGACAAAAAAATGTCGTTTTTTTTTATTTGTGATAGGAAAAGTGTACCTTTGCAGAATATACAAGCAAGAGATTCTGATGGTGCCTCCTATACAAAGACCCGATGATAGCATCCGATGGTTTGCCATGCGCGTGACCTATCGGCGCGAGATAAAGGTGCAGGATATGCTCAAAGAACAGGGCATAGAGTGCTTTGTACCTATGCGCTATGTGATGAAGGTGCACAGGGGGAAGCCCAAGAAGGTGCTGGTGCCGGTAATCAGTAGCCTGGTGTTTGTGCATACGAGGCAGAGCGTGATACAGGAGTTCAAGAAGGGGGTGCCCTATCTGCAGTATATGACGGACAAGGCGCACGAGAAGATTGTGGTGCCTGATGCGCAGATGACCCACTTCATAGCGGCATGTGGCACGTATAGTGAGTCGCTCATGTTCTTCGACCCGTCGGAGGTGAACCTTGCCAAGGGTACGCGGGTGCGGGTTATCGGAGGTGAGTTTGAGGGCTACGAGGGTGTCTTCGTCAAGGTCAAGGGAGTGCGCGACCGCCGGTTGGTGATAGCTATCCAGGGGGTCATCGCAGTGGCGATGGCCTCGATACATCCCGATCTGGTGGTGCCGATTGATGTGTTTAGGGATTAGAATTGCACATGCACTCGTATGCGCACGCCGTGTTTGTCAATGCCGGGGGTGTCGCGGTAGGTGAGGCGACGTACGTAGTCGACTTCCAATACCTTGAAGATGTTTTCTATACCGAAAGATAACTCCATGTAGGGAGTGGTGGTGAAAGGTGAATGGTTAACGGTGAGCGGTGAGAGGTTAGCGGTCTGTTGATTGTTTGTGACCGTAGGCTGTGGAAATAGGTATAACCCGTGGCTGTTGGTGGGGTCGGGGATGTTGCCGGGGCGCAGGCTGCCGTAGAAGCCTTTGAAGTCGATGACCTCGCGCCAGCCCAGTTTCTTGATTAGGGGAATACGATTGAAGATAAGTCCATTCATATAATAGATGGCTTCCCATGAGGCATAGGTGTCGGCCACGAACTCCATCGGGTTCATCAGGGCGAACGACTCGCGCTGCAGGGTATATGAGAGGTTGGCGTTGGGGATGATGAGGAGAGGGTAGGGGACGTCGTTCCATACACGGCCGGCCTTGACAACGCTCTCTATGTAGCCGAACTGCGAGAGCCAGAAACGCTTGCGGGCGCTGGCCTCGGTGTGGTGACAGGTAAACTGGCTGCCGAGCACGTCTTTCAGGGCTACACTGTGGGAGAGGGTGAAGACGGGGCGCTCGGGGAGTAGCGAGTGGCGATCCCACTTCTGCTGGGTGAACTTCTCACCGGGAGCGTAGCGCAGGCTCAGCTCCAGTTCGGTCTGTGGCAGCTCCTTTACAAAAAGGGGGGTGCCGTCGGTGCGCGTCTCGAACTGCATGAGGCGACTGCTCTCGTATACTTTGTTGCGCAGGGTGAGCGAGTAGGAGAAGTGGTTGTAGTGCTCGCGGTTGTAGGAGAACTCGGCCTTGCGCAGGTAGCCTATCATGTTGTCGTCGATGCGCTTGAGGTTGAGAAACACGTTGTCCTTGTTGGTGTATAGGTAGGTCTGGCCGTACTGGTAGATGTCGTTCTCGTAGTGTAGGCGCAGCGAGTGGATGGGGAACTCGTTGATGTGTTCTTTCTTCTTTTTGAATGAGTACTCCAGTTCGCCCATATATTTCAGCCGTTGGTCGCCGAAACCGTAGGCTACGAAGAAGCGACCCATGAGGTGGGGATTGAGGTAGGCCGAAGTCATGCCACCTACGCGAAGGCGGAGGCCTTCGAGCTCGTTGTTGCTCACGGAGGTGTTGATGGGGCCGTAGAAGAACTCGGGCTCCACCTTCTTGTTGGGGATGTAGCCGGTGAAGAGGAAGGTGATGACCTTCTCGGTCCAGTAGTAGAGCGGGTACTGGCGTAGCTGGGCCATCATATCGCCTACGGATAGTTCCTTCTTGCTGACGTGCCCTATGCGGTTGACTGCCCAGAAGAGTTCGTCCTTGTCGCGGGAGTCGTCCTCCTCGATGATGCTCTCGGGCCGTTCGAGTAGGTCGGGGCGAGAGGCTACGTCGAGCAGGTAGTTGTTGTAGTTGACCTCGCGCTTCACGTATACACCGTTGATTTGGGAGGTTATTTCAAACTCGGCCACCAAGGACTCTTTGGTGAGCAGGGGCGTACCATCGGTGGCTGGAGCGAAGGTCTGGTTGATGGTGAGCGTGCGCACGAAGTTGAGGTTGATGTCGTGCGGTGTGGTCATCTGCGCCCATTTGATGAAGTGGGTGCTGTCGGCCGTGATGTAGAGGTGCCCGGTGAAGCCGTGCGACTCGGAGTTGAACGGCACGAAGGAGAGGTCTATACAGGGGGTGCCCTCTACCTGGATGGTGTCCATGATATAGTATTTGTATACGCTCGTGGCGAAGGAGGAGAGGGGGCTGACGAAGCGGTTGCGGAAGAGGTTGATGTCGTTTTGGAAAAGGTCTACATCCTTGAACACCTCTTCGAATACACCGTCGATTTCCTGCTCGGAGATGAAATCGTCGACACCGGCACGGCGGCGGGCCACAACATGTTTCTTGCGGCTCTCGGGCGACTTACGGTAGTGGTCGCTACCGATGAGCTCGCGCGAGGAGATGTTGAGGATGGGTTTGCCGGAGACGAGGGAGGTGTCGAGGAACTGCTGCAGCAGGCCTATGTTGTCGAGCAGCTCGGCCTGGTATTTGCTTTGGTCGAAGTTGTTGAGCGCTATGGTGAGCAGCTCGTGACGGTTGCGGCTGTAGTAGTCGTGACTCTCGAGGCGGTAGGCGTCGCGCCGCTTGATAATGCTCTGCACCAACTCGACGGCCGGATTGTTCTTACGGGTGTAGCGTTCACGTTCAGGTTTTATCTCCACTTCGCTGAGCTCATAGGCCGTAGGTGCCAGTGTTATGTGAAGCGGGTACCTGGTGTTAGGAGTGATGGCTACCTGTTGTTCGGTATAGCCAATGGATGAGATGATGAGCGTACCTTTGGATGAAGAGGTGATGAAGGAGAAGTTGCCCTCCTTATCGGTTTGGCAACCATCCGTAGTGTTCAGCATGTATACTGACACGTAGGGCAGGGCCTCCCGAGTGCTGGCGTCGGTTACTCTGCCGTAGATGCGGGTGGCGGCCTGCAAGGTGGCGGTTCCGCCTATATATAATAAGGTAAATATATATAAGAATTGTAGTATGTGCCGTTTCGCCTTATCCATTCGTTTGGGGTGTAATACCTGTCGGTGTTATGTATTGCAAAGGTAGAGAATAATTGTTACTAAACAAAGAAAAACCCCGAATAGGGACGTTTTTTCTTGGGCTGAAGCGGAAAAGAAGGGCCTTTTTTAAGAAAAAACAATCTTTTTTTGAAAAAAGTTGCAGAAATATTTGGTTGGTATCTGAAAATTGTATTACCTTTGCATCCGCTTTCGCACTGAAACCGCGTGTTGATGGCGAAAGCTTAAGAAAGCGTTCTTTGAAAATATTTTCCATACAGACAAGTAGTACAAGAAGCTGTCTTG
>CAZMZC010000082.1:0-10755 GCA_964570685.1 uncultured Bacteroidaceae bacterium | reverse complement strand
GGCAAAGGTACAAATAAAATTAATAATTCACTCGGCTTGCACTAACTTTATCTTTGCTGTGCAAAGAAGAAATTAGGCTGCGCCTCAGAAATATTCAAATAAATTTAATAAAATTGAATTTCTGCCTCGCTCAGTAAAGAAAATACAAGCATTTTCTCTACTTTCACTCGTTGAAATTTGATATTTCGTTCGGTTTACACTAATTTTGCAGCCGAAACAAGGTGGATAGATTTGAGCTGCTTGCAACCACAGTAAAAAATGCTAAAACACAGCTTCCACTGCTGTATGCATTCTCTCGACTATCCCAGAATGTTTTGAATGTTTAACAAACTTAACCCCTATTACTAATGGGATACTTATTTACATCCGAATCGGTGTCTGAAGGACACCCCGACAAAGTGGCCGACCAAATTTCGGACGCTGTACTGGACAAGTTGCTGGCCTATGACCCCAACTCGAAAGTAGCTTGCGAAACGTTAGTAACCACCGGACAGGTAGTCATCGCCGGTGAAGTGAAGACAAGTGCATACGTTGACCTCCAGCTCATCGCACGCGAAGTAATCAACAAGATAGGCTATACGAAGAGCGAATACATGTTTGAGGGCAACTCGTGTGGCGTGTTCTCTGCCATTCATGAGCAGAGTGCCGACATCAACCGTGGTGTGGAGCGCGAAGACCCCATGAATCAGGGTGCCGGCGACCAGGGTATGATGTTTGGCTATGCCACCAATGAGACCGAAGACTATATGCCTCTCTCGCTCGACCTTGCGCACAATATCCTCAAAGTGCTGGCTGACATTCGCCGAGAAGGCAAGCAGATGACCTACCTACGCCCCGATGCCAAGAGCCAGGTGACCATCGAGTATGACGACAATGGCAAGCCCGTACGCATCGACACCATCGTGGTGTCTACCCAGCACGACGAGTTCGTGGCTCCTGCCGACAGCAGTAAAGAGGCACAGCTCAAGGCCGACGAGCAGATGCTGGCACAGATACGCCGCGACGTCATCGAAGTGCTCATGCCTCGCGTCATCGCAGGCATACACAACGAGGACGTGCTCGCTCTCTTCAACGACAATATTACCTATCATGTGAACCCCACAGGCAAGTTTGTCATCGGTGGTCCCCATGGCGACACTGGACTCACTGGTCGCAAGATTATCGTAGACACCTATGGTGGCAAGGGAGCCCACGGCGGCGGTGCTTTCAGTGGTAAGGATCCTAGCAAGGTAGACCGCAGTGCCGCCTACGCAGCCCGTCACATCGCCAAGAACCTCGTGGCAGCTGGTGTGGCCGACGAGATGCTCGTGCAAGTGTCCTATGCCATTGGCGTGGCTAAGCCCATCAATATCTATGTAGATACTTATGGCCGTAGCCGTGTGAATATGACCGATGGTGAAATCGCCCGCAAGATTGACCAGCTCTTCGACCTCCGCCCCAAGGCTATCGAGGAACGCCTCAAGCTGCGCAACCCCATCTACACCGAGACTGCTGCCTACGGACACATGGGCCGCAAACCACAAGTAGTGACCAAGCACTTCAGTTCACGCTACGAAGGCGAGAAAGACGTCACCGTAGAGCTCTTCACTTGGGAAAAGCTCGACTACGTAGACAAAGTGCGCGAAGCTTTCGGCCTGTAAGGAATCGCCGCAGTATACGCGTATATAACAATAGGGCACCCTCGCAGGGGTGCCCTATTGTTGTCTGTGTATGCGTTGGGACTTGGTTAATCCAACTCCTGGTCGGCTTCGTAACCTCCGAGTTCACGTACCTTGTTCTTGAGCATGGCAAATTGCTTGAAGAGGTCGTGTACGGGCTTGTCACCGTCTTTGTGCATAGGGGCCTTGCAGTAGAATGAGAGCCACTCCTGTATGCCTGAGAGACCTGCACGCAGGGCTACGTCGGAGAAGAGCACGAGGTCGAGGGCTAAGGGGGCGGCAAGGATGGAGTCGCGGCAGAGGAAGTTGACCTTGATGGTCATGGGGTAGCCCATCCAGCCGAAGAGGTCGATGTTGTCCCACGCCTCTTTCTCGTCGCCGCGAGGGGGGTAGTAGTTGATGCGCACCTTGTGATAGATGTCGCTGTAGAGGTCGGGGTATACATCGGCATCGAGGATGTTCTCTACGGCGCTCATCTTACTGCGGCGCTTGGTCTCGAAGTTCTCGGGATTGTCGAGCACGATGCCGTCGCGGTTACCTAAGATATTGGTCGAGAACCATCCGTGTACGCCGAGCTGGCGGGTGAAGAAGGCGGGTGCGAGCACGGTTTTCATCATCGTCTGTCCGCTCTTGAAGTCCTTACCGGCAATGGGTACCTGACACTCTTCGGCGAGCTGCCACATGGCGGGCATATCTACACAGAGGTTGGGGGCACCCATCACGAAGGGGCAGCCTTCGCGCATGGCGGCATAGGCGTAGCACATGGAGGGGGCTATCACGGTGGTGTCGCCTGCTTCGAGGGCTTGTTCGAAGCCTGCCAGCGTGTCGTGTGCCTCGGCATTGCGGGCTACATACTTCTCGGTGCTGGCAATCCAGATTACCACTACGCGGTCGCACTGGTGCTGGGCCTTGAAGGTGCGTATGTCTTCGCGCAGTGCATCGGTGCGCTCCTTCAGTGTGCCGGTCTTCACGTTGGGGCCGTCGATATTAGTGGCATACTCCTTCTCATACAGAGCCTTGTAGGGCTTGATGGCGTGAAGTTCGTCGGCCACGGGGTCGATGTCGCGCTGCTTGAGCACGTCGGCCTTGATGGCGGCTTCGTAGGCGTCGTCTTCATAGATGTCCCACGCGCCGAATACGATGTCGTCGAGCGAGGCTACGGGGATGATGTCCTTGACCTCCTTGTATACCTTGTCGTGACCCTTGCCGAGGCGCATGATGCCGTCGCAGGCAAAGGAACCTATGGGTTGTGTGAGCCCTTTGCGTGCCATCAGTGTACCTATGATGGTGGTGGTGGTCACTGCGCCGAGACCTACGCACATCACACCGAGTTTACCGCTTGCGGGGCGTACTGTCGTTTCGTTCATATCGTGTATGTTTTTTTTGTTTGAATATGCAAAGTAACGGCTTTTTTCTATAAGTAGGTGTCAAAAAAGGATAAATTTTTTCGTCCCGCTACATTAAAATGGTTTCTTTGAGGATTTCTGATACGGTGGGGTGGGGGAATACCACGCGCTCGAGCTCATGGACGGTCATGCCCTGCTCGATGGCTATGCAGGCACTGCTGATGATTTCGCTGCATGGGTTGCCCAGCATGTGTACGCCCAGTATGCGGCCGGTGGCTTGGTCGGTGATTACCTTGCACACTCCTTCGCCGCCCTCATTCTCGGCTACGAAGCGGCCCGAGTAGGCCATGGGGAGCTTCAGGCAGTCGTAGGCTATGCCGCGCTTCTGTGCTTCCTCTTCGGTGAGGCCTACGCCTGCCACCTCGGGATTGGTGTATACGATGCCGGGGATGGCGTCGTAGCACATGACGTCTTCTATGCCGCAGATGGTATTGACGGCCACTTCGCCCTCGCGGCTTGCAGTGTGGGCCAGCAGGGAGAAGCCGGTGATGTCGCCTGCGGCGTATACGCCCTCGACGTTGGTGCGCATGCGTCTGTCTACCTTGACACCGCCACGCTCAAGCTCTACGCCCAGTGTCTCGAGCCCGAAGCCCTGTGTCACGGGGCGGCGGCCTACACTCACGAGAATCTTGTCACCCTCAATGATGTGCTCGGTGCCCTCGGCATCTACGAAAGTCACCTTGTGCTCCTCTACGCCGGTAACCTTGCACGAGAGGTGGAAGTGTACGCCCTTCTTCGTGTAGCGGGCACGCAGCATGGCGCTGATTTCCTTGTCGAGTGCCCCCAATATCTCGGGTAGCATCTCCACCACATGCACTTCTATTCCTATACTATTATATAGGGAGGCAAATTCCATGCCTATGACACCGCCGCCGATGATGACTAAGCTCGAAGGGGCTTCTTTCATAGCTAGCAGCTCGCGGTTGGTGACGATGGCATCGTTGGCCTGCGGGTCGATTCCGGGGATGGGGGGTATGAAGGTCTCCGAGCCGGTACACAAAAGCAGGTTCTTGGCCTCGTAGGTCTCGCCGTCGGCACTGATGCGGATGGCTCCCTCGGCGGTGCGCCCCTCTATCATGGCTTCGGCCTTGACAACCTGCACGCCGGCATTCTTCATCTTCAGCCCTACGCCTGCCACGAGCTTGCGTATCACCTTGGTCTTGCGGTCGGTCATCTTCTTGTAATCCAGTTCGGCGCTCTCGACGCGCACTCCGTACTTCTCGCTACCGCGTGTGTGGTCGTATAGCTTGGCACTGTAGAGCAGCGTCTTGGTGGGTATACAGCCTTCGTTGAGGCATACGCCTCCAAGGTCTTTCTTCTCAAACAGGATGGTCTTCAAACCGTTCTTGCCGGCTTTCTCTGCGGCTACGTAGCCTCCGGGGCCTCCGCCGATGATTGCAATGTCAAACATGGTATTCTTTTTCAGTTGATGAGTTTATAAGTTCTTGAGTTTATCGGTACCCGATACCTTCGCACAGTTCCTTGACGAGCTGTGCATAGCGCTCCACTACGGCTCCGGCATAGCGCTTGCCTTTCTCGGCGGTGGCGCTGCGCGGGTCGCCTATACCTGTGTCGTCTGTTACCTGTTGCCAATGGCGTGGTACCCAAGCCACCTTATCGCGCAGCATCTGCGAGGTGAAGGTGCGCGAGGCACCGCTACCTGCCTCATTGAGGTCTACCAGCTCGGGGTGATAGTGCATCATGACCGATGTCTCCACCTCGTCGGCATGGTCGCCCGGCTGGTCAAAGTATCCCGCCTTGGGCACGAAGGTGTACCATTCGCTGCAGGCGATGAGCAGGTCGGGATAGTCAATCGAGAGGTCGCGTATCATGCTCTTGAAGGAGTTGCCCCCATGCCCGTTGATGATGAGCAGGCGGCGGTGCCCTTGAGCGTAGAGCGATGATGCTATATCTGTGAGGATGGCCTTCTGCGTCTCATAACGGTAGTGGATGCAGAAGGGCAGCTCACGCTGTCCAGGGTTTTGCGAGCCTGCCGTCACATAGGGCATCACCATGCAGCGCAGGCCATATTGCTCCAATGCCTTGTGGGCGGTATCTACGGCGATGGCATGGCTTAGTATGCAGTCGGTGAGGTAGGGGAGGTGTAGGTTGTGTGGCTCGGTGGCGCCCCATGGGAGTAGCACCATATCGTATGCCAGTGGTTTCACCTTGCCGTAGCTGCTCACGGCAAGGTCGAGCTCTCTTTTCATTGTGTTACCGTTTTTTGTGCCGTAAAGGTACGGATAAACGGGCGAAAAAGCAAGCAAATCGGGTTACTCTTTTATGTATAGGTAATTATTGTCGAAGTCGAAGGCTACGATGTTGCGTGTCAGGAACCCGAGCCCGATGAGCCCTTCGGAGGTGAACTGCTTGAACTCGTGTGTCACGCATACGGTGGGCTCTGTGAAGTTTTCGCCAAGGATGTAGCATTGCTCCGGGGTGAATACCTGCATCGAGGGCTTGCCGTTGGCATTGTAGCCGAGGGGTCTGAGCGGTAGCTCTCTGTGCGAATCAAACAGTTCAGCCACTTTGGGGCGGTTGCCCAGCAGGTATAGCAGCATAGGGTTGCCTAAGTCGATGTTGAAGTTGCCTTCCAGCTCCGCTGCTTCTCCGTCATTCGTGAAGCGTATCGTGGTGCGTATGGCAGGCATCCGCCTGTAGGTGTTGCGGTTCATCCTGTGCCGCTCGCCTTGCCATCCTCTCAGCTCCCGGTGTGTGAGCATCCGCATCTCGCCTCCGTCGATGTCGAGCATCACTATGCGGGTATACCATTCGCGGGGATTTCGCAGTTTGTGTATGGGGATGGTGACGGGAGTGTCGTTCTTGTAGTTGGCAAGTACAAGGATTTCTCCCTCATAGGTGGTGCCACCCATAGGCAGCCTCCCCTTGCCGAGATGTGTAATGCGGTATACGTTACCACCGAGATTGATGGTGCCATTCATTCGTTTCCTGTCTACGGGTTGCACGGCGATGCTTAGCTCATGCTTGTGGCTGAAGTAGTAGGCGCTGTCAATGAGCATCGCGTGTATGCCCGACTCTATCATTACCGATGCCAGCACCTTGTTGTTGAGCAGTGCGCTGAATGCGTAGTGCCCGCTCGAGGTCTTGCTCAGGCGCATTGTACCCGCGGGGTGTTGTGCTTGCGCGGCGATGCATATAGCCATACTGCACAGTATAGTGGCAAGTGTCTTTCTCATAGTTCCTCGGATATATAATATAAATGAGTGATAACCCCGATTCCTCATCATCGTTACCACTCATCGTCGGAAAGAGGCGACTCGAACGCCCGACCCCTACGTCCCGAACGTAGTGCGCTACCAACTGCGCTACTTTCCGATTGCGGTGCAAAATTACAAATAAAATATGAAATACAAGCGATGATATGCCATTTATTTTCTTGCTGCTCCCGTAAATTCCAGAAAATGCGGTGGCGAAAACCGCGAAAACGTGGAAAAATTGCGGTAATTGTAAAAAAAAACGCAATTTGTTTTGCAGTTTCACAAAAACGTACTACCTTTGCACTCGCAAAAACGAAAGGTGCCATAGCTCAGTTGGTAGAGCAAAGGACTGAAAATCCTTGTGTCCCCGGTTCGATTCCTGGTGGCACCACAAAATACCTTAGAAATCAAGGTTTTGCGAAATTAACACCCGAAAAACACCCGAAAGCGGTATTTTTCGGGTGTTTTTCTTTATTTTCGGTTTATGAAAATGTAAAGCGCGAAAACTATAAATATACCAATTCCTACCCCGTGGCTATTATTATGAAAAAACAGAGTTGGGGACAAAGGCTGCTCGCTCCCAACTCTGCATAAATATTGTGTTGCGTGACTATTCTTTTTAACTGATTTATACCCTTTCGGGTACAATTATCAGTTGCTGAGCCACTATTACACCCTATCGAGTATAAAATCAGAACTTGCCTCGATAGCAGCTTTGCAATACTCTCTCAATATCGCTTTCTCTATAAAGTATTTTCCCACCCAGTTGGCGATATGGTAAGATACCGTTGTTGCGATAGTCCTGCAAAGTTCGGCGACTGATCTTTAGCCGTTGTGACAATTCTCTATCAGTCAAATAGTGTTCGCCACCCAATAGCGGTTGATTCTCATCTGCCATCGTTGCGGCATCTTTGGCAATGCGATCAAGTTCCGAGAATAGGCCGCGTACCCACTCGTGCTTGTGCGTGACAACTTCATTACTCATAGGCATAGAATTTATAGGTTAAACATCATTACAATCCGTAATAAGTCGCTCCACATCCTCGGGACGATAGTATATGCGGTTGTTTATCTTAGAGTGCGGCAACCGACCGCTATCCCTGAGCGTTTGCAATGTACGAGGGCTAATCTTCAACACCTGACAGACATCTTGATTATCCATCCAATCGCTCATACGCCTGCTGCTACGCTTGTGATTAATACTATCCATTCGCTTAACAAATTACCCGAGGCGCGATACAAGCTCCTCAAAGGTCTTTTTCTCAATGCTGATAATCTCCATAACTATTTCATTTTTACATTAAACATTCGCTTTACGAATGCTAAGTAAAAACAAAAAATAATACATTCTGCAAACCCGGCATAACGTGTCCTCAAGTGTCATTAGATTGCATATTTGGTAGTATTTTGGAAGACAAACCGCTATTCCAATTACAGAAAGAGTGATTGACATATTGCAAGATTGAGCGAATGTAAGCCTGATAGATTGCAGGGTTGAATGATTGTATTACTTGTTACAATCACTAATGATTGCACTCATTCTTTATTGCTTGCTTTGCTTGTTGGTTATAAACAAGCAACCAACAAGTGCTATAACCAACGCACCAATGCTAACTTTTCAGTAGAATCTGGGCTGCTATAGAATAATTTCCAGGCACTGGAAATTTATGTTCAAGCGAATTTTTCGAGTAAGCGAGCGTGTAGATGCTTGCATATAACACCCCGTGAGCGAGAGAAAAATCAACGAAGTTAACCTAATAGCAAGTTGTGTTTTGGGCACCCGAAATGTTTTCGGCGTCCCAAAACTACCTATCGGTATCCTACCCTCCAAAGTCGGGTGGATTTGATGTTTTTTACATTGCAAATACATTCGCTATATGTACAAGTTTTATGCTCCGAATAATCATATGAACTATCGGAATTTTCATTCCTGAATTATAAAAATTACAATTTATACGATAAAAAAGTTGCTAACGAAAGTCGCAGTTTCGCATATTATCACTAAATTTGCGGTATACGCCAATAAAATGTGTAAATGATGAAAGACTTAAATAGACTTAAAGTAGTATTGGTTGAACAAAAGAAGACTGGCAAGTGGCTTGCCGAACAGCTTGGCAAAGACCCTTCAACAGTTTCCAAATGGTGCTCAAACAAGATGCAGCCATCGTTGGAGATGCTGGTAAATATTGCAAAGGTACTGGATGTTGATACCAGAGAACTAATCGTTATTACGAAACAATAGTTAATGCTGATATAAGTGTATGAAAGACTATATAAAAATTGGAATAGAGAAGGGCATCATTTCTTTTAATGACGATATGTCTCGTATCACATACGTACATCAAAAGAAAGAACGTAATTATAACAATCCTGAGGAGAAGGTACAAGCGGAGACTTTCCTGCGTCTTATAATCGACTATAATTACCCTGTTAATCGTATAAAACAATTCGTTCCTGTTACTATGGGAAGCGAAGTTAAGGAAGCAGATATTGTTGTCTACGATGATGCAATGTGTATGAGACCACATATTTTGGTTGAATGCAAAAAACAAGAAGTTAGCGAAGCGGAATATCAGCAAGCCATAGAACAAGCATACAGCTATGCTTTTGCTTTACCTGGTGATGTAAAGTATGTTTGGGTTACATCAGGCATTAAGTCTGATTATTTCGAAGTAGACAAGACTCAAAATACCAGAAACCAATTACCCGATATTCCACAGTTCGGAGTTAAGAGTGTGGCTTCATATAAGTATGTCTATGAAGCGCAATATTTACCTGAAGAAGCGGGCAAGCAACGTTTTTTCGATCTATCCATTATAGACCAATCAGACTTAACAAGAAGATTTAAGCAAGCACATGAAGCGCTTTGGGCTGGTGGACAGCTTAATCCTTCAGAAGCGTTTGATGAATTGGATAAACTCATCTTCTGCAAGATATGGGATGAACGTAAGCCGAGAAGAATGGGCGAACCTTATGATTTCCAAATCATCACAGTTTCTAAAGATGAGGAAAAGGATGAAGCTAAAAGACGCAAAATAGAAAATGACAATCTTTACAAGCGAGTAATGGCATTGTATGAGGAGGGACGCAAAAAGGATAAAGAGGTTTTTCGTGACAACATCCGCTTGACACCAGAAAAGATACGTACAGTTGTAGGCTATCTTGAAAGCGTGAATCTCGGAGAGACCGACCTTGATAGTAAAGGTCGTGCCTTCGAGACTTTTATGGGTTCTTTCTTTAGAGGCAATTTTGGTCAATACTTCACTCCACGCGAAATAGTAAAGTTTATTGTTGATGTACTTCCTATTGAGCACGATTCAAAAGTACTTGATACATCATGTGGTAGTGGTGGATTTTTGCTCTATGCATTGAATAAAGTTAGAAATCAAGCTACAGAATTATATCCTAACTACTCAAGAGATGTCAGGCAGCACGACAGATGGTTCAAGTATTGGCACGATTTCGCAGAGAAAAATCTCTATGGGATAGAGATTAGCGAGCAAATCTCACGTGCGGCCAAGATGAATATGATTATTCACGATGATGGCCATACCAATGTTATAACTTCTGATGGTCTTGTGTCTGATGAAACTATCATCGAGAAGACAAATAACCAGGGATTCAAATACGGGACATTTGATTTCATCATCACAAACCCGCCATTTGGTAGTACCGTGCGCCAAAGCGAACAAGCATATTTGAAGACCTACCAATTAGGTAAAAAGGATGAAGATTGGTTGGCGGTTGCTGCACCTCCTCAAAATACTCGCGATGGACAAAGTACAGAGGTGCTTTTTATAGAGCAAGACTATAAGTTCTTGAAAGAAGGTGGATATCTTGCCATTGTTCTACCTGATGGCATTTTGACTAATAGCAGTATGCAATATGTGAGAACTCAAATTGAAGATTGGTTCCGCATTGTCGCTGTTGTCAGTATGCCTCAAACAGCATTTATGGCAAATGGCGCAGGCGTGAAAAGTTCTGTGCTTTTCTTGAAGAAGTGGACGAAGGCTGAATCAGAGTCTCTTGTAAATACAAAGAAATCCATTGAAAGTAGACTTCTCAATGACAATTGTTATTTAGCGCAGCGCCAAACTTGGGATAGAGAAATCAAGCTAAAACAAAAAGAGAAGGCAGAGGAAATAAAAGGTAAGCAAAGGATTTCTGCTACTGATGCAAAGAAAACAGAGGAATACAAAACTTGGAACACTGATTTGCTAGCAGAATATGCAAGCAAGATTGATGAACTCAAGAATCGCTTAACCGAAGAATACCAACTGGCAAAGCAAAGGGAATTAGTGGATTATCCTATCTTTATGGCTATTGCTGAAAATATAGGATATGACGCTACTGGCAAAAAGACGGCTGTCAATGAATTGGATGTAATTGGTGAAGAATTGAAGAAGTTTATATCTACATTATGAGCTACCAAGTACCACAACATATAGACAAGGACAAAATCTTCATTGTTAA
>CAZMZC010000081.1:0-11279 GCA_964570685.1 uncultured Bacteroidaceae bacterium | reverse complement strand
TCGGGGGTCAACGCAACTTCGCCATCGGGGGTCAAACGCACGCGACTTTTCCATTGAAGCAGAACCTCAGTTACTTGAGAATATTGTGGCCATAGACCTCGTCAAGCGCTATAGAGGGAACGAGTCGGACGGTGTATATTTCTACAACAAAGGGATAGAGGTGGATTTCTATGTCCCGAACGAAAAGATGGCTATACAGGTTTCTTATAGCATCAGCGATTCTATCACTCGAGATCGGGAGGTAAGAGCGCTTGTCAAGTTGGCCTCGGTTTTTGATGTGGCGAAAGCTTTCATCATTACTCGTCACGAAGAGTCTGTGATAGAGCAGGACGGTCTGAGAATTGAAGTTGTCCCCATCCATAAATGGCTACTAAAAGTATAACCCCAAAGAATTTACACAATATGAAACAGCAAGTCACAGTCCCCAATAACTTTACCCTTTGCATCAAGGGCGACTGCCCGAAGGCGGCTACTTGCCTACGCTATGCAGCTACGAAGATGATGCCAGCCGAGGTGCAGAGGTGGAGCATTGTAAGTCCTGCATACCTTGCACAGATGGAGGGCGAATGCCCCTTGTACCGCGCTGCCGAGAAGGTGCAGTATGCGCGTGGATTCGTGCGGATGATACGGTCGTTGCCGGTAAACGTGTCGGAAATGGTGGCACACAAGCTGATTGCGCACTTCGGACGCAATGCCTACTACGATATGCGCAAGGGAAAACGCCCCATCACACCTGCCGAGCAGGAGATTATCCGCACTGTTGTGGCCGAGTGTGGGGCTGGGCAAGAGGTGGCGTTCGATAGCTATGAAGAGGACTACCAGTGGTAATTGCAATCTTCAGTTAAAGCATTTTTGATCGCAAGAAGCCGTTTGGATTAATTTACCTATATCCAAACGGCAGTTTTATCAAGCAAAAACTCGAGTTTGTAAGGCTACAAACTGAAGTTTGGAACTGCACAAACTGGAGTTTGGAGCCTTACAAACTGATTAGACAAGCCTTGCTATTTGTTTCATCGCTTGTCTCCGTCCATAAAGTTATTCCCCACCCTCCAACGCATAATCCAGCCGCATTACTTTCACTGGTCTCTCGTCGCCACGGTACAGGTGGCTCAGCCAGTTGAACTCTCCGGTATCGCGGAAACCGCATTTCTCCATCACACGGCCCGAGGCTGGGTTGTCCACGAAGTAGTCGCACCAGAGGGTGTAGAAGCCCTTCGTGTTGAAGCAGTAATCTATCATCCTGCGCAGCGCTTCGGTGCATAGCCCCTGATTCCAATAGGGTCTGGCAATCCAGTAGCCCAGCTCCGCATCCATCTCGCCTATCCCGATGTTGCTCTCCTCATACGGATAATACCCGATGCACCCGATGACCTCTCCATTCTCCTTCAGCTCTATAGCCCAGGTGTGGTCGTTGGAGAATACACTCCGTATGACCTCCCTACTTTCTTCCACCGACTGATGGGGCGGCCAGCCTGCCCGAGGTCCTACGTCAGGGTCCGATGCATACTTGAAGAGCATCTCGGCATCAGACTCCGCCCAAGGGCGGATGCGCAGTCGGGTTGTCTCAATCGGGTTCATATCATAGCCTCCTCCAATAGTGTGCGTTATCGGATATCCGTGAAAAACTCTACCACCAGCTTGGCCACCTCCTTGGTCTTCTTGCTCAGGCGGTGGTTTTCGCCGTCTACGACAAGCAGTTCGGCAGCCTCTCCGTAGGTCTTCTTGAAGTCTTCGCTACACCACATCGGCACCAGCCTGTCGTTGCTGCCGTGGATGATTCTGACGGGGCCTCTGTATGCCTCGGCTGTGCCGTAGATGTCCAACTGTTGCGTGCTCAGCAGATACTCGCGCCCCAGCTTCATCAGTTTGAAGCAACGCACATATTCGGGTGGGTCGGCAGGGTTGAACTTGGCGTCAAATAGTCCCCCGTTCTGGCAAGCGTTCTTGAGCACCGAGGCCGGAGCAAGGAGCGCCAACCCATAGAGCGGTTTGGCGGTGTCGCCCATAGCTGCAATGCGCCCGGCAGTCATCGATGCCACCACGCCTCCTTGCGAATGGCCCAACAGGCCTATCTTGCTCACGTAGGGCAACGAGCAGGCATACTCCCACATGGCCAGCGCATCGGCAATCTCCTTCTCTATGGTCATCAGCTCCATCTTCCCCTCGCTGCTCCAATGGCCACCAAAGTTGAATCGGATAGAGGCGATGCCCTCCTTGGCGAGCTGCTTGGCTATCGTGGGCATGGGAGTGAAGTTCTTGCTCGAAAATATGCCGTGCATAAGGATTACCAGCGGACAGTTGTCCGTCTCGGTGTCAAATCCGTCGGGTAGGGTCAGTGTCATGGCGAGTCCGCCCTGCGGACCTCTCACCTTGAATTCCTTGGCATACGTCCATTGTCCCAATAGGGCAATGAGAAGGAGGGTGACGATTCTTTTCATAGTATGCTTGGGTTATGTGATTGGATTATATTTCACATTAGAGGCTTAATTCAAGCCGATTTATCCGATGAAATGGGCGTTTCTGTCATATCAATGCTTTTTCGGCCATTTCGAATCCGTGGCGATATAGTGCGTTCATCTTGTCCATGTCGGTCTCGATGCGAGCCACGTTTACAGGATGGTCAGGGCGAATGACGGTGATGCGTCCTTCCTCCTCCAACTGTTCTATCCATGTAAGCTGTGCATTGTAACGTACTCCTCGGGTACGCAGTGCTTCACGTAATTTTGGATAGCGGCTATAGATGAAGGGCGGTATGCGTAGCGGCTTCTCTTCCTTTCGGTAGCCGCGATGACGGGTAAGCACCACGACGGCATGCTCGTAGCCCTGCTCCAAGGCGTGGGCGAGGGGGATAGAGTCGGCGATGCCGCCATCAAGCATGGGCTGGCCGTCAACATGAGCCACAGGGCAAGCAAAGGGTAAGCTGCTCGATGCACGTACGATATCGATGATGCGTTCTGCATCCTCCTTCTCCTCCAGATAGACGGCTTCGCCTGTGAGACAGTCGGTAGCTACACTTTCCACGCGCATGGGGTTGGTGCGGTAGGCTTCATAGTCGTAGGGCCACAATGTCTCGGGAAGTTCGCGGTAGAGGAGGTCCATATCCATAATACTGCGGTGGCGCCAAAGATTGCGCATCCCGAGATAGTGGCGCTCGGCTTGCAGGTCGGCAAAGGTATATTTGGCACGGCCTCGCTGGTGTGAAGCGAACGACAAAGCATTGCTTGACCCTGCCGATACGCCTACAAGGTAAGGAAAGGTAATGGCGTGGTCGGTCATCCAATCGAGCACGCCGCTCGTGAATACACCGCGCATGCCGCCTCCCTCAAGCACGAGGGCTGTATGTTTGAATCGTTCGTTTATCATTTGGGGACAAAATTAGTGCAAGACGAGAGAAAAAGCAAGCTAACTTGTATTTTTATCGAGTGAATTTATTGAGTTATTATAGGAGCGAAAAAAGATATTGTGCAAATAAATTCGTATATTTACCCCCCGTAACCTATAAAAAGACGATACACTATGCCCATAATCCATATTGAATCGCTCACACATTCGGGTGTGGAGGTGTTCAGCACGCTGACTGAGGCGCAGTTGCGCCGCGATATCGAGCCCGACAAGGGAATCTTCATTGCCGAGAGTCCCAAGGTAATCCGCGTGGCCCTCGATGCAGGCTATGAGCCATTGGCCTTGTTGTGTGAAGAGCGACATATCACAGGCGATGCGGCCGACATCATTGCTCGTTGTCCCGATATTCCCGTTTATACAGGCAGTCGCGAATTGCTGGCTGCACTCACCGGCTACACTTTGACACGCGGAGTACTCTGCGCTATGCACCGACCCACAGCACCCTGTGTGGCCGATGTGGTGAAGAATGCACGGCGCGTAGTAGTCATTGATGGAGTGACCGACACGACAAACATCGGTGCCATATTCCGCTCGGCAGCAGCATTGGGCATCGATGCCGTGCTGCTCACACGCACCTCGTGCGACCCGCTCAACCGCCGTGCCGTGCGTGTGTCAATGGGCTCTGTATTTCTTGTGCCCTGGACCTGGATTGACTATATTGAAGGGCAGCTGCATGCCGAAGGCTTCGTCACTGCCGCTATGGCCTTGACCGACGATTCTGTGTCCATTGATTACGCTCCCTTGAAGGAGGTTCTCAAGATGGCCATTATCATGGGTACCGAAGGCGACGGACTGGCCCACGAAGTCATCACTGCTGCAGACTACGTGGTGCGTATCCCTATGGCGCATGGGGTGGACTCGCTCAATGTGGCTGCTGCAGCTGCTGTGGCCTTTTGGGAGCTGAGGGTGAGGTGAAGCCATAGGCTGTTTTGCCTGAATAATAGTGCCCAAAAGCATCGTTAGAGCGAAAAAGCGGAAAAACTTCGGTTTTCGTCTTGTTTATTGCATCTTTTTAACTAAATTTGCGAAGAATCGATAACTATAAACAATTATTAATAACTTAATTCATTAAAAACAAAACATTTATGTGGTTAATTAATTCATCAATCGGAAGAAAGTTAGTGATGAGTATCTCTGGATTGGGTCTCATCCTCTTCCTGACGTTTCACATGGCGATGAACGCTGTTGCGCTCTTCTCAGGCGAAGGGTACAACATGGTGTGTGAGTTTTTGGGAGCGAACTGGTATGCCCTGGTGGCTACTGTAGGTTTGGCAGCTCTCGTAGTTATTCACATTGTGTATGCCTTCATTCTGCAGATTCAGAATCGCAAGGCTCGCGGTAACCAGCGTTATGCTGTTACTGCTAAGCCTAAGGGTGTAGAGTGGGCATCACAGAACATGCTCGTGCTGGGTATCATCGTGATTGGTTTCCTCGTGCTTCACTTGGCAGACTTCTGGTCAAAGATGCAGTTGACCGAAATCGTTGGCGGACATGCTGCTATGGTGTATAATGGTACGGAGATTGCTCCAACTAATGGTGCAGCACTTCTCGCTATCAATTTCTCTCATTTGTGGAGAGTCATTCTTTACACTGTATGGTTGATTGCCATTTGGTTCCATCTCACTCACGGATTCTGGAGCGCATTGCACACCATCGGATGGAATGGTAAGAACTGGCTCAAGCGTCTCGAGTGCATCAGCAACATTTACACCACCATTATTGTAGTCGGTTTTGCTGCAGTACCATGGTATTTCTATTTCAATCCCGAATTGCTTGCTAAATATCTTTCACTCTAATCTGATAAAATCATATTACTATGGCTACAATAGATTCAAAAATTCCTGAAGGCCCATTGGCAGAAAAATGGACCAATTACAAGGCACATCAGAAGTTGGTGAACCCCGCCAACAAGCGTAAGCTCGATGTTATCGTTGTGGGTACAGGTCTGGCTGGAGCCTCGGCTGCCGCTTCGCTCGGCGCTATGGGCTTCAAGGTGAAGAACTTCTGCATCCAGGACTCTCCGCGCCGTGCACACTCTATCGCTGCACAGGGCGGTATCAATGCTGCTAAGAACTATCAGAACGACGGCGACTCGGTATACCGTCTCTTCTACGATACTATCAAGGGTGGCGACTACCGTGCCCGTGAGGCCAACGTTTACCGTCTGGCCGAGGTATCAAACGCTATCATCGACCAGTGCGTAGCACAGGGTGTACCCTTCGCTCGCGAATACGGTGGCTTGCTCGACAACCGTTCATTCGGTGGTGCTCAGGTATCCCGTACGTTCTATGCCCGCGGCCAAACCGGTCAGCAGCTCCTCCTCGGTGCTTACTCTGCTCTGAGCCGTCAGGTAGAGCTGGGCAACGTAGAGCTCTACACCCGCTACGAGATGCTCGACCTCGTTATCATCGATGGCCGTGCACGTGGTATCATCGCACGTAACCTCGTGACAGGTAAGATCGAGCGTTTCTCTGCCCATGCCGTAGTTATCGGTACCGGCGGTTATGGTAACGCCTTCTTCCTCTCTACCAACGCTATGGGTAGCAACGGTTCGGCTGCCATGCAGTGCTACCGCAAGGGTGCCTACTTTGCCAACCCCGCTTTCGCACAGATTCACCCCACCTGTATCCCCGTACACGGCGACAAGCAGTCTAAGCTGACTTTGATGTCTGAGTCGCTCCGTAACGACGGCCGCATCTGGGTGCCCAAGAAGCTCGAAGATGCCAAGGCCCTGCAGGCTGGTACCAAGAAGCCGACCGACATCCCCGATGAGGACCGCGACTTCTACCTCGAGCGCCGCTATCCCGCCTTCGGTAACCTCGTTCCTCGCGACGTGGCTTCACGTGCTGCCAAGGAGCGTTGCGATGCCGGTTTCGGTGTGAACAATACAGGCTTGGCCGTATTCCTCGACTTCAAGTACGCCATCGAGCGTCTCGGCGAGGATGTAGTACGTGCCCGCTACGGCAACCTCTTCGACATGTACGAGGAGATTACCGACGAGAACCCCTACAAGACTCCTATGATGATCTTCCCCGCCATCCACTACACCATGGGTGGTATCTGGGTTGACTACGAGTTGCAGACCTCTATCCCCGGCTTGTTTGCCATCGGTGAGGCCAACTTCTCTGACCACGGTGCCAACCGCCTCGGTGCCTCTGCCCTCATGCAGGGTCTTGCCGACGGTTACTTCGTGCTCCCCTATACTATTCAGAACTACCTCAGCGACCAGATTCAGGTGCCCCGCTTCTCTACCGACCTGCCCGAGTTCGAGAAGGCCGAGAAGGAAGTACAGGCCAAGATCGACAAGCTCATGGCTATCAAGGGTACACGCTCTGTAGACTCTATCCACAAGGAGCTTGGCCACATTATGTGGGACTTCGTGGGTATGGCCCGTACCGATGCGTCGCTCAAGAGTGCTATCGAGAAGATCACTGCACTGGAGAAGGTATTCTGGAGCGACCTCCGCATCCCCGGCGAGGCCAACTCACTCAACATCGAGCTGGAGAAGGCACTCCGTCTTTGGGACTTCATCGAGACAGGCAAGCTCATGGCTTACGACGCGCTCAACCGCGAAGAGTCATGCGGTGGCCACTTCCGTGAAGAGTACCAGACTCCCGAGGGCGAGGCTATGCGCCGCGACGATGAGTTCTCATACGTTGCTTGCTGGAAGTACGAGGGTGAAGGCAAGAAGCCCGAACTCCTCAAGGAGCCGCTCAACTACGAGTACATCAAGGTACAGACACGTAACTACAAATCTTAATAAGGAGACCCTCCCCTTCCCTCCCTGTGAGGGAGGGGACAGGCCCCAAAGAATAAAATAAGTAATAAAATGACTTACCCTCAGCGATGTCTGAGTTCCCTCCCTCACAGGGAGGGTTAGGGTGGGTCTCCAAATGAAATCAATATGGACAAGAATATAAGTTTCACACTTAAGGTTTGGCGCCAGAGAGGTCCTAAGGAGAAGGGCGCATTTGAAACCTACCAGATGAAAGATATCCCCGGCGATACCTCTTTCCTCGAAATGCTCGACATCCTCAACGAGCAGTTGGTCAACGAGAACAAGGAACCCATTGCCTTCGACCACGACTGTCGTGAAGGTATCTGCGGTATGTGCTCACTCTACATCAATGGTCACCCCCACGGTCCCGCTACAGGTGCCACCACCTGCCAGATGTACATGCGCCGCTTCAAGGATGGTGACACCATCACCGTAGAGCCCTGGCGCTCGGCTGGCTTCCCCGTTATCCGCGACTTGATGGTCGACCGCTCTGCCTACGACAAGATCATGCAGGCTGGCGGTTACGTGTCGGTGAACACCGGTGGTATCCCCGATGCCAACGCAATTCCCATCGCCAAGCCCATCGCCGACGAGGCTATGGACGCTGCCGCATGTATCGGTTGCGGTGCTTGCGTAGCTGCTTGTAAGAACGGCTCGGCCATGCTCTTCGTATCGGCCAAGGTGAGCCAGCTCGCCCTCCTTCCTCAGGGTAAGGTTGAGGCAGCCCGCCGTGCCAAGGCTATGCTCGCCCGTATGGATGAGCTCGGCTTCGGTAACTGCACCAACACCCGTGCCTGCGAGGCCGAGTGCCCCAAGTGCGTTTCTATCAGCAACATCGCCCGCCTCAACCGCGAGTTCCTCAAGGCCAAGATGAAGGACTAAACCGCTGTTGTTGACAACAAAAACCAAAAGGCAGACTCTCTTGGGTCTGCCTTTTGGTTTATAACGGAAAACCACCGATGAAATCGTTGTTTTAAGAAGTATATACAGACTAAATGTTTTGTTCTTGTCCTGCCTTTGTCTCATTTTTGTCTTGTGGTTGTCCTATAATTGTCTCATTTATGCACCCTCAGGTATGGAAGGATAGGCATATCTTTGTAGGATGAAATTTACACATCAATTTGACAGTATAGACTGCGGACCAGCTTGCGCCCGTATGGTTGCCGATCATTTTGGCAGAGAATATCCGCTATCCTATTTTCGTGCCCAGTGCCAAATCAATCGTGAAGGTGTAAGTGTTGCGGGCATACGCAAAGCTTTGACAGAAATCGGGATGCGCTCAGCCACATTTGAACTCTCCATAGAGGAGCTGCGTAGTATCAATCCTCAAGCTGCGATACTTCATTGGGAGCAGAATCATTTTGTGGTGCTGCGCAAAGTAAAGTACAATTATCTGCGTCGTACTTGGGTATACCATATTGCCAATCCTGCTTGTGGCATGCAGGTATTTACGGAAAAGGATTTTGCCCGCTTCTGGCTCAGTGGCAATAAAGGCATTGTCGTCATTTCCGAACCTACTGATGCTTTTTATGCCCGTGAATCCATCATTGAAGAGCATAGTGTGATGGCCTTTGCCCGTAAATATGTGTTGCCCTTCCGTCATGAACTGGGGCAATTGGCTTTCGGCCTGTTCTCGGGCATAGCCTTTTCGCTGCTGGGGCCATTGATTACACAAACATTGGTCGATTATGGTATCGGGATGCGCGATATCCATATCATACAAGCATTGTTATTGGCCCAGATTATCATGTTTGTCGGTTCATTTACAATGGGCAAGATCAGCGAGTGGATTTCACTCCACATGGGGACACGGCTAAACATCAATGTGCTGGAAGATTATCTCAGTAAGCTGCTTCGGCTGCCCATGAGTTTCTTTGAGACGAAGAGCGTGGGTGATTATCAGCAACGCATAGGAGACCATGGGCGCTTGATGCAATTTACTACCCAATCAAGTATACAGACTCTGTTTTCTCTCTGTTCCGCAAGCATCCTTTTGGTGATTATTGGTGTATACAGTCTGAAGATATTATTAGTATACCTCCTGCTGACTTTTGCTTCCATCATGTGGATACGCCACTTCTTTAAGTTACGTAAGAGTATTGATTTCGAATATTTTCAACTCGGTGCGAAGAATCAAAACAAGATATACGAACTGATGAGTGGCATTGTAGACATCAAGCTCAACACTTATGAAGACTACAAAGTCAACGAATGGAAATCTATGCAGGAGGAGCTCTATCGCATGGGACAGAAAAGCCTTCGCCTTGGCCAGATACAGAATACAGGGTTTGCCCTAATGAATCAACTGCGCGATATCCTTATCACCTACTGGATTGCTTCTGAGGTTGTTGAGGGCGCCCTTACCTTAGGTATGATGATGAGTATATCAAGTATTATAGGGCAGGTAGGCGGCCCATTGTCGCAATTAACATCATTTATCCAGCAGGTGCAGGATGCCCGAATAAGCATGGAACGCTCCGACGAGGTCAACCTAAGTGATGACGAAGACAATGAAGCATTGCGAGAATTACCCTCACATGCACCACAGGATATTGCACTACGGGGAGTAACCTATTACTATCCTGGTAAGGAAATCCCAGCCCTCGATGACATTGACATAGATATTCCCGCTGGCAAGATGACAGCAATAGTTGGTGAAAGTGGCAGTGGAAAGACAACTTTGCTGAAACTCCTGATGAAGTTTTATGCACCATCGAAAGGCTTTATTACATGGGGCAACTACATGCTGACCGAGTACAGTGCACATTCGGTACGAAAACATACAGGCTTAGTTATGCAAGACAATTTCGTCTTCTCTGACACTATACAGCAGAACATCATACTTGATAGTCCGCTTGATGAGCAACGTCTGCACAAAGCCATAGACGATGCTTGTCTCACGGATTATATCGACAAGCTTCCTTTAGGGGTAAATACTAAAATTGGAGCTAATGGTATCGGTATCAGTGGCGGTGAACGCCAACGGGTGATGATTGCTCGTGCCATTTACAAACAGCCTCACTACCTAATGCTTGATGAGGCAACAAGTTCGCTCGATGCAGAGAATGAGAAGCATATCACCGACAACATACATGCCGCATTTCATAGAAAGACCATTCTTGTCATTGCCCATCGTTTGTCTACCGTTCGCAATGCCGACAATATCATTGTGCTGCGTCATGGCAAGGTCGTAGAAAGTGGTATGCACGATGAACTTGTTGCGCAACGAGGATACTATTATGAACTCATAAAGAACCAGTTGGAGCTGGCCGAATAACCTATGAACAAGACCAATTTTATATATCGTTTCATTCTGCGCTACGGCGTTTATGTCGTTTGCGCCTTGATGTTCACTGCATTGTATTTCTGCCTTGATGCATTGCGCCCTACTACAATGATTCATATAAGGAGTTCCTGTTTTACTCCCAACGGTTACATCGTTGATACATTGGATACTGACCGACTGTTTATCCAAAGAGGCACTATCCTTTCCGATGCCTCAGATAGCTCGCATACTTTGTCTGTCGTGAGTCTCGAACGTATCGACAAACGTCATGTTGTAGCCGTGTTTGCCCCATCCGATACAACAATCATACATGATGGCATTGTAAATCACCCCTTTACTTATGCCTTCAATTTCTGGCAGTTAGCGAAAAATATGAGATAAAGCATCGCTATCCATATTCTCACGTAGCGCATTGATATAGCGTAATATGAAAGTACGTGTTTCTTCCGCTGTCTGGTACTGTTCCAAACAGCTCAACAGGCGCATGTGGACACTCGTCATGAGGTCTTTCCGAAAAGGAGCTTGTAGTAGGTAACACCGCTGATGTGTGCGATGGCACACAGGTCTTTTACCGTGAGGCCGCACCGACTGACCTCGGCTGCCACCAACTTGCCCAGTGGTGATAGGTTTTCTGTTCGTTTTCCCATAAAAAATGTTAAATTAGGAGTAAGTATATTCGTGTGTCCCTCCTATACGTATAGGGACATCGCTATTTCAACTATGACTTATTTTGCAGCAAAATCAACAGAGTTGATAACGACAAATCACAATTGACAATTAGAAGCTTGCCGGATGGTAGTAATTGTCACTTGT
>CAZMZC010000080.1:0-11416 GCA_964570685.1 uncultured Bacteroidaceae bacterium | reverse complement strand
TAATTGTAGTTGCAGCAGTTGTTGTTTTTAGGGGTATTTCGTCGAATGCTTACCTTTACTTAGGAAACAATAGTAAAAAATAAAGACAAGGGACGGTGTCTCTTGTCTTTATTTTTTGCTATTGCAGCACATTTACAGCCCAATTGTTCATACGTATCATCATCTCCCATTGGAAGCTTCCGCCCATGGATATCGCACCGGGTGGAGGTGGGGGCATCTGTTCGTTGCTGAAAGGCTGTCCGTCTCGCGGAGGCATAGGTCCGTCGCCTCCGAAAGGTGGTGGGGGAAAATCACCCTCTCCGAAGGGTGGAGGAGGACCCTGCATGGGACCATCGGGGCCACCGAAAGGTGGTGGCGGCGGGAAACCGCCTTCGCCGAAGGGTGGGCGCATGGGCTCCTCGGGCTGGCTGTTCTCTACGTGTTGGATAGAGGCCGACTGTGTGAAAGTGGCCAGTTGCATGTCGCCTAAAGTCACCTGATAGTCGTTGCCTATACTTAGGGCGGGTGTGCTGATGAGGCTGTAGCTGCGGCGTACGGTGCCGGGCATACGGTAGCTGAATAGCAGGCTGTCGGCACGATACAGTGTGAGCTGTTCGCCTTCGCTGAGGGTGAAGCCTTCGAGCAGGGCCACGGGCTGCTTGGCTGTGCGTTCATTGGGCATGCTCACGTGTCCGCCCATGCTGCCGCCGGCAGTGAACAGGGTGCCTCCACTGATGGCCAGGGACGACTGGTCGCAGTCGATGCCCTCTTCGGGGTCGCCCGCAAGGCTCAGTGCAGCCATGCATCCGCCTGTCTGTGTGTAGGCTCCATAGCCACGGTAGTTGCTGTCGAGCGCGTCATTGCCAGTAGAGATGGCGGTGATGTCGCCACCGTTGATGACGATGCGCCCCGTGGTGTTCATAGCATCGTCGCGAGCAGTGATGTGGAGTATACCATTATTTATATATATGTTGCTCTTGCTCTCTACGCCCTCGGCTCCATAGGCTCGTGTAGTGACATGGAATGTGCCGCTATGGAGGTAGATGTCGCCGTCGGCCTTGATTGCCTTGGCACTGCCCTCTTCGCGTTCCACTTGGGCGCCCTCGGTGAGCATGGCGATGTGCAGATGGGTGTTATCGTCGTGAGCGATGCCGAGCGTGAGGGTGCTGTCGGCATTGATGCACTTGCCACCCTTGCCGCGGGCTGTGAGGTTGAGGTTGCCACGGCTGATGTAGATGTTGCCGTCGCTCTTGAGGCAGGCAGCCGATGAGGCATCCACCTCGCCTGTCTTCTTGATGCGCATGATGCCGTCGCCTGTAGTCTCCACGTCGATGTTGCCGCCATGTATCTCGAGCGAGCGGCCTGCCGTGATACCGCGTCCGCGCTCACCATGGTGACGGATGCTGATGTCGCCCCCAAAGATGCGCACGTCGCGCTTGCCTTCTATGCCGTCGGCACGCTTGGGGAGGATGCCGGGTAGGGGAGTGCCGAAGTGGGGCAGCTCCACCGTGCCGCCTTTCATCTCGTAGTCGAACTTGGCGTGCAGGCCATCTTTCACGGCGTGGGGCACCGTGATGTGTCCGTTGTCCAATGTGATGTTTCCTTCCGATGCGATGGCATGGGCATGGCGTCCCTCAATGATAAGGCTTCCGCTACCGTTGATGCGCAGGTCGCCTTGGGTGAAGAGGCATGCGTCCGACTCCTCTATGGTGTCGGTGCGCAGGATATGGTCGGCAAGGCGATTGGTGCTTCCGGATGCCAGCAGGAGCAGTGTCTTGGCCGGACTCTGCACGTTGATGGCGGCGCCCTCGGTGCTTGCCAGCTCTACGCCATTGAGGATGATGGTCTGCGGTGCTGCCCCCTGTATGCGCAGGCTACCCTTTTCGCTTGCTCCGCTCAAGGTATACTCGGTGGGGTATATGCTGCTGGTGCTCACGTTCACCTGTGCTCCCTGTACGCCGACGTTGAGACCGCTTCCCGAGTAGGCTCCCGTGACGATGGCCGTGTCGCCCTCGTAGTGTATATGCACTTGGCGCAGCAGCATATCGTCGCGGCGGACGGTGTCATTGGTGCCATGTCCCTCTACGGTGTGCCATGCGTCGAGGTGGAGCGTGTTGCTCATCTTCTGCAGATAGGCCATATAGGCCGATGTGCCGATGACTGCTGCTGTCAGCAGTATTCCGATGGTATAGAGTAGGACCTTCTTCATTTCGTCTGCAAAATTACATCAAACGCAGGACTTGACCAAGTGAATCTTGCTTTATTTTCAGCAACAATACATATGTTGCCCCAAAGCTTTATCTTTGTTTATATATGCCGCAAAACTCGCAAGGCCTTCGAAGTACGCCTACGCCTATTCTTAGAAAACCTTCAGGATTTTGTGCTATTTTCTCGGGGCGCAACCCTGAATCAGATAGGCGGATTCTCGGACTAGGCCGAGGGCTACGCTATTGAGCATATCCGTTGTGACGGGAGTAAACTCAAGCAGGCGTCATGTCGCCTATCATCCTATCTACAACAATTGCCATCTGAGGGATATCCTCCTCTATGGTACGAAACACCACATCCGTATCTATCTCAAAATAATGATGAGCAATCTTATCGCGCATACGCATCACTCCGCTCCAATATATCTCGGGATATTGCTGCAATAGTTCGCCGTGCGTCTGTTTGTTCAACCCTTTTACGGCCTCGCCCAAGGCTATGAGATTCATGCAAATAGCATCCAGTCGCATCATTCCGTCTGGCGAGCAAAGAAACTCATTCGGATCGCTCACCACAGAAGTACGTTCTATGATGGTATCAATCACGTTGCGGATTTTTGTCAGGCTGTCCAGCGTTATCTCTTTATCAAACATAGATGCCCTCCCGTTGTATTCGTTGCTTGAGCAGACTATTCATATTATTACGTACACGCACCATGTCGACGGGGCAGCCGAAGAGCTTCTCCAGATCGTTTTGCATAAGGTCGAGCGTGAGCAGTGATGGTGCTTGTCCCTCGTAGCAAACGTCCACATCGCTATCGGCCGTCTGTTCACCACGTGCAACAGACCCGAATATGCCGATACGTGTCAACCCATACTTGCTCACAGCAGTAGGTTTGTATTGGCTGAGCAACTGCAATATTTCCGTTCTTGATTTCATAGGCAAGTCCTCCGTTCGAGGTTTCGTTTTCGCAAAAATAGTGATTACCGAATAAATAACAAAGAAAACCACCCGATTTCTTGCTGAAAAGGTCTATTTTATCGTTTATTGCATCATAAGACAGCTTGACGAGGCGAAACACGGAGAAATTCTGTACAAAGTTTGTGCAAGCCGAACGGAAATGCAAATTCATTTGTAATTTCCTGAGGCGCAGCCAATGCTTGCGCTCAGCTCGTCTGAGAAACTTCTACTTGTGCAAGCACAAGTTAAAAATTTTGTAGCAAATTGTAAAGCTAATCCTGCAAATTGCTTACACGGCACAAAAAACGGAAGTATATACTTGGCAAACTCAAAAACTTATTAACTTAAAAACTCACGCTTGTGCTTACTTTCTGGAAAATCCTAATGCCTCATGGCTGCGTTCTTTTCGATTGCCTTGGAGATTGGACGGGAAGAAGGCAAGGATGAAGCGGTTAAACCATCATTTATTCATCTCACGTCTCAGCACCGATGTCTGCAACACAGATTATTCCAGTAATTCATTAACAACATCAGAAACACCGTTTATCGCTTCCTTTAACCAGTCAAAGGTTTCTGCGGCAGCATTACGGGCTATTTCTTTGTTTATGGTCTTGTTCAGTTCCTCTACATATGCCCTTTCGTCAATAGTCATATCTCTTGAATATAAGATATATTCGTTCTTCAACTTACTGTAAACAGTTATCGCATTTTCCCATTCTTCCGCCGTATAAGTTGAAGCATTCGTTATTACATCAGTAGTGAATTGTTGGTATCTATTAAGATATTTGTCCTTTTCTGAATAACAGGAAACAAGGCATAGACACATTAATAGAATTGTAAGTTGATAGAATTTCATTGTAGTGCTTATTTATTCGTTTAATACTAATCGGAAGCCTATATTTTCGGCAGAACTGTCATATTTCTTGCTGCCTCGATAAGTGGTACGACAATATGAGGGAGTATTCTTATATCCTCCACCACGTATAACTCTATTTTCGCCACCGTCATTAACGGGATTCTTTTCCTCTGAATAAGAATAATTACTATAAGAATCGTAACACCATTCCCATGCATTACCGCTCATATCATATATACCCAGTTCGTTAGACGAATGATAAGCAACATTATCTATAGAGTTTGAATATCCAAGCAATTCTCCCCAGAAGGAGTATTCCACACAGTTGGCAACAGCAGAATAAGAGTCGCTACCACTATATTTGTAACCTCTTGACCTATTTCCGCCACGAGCTGCAAATTCCCATTGGGCCTCTGTCGGAAGTGCAAATGACAATCCAGTCTGTTCATTTAATTTCCGAACAAACGTCATGCAATCGTTCCAACTGATGTTAGTGACTGGCCGCTGATTGCCAGTATGCGTCGACGGATTAGAATACATCAATTCTCGCCAAAGTTTCTGAGTAACTTCCGTTTCTCCGATGTAATAGTTTCTCAATGTCACATAATGCATTGGAGATTCGTCATCCTCGCCAGAACTCGAACCCATAAGAAACGTTCCTCCAGTCACTTTTATCATCGTAAACTCAGTGTCTCCTATAGTAAATGTTCTACGAGCTTTCTTTCTCTCCTGCGCATTTTCCAGCAGTATGGATTGTTGGGAGATGGCAGTTAACTCCTTTTGTATCATGTTGATGCTATCTGTTATAACAGAAAGCTTTTTAGACAATTCTTCTCTTACATTATTGGCATACCATATTTGATTTCGAATCTTATCGATTTGGGCTTGCGTTTGGGCTTTGGGTGATAAAAACATCAAGTATGGAATAAAGAATGAGATAACAACGGCCAAGAATATCAAGAATGCCAGCGAGTACTTTCTTGATGAGGAATCATAGTTCCTTGTTTTGACAATCCAATCTTCGCTTTCCTTTTGAATTCGGTTGATTGCTGATAGTGTATTGATTGTCTGCTTTTCATTGTTCTTACAAAGTATAACCATCTTATACTTTGATAAAGCGCTAATGACATCATCGTCATTGACCGTATCCAACGACAAGGTTATGGTATCTTGTAATATCGTAGCACTTCCTATGGGTTCAATAGATTCGTATCCGAAATCAGAATTAGACAGCATACGTTCAAAAAATGTTGTCACATTTTTCAACTCTTCCGAGGATTCCTGAAATTCGATCATTTTAGGCGTGCTATTCTCAAACAGCGCAGGATTCCTTAATATATGTTCATCGAATAGGAGTTCAAGTGTTGCATACAAGTTTTGCACATCACGAGCTATCACCTCATTAAAAACAATGCATAAACCGATATAGAACGAAGGACCTTGATAGAAATATTTGTAACAAACCAAATTATCTTCTCGCTGAATTACCATCTGAGTTGGCTCCTCAATGAAAAAGTCATTGATTACCACAAAGCCATTCTCACCGGATGGATACTGCGTATATCCTTGCCCAAGATTACCAAATAAATATACTGTACAGTTCACGTCTTCTGTTTGTTTTATTAGTTGATTGTAAAGTTATGCTTGCTCAAACATATATCTTTGTTCCAGATTTCCAGCCTATATTGCCCACTACTCCAATTTCCTCGTCTGCTACTACCACATCCACTTAAGGTATATGTCCCGTATTCTCCTTTTTTGACTCGTATGGTATCACTATAAGTTGCGTCAATAGGTGATGAAGTTCCTTGCTGCATCATGCCATAAGCAGTATATAGCTTTATATCTAATGCGGCTGTATAATTCTTTAGGCCATAAACCTCCAATCGTGGAGTGATATACATTGACGATGAAGAATATATTGTACCTCCAAAACCAGTCTCGGTATTTCCTTTTCCATCAATATTTCCTATTTTAACTCCAGTTATCAATAATGGCACTTTCTTGCGTATCTTATCCATTTCTTTTTGATGGAGAGATTCTTTATTCCGCAAAGATTTAGTTTTAGATTCAATGTCTCGTTCTAGACTTTCATTGTATGCAGTCACTTCTTGCAATGTATTTTCGCAATCCCCCAGTTCCTCCTCTAACATTTTATAAGGATTCTTAAAAATAAAGTACCCAATAATAAAGGAAATGGCAGCAAATATACAACCTTTAATTATACTGTTGTTTCTATGCGAATTGGCGACACCCTTATATTTACTTTCTGCCTCGGCACGTTTCACATTTACTTCTTTCACCAATTTTCGATTCTTCCGTACCGTTTCATTATCAAAGTTTGTATTTTTGCTTATATAAGTATAATCATAAACGCACGAGGCTTGTGCGATTTCTTCAGCCTTATCATCGCAAGAGAAACGTTTGATGACATTAGCATCCACACCATAACTTACTGGCGGCAGTTTCACACAACCATCTTCCATTTGTACTGCCTTTTCTAAGAGATAGGAGCGAACGCGTTCAATTTGTCCTTGTACACTCTCTTCTAATTTATCTACGGCAGGCACTATGTCGCCATCATTACTGAATGTCAGCACATCACCATCAGTCGACATCTTGGCTACAGCCTCTTCAAACAAAGAAAATAACGCACTTGTATTCTTGACCATCAGACTATTGAAGACAATGCACACTCCTATTGTAGTGCTATTTGAAATGCACTTCCTTACATAGGCATAGTACATTAGGTCGTTCTTTCTATGTGTCACGATTTGTGTTGTTGCTTCACAATGCTGCAGCATCTTCTCAAACACACTTCTTGCATAGTCGTTAGGATATTGAGAATATCCCTGCTTTAGATTACCGAAGATATAGGTTGTACAGTTCACGATTATTTCAGTTTGATTTCGTTCTTAATCAATTACGTTGACGAGGAAATGGTTTGTTGCTACATTGTGCAGCAACAAACCTATTATTTTACATCTTATAGACCTATTGATTGCTCATTCCTGCTTCATGCATATTCATCATTGGAGAAACAATCATAGTGTCTACTGATTCCTCGTTGTCCGCCGATGTTCGCTGTATTTCTGTTTCAACAGCTTTAGGCTCTTTATTAACCACTTCACTATACGTACGAAAGGAGCAGTACACGACAATAATCACCAGTAACACGGTATGCAAGATGGGAAAGAAGAAATCTTTCAGCTTACTCGTTTTACTTTCATGATTATCGTATTCGTGCTCACTATTTTCGTATCTATGTGAATGATCATGTTCTTCTGAGGTACCGACAATCTTAGCCAACTTTGTCAAAGGCTCTCGCAGAGAGACCACAAGTTCGGAGGCATTCTTACGCTCCTCGCTTGCCCGAAGTCTTCCTTGGAGAGATTGTTTTTCTTTCTCAAGCGAAGACACAGAGGCTGTTAGTTTCTCTTTTGCAGCTGTCAGTTCGTCAACTTTTTGTTGCAAAGAGTTCCTCTCCGTGGTGCTTCGATTTATCTGCTGCTGCAACGAGTTTCTCAGATCTTCAATTTCTTTTTCTTTTGTTTTCTCGTATGTAGCCATTTGCTCTTTTCTGTTTTTCTGAATTCTCCTCTCATTTGCAGTAGGATAATATGGAGAAATGTCTACCTTGGAGCATTTACTTATCACAGAAAGAATGTTCTCTTTCGTACAATCCAAAAGACTAACAGTCAAAGGGTCTGCATTAGTTACTTTTAGATTCCGCAAATCTATAAAATCACGACTTGATAGAGATAACCGTATCAAAGATATTACATTTCCCATTAAATCTTTCAGTTCTTTATCTTTTGAACGGAAATCCGTTGTAGTATATTTCTTAATACCGTTATTCTCAACTAGTAACATTCCTACTATATATTTTTTGTAGGCAGTATCCAATATGTTATAGATAGAAACAAAGTCCACACAATAGCAATCAAGCCGAAGTGTCATTCCAAAATAGACACCATCACGGTCATCCGCACCTACAACATCTTTGTACTTCAAATACGAATAGTAGCAAAACGTCTTACCCTCTTCCTCAATATTGAGGATTTCAACAATCAGTTTGGATTCTGGCGAATCATCGCTTCGAATATAGAAATTATTTATATAAGGTAAATCATTCTCGTTTTTTGCAGCACTCCAGATTTTTTGTCCTTTAGATGCGCCATGTATATACATATTTAAGTCCATACAATTCATCCTTTTATACGTTTACAAATCGTATTCCATAGTTTCGCCGGATATTCACGAGGCCCTGGCTGAAAAGCTTTCTTTCCATTCTCTTTTTTTGCTAGTTTGGGGTATTTACCTGTTTGGAAAGGAACAAAATCGCAATTCCACTCAGAAATGAATTTAGTTATTGGATTCATGTTCTTGAAAGGAGAGAATATACCTGGGTATAAGTTTGAAACTTCTTTTTTCGCTTGATTTATATTTACGATGCTTCTGCCTGCTACAAAGTTGGTTTGGTCAATCTTGTTAAAAACAAAAATGGTTTTATCAGTAGAACGCATCTCGGTTTTTAGGTTTGCAATGCGTGTTACATAGTTGTTTCTATCATTTTCATCTTCCCAATCAGGTTCGAGCATCACACACCATATTTTCCGATTTTCTCCATTGATTATTGTATACACATAACTCGGATATTCCGCATTAGGATCTTCTGGATTAAAGTAGTTCTCACCTGGCGCTTCAAGTATTTGACACAAGCGTTTACCATTCTTAGTTACTTCTACAAGCATGAAGTTTATACGATCCGTAGCTTGCGCCGCATAATTATCGCCTATCATAGAATCAAAGCTATCACAAATCTGTTTGTAATTCTCATCATATGAGGGACGAAAGGTTTTTATCGGCTTAATTTTATATCCTTCTTCTTTTAGGAAACGAGTCAAACGGATAAGAGTCATAGTCTTTCCACATCCTGGTGGTCCATACAACACGACTATTGGGGTCTTTTTGTCCGCTATCGTAACTACGATAGCATTCGGGTCATTCAATTCGTCTGCATTAAAGCCACGTTTCTTATTCTTGGGGTCTTCACTAACCAAATCTGATTCTTGCACGTCTAAATCCAGTTCTGCTCCCAAATCGTTTGTCGCTTCCAAGTCCACCTGCAAGCTGTTTTCTTCTAAATTAAATTCTGCCATAAATCTTATTGTGTTTATATTATGTTGCAATAGTTTTAATCTTCTCTCTTTTTGAATGCAATATCAAAGAATATGAAGGCTGCAATATCTACAAGTATAGAAATCACAATCCAGAAAATAAAGCCACGGCCAGCGTGCTTCCCCGCAATAAAGTCCTTCCATACATCAATCACACTAAGCAGTTTTGTTGTCTTTGTCACGAGATTGTCCGCAGTGTAAAGTTCTTTGTCTGCATCAGACTTAAAAGTGACATAGTCAGCATAGTTTTTTATTGTAGTATAACCTTTCTGTAGAGCGATATCAGCCTGCGCTATCAGATTGTCATCAACAATACCGTTGGCATCCATCTGCATTATACTGTCTTCAATACTCTCAATATTCTCTATAGCTTTCGCAGCCTCTGGCCTGAAAAGTTTTTCCTGAGGATCTGTGTAATTGGTGCGCAACTCGGACTTGCGATTGTTTAACAGTTCACCAATCATCGCATTGTATTGATCCTTCAACGCTTTTTGCTGACTGGCAGTTGTTCCTTGATAACTTAGTTCAGGAATGCGCGAAACAAGCAGATCCTTTGCGATTTCTATCAAAATCGCCTTTGCCCGAGGTCCGAATCCTGGCTGTGCCATATTTTCGATTTCGTTGAAAAGTGCAGTCACGCCAGAATTTACACCTCGTTCCAAACTGTCAAGTTTCTCTTTTATTTCAGTCTCATTCTTTACATTGTCACGCAATTGCTGGAGATATCCCTTGGTCAATGACAAATCTTGTGTAACAATGTCGGCTGCAGCCGTACGATAAAAGAAGGTGTGTGTATTGGTAGGCATACTGCAAATAAGCCAAAAGACCAAAGTCAAGAATACACCGCCTATCAACTTCAGACCAGGTTTTTCCTGATAGATGTTTTGATTGAGACTATCTACAATCAACTTTGTGCCGATAGATGCAATAACAAAAAAGCCGATAGTAACAGCCCAACACATAAAAGACGGCCAACTTGGCAGCAACAAGTGCAAAGACTCGGCCGTAGCCCAACAACTCACAGCGGCAAAAATCAAGAATCCGCATAAAGAAATCAATTTCAAGGTTTTGTTCTCTTCCATAACTATAGATGATTAAATAAATGAATGATTACGAACGAATACATACAAGTCGTACCTATATACACCTTCAGTTGAAAGCATAATAGATGAATTGACAACCTTTGTCTTCTTCCTCAAAAGTATTCGTAGATTCTCCTAACCGAATTGTATCGTAGTGTTAGGTTTTAAAATAAAAAAAGCGTGAGAACCTGTACCTGTCACTCGTCTCACACTCGGAGGCTCTCGCATTGCCCAACTCATCGAAACGAGCAACGCAGACCCCACGCCGATATGTATATATAACCAAACTATACCTACCACAGTTGTGGTAAAGTATAATAAAGGAATATAAATAACATATCCCGAGGGCATCTACCATTGCTGTGTTTTTGATGAGTCTATGAAATTTGCGAGATTTCCGAGCATCAAAACAAAGCGCGAAGTAAACGCCTTTTCCTATATGTCATCCCCGCCCAACCACCTTGATCCGTACAACCGAATTAAGGTATCGGCGAGAGATGTTGCAAAGGTACGATTTAATTCTGAAATACGTATAAGGAATGAGAATTTATTTTTCAATGTTTAAGAGCATAACACACGGAGCGTGTACGAAAACGTTAACGTTGACGAAAACAAGGCAGCGAATCTGCAGTTTAGGTTTTGTGTACAAAAAACACTCCCGACCTCGGGTGAAGTCGAGAACATAAAGGATGTAAAACAATCACTCTTCATAGCTTTTGCATCGGCACAATTATATTCGACTCGGTGAAAACAATGCGGAAAAACAAGTTTCCCCCTTAGGGGTTGCGGGTGTCGGTAATTGCTTGTAACGTATTGTATATAAGATGTATAATGACCGACACCCCCGTTGTGGGGTGTCAGTAGCTCTTGCAATAAGTGACCGATACCCCCGCAACAGGGGTATCGGTCGATAACATCCTATACATCATAACATTACGGATGATTACTGATACCCGCAACCCCGAAAGGAAAAACATTAAATATTGGGTTCACCCAATAGACATCAAGGGTAGACCCTCGAAGATTGTTCAGTATACCCTCGGGGCGTGGAGGGTATACCCGAAAGGAGAAACGAAAGGCTCCGTCAGGGAAATCAGACAAACCTAAAATCCGCAACTCTTCATTCCAAGCCAAGCTTTGCAGTAGTTCGTTCA
>CAZMZC010000079.1:0-12761 GCA_964570685.1 uncultured Bacteroidaceae bacterium | reverse complement strand
AAACAACGCTCCTCTTTTTGTAATAAAGAGGAGCGGCAATAACACTTTTAACGAAAGCCATTTATAAAAATATTCAAAAACAAGCGGTTATTTGCAAAAAAAGTCGTACCTTTGCAGCCGAATTCTATCAACATAATGTCTAACTCATTAACTTAAAATCAATTATGAGCGAAGAGAAAGTATTAACCGGTACCCCCGATTTCGATTGGGATCAGTACGCAAATGGAGAGAACGTATCAGGTCTCTCAAAAGAGCAGTTGGAGCAGGCCTACAATGGCACTCTCAACAAAGTATCAAGCCGTGAGGTAGTAATGGGAACAGTAATCGGCATCAACAAGCGCGAGGTTATTGTTGACATCAACTACAAGCAGGACGCAATTATCCCCATCAGCGAGTTCCGCTACAACCCCGACCTTAAGGTAGGCGATCAAGTAGAGGTTTACATCGAGAATTTGGAGGATAAGAAAGGTCAGCTGAGCCTTTCACACAAAAAAGCACGTGCAAGCCGCTCTTGGGAGCTCGTTAACGAGGCTATGGAGAATCAGGCAGTTGTACGCGGTTACATCAAGTGCCGTACTAAGGGCGGTATGATTGTAGATGTATTCGGCATCGAGGCATTCTTGCCCGGTTCGCAGATTGACGTTAAGCCCATCCGCGACTACGATGCATACGTAGGTCAGACAGAGGACTTCAAGATTGTTAAGATTAACCAAGAATTCAGAAACGTAGTTGTTTCGCACAAGGCTCTTATCGAGGCTGAGCTCGAAGAGCAGAAGAAGAAGATTATCAGCACACTTGAGAAAGGTCAGGTACTTGAGGGTACAGTTAAGAACATCACCTCATACGGTGTATTCATCGACCTCGGTGGTGTTGACGGTCTTATCCACATCACAGACCTCTCTTGGGGCCGCGTAAGCGATCCGAAGGAGATTGTTGAGCTCGACCAGAAGATCAACGTGGTTATCCTCGACTTCGACGACGAGAAGAAGCGTATCGCTCTCGGCTTGAAGCAGCTCACTCCCCATCCTTGGGATGCTCTTGACGCTAACCTCGCTGTTGGTGACAAGGTGAAGGGTAAGGTTGTCGTTATGGCCGACTATGGTGCATTCATCGAGATTGCTCCTGGCGTAGAGGGTCTTATCCACGTATCAGAGATGTCATGGAGCCAGCACCTGCGTTCAGCTCAGGACTTCATGGCCGTTGGCGACGAGGTAGAGGCTGTAGTGCTCACTCTCGACCGCGACGAGCGCAAGATGTCACTCGGCATCAAGCAGCTCAAGGCTGATCCCTGGGCAGGTATCGAGACCAAGTATCCCGTTGGTTCTAAGCACTCTGCTAAGGTTCGCAACTTCACCAACTTCGGTATCTTCGTTGAGATCGAGGAGGGCGTAGACGGCCTTATCCACGTGAGCGACCTCTCTTGGACAAAGAAGATCAAGCACCCCTCAGAGTTTACTCAGATTGGCGCTATGCTCGATGTTCAGGTATTGGAGATCGACGTTGAGAACCGTCGCTTGAGCCTCGGTCACAAGCAGCTTGAGGAGAATCCTTGGGATGTATTCGAGACAATCTTCAAGGTTGACTCTATCCACGAGGGTACCATCATTGAGATGCTCGACAAGGGCGCTGTAGTATCACTCCCCTACGGTGTTGAGGGCTTCGCTACTCCTAAGCACCTCGTTAAGGAGGATGGCTCACAGGCTCAGGCCGATGAGAAGCTCGAGTTCAAGGTAATCGAGTTCAACAAGGAGGCAAAGCGCATCATCCTCTCACACAGCCGCATTTTCGAAGATGTAGCTAAGGCTGCTGAGCGTGCTGAGAAGAAGGCTGCTGCCGCTGCTAAGAAGGGCGCTAAGAAGGAGGATGCAGCTCCCGTTATCGAGAACAAGGCTGCTTCTACCACACTTGGTGACATCGATGCTCTTGCTGCACTCAAGGAGCAGCTCGAGGGCAAGAAGTAATGTTCGCAAACACACTTCTATAAACTCCGTAAAGGCCGGCCTGTGTGTCGGCCTTTACTTTATAATACAACTCCATGGAAAAGTTTGAAATTCATATCCTCGGATGCGGCTCGGCCCTGCCCACCACGCGCCATAATGCATCATCGCAGGTGATTAATCTGCGCGATAAGCTCTATATGATAGATTGCGGTGAAGGTACGCAGACTCAGTTTCGCAGAGCGCAGCTCAGCTTCTCGCGGCTCAACCATATCTTCATCTCGCACCTGCATGGCGACCATTGCTTTGGGCTTATCGGACTTATCTCCACTTTCGGCCTGCTGGGCCGCACGGCTACGCTGCACATCCACGCCTTTCCCGAGTTGGAAGGACTGATGCGTCCGCAGCTCGACTATTTCTGCGACGGTATTCCCTACGATGTGGAATTTCACCCCTTTCCCCATGGCTGCACCGATATCATCTACGAAGACCGTTCGGTGAGCGTACAGGCTTTTCCACTCAGCCATCGCATACCCTGTTGCGGCTTTGTGTTTCAGGAGAAGCCCACTGCCGCCCATATCAAGCGCGAGATGATAGATTTCTATGAGATTCCCTTCAGCCAGATAGGCCGTATCAAGAACGGTGAGGATTATGTGACTCCCGAGGGAGATATCATCCCCAACAGCCGGCTCACCTTCCCTGCAGCTGCACCTCGTAAGTATGTCTATTGCAGCGATACCCGCTTCAACCCCAACAATGCGCAATATATAAAGGGTGCCGACCTGCTCTTCCATGAGGCCACCTTTGCCGAGAGTGAGGCCGCCCGTGCTGTGCAGACTCATCACAGTACTGCCCGCCAAGCTGCTGAGATGGCCCGCTTGAGCGGAGTGAAGCAGCTTTTCATCGGACACTTCTCGGCCCGATATACCGACGAGCGGGTGCTCCTCGACGAAGCCCGTGAGGTATTTCCTGCAACATCGCTTGCCGAAGAGGGTAGGGTGTTGAAACTCTGAAACTTTTTCTTATTCTTCTTTTGCTGTAAAGCCCAAGTCCTCTACGGCTTGGATGATGGCTGTGGCATCGGTACAGCCTGTGACGGTCATCTTGCCGCTCTGCAGGTCTACCTCTACCTCCTCGGTGCCAGGCAGATTGCTTACGGCACGGTGTACATTGTTGCGACAGTGGTTGCAGTGCATGCCCGTGACGATGAACGACATCCTCTTATTATTCTTTTCCGATGGGTGCGAGAGGGCAGGTTCTGCTGCTCCTTCGGCCGTATGCGTAGCTTCTCCATTGCAGCAGGTGTCTCCTTCGTTGCATTGCTCTCCGCATTCGCAATGCTGCTTGGGTTTCATGAAACGTCGTATGAGCGCATTGATGAGCAGGCCGATGAGGATGATGGTGCAGAGAATGTTGAACCACGGAGTATGTGTATGGCACGAGGCACTGATGGCAGTGAGGCTGTCGGTAAACCATTCGCGGGGCAGCAGGTAATCGATGCCGAGAGCAAATGCCAGTGCGCCTCCTACTATAGCTGAGAGGTAGAGCCACAGGGTACGCTTCCCCAGCACCTTGCGGATGACGAGGATGGAGGCTACATTGACTGCCGGGCCTGCCATGAGCAACACGAGGGCGGCGCCGGGTGTCATGCCCTTGAGCATCAGCGCTACGGCGATGGGTATGGAGCCGGTGGCACACAGGTACATGGGCACGGCACATGCCAGCACGAGCAGCATGCCGAGCAAGGGGCGGTGGGCGAAGGAGGCAAAGAAACCGTCGGGGACACCCACGGTGATGAGCCCTGCCACGAGAAGCCCTATGATGAGCCATTTGCCGATATCCTGCATCATCTCTACGTAGCCGTAGCGCAGGGCACCCACGATTTTCTCTTTCAGCGTGAGAGGGGTTTCGCTCACTTGTGCCGAGGCATGAAGCTCTTCTTTGCAGCCACGGTCAAAGACGTTGACCAATGTGCCGCCCAGCAAGGCGGTCACCAATGCAGCCAAGGGGCGGAGGATGGCGAAGGGGAGTCCCATGAGGGAGTAGGTGGCAATGATGGAGTCGATACCCGTCTGGGGTGTAGCGATGAGGAATGAGGTGGTGGCACCTTTCGATGCTCCCTCGCGTCGCAACGACATGGCCGTGGGCAATACGCCGCATGAACATAAGGGGAGGGGTACGCCCAATGCTGCGGCGTAGAATACCGAACGGAAGTTGTGCCCCGAGAGGTAGCGGCTATATAGACGGTTAGGAATGAAGGTGTGCATCAGTCCTGCGATGCCGAAGCCCAGCAGCAGATAGGGCGACATCTCGTTGATGAGGTTGATTATCTCTTGCATGATGTTTTCTTGTTTGGTCATGCAAAATTACTCCAAGTTTCCGAGACAGCCAAGATTCGACATTTCTTAAGCCAAACTTTGCAACGAAGTTACATTTTATTGTATAGCGTTTGGCTATGAGAGGGCTTTTGTGTAACTTCGCGGGGTGAAATGGATGTTATTATAACAACTCAATACGTACGACAATGAAGAAACAGATTAACACAGCAGCTGCTCCTGCAGCTATCGGCCCCTATAGCCAGGCTATCGAGGCTAATGGAATGGTATTCGTGAGCGGACAGCTCCCCATCGACCCTGCTACGGGCGCTTTTGCCGAAGGTGGTATCAAGGGGCTTACCCGTCAGTCGCTTACAAACATGCAGAATATCTTGGCTGAGGCAGGCCTCACGATGGCCAATGTGGTCAAGACTACCGTATTCCTTGCCGATATGGCCGACTTTGCCGAGATGAACGAGGTGTATGCTTCGTTCTTTGAGGGTGTTTGTCCGGCTCGCTCGGCGGTAGCTGTAAAGACATTGCCCAAGGAGGCTCGCGTAGAAATTGAGTGCATCGCTGTGCGATAAATCTCTTTAGCAGAGTAAGAAAAATAGCAGGAGACACCATGGCGTCTCCTGCTATTTTCTTTATGCATGGGCCTATATTCTTATATCATACTATGGCTTCAGCGCTTTCAGAAAATCAATATACACCTTGATGCCCTCCTCTATCTCGCTCTCGAGCACATACTCATCGGCTCCGTGCGAGCGGGCCGACTGGCCTACACCCATCTTCAGCGAGGGTATGCCGTGCATGAGCGCCATGTCCGATGTGGTGGGCGATACGAAGGTTTCGCGTCCGATGGCGGTGGCGGCCTTCACGAGCGGATGCTCGGCATAGATGGCCGAGGCATGCACCCGTGTGCTGCGCTCCTTGGCGTCAGACTCCAGCAACCGTTGCACGATCTCTACCGTCTCCTCATTGGTGTATGCATCGGTGGTGCGTATGTCGATGACAAACTTGCACTCGTCGGGGACGACGTTGTGCTGCGTGCCGGCATTGATTTGCGTGACGGTCATCTTGATATCGCCCAGAAGCGGTGAGGTGCGCTCGTAGCGGAAGTTGCGTATGCGCTCTATGTCGGCTATGGCAATGTCTATGGCATTGACTCCCTCGTTGCGTGCGGCATGTCCGCGCACGCCATGGGCTGTGCAGTCCATCACTACCAATCCCCGCTCACCTACAGCCGCTTGCATGCCGGTAGGCTCGCCTACGAGCGCCATGTCTACCCTTCCCAGCTCGGGCAATAGTCCGCGCATGCCATGCTCTCCCATCACCTCCTCTTCGGCGCTGATGGCCAGCAGCATATTGTAGGGCAACTCTTGCTCCTCCATATAGCGGTAGGCCGCGATGAGGCTCACCACCGAGGCGCCCGCATCGTTGCTGCCGAGACCGTAGATGCGCCCGTCCTCATGTGTAGGCTCATAGGGGTTGCGGGTATACGATGCCGACGGCTTCACCGTGTCGTGGTGCGAGTTCATCAGCAGGGTAGGGAAGCTGTCGTCCCAGTGCGGTGGGCACACATATACATTATTGTATATACGCTTCACCTCTCCCTTGACGTGTGTCTTGAGAAACTCCTCCAAGATATCGGCTGTAGCCGCTTCGTCGCGCGACACGGAGGGCGTGGCAATGAGCCTGTCGAGCAGGCCGATGGCTTCTTGAGTCAGCGTCTTCATTCGTCCTTTTCTGTTTTTGCGTGTAAAGGTACAAAAAATAGGCGAATAATCGGGAATAGTCGGCATACAAACTGAGAATCTGCTTCTAAATTATCGCTAATATGTGTTGAGGGGCAGAAGAAAGTCTGCTCACACATCGCTTGCCGCAAGTTCCACCGTGAAGCAAGTGCAGCCCGCCTCCGACACTACACGTAGCGTGCCGTGATGGAGATGTACGATTTGCTTCGACAGGGCGAGCCCGATGCCCGAGCCTTGCGGCTTGGTGGTGAAGAAGGGGATGAAAATCTTCTCCTGCACCTCGGGAAGTATGCCTGGGCCGTTGTCTGCGACGTGCAGTCGGTAGCGCCCCGACGCCGTATCTACGCTGTCGGTGAGGGTCACCACGGCGTTCGGGGTTTGTGCGCAAGCCTCCGTGGCGTTCTTCAGTAGATTGATGAGCACCTGCTCCATCTGTGTGCGGTCGATATGCAGCGCCGTGTCGGGATGGACGAGCTGATAGCGGTAGGTGATGCTGTCCGTAGAGGCAAACAGCGGCTTCAACGGCTCTATCAGTGCCGAGGCTGTAATATCAGCAAGCACGGGCTGGGATACCAACGCCACCTTGCGGTAGTTCTTCATAAACTCCAGCAGGCCGTGGCTACGGCGATGGATAGTGTGCAAGCCTTGGCGGAGGATGGCGGTGGATTCCTCCGTCTCTTCCGATAGGCACCCCTCCAGCGTCTCCGACAAGGAGATGATAGGCGCCAGCGAATTCATTATCTCGTGTGTGAGCACCCGTATCAGCTTCTGCCACGACAGCATCTCGTTTTCCTCCAATACCTCGCGAATGTTGCGCAGGGCATACAGGCGCAGGGTGCGTCCGGCGGTAGTGTATATGCTCACATCGGCCACCATCTGTGTCTCGCGTGGCGTTCCCCTGTGCAGATGCAGCTGTATGGTGCGGCCCGGCTGCATCTGCAGCAGTGTCTCGGGCAATGCGCCGTCCACCTTTCCCAACTCATCGATATGGCGCGGTGCGTAGCCCAGCAGCTGCTCCGCGGCAGCGCGGTTGCTCCACTCTACAGAGCCGTCGGCTCTCGACACGATGAGTGCCGTGTCAATACACCCCAGCAGGGTCTCGAAGTAGCGCAGCCGTGTCTGCACCTCCATCTCACGCTGCTTGTACTGCTCCACCACGTGGTTGATGTTGCGAGCCAGCGCATCAACGTCGGCCTGCCGCCACGCGCCTCCCTTGCGGCTCGCGCCTTCACGGAAGGCCAGCGAGTAGTCGTGCACACGCAGGCTCGCCAGCAGCTGCTCCATCATCCTGTACGAGCGGCGGCGTTCTATGCAGAGGACAATCGTCACGACCACCACCACGAAGGCGGCGAAGCACACCGTCACATACAGTCCGCGCATGTAGGCCCAGCAGCCGAGGAGCACGGCGCCCATCATCAGCGCCACGAGCGATAGGGGATGCAGCGTCTTCATAGTCCGTACTTCTCCATCTTGCGGTACAGGGTATAGCGTGTGATGCCCAGCAGCTCGGCCGCCATACTAACATTTCCATCGGCCGACTGCATAGCCTCGGCTATGGCCTCGCGTTCCAGTTTCTCTAAGTTGAGCGTGCGCGGCTCGGCCTTGCGGGGCGTAGGTGCAGGGCGCAGCGTGAAGAGCTGCGGCCCCAGCGTACTGTGCTCGCTGAGAATGACGGCCCGCTCCACGGCGTGCTGCAACTCGCGCACATTGCCCGGCCACGTATAGCGCTTCAGCTTGGCTTTGGCCTCGCTGCTGATGCTCTTGACATCCTTCTTGTATTTCCTTTTATATAGGTCGACGAAGTAGTCGGCCAGCAGCAACACATCGTCGCCCCGCTCCCTGAGCGGCGGTATGTGCACCTCCACGGTATTGATGCGGTAGAGGAGGTCTTGACGGAAGGTTCCCTCGGCCACCCGTTCGTGCAGGTTGCTGTTGGTGGCACAGATGAAGCGTACGTCGATGCGCTGCTCTTTGGTGGAGCCGATGCGTGTGAACACTCCCTTCTCGATGGCGCTGAGCAACTTTGCCTGCAGCGGCAGCGACAGGTTGCCTATCTCGTCGAGGAAGAGCGTACCGCCTGCCGCCACCTCTATACGCCCAGCCTTGGGCTTGCGGGCATCGGTGAAGGCACCCGCCTCGTAGCCGAAGAGTTCGCTCTCAAACAGCTGTTCGGGTATGCTGCCCAGGTCTATCGTCACCATCGGATGGACTGCCCGCTGCGAGTATCCGTGCATGGCACGTGCCACGAGGTCCTTGCCCGTACCGTTCTCGCCCAGTATGAGCACGTTGGCATCGGTCTTCGAGAGCACCTCCACCATATCGAGCACCTCCATCATCGCCTTTGAGCGCCCGATAATGGGCGGCACGTCGCGCTCGGCCATCCGCGCCATCTGCTCCTGCAGCGAAGCCTTCTCGCGGCGGGCCTGGCGCAACTTCGCTGCCGCGGTAAGCGTAGCTATCAGCTTCTCGTTTTCCCACGGCTTGGCCACAAAGTCCGTGGCACCGGCCTTGATGGCTGCTATCGCCTTGCCCATATCCGAGTAGGCCGTCATCATCACCACCACCGCCTCGGCATCGCGCTCCAGTATCTGTGCCAGCACCTCCATCCCCTCCTGTCCGCTACTGGCATCGCGGCTGAAGTTCATATCGAGCAGTATCACGTCGGGGTCGTCGCTTTCCATAAACTGCGCTATGCGGTCGGGCGTAGTGCTCACCTTCACTTTCGCGAAGTGCGGCTTTAGCAGCAGGTTCAGTGCAAAGAGCACATCTTCATTGTCATCTACGATGAGTATCGTTCCTTGTTTCATTGCTTCTCTATACTTCCAGCCGCAAAGATAATCATTATTCCCATACGCTGTATGTGCGAAAACGCACGTTTTTGTGCGAATCCGCACACTTTTCCAAAATCTTCAAAATCGTTACTTCGCTGTATATCTTCGCTTTAATGCTTTGGCACGGTTTTTGTAGAGAATATTTTTAGTACGCCGTTCTGTCAGCGGTGCCTAAGAAAGTTTTTTGTTTCACATAAACGAATAAATAATGTCTCACGCAGAGGTCGCAGAGAACGCAAAGTATACATCGCTATCGCTCGTATATACCATCCGGATGGCAAGCACGGCGCAGCGAGTGCGCCTTTGCGCTCTTCGTGTTCTCTGCGTGAGTTAAAGAAAAGATTTGTGTGAAACAAAAAAATCAGCGAAAGATAGTATGAGAAACAACCAATCAATAACCGTTTAACAAAGTACAATTATGATCAAGACAGAGAATCTTCAGAAGTACTTCCGTACGGAAGAGGTAGAGACACGCGCCCTGCGCGGAGTAGACATCCAAGTGAGCGAAGGCGAGTTCGTCGCCATCATGGGCCCCTCGGGCTGTGGCAAGTCCACGCTGCTCAATGTACTGGGCCTGCTCGACAATCCCACCTCGGGCACCTACCACCTGCAGGGCACCGACGTCAGTGCCCTGAGCGAAGACGACCGCACCCGCCTGCGCCGTGGCGTCATCGGGTTCGTGTTCCAGAGTTTCAACCTCATCGACGAGCTCAACGTGCGCGAAAACATCGAGCTGCCTCTATTGTACATGGGCGTTCCCGCCGCCGAGCGCGGTCCGCGCATCAATGAGGTGATGGAGCGCATGGGCATCAGCCACCGCTCCCACCACTATCCCAACCAGCTGAGCGGCGGACAGCAACAGCGCGTAGCCATTGCCCGCGCCGTAGTCACGCGCCCCCGGCTCATCCTTGCCGACGAGCCCACAGGTAACCTCGACTCTACCAACGGACGCGAAGTGATGGGCCTCCTGCGCCAGCTCAACGAAGGCGGCACCACCGTAGTGATGGTCACCCACAGCCAGCGCGACGCCTCCTACGCCACACGCACCATCAACCTCTTCGATGGCGAGGTAGTAGATAAGTTGGAGTCACTCTAATCTCACACAGATGATTTTTATGGCTCACACAGACCTCACAGACTTACACAGAACACGCATCGTTGCACTTGCGTGTGTCGGCTTCGCCGAGTGTACACATCCCGGATGGCAGGCGCGGGCGAAGCGATGCGCCAAAGTCTGTGAATTCTGTGCTTTCTGTGTGAGAAATAAAAAAAACTCCGTGAAAAAGGAATCTGCGAAAGTCTGCGGAGCGCGTGAAATAATAAAAAAGCAATATGAGAAAAAACAATCACATACAACGAATAAATCGCGAAGAGAAAGGAAAAACTTCGCGTAACCGTGAATACGTGATGAAATATCCACGGATACGCGATGAAATATCCACGATTATTTAATCAAATATCCACGGATACGTAACTTATTTGATAGAACGAACTGAAAAAACAGAAGGAATGAATAAGAATTATCAAGCCTATGACAAAAAATTATCATACCTTTGACAAAATTTTGTCGAGCCTGCGATAAAATTCTGTCAAGCCTGTGATAATTCTTGACAAAGCTTAGCAAACTTAAAAACCACTAAAACTTAAAAACTCCAATGCTAATACATTATATCAAAGTAGCCCTGCGCAACCTACTCAAATACCCTGCGCAAACCACCATCTCCGTGCTCGGCCTCGCCGCCGGCTTCGTCTGCCTCTCGCTCTCCGCCCTGTGGATGCACTACGAGAATACTTACGATACGCAGCACAAGGACTATGAGCGCATCTATGCATTTATAGAGCCTTCGTTTGTTGGATATACAGGTGATGCTTGGTATGACAACCACTTGTTTGCACGAGCAGGACTTTACGAAAAATTGCGCGATGAATATCCCGAAGTTGAAGCCGTCACCTGTTGCCAGAAACAAACAGGACCAAAGATTATTAATGGCGTAGAAGCAAAAGCTTTGCAGGTAGACAGTACATTCATACGCGTATTCAGTCTACCACTTGTAGAGGGTGACTACGACTTCCTGACTAATGAGAAGGAGATTGCCCTCACCGAGGAGTTTGCCCTGTGCCTCTTCCCTGACGAAACGGAAGTCATAGGCAACAAGGTTAGCTTCTCACACGGTTTCATTGCCGAGGTGGGTGCAGTGATTAAGGACTATGGCGAACATAGTATTTTCCAATTCGATATTGTTCACACAGGAAGCTACGATTTACATAAAGGAGACCTTGCCAATGTATATGCAAAAATCTACGAGACTGCCAATCTGGATACATTGATGGCTCGCGTTGACCGCTATTCGCTATGGGAGCAAGGAGAACCAATCCATACTATTACCATACCAATCAAAGAAGCTCACAAGAAGGGGGGTAAGATTGTAAATCTGAGTTACGAGCACCTGCGCGTATTCCTTGTTTGCAGCGTGCTGATGGTAGCGTGTGCGCTCATCAACTACTTGGTGCTTTACCTCATCCGTCTGCGTGGCCGTGAACGTGAGATGGCCTTGCGCATTGTCAATGGCTCTACCTTGGGCGGATTGATGGTGATGTTCCTCATCGAAGTAGGCATCGTACTCCTTGCTGCTATGGCATTCGGAATGCTCGGCACCGAGTGGCTCCACGCCCCCTTCGCCCGCTTTGCCAATATCCAGATGGACTACGGCTACATCATGAGCCGTGCGTTGTTGATAATGCTGGTGATTGCAGCCGTCTGCCTCGTAATCTGCATTGTCCCGATCGCTGTTGTGCGTAACCGTACACTCACGGGACGCAATCGCCGTGGTGGTACTTTCCGCAAGGTCAGTTCGCTCGTACAACTCATCGTGAGCCTCACCTTCATCTTCTGCACAGTGGTGATGCTGCGTCAGATTGTATTCCTTAAAAATGTCGATTGGGGATTCAATATCAAGGGACGCGCCCAGCTGCACGTATCGGCACTGAAAGACCCCAACAACCCATTCGTCTATGCCGACCCCAACAATGCAGGAGCGGCTACGCTGGAGAAACGCTACGAGATAGCCAAACGAGTGCGCGAGATGCCGATGGTGACCAGTACCATAGAACGCACCAAGGACTTGGGAGGTGAAAACCATTACGTGCTGAGCAGCCAAATGGGATTGTCGCCCGATGATTACAATGTAGGTTATTTCTTCTATCTGGGTATTTGGGATATCGGCGACCCAGCCCACGGTTTCACCGTACTCGAAGGTACCCTGCCACGCGAAGCTGAGTGGCAGCCCAACGAAATGGTCATCACCGAAAGCGTACGCAAGGCGCTCGGCCTTGAAGAAGCAGTAGGTCACACTGTCTATTCACGTAATAGCTGGCCTGCAAACATAGAGAACGCCCGCTCGGAATTTACAATAATAGCCGTAATCAAAGACCTCTACTTGTCAATCACTAATAAACCTAATTATTTTATCTTCTTACCGAGGATTGCTGCCAACAATGGTCAGTATGACAGTGACTACATCACCATTACCTATATACCCAGCGAGCGTAAGGAGTTTGAAAGCCGCGTACACGAACTAATGGAGAGAGACTTCCCCGACGTCGTATACGAACTGACCATCTCCGAAGACACCTTCAACAAGCAATTGAAGAGCGAGACCAATCTGATGACAATCCTCGGCATCATCACCGCCGTCTGCATCCTCGTGGCCGTGTTTGGCGTATACTCCATTGTGACGCTTGCCTGTGCCCAGCGGCGCAAGGAGATAGCCCTGCGCAAGATTCACGGTGCCACGCTGGCGGACATCCTCTCCATCTTCGTCAAGGAGTACGGCCTCATCGTCCTTGCCGCCTCGGCCGTTGCCTTCCCCATCGGCTACATCATCATGAAGGAGTGGGTGGCGCAATACGTGAAGCAGGCGC
>CAZMZC010000078.1:0-12874 GCA_964570685.1 uncultured Bacteroidaceae bacterium | reverse complement strand
CGCCTTCCTCTTTGCCGTGCCCGTGAGCTACCTCATCATGTCGCGCTGGCTCGAAGGCTATGCCTACCACATCCCGCTCTACTGGTGGGTATTCGCCGCGGCGCTTGCCATCGTGCTCGCCGTCACCTCAGCCATCGTGCTTGCTCGCTCGTGGAAGGCGGCACGGGAGAATCCGGTGAATGCGTTGTATAAAGAGTAATGGGAGAACAATGAGGGGGCGCGTTTGCCCCCTCTTCGGTTGCAGTATTAGCATTGTTTAGGAAGAAAAACTGCGTGACAGAAGTGTGGCGAAAGTGTGACAAATGCGCGACAAGGCATTTTGGGGCACTCCCCACCGAGTAAAAAAGTTTTATTTTTGGCCTGGCACGGAGCAGCGAAGCTGCGGTTTGGGGGTACTAGACGATGAAATGGACGATTTTTAGATGTTCCCTATTGGCGAAAGTTCATAAATCGGTTGGCTTTGGCAGAAGCTTTATATTAGCAGAGGAGCCGAATATTAGGATGAAAGGAGATTGTCTGTCTTTAGGCCGCTGCCACGTCAGACAGCCTTTTAGTTATGACGTGCCGTACAAAAAACTTGCGAGGAGCAGGCCAAAACTTCCGAACTGTTTGTCGATAAAGTAAAATATCCACGGATATTTCATCACGTATCCGTGGATATTTCATCGCGTATCCGTGAATATTTCATTAAATATCCGTGGATATTTGAGTTTTTGTGTGTTGGGAACCGACTTTTCGGGCAAATGCGTTGTGACTTTGCGGAGTGAAGACGATGAATTTATCTCACGCAGAGGGCGCGAAGAGCACAGAGGCGCGTCGCTTCGCCCGCGCTTTCCTCCGTCGTGCAGAGCACTGAGAAGGCTTGCAAGCAAGACGCTTTTGTGAGCCTAAAGGTTCAGTCAGCGATGTATGCTTTGCGTTCTCTGCGGCCTCTGCGTGAAACAAAATCATTCTCGCGAGAGGAAAATCCAATCGTACAGGTCGAAATAGTTTGATTTATATAAAGAGAGAGGAAGGGTTAATTCAAGTTTCCTCTGCCAAAACCAACCGATTTATGAACTTTCGCCAATAGGGAACATCTAAAAATCGTCCATTTCATCGTATAGTACCCTCTAAGCCCAAAACCGCTTCTGCACCGTGCCAGGCCAAAAATAAAACTTTTTCACTCGGTGGATGGGTAGTTATCTCCACCAATTGTGTTCGATACAAAGGCCTTTTTTGTCAGCTGCTGTAGCTTTTGTAACGCAGAATACGCCATTGGCGAGAATACCAGAATAGAGACTCAGAATTTCATTCTCATCCATGAAATAGCAAGCGACCATTCCATAAGCTTTGCCTACCCGAAACTCCACTACATCATATCCGGATAAATGCTTGTACTGGTCTACAATGCGCTTAAACTCCTTGTATTCGGTGTCATCTGCGACAGGACGTTGGCTATAAAGCAGATGGGTCGTGATGGTGTCTCCATCCTTGTAATAAGCACCATTCGGGAGAAATGCATCCCATATATAGTTGGTTGCAGATGGGTACACATGCGTCTCTTGATGGCGTATCGCACGTGGGTCGTTGTATTGTGCCTGAAAGAAATCTTCCATTGGTTTGATACTCTCTGCCGACTCCAGATTTTCTATCTTCCACCTTTCTCCTAATCCTCTCACTCCGGGTTTAGTGTCGTGAATAACGCTTTTGTTGGTGCCGGCATTAATGGTAAAGACAAAGGAAATAGAGTCCTTCTGATTGTGTGGGCAGGAGCAGTTTGACCTATTGTATTTATAGAAGAGGGTTGATGTCTCGTCACCTTCCCTATCAGGACGAACGCTGACAACGTAGCGGCCACTGATACCCTTGTCATCATTCTGACGGTCAGAGAAGATGCGATAGCTGTCGATGCTCTCAATCTTCTGGTTGATGCGGGTGATGAGGTCGAGAAACTTGAGCGTGTCATTGTCTTGGTGGCCAATTGTTGTACCGACTTTTAGAATTAGTATATCAGAAAGACAAGACTCGTGCGTCCAAGCTGAGTCTGGGTAAGCGTTGAAAATCTCTTCGACAATCTCTGTCGCGATATCTATATTGCTCCGAGTCTGCTCGGCTTTGGGGGCGCATTGCGTGAAGAGGCTCACGGTGAATAATGCGGCTATAAATGATGCTATAGGTTTCATAGTGTATGTTGTTTAGTTCATCAATTCTTGTTCGAAGAGGTCCATCTCGCGTGTCATGCGCTCGAACTCCTGCTCTATGTCCTGTTGCATATCGAGCAGCTGCTCGTCGGTGATGTCATAGAAGATGCTGGGTGTTGCTTGCGCGAGGTCGGCAGGCTGCGGTGCCGATGGGGTAGTGGGGGCTGGCTCCTTCACCGTCTGCACGATGTACTTCTCCACATACACCGTATCGGTCTTGACCACGGTCTTTACCTCAGGCGTGGCAGTCGCTATCAGCGTGCCGGGGGCGGCGGCAGTCGGAGTGGAATCCGTGGCGTTGAAGCGCATGCCGATGAAGAAGGCCGCAGCTACGGATGCTGCTATGGCGGTGTAGCGGACGATGAGCGGCACGATGCGGCTACGGGGCTTCTGCCCGGTGACGATGGGCACGGGCTCTTGGGGCTTCTCCTCTGCTATGGGTTCGGAGACGGGGAGCTCGAAGGTAGGTGCCAGCTCGCCGCTCTCGAAGACGAGGAACATGTCCCGATAGTCGGCCAACTCGTCGTCCACCTCGTTCGTGCGGAAGTAGTCGGCCAGCGCAGCCTCCTGCTCGAGGCTCGTGGCGCCGTCCATAAACAGCTGTAGCAGTAGACGCAGCTCCTCACGGTCGGTAATCTTATGTATACTCTCTTTCATTTCTCAAGTCCTCCTTTGTCTTAATTGTTCCATCACTTTGGCGCGTGCCCTTGACAGAATCACTCTTGCCGAAGTCTCCGAGGTGCCTATGATGCGGGCTATCTCGGCAAACTCCATATTCTCTACCTGTCGCATCTGGAGCACCGCGCGGTACTTGTCGGGCAGGTTGCGGATGGTGGCTTTTATCCAATCCTCATCTTCCTGCTGCTCCAGACGTGTCTGGGCATTGCTCCCGTTGTCGTGGACGATGGTGTCGGTGAGTTCGTCGTGCCGATGGCGCTGCATCGTTCGCAGCCGGTCGATGCTCAGGTTCTTAGCAATGGTAGTGCCCAGTGCCTCCATACCTCCTTGGCCATCGCGGATGGCATCACGTGCTGTCCATAGCTTGAGCAGCGTGTCCTGCACCACGTCCTCGGCCTCGTCATCGTCTGCCAGATAGAAAAGAGCGATTCGTTGCAGCTTCAATCTCAACTCAGGGACGACTCTCTCAAAGTCCTGTCTGTCCATTGCGTATCGAGTGCTTGTTACGTTCTGCAAAAATACGGTTTACTTTTCTTTTTTCAAACATCATTTGCCCATAATACGTCGATACGGCGGATTTGTTACACTCGGCAACGATTTTTTTTTTTTTTTTATGATTTTTTCTTTTCATTATAAAATACTCCGAGTATATATATAATAGGTGTGGGCGAAGTCTTGAACTGTAAGGCTTGTAATTGCCTAAATGGGGCGGATTGTGCCCGAAAAATGTTATATAACACATTTCCTTTGAAAAAAATCGTGGGTTTTGTTGTCCATTCGAAAGAAAGTTGCTAACTTTGCACCCCGAATATGAGGTGGACTGTGCCCGTGTTCGATGAAAATAGACAACAATTGAACTATAAATAATTAAAAATTAACAAAATGCCAACAATTCAACAGTTAGTTAGAAAAGGCAGACAGGTGCTTGCGGACAAGAGCAAGTCGCCCGCTTTGGACAGCTGTCCTCAGCGTCGTGGCGTATGCACTCGTGTGTATACTACCACACCTAAGAAGCCTAACTCAGCAATGAGAAAAGTAGCGCGTGTGCGCTTGACAAACCAGAAAGAGGTGAACTCTTACATCCCTGGTGAAGGTCACAACTTGCAGGAGCACTCAATCGTATTGGTACGCGGCGGTCGTGTAAAAGACCTCCCTGGTGTACGTTATCACATCGTGCGTGGTACATTGGATACCGCAGGTGTAGCTAACCGTCTCCAGCGTCGTTCTAAGTACGGTGCTAAGCGCCCCAAAGCTAAGAAGTAAGCCATAAGCTTACCCCGACAACGCGGCTGCACGATGAGTGCGGTCTGAGGTAAAGCCCTCAAACTTAAAATAGTATAAATTTTTACGTTTTGGTTTGTTGGATAAGCTATAAAGGTTGAGTAAATGCCCAAGAGTGGGCGTTGAAGAAAACAAAAATGCAGCCCCAAACGAAAACAAAAACTTTTCAAGAAAGAAATGAGAAAAGCAAAACCAAAAAAACGTATGGTCCTCCCGGATCCCGTATTCAATGACATCAAGGTGTCAAAGTTCGTTAACCATCTGATGTATGATGGTAAGAAGAATATCTCTTACGAAATCTTCTACGAGTCACTCGACAAGGTAAAGGCCAAGATGGCTGACTCTGAGCTCTCTGCTCTCGAAATCTGGAAGAAGGCTCTCGACAACATCACTCCCCAAGTAGAGGTTAAGTCGCGCCGTATCGGTGGTGCTACTTATCAGGTTCCTACTGAAATCCGTCCCAGCCGCAAGGAGTCTATCAGCATGAAGAATATGATTCTCTATGCTCGCAAGCGCGGTGGTAAGACCATGGCCGACAAACTCTCTGCTGAGATTCTCGATGCATTCAACAATCAGGGTGGTGCTTTCAAGCGTAGAGAGGATATGCACCGTATGGCTGAGGCTAACCGTGCATTCGCTCACTTCAGATTTTAATATTGGGTAAAGGACTTATAAATACGTTTTACAAATGGCAAAACAAGATCTTTCGCTGACCAGAAACATTGGTATCATGGCTCACATCGATGCTGGTAAGACTACCACATCGGAGCGTATCCTTTTCTATACCGGTCTGACTCACAAGATTGGTGAGGTACACGATGGTGCCGCTACCATGGACTGGATGGCTCAGGAGCAGGAGCGTGGTATCACTATCACGTCGGCTGCTACTACCACTCGTTGGAAATGGAACAATACCCAGTACAAGATTAACCTTATCGACACCCCGGGACACGTTGACTTTACCGCTGAGGTAGAGCGTTGCTTGCGTGTACTTGACGGTGCCGTTGCTGCTTACTGTGCAGTAGGTGGTGTAGAACCCCAGTCGGAGACTGTATGGCGTCAGGCTGACAAGTACAACGTGCCCCGTATCGCTTATGTAAATAAGATGGACCGTCAGGGTGCTGACTTCTACAGCGTGGTAAGCCAGATGAAGACTGTGCTCGGTGCTAACCCCTGCCCCGTGGTAATTCCTATCGGTGCTGAGTTCTCTTTCAAGGGTGTAGTTGACCTCATCAAGATGAAGGCTATCGTATGGCACGATGAGACTATGGGTGCTGACTACTCTGTAGAGGAGATTCCTGCCGACATGATGGACGAAGCCATCAAGTGGCGTGAGAACCTGCTCGACAAAGTGGCCGAGTTTGACGACGAGGTGATGATGAAGTACCTCGACGATCCCGATTCAGTGACTGAGGAGGAGATCATCAAGTGTGCACGTATCGGTACCTTAAAGATGGAGCTCGTACCTATGCTCTGCGGTTCTTCGTTCAAGAACAAGGGCGTACAGACTCTGCTCGACTATGTTTGCGCATTCTTGCCTTCTCCTATCGATACTCCTACTGTTGAGTGTACAGACTCTTCTACCGGTGAGGTAATGGAGCTCAAGGCTCAGGAGGATGAGAAGACTACTGCATTGGCATTTAAGATTGCCGTTGACCCCTATGTAGGTCGCTTGGTATTCTTCCGCGTATACTCTGGTTGCGTAACAGCCGGTTCATACGTATACAACCCCCGTTCAGGCAAGAAGGAGCGTGTGTCACGTATCTTCCAGATGTTCTCAAACAAGCAGACTCCCGTTGACTGCATCGCTGCCGGTGATATCGGTGCTGGTGTAGGCTTCAAGGATATCCGCACTGGTGATACCCTTTGCGACGAGTCTCTGTCAGTAATGCTCGAGTCTATGGACTTCCCCGATCCCGTTATCGGTATCGCTGTTGAACCTAAGTCTCAGAAGGATGTGGACAAGCTCTCTAACGGTCTTGCCAAGTTGGCTGAGGAGGACCCCACATTTACTGTTAAGACAGACGAGCAGACTGGTCAGACCGTTATCTCGGGTATGGGTGAACTTCACTTGGACATCATCATCGACCGTCTGAAGCGTGAGTTCAACGTAGAGTGTAACCAGGGTCGTCCCCAGGTTAGCTACAAGGAGGCTATCACACAGACTGTCGAGCTTCGCGAGGTATACAAGAAGCAGTCAGGTGGTCGCGGTAAGTTTGCCGACATCATCGTTAAGGTTGGTCCCGTTGATCCCGATTGGACACAGGGTGGCCTCCAGTTCGTTAACGAGGTGAAGGGTGGTAACGTTCCTAGTGAATTCATCCCCTCAGTGCAGAAGGGTTTCCAGACAGCTATGCGCAACGGTGTGCTCGGTGGCTATCCGCTCGACTCACTCAAGGTTACCTTGGTTGACGGTTCGTTCCACCCGGTAGACTCTGACCAGTTGTCATTCGAGATCTGCGCTATCCAGGCATTCAAGAGTGCATGCGTTAAGGCATCGCCCGTAGTTATGGAGCCCATCATGCGACTCGAGGTTGTTACTCCCGAGGAGAATATGGGTGACGTAATCGGTGACTTGAACAAGCGTCGTGGTCAGGTAGAGGGTATGGAGAGCAGCCGTTCAGGCGCTCGTGTAGTGAAGGCTAAGGTGCCCTTGGCAGAGATGTTCGGTTATGTGACCGCTCTGCGTAGTATCACCTCTGGTCGTGCTACATCAACCATGACATATGATCACCACGAGGCTGTAAGCCGTCAGATTGCCAAGGCTGTGCTCGAAGAGTCAGGTGGCCGTGCAGACCTTTTGTAAAGAATGAAAACGGGAAGACCGGTTAGCGAATGACTCTTAATCGGTCCTTCCTTATTATATTATAATTATTAACTTAAAACACTAATGAGTCAAAAAATTAGAATTAAACTGAAATCTTACGACCACAACTTGGTTGACAAGTCAGCTGAGAAGATCGTAAAGACGGTGAAGGCTACAGGTGCTATCGTTAGCGGTCCTATTCCATTGCCTACACACAAGAGAATCTTTACAGTAAACCGTTCGACTTTCGTAAACAAGAAGTCACGCGAACAGTTCCAACTCTCTTCTTACAAGAGACTCATCGACATCTACAGCTCTACAGCTAAGACCGTTGATGCGCTCATGAAGCTGGAGTTGCCGAGTGGAGTGGAAGTAGAAATCAAAGTGTGATTAAATTAAATTTAAACTGAAATGCCAGGATTATTAGGAAAAAAAATCGGAATGACATCCGTTTTCAGTGCCGATGGTAAGAATGTTCCATGCACTGTTATCGAAGTAGGTCCTTGTACAGTTACACAGGTAAAGAGTGTCGAGAAGGATGGTTACGCTGCCGTGCAGGTAGGTTTCCAGGACAAGAAGGAGAAGCACACATCGGCTCCTCTGATGGGACACTTCAAGAAAGCTGGTGTAACTCCCAAGAGACACTTGGCCGAGTTCAAGAATTATGAGAATGAGTACAACTTGGGTGACGTTATCACTGTAGACCTGTTTGCCGATACAGCTTATGTATCTGTAGTAGGTACTTCGAAGGGTAAAGGTTTCCAGGGCGTTGTGAAGAGACATGGTTTTGGTGGTGTAGGTCAGACTACCCACGGTCAGCACAACCGTGCCCGCAAGCCGGGTTCTATCGGTGCCTGCTCATACCCCGCAAAGGTATTCAAGGGCATGCGTATGGCCGGTCACATGGGTAACGAGCGTGTGACAATCCATAACTTGCAAGTGATTAAGGTAATTCCTGAGAACAACCTCCTCGTAGTGAAAGGTTCTGTTCCCGGTTACAATGGTTCAATCGTAATTGTTGAGAAATAATGGAAGTTAGCGTATATAACATTAAAGGTGAAGACACCGGAAGAAAGGTCGTTTTGAACGATGCTATCTTCGGCATTGAGCCCAATGATCACGCCATCTACTTGGATGTAAAGCAGTATATGGCTAACCAGCGTCAGGGTACTCATAAGTCAAAGGAAAGAAGTGAGATTTCAGGTTCAACACGCAAGCTCGGCCGTCAGAAGGGTGGCGGTGGCGCACGTCGTGGTGACATCAACTCTCCGGTATTGGTAGGTGGTGGTCGCGTATTCGGTCCCCAACCCCGTGATTATGGCTTCAAATTGAACAAGAAGGTGAAGAATCTTGCTCGTAAGTCCGCATTGGCTTACAAGGCTCAGGAGAATGCACTTTTGGTAGTTGAAGATTTCAATTTCGAGGCTCCCAAGACCAAGCAGTACGTAGAATTGCTGCAAAATCTTAAAGTGGCTGATAAAAAGTTGCTTATGGTTTTGCCGGAAGCAAATAAAAACGTATATTTGTCAGCACGTAACATACAGCGCAAGGAAATGGCCGTTGCTTCTGCGGTTAATACATACCAGGTATTGAACGCAGATGCTTTGGTTGTGACTGAGAGTGCGCTTGCTGTTATCGAAGGAACTTTAATGAATAAGGAGGCTTAAAAATGGGTATTATCGTTAAACCTTTAGTAACTGAGAAGATGACTTCTATCACTGAGAGGTCAAATCGTTTCGGATTCATTGTAAGTCCTGAAGCAAACAAAGTGGAGATTAAGAATGAAGTAGAGGCTTTGTATGACGTAACGGTTGTAGATGTGAATACAATCCGTTATGCCGGTAAGAACAAGGCACGTTGGACAAAGTCTGGCCTTATCAAAGGTAGATCGAATGCTTACAAGAAGGCAATCGTGACACTCAAGGATGGCGACACAATTGATTTTTATAGCAACATTTAATAGAAATGGCAGTACGTACATTTAAGCCCACAACACCGGGGCAGAGACACAAGATTATTGGTACCTTCGAAGAGATTACTGCATCGGTACCAGAAAAATCTCTTGTATGTGGTAAGAACTCAACCGGCGGCCGTAACAACGTAGGTAAGATGACCATGCGTTACATGGGTGGCGGTCACAAGAGAAAATTCAGATTTATCGACTTCAAGAGAGAGAAAGACGGTGTTCCCGCAGTGGTTAAGACAATCGAATACGATCCGAACCGTTCGGCTCGTATCGCTCTGTTGTTCTACGCTGATGGTGAGAAGAGATATATCATTGCTCCTAATGGATTGCAAGTAGGTATGACACTCGTTTCTGGCGAAAATGCAGCCCCTGAGATAGGTAACGCACTTCCGCTTAAGAACATCCCTGTAGGTACAGTAGTACACAATATCGAGCTCCGTCCTGGTCAGGGTGCAGTGCTCGTAAGATCTGCAGGTAACTTTGCTCAGTTGACTTCTCGTGAGGGTGATTATTGTGTAATCAAGCTCCCCTCTGGTGAGTTGAGAAAAATCTTGAGCGCATGCAAGGCTACCATCGGTAGTGTAGGTAACTCAGACCACGCTTTGGAAAGCTCAGGTAAGGCTGGCCGTACACGTTGGTTGGGTCGTCGTCCTCACAACCGTGGTGTTGTTATGAACCCTGTTGATCACCCAATGGGTGGTGGTGAAGGCCGTCAGTCAGGAGGTCACCCACGTTCACGTAAGGGCTTGTATGCTAAGGGCTTGAAGACAAGAGCTCCGAAGAAGCACTCATCTAAGTATATCATTGAGAGAAGAAAGTAATAACTAGTAAACTTGAGTAAATTATGAGTCGTTCATTAAAAAAAGGTCCGTATATTAACGTATCGCTTGAGAAGAAGGTGCTCTCAATGAATGAAAGTGGCAAAAAGTCAGTTGTGAAGACTTGGGCCAGAGCTTCGGTGATTTCACCTGACTTCGTTGGACACACTATTGCAGTTCATAACGGAAAGAATTTTATCCCTGTTTATATTACCGAGAATATGGTAGGTCACAAGTTGGGCGAGTTTTCACCCACTCGTACATTCCGTGGTCACTCTGGTAACCGTAAGAAATAAGCAGGCCATTGTAATGTATATAAATAAATAAGAATAATGGGAGCAAGAAAACATTTATCGGCTGAAAAGAGAAAAGAAGCCTTGAAGACCCAGTATTTTGCGAAGCTGAACAACGTGCCTTCATCACCCCGCAAGATGCGCCTCGTATGCGATATGATTCGCGGTATGGAGGTGAATCGTGCACTCGGTGTGCTGAAGTTCTCTACTAAAGCGGCTTCGGCAGACGTTGAAAAATTGCTGCGTTCTGCTATTGCTAACTGGGAACAGAAGAACGAGCGTAAAGCTGAGGCTGGCGAGTTGTTCGTAACCAAGATTTTTGTTGATGGTGCTGCTACGCTGAAGCGTATGCGTCCCGCACCCCAGGGTAGAGGTTACCGTATCCGCAAACGCTCAAACCACGTGACTTTGTTCGTTGATACTAAAAGTACTAATGAAAATCAAGATTAAAGATGGGACAGAAAGTTAATCCAATAAGCAACCGTTTAGGTGTAATCAGAGGTTGGGATTCTAGTTGGTACGGACAGTATAGCGACCGCTTAGTTGAAGATACCAAAATCCGTGAATATCTGAACACACGCCTGGCAAAGGCCAGCGTCTCAAGAATAGTAATCGAGCGTACGCTGAAACTTGTTACTATCACTGTATGCACTGCTCGCCCCGGTCTGATTATCGGTAAGGGTGGACAGGAAGTAGACAAGCTCAAAGAGGAGTTGAAGAAGGTTACTGACAAGGAAGTTCAGATCAATATTTTTGAAGTTAAGAAACCCGAACTTGATGCCGTGATTGTGGCTAATAACATAGCTCGTCAGTTGGAGGGTAAGATTGCATACCGTCGTGCTATCAAGATGGCTATCGCCAACACGATGCGTATGGGTGCTGAAGGTATCAAGGTTCAGATTTCAGGCCGCTTGAACGGTGCTGAAATTGCACGTTCAGAGATGTACAAGGAGGGTCGTACTCCTCTGCATACATTCCGTGCTGATATTGACTATTGCCAGGCTGAAGCTCTGACAAAGGTGGGTATCCTCGGTATTAAGGTGTGGATCTGCCGTGGCGAAGTATATGGAAAGAGAGATCTCGCTCCTAACTTCGTGCAGTCTAAGGAGTCTGGTCGCGGTAACGGTGGTAAGAACTTCAAGAAAAAGAAAAACAACAATCGTTAATTTGAGTAAAGACTATGTTACAACCGAAAAAGACAAAATATAGAAGAGTCCAAAAAGGCTCTGCAAAGGGTAACGCTCAGAGAGGTAACCAGTTGGCTTTTGGTTCGTTCGGAATCAAGTCAATGGGTACCAAATGGATTACCGGCCGTCAGATTGAGGCTTGCCGTATCGCTGTAACCCGTTACATGCAACGTCAAGGTCAGGTGTGGATCCGTATTTTCCCGGACAAGCCTATCACCAAGAAGCCTGCTGATGTGCGTATGGGTAAAGGTAAGGGTAGTCCCGAAGGCTTCGTTGCCCCTGTAACTCCGGGTCGTATGATTATCGAAATTGATGGTGTGCCCTTCGATGTAGCTAAGGAGGCTTTGCGTCTCGGTGCTCAGAAGCTGCCTATCATCACTAAGTTTGTAGTACGTCGCGATTACGACTTCTCTAAGTAATAATCTTGACACGAAATAACGGACTTATTAAAAAGTAGAGATTATGAAAATTGCAGAAATAAGAGAAATTGCAACAAACGAGTTAGTTGAGAGACTCGCTACAGAGGAGGCTAACTACAAGAATATGGTGTTGAATCATGCTATCTCTCCGTTGGAAAATCCTGCGCAGATTAAGAAGCAGCGCAGAATGATTGCGAGAATGAAGACTGAGTTGCGTTGGAGAGAGCTTAACAACAATTAATATTGGTTCTCATGGAAGAAAAAAGCTTAAGAAAAGAAAGAATCGGTGTTGTAGTAAGCGACAAGATGGATAAGACCATCGTAGTGGCTGCTAAGTATAAGGAAAGACACCCTATTTATGGTAAATTCGTGACAAAGACGAAGAAGTACCATGCTCATGATGAGAAGAACGATTGTCACCCTGGTGATACCGTACGTATCCAGGAAACACGTCCCTTGAGCAAGACTAAGAGATGGAGAGTAGTAGAAATCATTGAAAGAGCTAAGTAATTATGATACAGGTAGAATCCAGACTTACAGTATGTGACAACAGCGGCGCTAAGGAGGCTCTTTGTATCCGCGTTCTCGGCGGTACAAGAAGACGCTACGCTTCTGTTGGTGATATTATCGTGGTATCCGTGAAGAGCGTTATACCTTCAAGCGATTTGAAGAAGGGTACCGTATCAAAGGCTTTGATTGTACGTACCAAGAAGGAGATTCGTCGTGCCGATGGATCTTATATCCGCTTCGATGACAATGCTTGTGTTCTCTTGAACAATGCTGGTGAACTCAGAGCTAGTCGTATCTTCGGTCCCGTTGCACGTGAACTTCGTGCCGTTAACATGAAGGTCGTTTCACTCGCACCGGAAGTACTCTAATCTATAAAACAGGTAAAGTAATGAGTAAGTTACATATTAAGAAAGGCGATACGGTTTATGTAAATGCCGGCGAGAGCAAGGGTAAGACCGGTCGCGTATTGAAGGTGTTGGTAGAGAAACAGCGCGCTATCGTTGAAGGCGTGAATATGGTTTCAAAGAGCACCAAGCCCAGCGCAAAGAACCCTCAGGGTGGTATTGTTAAACAGGAGGCGCCTATCCACATCTCTAACCTTAACGTGGTAGATCCTAAGACAGGTAAGCCTACACGTATCGGCCGCAAGGTTGGTGCTGATGGTAAGTTGGTACGCGTTTCTAAAAAATCAGGAGAGGAGATTAAGTAATGAGTAATACTGCAAGTCTTAAGA
>CAZMZC010000077.1:0-13109 GCA_964570685.1 uncultured Bacteroidaceae bacterium | reverse complement strand
TTCGGGGGTCAACGCAACTTCGCCATCGGGGGTCAAACGCACGCGACTTTTCCAGCATCCACATTCTCTTTTTGTCGAAGAATGTCTTCCAACTCTTTTAAATTTCCAGCATTGGGCTTGAATTCACTTTTCTTAATGTAGGTTAATATGCGAGGCCACCCTTTATCCTTAAAGAGTTGCATCATCATATCAAATTCATACTCGGTTCCAGACTTATATGGAGAGCCATCAGGCTTGATGAACTTAGAGCATAGAGGTGTACCCAAACGAGACCATAGAATAAATATTGCAATATCTATCTTATCTTCATTTAAGAAATAGTTTATACCCTCTTGAAAGGTGGAGTCAGCAGACAAGGGAAAATCCTCCCACATCAGAACCTCCAACTTCACATATTTAGAATACAAATCGTTCAATTCAGTTATTACACTACGGGCAATATTCCTTTCCTGTATCACATCACCAGGTGACGAAATAAATATTCTAATTTTTTTCATAATGGTAAGGATTAATTATTGATGCAAATATATTAACAATAACTCACATCAAGCATCGTCGTTTATATGTTCTGCAACATCATTTCAGTTCCTACTCCTCAAAAACAACATCATCTTCTCTCCCGCAGCCATCCGCCGAAGTGTCGCCACCGCATGCCAACACAAAGGATGAGAGCATGTTAATGGCGACACTTCGGCTATGCCAATTCTGAATTCTAAATGATGAATGATAAAGGTCAACAATTATCCCTCGATGTCTATTTGCTGCCCAAATGGCTCAAATCAAAACGATAAATCTGCTTCTCTGTTGTGGCTCGCTTCTGTATGAACATGAGCATATAAATGGGGAGATACATTACGCGTTCCTTCGTGCTAAGATTTCCATTTGACAACACATAGGCCTGGGCGATTCCATAATGTTCGTTCTCCATCACATTCTTCAAGGCATTGTGACGTTCATAGTCCTTACCCGATTTTACTTCTATGGGCACGACCTGACCATCCCGCTCGATGACAAAATCAAGTTCACCTTGCTTCTTGCTATTGAAGTAATACAGGTTGTGCTCGTTACCCCCAAACCCATGGGCGGTTAGTTCCTGCGCCACGAGATTCTCGTATATGGCACCATGGTTGATATTGATTTCACCACTCAGCAGCTTCATCTGTATGCCCGATGCATATTGACAAGCAAGAAGGCCTACATCATTTTGGAAGAGTTTGAAGAGGTTACGCTGCTCATCGAGCTTCAATGGCGCCTCGGGCTTATTGACATTATATGTAGGGATGGCTACCCCTGCATCTTTCAGCCATAAGAAACTGTCTTCGTATCGGGAATAACGGGCACGTTCGTTCAGATTTTTCAAGATGAAACGTTTGTTCTTGGCGTCAAGTTCGGAAGGAATGAGATCAAAAATCTCATTGATACGCAGTTTTTGGCCGTTGTCATATTTGCCTATGTCCCAACGATAGAGCGAGAGTATCTCCCGTTGCTTCTCTTCCACGACGTTGAGGTCATTGGTGCTGATATAGGCTTGCACTGCTGCAGGCATACCACCCACCACCAAGTAGAGCTGCACCAACTTGATGAGCGAATCGTGTACGACAGAGTCTACAGGCGAGTGCTCCTCCCACGCTTTGCGCACAGCATTGAATACCTCATCGGAAAGGCCGAGCGCACGGGCAAATTCCTCCAGATCGAGAGGATATACCTCCTCCACCGCCATATAACCTACAGGGACGCTGCGTATATCTCTCAGTTCCACGCCCAATAGACTGCCGCTGAGTGCATAGCGGCAACTGCCCTCGTCGACGAGAAATTTAATCCATGTTATTGCTTCAAGACAGCATTGCACTTCATCGAAGAATATCAATGTCTTGGGCTGTGAGGTTTTTTGCTTGGTATGTGCCGAGATACGCAGCAATACGTCCTTAGCTGTTTGAGCCCCTACAAAGATGCTCTTGGCGGCTTCATCTTCATAAAAGTTAATCTCTATCAGGTTGAGTTTGTGATTCTTTGCATACTTACGGACGGCAAATGTCTTGCCAGTCTGTCTGGCACCAGTGAGTAGTAGCGATGAGCGATTGTTAGCGTAATGCTGCTCTATATATCTGTCCAATTTTCGATTAACCATACACTTTTCCGAGGTTATTTATGCATTTTAGAACATTTTTCCAAGGTTCATTTCCGATAAAGCAGACATTTCTCCAAGGAACAAAGCCCTCTTTCTTGACATTTTTCCAAGATTTCAGTACGGCAAAGATAAAAAGTTTGTTTGTAACTTGCAAGCAATTGGCATTTATTTTAAGGACGGCAGCCAATTAACGGTGAACGGTTAACGATAACGCTGGCCTGACCTTACAAGGGTTAAAGGTGATGGATAAAAGGTGAGAGATTAGTGGTTAATGGTTTAACGATTAACGTGGAACGAGGAATGATGAACGATTAACGGAAAGTCAAAGACCTTGAGTATAATTTCATGTAAAAGACTCTATCTTGAAGGGGAGTAATCCCTCTCTTCCGCACCCATCTGCCGAAGTGTCGCCAGTGCATGCTATTACCTTATGGATTAGCGTATTGATGGCGACACTTCGGATTTTAGTTTCGCCAACATTGGGGAACTTCGTTCCCTTCCGTGAAGAAAGCGCCCAAAGGAAAGAGACTGATTATCACCATTTCTATGCGACATTACACAAACAGGGAAAGCGCAAGGATTTATTATCGTACGATGGGCATCGTACAGCTGTACGTTCACCATCATACGTGTGGATGATGGGCATCAGTCAACTGTCTGATGGCCATCGGCCGACAATTAACAAATGGTTAAAATGGTTTACAAAAAGAATGATTGCACTACGATGATATACAAAGACTATATACAACCGTTTGCGAATGTCCCATCGCCCCTTTCGCATCGGCGCCCCCTATAAAAACACTCGAAGTGTCGCCATCATCATGCTTATTATCATTACATTAGCGAGCAATGGCGACACTTCGGCAGATAGGTTCGGAGGAGGAAGAAACAGAGGACAATCTATCATAACAAAAAAAATATCCCTTGCAGAAGGGATATTCAAAGAAGTAATATTCTATTGGCTACTATCAATAGAGCCATCAGAGGATGCTAATACCCCATAGTCCTACGTCTATCGGACTCAAGATGGTCCTTGATGCGGGAGGTGGCGAGTTTGTGCATATTATAGCAGAACACGCTAAATGCCACTAAAAAGATTGTTGCATAGCTTTCGCTCATGGGCATCATGAATAGGAGCGAATCAAACAGGCCATGGAACAATATGGGCATGGCAATGGCCATTATGCCATAATAGGTCTTATCGCTTTGGCTGAAATGGCACATTGAATAATAGTAGCCCATGAACACGGCAAAAGCATAATGTGCAGGGACTGATATGAGCGCACGCGTCGTGCCGACCGTTTGCCACGAATCATAGTTAACAAAAAGATAACCGACGTTCTCCAACGCAGCAAAGCCCATAGACACTGCGACGGCATAGACAATGCCATCCATATGTTCGTCAAAATAGGGATTCTTCCTCAGCAAAAGCCACAGCATGAAGAGCTTGGCCAGTTCCTCAGGAATAGCTGCGCCAAAGAAGGAGATACGGATGGCCTCTTCCCATGTAGACACCTCATCGCCACGGTACAAGCCTATCGCTTCAAAAGGGAGCGACAGCAACAAGGAGACAAAGACCGACAGTATACCAAATCCGAAGCCTTTGAGCAGCATGCTTGTGGGTTCAGGCTGCTCCTTATCCTTATTATATATATAATACAACAAGACGATGGCTGGCAATACAGCCGCGATGAGAACAAGGTACGTATGCATATCAATGTAGTTTAGATGCAAATATAGCGATAAACGAGCGAAATAACATCAAGCTTGCTTGAATATTTCACAGCGAGTGAAAGTATATTCGCGACTTTCCGCAAATATACAAAAAGATATTCAAATACAGACTATTTATGCGGCTCTTTTCCTATAAGCACAACTTTTTCGGCTCACACCATCTTTATATACAAACAAAAAGCACCCGACGGGAACATCGGATGCCTTAAAGGTTTATCTAAAAACTGATTCAAAAACACTGGCTAAGTGTCAGTCATCATACGGTTCAAAATCTTCTTTGCCAACGAAACAGATGGGGCAGCTCCACTCTTCGGGGAGGTCTTCGAAAGCTGTTCCTGCGGGAATGTTGTGCTCTGGGTCACCTACGGCGGGGTCATATACCCAGTCGCAGACAAGGCATTTATACTTCTGCATGGTGCGGATGGGATTTGAGTAATACTTCTTTGATTTGCCTCTCAATCTCGGCTTTTGAGATGGCACCTACCATCTTTACGGGACGGCCCTCCATAGGGATAAAGAAGGTGGTGGGGATGGAGCGTATGTCGTAGGCATCGGCTACGGCCTCACACTGGTCTACATCCACTTTATACACATGGATTTGCCCTTTATAGGCCGAGGCTATCTCTTCGAGCACAGGGGCCAACACACGGCATGGTCCGCACCACCCTGCATAAAAGTCCACAATGGCCGGACGATTGCCCAAGTAATGCCACTCGGCATGCGGATGCCGATAATCGGCCACACGCGACAAGAAGTCCTCTTCGGTTAGATGAATTGTATTCATATTATATATTCGGGATTAGGTTACGAAACTGTAACATTTGTTTGCACGATTTTGTTTAGGCTTTAGGACATGCAAGCGTGCACAAGATGGTCAGAACTGCTATTCAGAAGGAGCCATATCCTTTAATTTTGCCAATTGTCAATTATTTATTAACTTCGCACCCCGAAAAACTAAAAGAGGAGATGATAGTCTGTATTGCGGAGAAACCAAGTGTAGCGAAGGAGATAGCCGACGTATTGGGTGCCAAGACGCGCCGCGAGGGTTATATAGAGGGCAACGGATACCAAGTGACGTGGACCTTCGGCCACTTGTGCACCTTGAAGGAACCGCACGACTATACCTCGCAGTGGAAGAGTTGGTCGCTCGGCAGCCTGCCCATGATACCGCCCCGCTTCGGCATCAAGCTCATCGACGACCAAGGCATAGAGAAACAGTTCGGCATCATCAAGAACCTGATGCAGCAGGCCGATATGATCATCAACTGCGGTGATGCTGGCCAAGAGGGAGAGCTGATACAACGGTGGGTGATGCAGAAGGCCGAGGCCAAATGCCCCGTAAAACGCCTATGGGTATCGTCGCTCACCGACGAGGCCATACGCGAGGGATTTGCCAAGCTGCTGGATGCCTCAGACAAGCAGTCGCTCTACGAGGCGGGCCTGTGCCGCGCCATCGGTGACTGGGTGCTGGGCATGAATGCCACACGCCTCTACACCTTGAAGTATGGGCAAAACCGTCAGGTGCTCTCGATAGGTCGCGTGCAGACCCCTACCCTCGCCCTCATCGTGAAGCGGCAACAGGAGATAGAGAACTTCGTGCCCCAGCAGTATTGGGTATTGAAGACACTCTATCGGGGTATCTCCTTCAATGCCATCATGAAGCGCAGCGACGAGGACATCATGGCCGAACTGGAGAAGAAGAAAGAGGCAGCCGAGAAGAAGGGACAACCCTTCGATATGAATGAAGCATGGCGCAAGGCTGAAGCCGAGAACATCGGACTCGACCCCATAGCCAATGCAGAGCAAGGTACCGCCATATTGGAACGCATCAAGGACAAGCCCTTCACCATCACATCAGTAACAAAGAAGGATGGGAAGGAACTGCCCCCCTCATTGTTCGACCTCGGCACCCTGCAGACCGAGTGCGACAAGAAGTTCAGCATACCCGTAGATGTGACCTTGCAGACCGTGCAGTCGCTCTACGAGAAGAAGGTGACCACCTATCCGCGTGTGGACACCACCTACCTGAGCGATGACGTATATGCCAAGTGCCCGCAGATATTGATGGGACTGCGCGACTACCAACACCTCATCACCCCACTCCACGGCCGTCCGCTACAAAAGTCGAAGAAGGTGTTCGACAACAAGAAGGTGACCGACCACCACGCCATCATACCCACCGGTGTATATCCTCAAGCACTGACCGAAACAGAGAAGAAGGTGTACGACCTTATCGTGCGTCGTTTCATCGCGGTGTTCCACCCCGATTGCAAGACCCGCACAACCACCGTGCTGGGCGAGAGCGACGGCATACCCTTCAAGACCTCGGGGAAAGAAATCGTAGAACCTGGGTGGAAGGTGGTGTTTGACCAACAATTGACAATGGACAATGGACAATGGACAACGAATAGTTCCACCAACGATGACAAGGGAGAGCAACCAAAGGAGAATTCTCAATTGTCAATTGTCAATTGTCAATTCACCAAGGGTGAATCCGGTCCTCACCAGCCCGAGCTGATGGAACGCTGGACACAGCCACCGAAGCCCTACACGGAGGGTACGCTCGTCCGCGCCATGGAGACGGCAGGCAAGTTTGTCGACGATGAGGAACTGCGCGATGCCATGAAGGAGAACGGCATAGGTCGCCCGGCCACACGTGCCGAAATCATCAAGACGCTCTACAAGCGCAACTACGTCACCAAGGTGAAGAAGAACCTCGTAGCCACACCCACGGGCATTGAACTCATCAGCCTCATCCGCGAAGAGTTGCTCAAGAGCGCCGAGCTAACAGGCATCTGGGAGAAGCGCCTGCGCGAAATAGAAGCCCGCAAGTACGATGCCAAGCAATTTATCGGCGAACTCAAGCAAATGGTCACCGACATCGTACACCAAGTACTCTCCGACAATACTCCACGGCGTATACAATAATTTGCCCGATTGGCAGTTTAAATATAGGTATGAAGACTGCCTATTATATAGTATATAGTATCCTCTGCTGCCTGCTACTAACCAGTTGCGGCGTGGAGAGCATATTGCGCCAAGCCGACCAGAGCTATGCGCTTGGCGAGTATAACGAGGCTGCTGCACTATACAAGAAAGCCTACTCGAAGACCGAAGCGAAGCAGAAGGACAAACGGGCCGAGCGAGCCTTCAAGACGGCAGAATGTTACCGCCGCATCAACATGAACGCCAAGGCAATGGCCGCCTATCGCAATGCCATACGCTACAACTACCCCGACAGCACCATGTACAAGCACATGGCCGACCTGCAATTGGAGAAGGGAGAATACAAGGCTGCTATCGGGAACTATGATATCTATCTGAAATTCAACCCTACAGACACCACGGCCATCAACGGTCGCAAGGCCTGTACCACGGCTCCCGAATGGAAAAAGAATCCTACACGATACACCGTAAAGAAAGAGGCCTTCTTCAACTCACGCCGCAGCGAATACTCGCCCGTATATGGCAGCGATGACTTCTCCCAACTCTTCTTCACCTCGACCCGTGACAAAGCATTGGGCGAAGACAAGAGCCTCATCACAGGCCTGAAGGCACCGGACATCTTCTGCGCCACCAAGGACGAGAAGGGGAAATGGCAGAAGCCCGAACCACTGGAGGGCGAGGTGAACAGCGAATATGAGGATGGTGCCTGTGCCTTCTCGCCCGACTACAAAACGATGTACTTCACACGCTGCCTCATCGACGGCACCTCGCCACGCGCAGCACAAATATACAAGTCGGCACGCTCGGATGCCTCGTGGGGTGCTCCCACACTGTGTGAACTGGTCAAGGACACCATCTCCTCATTTGCCCATCCTGCCGTATCGCCCGATGGGGCATGGCTCTATTTCGTATCGGATCTGAGTGGCGGACTAGGCGGACTCGACATCTGGCGCATCGCTATCACAAGCGACGGCTTTGGCGGAGTGGAGAATCTGGGCGGCGACATCAACACGCAGGGCGACGAGATGTTCCCTACGTTCCGCCCCAACGGAGACCTTTACTTCTCCTCGGACGGCCACCAAGGCATGGGCGGACTTGACATCTACTGTGCCACACTGGACGAGGATAACCGATGGAGCATCAGTAATCTGCAAGCTCCCGTAAACTCACCGAACGACGATTTCGGCATGACCTTCGAGGGCGAGCTGACCCGTGGTTACTTCAGCAGCAACCGTGGTGATGCACGCGGATGGGACCATATCTATTCATTCTATCTACCTGAAACCGTACACACCCTCACAGGATGGGTGTACGAAAAGGATGGATACGAACTCACCGAGAGCATCGTATACCTCATCGGCAACGATGGCACGAACGAGAAATTGAATGTGAAGACCGACGGTTCGTTCACCAAACGAGTCACCCCAGGCGTAAGCTACGTAATGCTGGGCACTTGCAACGGCTACCTCAACTATAAACAAGAACTGGTGGCCGACAGTACGGTAGAGGACCGCGAGTACACCTTGCAGTTTCCCCTCTCATCCATCACCAAACCGGTGCTCATCGACAACATCTTCTACAAGTTTGACTCGGCCGAGCTGACCGACTCATCAACCGTGGCACTCGACGAACTTGCACGTCTGCTGTCCGACAATCCCGGCACAGTCATCGAGTTGGGCGCTCACTGCGACTACAAGGGCCACGACGAATATAACGAGCGTCTCTCACAGCGACGCGCCGAGTCGGTAGTCAAGTACCTCATATCACAAGGCATTGAAGCCGACCGCCTCGTACCCAAAGGATATGGTGAAGGCACTCCCAAGACCGTCACCCGCAAGATGGCCGAGAAGTACGCCTTCATGAAGGAGGGCAACGCACTCACAGAGGAGTATATCCTCACCCTACCCGAGGAGCAGCAGGAGGTGTGCAATGCCGCCAACCGCCGCACGGAGTTCCGCGTGCTGCGTACTACGTACAGATTATATGAATAATAGGCGCGATATATCGCGCCTATTATTCATATACAGACTTTAAAAAAATCACTTCCTCACCTTACACTTCTCGTACGACTCCACGTAGCGCTTGTACTTGTCGGGATAGATATCGGAAGCAGTGATAATCATTGCCGTGTCGTAGCAGTCACCGAAGTCGGGGTCGAAGGTGGTTCCGAAGGTCTTCATCGTAGGCGACAAGCCTATATAAAGATGAATGAACGGCGGGATGGTATCACCCAACGACTTGACGTAATTGTTGAGGATGGCGTAGTTCTCCCTATAGTCGGTACCGGTAAACATCTCCTTGAAGAAGGCAGCCTGCTCGGGGGTGCAGGTCTCGGGATTCTTCGAGGTAATGAGTCCTTCGCGGTCGCCGAAACTCATATCGAGGTAGTAGACCATCGCCTTGCGGCTCATCTCGGGGCTGGTGCTATAGATAGTCACCTTGCCCGAGAGATATTTCACCGTGGGGTCTGTTGCAAGGAGTCCGCCGATACCGTCCCAAAGGTTGTCGAGTGCAAAGAGCGCCTTGCGGCCTCCTGCGGCACTCTGATACTTGGGCTGCACGAAGGCGCGGGCCATCTCAATGCAGTGGGGGAACTCATTGTCGAGGAACTGCTGTGAGAAGTCGAAGAGGTGCTCGGTGTTCACGTAGGGCTGCCCGTTGTCGTGGAACGAAGCCATCTTCCAACGAGTGAAGCGGTAACCACCGATAATCTCGTCGGCATCGGGATTCCACACGATGAGTTGGAAGCAAGCGGGATCCTCGAGGTCGAAATGGTCGAGGTCGCAGTCCTTGCCACTACCACCACCCACTGCACGGAATGAGACCTCGCGCAAGCGGCCTACCTCGCACAGCACGTTGGGTGCGGTCTCATAGTTCACTACATAGAGTTCATTGTCTCCGCGATTGGTGGTACGGAGAAAGGTGTTGTCGTTCAGCTCGCTCTTGAGGAGCTGCACGTCTACGGGAGGAATGATAGGAATGGCCTCCCCACCCCCTCCCAAGGAGGGGCTTTCAGGCTTCACTGAAGCGTTCATAATCAGAACTATTTTGTTTTATTTTTTGTAGGCCTCTACGCTAAAGCCCCTCCCCGGGAGGGGGTGGGGAGGCCTCTTCTTTTACATATTCATCACACATCCATTGCCCTCAGCGAGTGCCGCCACCTTGTCCTTCACCTCGGCAGCCCACTGGAGGTCGGTCTTGCTGCGGTCGAAGGTAGTGTAGGGAATCGGTTCGCCAAAGGTAATGACAAACTCGTTGCCGCGCTGCTTGAACAGCTCGTCCACGAGGTAGAGCATACCGATATTAATCTTGAGTTTGAAGAAGCGGCTCACCTTGGCCAGGAAGAAGAACCACCGCGAGTTGTGACCCGATATGTGGATAGGCACCACATCACGCTCGTAGCGCTTTGCTTGCGTCACAAACATCTTCTTCCACGGCATCTCTGTCACCTTGCCCTTAATCTTCTTGGCGCAAAGGCCGGCAGGGAATACCAGCACCTGCTTGTCGGAGGCAAACATATCGGCAATGCGCGCACCAAGGTCACGGCTCTGCTTGGAGGAGAGATTGTTGACCGGCACGAAGAACTCGGCCAAGGGCTTCAGATGCGCCAAGATCGGTGTCACGGGCACCTTGAAGCCATCGCCATACAGTTTGCGGAATACCGAGCCGATAATCAGTGCCTCGGGGCCACCGAGAGGGTGGTTGCAGGCGAAGATATATCTCTTGTCAGAATCCAGATGTTCCTCACCGCGTGTGCGGTAAGTAATCTCAAGATACTTAAGCGCCGCATCAAAGAAGCCGGCACCCACATAGCTGTCACCTTCGGCTGTCAGGATAGCCTCGTTAATCTCATCCTGATGCAAGCGGCGCTTCAGGAAGTTGATGGCAAAGCGAGGCAGCTTCTTGCGAAGCTTAGGCCCCAGTATCTTGTTTATGTCTATTAAGTAGCTTTCTCTTTCGTTGGATTTTTCCATAATTCTTACGTATAATAAGATAGAAGATGAATCCTATAGCAATCCATATCAGCAGTATCACACGGCTCTGGAACGCCAGATAGCCAGGCATACCGGGAATGAGCAGCAACGCCAGGAAGAACAGTGAGAACAGGCAACCAAAGATACCAATCCACATCTGACCTTTGTCGCCAGCCTTGTTGGCCATGATGGCTGCCGAGCCTGTGGTGTAGGCAAACACGATAGCTGCGCCTACGCTGGTCATATCAACAATCCATACCAATACCTCGCGGCCAAACCACGGAGCAAACAGGCTCATCACCATCACGAAGAGGATGGCGTTGCGTGGGGTACCATGCTTGGGAGAGAGATGCTTGAACACACCAGGCAAACTACCCTCATCGGCCATCGCATACATCAGGCGTGAGGTAGAGATATAGAAAGCGTTCATACCCGACACCACCGCACAGAACATGGCGATACCCAAGACCACCAAGCCTGCGATGCCTAATGTCTGGCGCACTACAAAGCCCGTAGGCCAGTTCTGACGCGCATCCAACAGATCCTGCCAGGGCATCAAGCCCGTAGCCGTCACCGTACATACAGCGATATAGAGCAGGGCGGCAATGAAGATAGCCTCCACCATGATACGGGTCGATTTCTTATGGTCGAAGTTATACTCCTCGGCACTCTGCGGTATACAGTCGAAGCCGATGAACGCCCAGGGCGCCATAGCCACGATGCTGAATACACCGCTCCACCAGTTGACACCCTCAGGGAAGCCCGGAGCCAGATTGCTCCAATCGGCCATACCCATCACCAAGACCGTAAGCAGGAGGATACAGCCCACAAGTGTGAGCGCAATGGCCGTCTGCAGCCATGCCGCTTGCTTGATACCCTTGATATTGAGCAGTCCCATAGCGATGATGAAGACCGAGGCGAGCACTACCTCGCCGGCATACACATCCCATCCGGCTACCTCGTAGAGCTTGCCCACCTGTATGATACCGGGAAACATGTAGCGGCTGATGAGCGCAAGCGCCGTAGCATTGAGCGGGATAAGGCTCCAGTAGGCCAATATCATACCCCATCCGCACACAAAGGCATTGCGCTTGCCAAAGGCCTCCTTGGTATAGATAAATTCGCCGCCGCTGACGGGGAACTTGCGGATAAGATAACCGTAACTGAGTGCAATCACAAGAATCAGAGATGCTCCGATGAGCATACCCAATGCCGTGCCCAGCGGACCGGCTTTCGGTAGAAAAGCATTACCAGGGAGCACGAAGCATCCCCAACCAATAATCGCACCCAATGCCAAAGCCCACACATCAAGGGGGCGCATCGAGCGTTTGAATTTTCCTTCTTTTTCAGCCATAAATGTAGTTTTTTCGCCGCATATATCAGAGTTTCAGGCTTCGCATATATGCAGACAATGTGTATAATAGTTGCGTGCAAAGATAACAATATTATTTATTATCAAAGAAATTAACAAACTTTTTCATCTTTCAAAACAATTGTTTTTTCAAGAATTGCATAAAGTCTCAAAAAGTGTGCAGAATTATCCCCTCCAACTCGCACCTTCTCCATAGCACTCAAATGCAAAATGATGGTATAATAAAAAAGGAGTTGCACGCAACTCCTTTCTCTAAATATCATAAATTTCTACTTCATCGGGCAGGTGGGCTTCAGCTGCTTGAAGAAGTCGTTGCCCTTGTCGTCCACGAGGATGAAGGCGGGGAAGTCCTCTACCTCAATCTTCCAGATGGCTTCCATACCGAGTTCGGGATATTCTACGCACTCGATGCTCTTGATGTTGTTCTGCGCGAGGATAGCGGCAGGGCCACCGATAGAGCCGAGGTAGAAGCCGCCGTACTTGTGGCATGCATCCGTTACGCACTGGGCACGGTTACCCTTGGCAAGCATCACCATACTGCCGCCGTGGCTCTGGAAGAGGTCCACGTAAGAGTCCATACGACCAGCCGTGGTGGGGCCCATAGAGCCGCAAGCCATACCGGCAGGTGTCTTGGCCGGACCAGCGTAGTAGATGGGGTGGTCCTTGATATATTGGGGCAGCTCTTCGCCACGGTCGAGGCGCTCTTTCAGCTTGGCGTGAGCGATGTCGCGGCCTACGATGATGGTGCCGTTGAGCGAGAGGCGTGTAGCTACGGGGTACTTGGTGAGCTGAGCCAGAATCTCGGGCATGGGGCGGTTGAGGTCGATGCGTACTACATCGCCTTCACCGGCATTGCGCAGATGCTCGGGGATGAGGCTGCCTGGATTATCGTCCATCTTCTCAATCCAGATACCGTCCTTATTGATTTTACACTTGATGTTGCGGTCGGCCGAGC
>CAZMZC010000076.1:0-13388 GCA_964570685.1 uncultured Bacteroidaceae bacterium | reverse complement strand
ATAAGAAAAATATACAAGAAGACAAACACAGGGTTTTGCGGGTGCGCCGATATTTGGTGAAAGAACAAAGACTTATTATGATGAGGGATGGGCTGCCTATATATATGAACATGAAGGCGTCCGCATCGAGATGGCACCTCCGTCAGAAGAATACGGAATGCATTGCTTTTATCTAGTAGGAAATAAATACAAATGCCAAATAGAAGAGGCAGGGATACAAATAGGAGATAATATTAATCTCATCAACAAGTGGGGATTCGAAAAGATAAAAGAGTGGGTCCTTTTTGATGGTAGAGTAAGAATATGGTATAGAACTGGGTCTGGCGATGACGTTTTTATAACTCATAAGGACAATATTATTACAGAAATAAGATACGAATTAGACTATACGTAACTTTGGATTGCAAGTGCTGGGAATTGAATTCCCAGCACACAAAAAGTAAAATATCCGTGGATACGTGATGAAATATTCGTGGATACGTGATGAAATACTCGCGGATACGTGATGAAATATTCGCGGATACGCGAGTTTTTTGATAAACCTTGTTGTGTAAAACTCCAATAGTCCAAGTATCGGTACAAGAAGAAGCACAACAAACATTGTTCCACGGATGCGACCGAAACAAGCGTTTTAAGAGACTCCACAGAACGGAAAAGCAACCCCACGGGAGAGGATAGAAAGGGGTAAAAAACGCATTGAAAAAGATAATATTTCTGCTGCTCCTCGAAGTCAAAAAATAGAGCCAATTTAGATTTTGTCTAAAAAAAGAAAAGAAAAATATTCAATCCCTGAAAAGGCCCCAAATGTACAAGAAACGCTAAAAGACTAAGAGCAAGAAACAAGAGAAACAAGTCTAATACAGATAGGCTGTTTATAGAAACCGCCTTACAATCAAGACATTTGACATATGCAAGAGAAAAAAGAGCAGAAAAAACAATAAGAATCACAAATATCTGAAAGTAAACACCTTTGACAACAGCAAATTATCGGGAAAGAAAAGTTATTTTAAAATTCAAAATAAGGATAGTACCTTTGCAATGTCATTAGATGACCAATGAGTTTCGGGCGACCGAAACTCTCAAGTGTAGAAGTAAGACAAAGCGAACAAGAGGTTAAAAAAAGAACAATGACGGAAACACAGCTCACACAACGATGGGACGAGTGCCTGAACATTATCCGCGATAATATCCAGGCCTGCTCATACACGACTTGGTTTGCCAATACCAAGCCTGCTTCGTATACAAATAATGTGCTTACAATATTTGTACCCAGCCCATTTGTATGCGAATACATCGAAGAGCACTTCATTGACATCCTCAGCGCAGCCATCTACCGTGTCTTCGGAAACGACACACAGCTCAACTATCGCGTACTAACCGACCGTGAGAACCAGATTACTCTGGATCAAGAGTCAGAGAAGCGCCCCAGCCAAGCATTGAAGGAGCAAGAGAAGGTAACCAATCAGGCTCCCGACAGTATTGCCGTAGCTCCGCAAGACCTCGACCCAATGCTGCGCAGCAACTACTGTTTCGAAAACTTCATCGAAGGCATAAGCAACAAGCTCCCCCTCAGTGCAGCCGAAAACATCGCACTGAATCCTGGTAAGACGATATTCAACCCGCTCTTCCTATATGGAGCCTCCGGTGTAGGCAAGACACACTTAGCCAACGCTATCGGCTTGAAGGTCAAGGAACTCTTTCCCGAGAAGCGCGTATTGTATGTTGCGGCACACCTATTCAAGGTGCAGTACTCCAACTCCGTACGCAACAACGTGCTCAACGACTTCATCAACTTCTACCAAAGCATTGACGTACTCATCATTGATGATATCCAGGAGTTTGTAGGTGTAACAAAAACCCAAAACACCTTCTTCCACATCTTCAACCACCTGCACCAGAACGGCAAACAACTCATCATGACCTGTGACCGCCCGCCCGTAATGCTGCAAGGCATAGAAGACCGCCTCATCACCCGCTTCAAGTGGGGACTGACGGCCGAAATCGAACGCCCCAACCTTGAGCTCCGCCGCAACATTCTCACCGAGAAGGCTCGTCGCGAAGGTATCTGCCTGCCTCCCAATGTACTGGAATACATAGCCGAGAATGTCACAGACAGCGTACGTGAACTCGAAGGCATACTCATCTCACTCATGGCCCACTCTACGGCTTATGGCCGAGCCATTGACTTAGCGATGGCCGAGCGCGTAATCAGCAAGGCCGTGCGCATCGTAGAGAAAGAGGTAACGGTAGAAGACATCGTACATCACACCTGCGAGCACTACCATATCAAGGATGAGAGCGTATACTCATCGTCACGCAAGAGAGATATCGTACTTGCACGCCAGGTTGCCATGTACCTCACACATAAACATCTCCCCAATCTCTCATTGGCAGGAATCGGTCAGCAAATCGGTTCAAAAGACCACTCTACCGTATTGCACGCATGCCGCACCATAGAGGAGCAGATTGAAATGGACAAGACACTACAGACTGCCATCGAAGACATCGAAAGAAAGATGCACACGAGATAAAGGGAGCCTACTTTCAAGTTACACAAGGGCAGACATCGTCTGCCCCTATTTTTACACAGGAGCCAACGGAAGCCGCAAATACCACACAAAGTAAAGTTTTCCGTTTTGGAAAACTTTTTCTTTTTCACAAAACCACACAACACACATTCTCAAGCATTTAACATTTTACATTGGAAAACTTTTATTTTTATAGAAAAATATTTCTTTGTCCGTTTGGTCAATTCAGAAAAGATATGTAGCTTTGCAGAGCTTTTTGTTCAAGAAAGGACTACTTCTACACACATTTACTTTTTTGACAACATCAGTAACCTCATAAACAAAGTGGAAAAGAAAACTTACACGTTCGAAGAAGCGCAGAATGCTACGCTCGAATACTTCGGTGGCGATGCCCTCGCTGCAAGAGTATGGGCGAACAAGTATGCCATGAAAGATTCCTTGGGCAACATCTATGAAGAGACCCCGAGAGACATGCATTGGCGCATTGCCAATGAGATTGCCCGCGTAGAGGCAAAGTACCCCAATGCCTTGTCGGCCCAGCAGCTTTTTGACCTGCTCGACCACTTCAAGTACATTGTACCCCAAGGCAGTCCTATGACCGGTATCGGCAACAACTACCAGATTGCCTCTCTCTCAAACTGCTTCGTCATCGGTATGGACGGCAACGCCGACTCGTACGGTGCCATCATCCGTGTAGACGAAGAGCAGGTACAGCTCATGAAGCGCCGTGGCGGTGTTGGTCACGACCTTTCACACATCCGCCCAAAGGGTTCACCCGTGAAGAACTCGGCCCTTACCTCTACTGGCCTTGTTCCTTTCATGGAGCGCTACTCAAACTCCACTCGTGAGGTTGCTCAGGATGGCCGTCGCGGAGCATTGATGCTCAGCGTATCTATCAAGCACCCCGACTCAGAGTCATTCATCGATGCCAAGATGACCGAAGGCAAGGTGACCGGTGCCAACGTATCGGTAAAGATGGACGATGACTTTATGCGTGCAGCCGTAGAGGGTCGCCCCTACACACAGAAATATCCTATCGACAGCACTGATCCACTTTACACAAAAGAGGTGAATGCATCAGAGCTGTGGAAGAAGATTGTACACAATGCATGGAAGAGCGCCGAGCCTGGCGTACTTTTCTGGGACACCATCATCCGCGAGTCCGTACCCGACTGCTATGCCGACCTCGGCTTCAAGACAGTCTCCACCAATCCTTGCGGTGAGATTCCCCTTTGCCCCTACGATTCATGTCGTCTGCTGGCCATCAACCTCTATTCATACGTAGTAAATCCTTTCACCCCCGAGGCTTATTTCGACTTCGACCTCTTCAAGCAGCACGTGGCTGTTGCTCAACGTATCATGGACGACATCATCGACCTTGAGATTGAAAAGATTGAGGCCATCATGCAGAAGATTGAGAGCGACCCCGAGAGCGAGGAGGTTAAAGGAGCCGAGCGCAAGCTGTGGCAGAAGATTATGGACAAGAGTACCCTTGGACGTCGTACAGGTGTAGGCATCACCGCCGAGGGCGACATGCTTGCAGCTATGGGCTTACGCTACGGTACCGACGAGGCCACCGACTTTTCAGAAAAGGTGCATCGAACCATTGCTATCGAGGCCTACCGTTCATCTATCAACATGGCAAAGGAGCGTGGAGCATTCAAGGTATATGATAGCGAGCGCGAGAAAAACAACCCCTTCATCAACCGCATCAAGGATGCAGACCCTGCACTTTACGAAGAGATGAAGAAGCATGGTCGTCGTAACATCGCCTGCCTCACCATTGCTCCTACTGGCACCGTGAGTTTGATGACACAGACCACCTCAGGTATCGAACCCGTATTCATGCCTGTATACAAGCGTCGCCGTAAGGTGAACCCCAACGACCCCGATGTACATGTAGACTTTACTGACGAAACGGGCGACTCATTCGAGGAGTTCATCGTATACCACCCCAAGTTCATGACTTGGATGGAAACCAAGGGCTACGACACCACCAAGCGTTACACCCAAGAGGAAATCGATGCCATGGTAGCCGAGAGCCCCTACAACAAGGCCACTGCCAACGACATCGACTGGCTCAAGAAGGTACAGATGCAGGGTCGCATCCAGAAGTGGGTAGACCACAGCATCAGCGTCACCATCAACCTACCCGCCGACGTGAGCGAGGAATTGGTCAACGACCTCTACGTAGAAGCTTGGAAGTGTGGTTGCAAGGGCTGTACCGTATACCGCGACGGTTCACGCAGCGGTGTGCTCATTGCCACTGACAACAAGAAGAAAACCGCCGATGGCAAAGAGGTAGAGGAGCCTTGCACCTGTAAGCCCCCCGTAGTAGTGGAGACACGTCCGCGCGTACTCGAAGCCGATATCGTGCGCTTCCAGAACAATAAGGAGAAATGGGTAGCCTTCGTGGGCCTGCTCGGCGGACGTCCCTATGAGATCTTTACCGGTCTCGCCGATGACGAGGAGGGTATTCTTCTGCCCAAGTCGGTAACTAATGGCTACATCATCAAGAACGTAGACGAGAATGGTGTGAAGCGCTACGACTTCCAGTTCAGCAACAAGCGCGGCTACAAGACCACCATCGAGGGACTTTCCGAGAAGTTCGACAAGGAGTACTGGAACTACGCCAAGCTCATCTCGGGTGTGCTCCGCTACCGTATGCCTATCGAGCAGGTAATCAAGCTTGTTAGTTCATTGCAACTTGACAGCGAGAACATCAACTCCTGGAAAGTCGGCGTAGAGCGTGCTCTGAAGAAATACATACAAGATGGCACCTCCGCCAAAGGACAGAAATGTCCCAACTGCGGCCAAGAGACCCTCGTATATCAGGAAGGCTGCCTTATCTGTACCAACTGCGGCACCAGCCGTTGCGGATAATTGAAAATCTTTTTCTTTTACATACGCGAGAAAGGGAGTCGCTCATAGCGTTGAGCGCTCCCTTTCATTTTTCACCACCCAAAACGACACACATCTATGACTATAACACATAGCAGCATCGAACTACGCCACCTCACCTTCCATGCCTACCACGGCGTACTGCCCGAGGAGCGCCTGCTGGGTAACACCTTCACTGTAGACCTCACCCTCGAGGCCGACATCAGTGAAGCCATAACCACCGACCAGCTCAGTGGCACCATCAACTATGCCGAGGCCTACAAGGTCATCAAACAAGAGATGGAGATTCCGTCCCAGCTACTGGAACACGTATGCGGACGCATCGGCACCGCCCTACTCCACCACTTCCCCACCCTACAGCAAGTGCAAGTGTGCGTGGCCAAGCACAATCCCCCCATTGAGGGAGCAGGCAACTGCCAGTCTGCAGTGACGCTTACCATCAAGCGATAATGAAGGATAGCACAAGAAACACATATCCCCCGACTTTGCAGCCGGGGGATATTTCTATTTCATGAGGTCCTAAATCCGAACTCCTCTTACTGCTTCACATAGATCATGTCGAGCTTCGTGTAGCGGCGCTCCTTGTCGGCATGTTCCATCAGGCCGAGAGGTGCTGTCAGGGGAGTGCCGTCGCGCTCGGGGTCATACACCACGCCTGTCACGGGGGTGGGGATGGTAGCCGCTTCGCGAAGGTACTCGTCGCAGTAGTTGAAGCTGCCAAACTCGGGCCACTCATGGATGAGCATATCCATGCCCACCGCGTCGCAGGCCAAGGGGTCTTGCGACACGATGACGCTACAGCACCAGTCGTTGTTGAAGGGTGCCTTCTGCCACTTGGGCGAGGGTGCTCCGTTGACATCGCGGCTTCCGTAAGTGCCGTCGATGAGGAAGAGCAGGCACTTCTGTCCCAGGTTCTTGTGCCCTATCCAGTCCACCATCGTCTTGTAGCTGGGCTTGCCGTGGCGCTTGTCAGGGCTGATGCCGTTGTGGGCATTCTTGCGCCACAGGAGGTTGATGTCGGTGGCGCCGTACCAGTTCTTGGCGGTGAGTGTCACGCCGGGGCCATTGTGGGTCTTCAGCAGCGCCAAGTTGATGAGGTAGTCGGCATCCACCACGCACTTGGCCAGTCCGCGAGCCATCTTGCCATTGTCCACCGAGTATTTCAGTTATTCGGGGTAGTACTCACACTTGAGGCGTCCGTCGCCACCGATATTGTCGATGAACACCACGTCGGGGAACTCGCGGTGAATCTTGTTGTAGATGCTGTCGGTGATGGCGCGACTCGGTTCGCACACGATGATATCCTCCTGCGCCACTCCCGCCTCGTTGACCAGACTACGCACGAGCGCCAGCGTCACGAAGGGCGATGAGTTCAGCTCTATGGTGTCTCGGTGGGTGATGGCATTGTTCATGTTCAGCTTGATGGCAATCTTCTCGCCCTTCTGGTAGCCCTTGTTGCCTCGGCCGTGTGTCTGGTTGAAGTTCTTGAACAGTGCCTTCCATGCCTTCTTGGCCTTCTTCTCACCTGCCAGCTGGGTCACTGCCGAGCGTATCATCTTGTCGGCTTTCTGTTGGTCGTTCCAGCGGTCCTCTACCCAGAGGCCCGTCTCGCCATCCCAAGAGGCGACACCGGGGCTATGTACCCACACTACGCGTCCGGGATTGACGCCCTTGCCCTCGCCAAGCGGTTCGTTGGGCTTTACAAACAATTTCGGCTGTGCCGATGCCATGATGGCCGATAGTGCCATGGTGGCAAGTAATAGAATCTTTTTCATTGTATGATGCTTTAAATTTATGTTATTTATTTTAGGAGATAAAAGGAGGTAAATGGAGATAAATGCCAAATGTTATTCCGCGCGAAAAGACTAATGGCTTTTATCTTCCAAGGAGCGGATCGACAATAGCGAAGCCCTCTGCTCGTCCAAGAAACTTCCTTTAACTCCTTATACTACTTGAATCTCCCAAACCTACAGTTCTTCCGCACCACCGGTTCGTCGAGCAGCTGGAATGTGGTGGCAGGACCTAAGTTGCGGTCGCCCTTCCACGACGACACCTCCCATGCCACATGTCCGTCGGGGGTGAGCTCTATCATCTGCAATGGAGCACGTGAGGGGTTGAAGGTGCCACCGCCGTCTTGTTCCATTCGTTGAACCAGTTGGTGATGACCGTGTTGCCATTCTTTAGTCGGTAGGCCTTCTGCGGACTGTCTACGCCGTACTGTGTCGTGTTGGTCTCCCACACCACGGTGCCGTCGCGCTTCACCTCCTTGACGGGACCCTTGTGCCCCACCATCAGGATGTTGCCGTTCGCCAACTCTGTTGCCGACCAGGGACCGAAGAGTTCCCATCGGTGCAGTTCCTTACCTTTGGCATTGTATTCGGCCACGAAGCCCATGCCATGTTGGCCACCAGCAGGGTGCCCTTGCTCGTGAGGCGTGCGTTGCGGAACTGTCCGTGTACGCTACCCTTCTCCGGGTAGGGAATCACAAACTCGTGCACCACCTTCTGCTTGGCGATGTTCATCACCATCACCTTGGCGGGCTTTCCGTTCTGCACGTAGAGCACGTGCCGCTCGCCCACGGGCTGTACAGTGTGTATCTCGGTGCCTTCGGGCGCCTGATGGCGCCATAGCTCGCGTCCCTCGGTGTCGACCTCGGCAATCAGGATATGCCCGTTGTCCATCAGCACCGCGTCGCTTATCTCGCCCCGTCCGCTGGCATTGTCGTAGCGCCAGATGATTTCGCCATCTTTCACCTTATACATGCGCCGGTTCTTCGACTGGCCCGTGTAGAGGAAGTCGTGGCGTGCGAGGTCGCCCTGCTGGATGTCGCTGTACAGGTCGCGCACCTCCTTCTCGGTGAGTGCCGTGCCGTATATGCGTACGTCGTCGATGCTCGTGCCCTTCAGGTACGAGTCGCCCTTGAAGGGAGCACGTCCCATCCAGTTATATGTGGGAGCCTCCTTGGGGAAGGTCTGCGCCATGGTGAACATGCCGTTGAGGAATGCCACCAGCCGTCCGTTTAGGAACAGGCGCCCCTCGTCGTCGTTCTGTGTGTACACCACATATTGCCAGTTGCCCTTCTCCGAGGGTTTGCCCAGGTCCATGAGCGTCTCGTTCTTCCATCCGCCCACCGAGTTCTCGGCCCGCTGGATGTTCAGCTTGTAGGCATGGTAGCGCCCCTCGGTCTGCGTGTTGAGTTCCATCGTGGAGAAGGCCCACAGAAAGTAGCCCTACCCCTTGAGCGAAGCTTCTTCGTCCACCTTGTAGCGAACGGCGATGGTGAACTGGCGCAACTGTTGCAATCGCTTGCCGATGCCCTCGCCCAGGTCTATGTATCCGTCTTCACCACCCAGATACACCGTGCCGTCCGCCACGGTGGCGCTTCCCTTCAGGGTGCCGTCAAGGTGCGAGGCGCTCTTGTCGTGCACCACCGTACCCTCATCGTCCACGAAGTCATAATGCAGTATCAGGTTCTCCTGAGCCATGGCGCCCATCGGTAGGAACGCCAGCAGTGTGATAAACAGTTTTTTCATGATAGATATTTTTTAGTTTGTGTGATTATAATGCAAAGTTAGGAAAAAATGGCTGAAAGCCAAAAACGAAGATTGTATATGTTGAATTCACGTTAAAAACAGATAGCCGCCTTGCTGTTCGGGCTTGAGTCGTTTTAGGTAGATTCTTGAGGAGCATTATTCAAAAAGCGGATAGGGATGGGATGCCTTATCCGCTTTTTGTGCGGAATGGTTCTTCTCCCCCCTCTCCGAGTGTAAAAAAAAGACTTGCTGTTTTTGTCGTTGGGGGCGGGTCTTCGTTGAAGGCCGCGAAACGGGCAAAGATTGTTATCTGGCAGTTTGTTTCCTTAGCGAGAAGTCGAACCGTAGGCCACCGCCTGGGCGGTTGGTGGCGGTAATGGCTCCTCCGTGAAACTGCACAGCGTGCTTCACGATGGAGAGGCCGAGACCAGTGCCGCCCTTCTGGCGCGAGCGCCCCTTGTCTACGCGATAGAAGCGTTCGAAGAGGCATGACAGTTGTTTCTCTTCCACACCACGCCCGTCATCTTCGAAGCGGATGCGGTACTCGGCAGCATTGCTTTCGAGGAGCGATACGTAGATGTTCTTGCCCTCCGAATAGGCGATAGCGTTTTCTGTGAGGTTGCGAAAGATGGAGGCGATAAGCGAGAGATTACCATCTACGATGATAGGTTCTGTGATGTCGGTGTGTAGCGTCAACCGTTCGTCGTTCGGCATGATAGTCAGTTCGCCGGCAATGTCTGCGATGATGCCTGTGATGTCTATGGGCTCGCGCTCGATGAGTGCATTGCCATCTTCCATACGGGTGATGAGCGATACATCGGCCAGCAAGCGTCGGAGTCGTTCGTTGTTGACATAGCAACGCTCGATGAGTTCCTGTCGCTTCTCCTCGCTGAGGTTGATACCCGACAGCAACGTTTCGAGACATACCCCGATGGAGGCCACGGGGGTCTTCAGTTCGTGGTTGATGTTGTTGGTGAGTTGGCGTTTGAGACGTATCTTCTCCTGCTCGGCCTCCATCTCGTTGATGTGCTCGATGCTTGCCCCAATGCGCCTGGTGATGAAGTAGGCCAATATGCTGATGACAAGACTTACAGCAACCATCACCCCTATAAATGTCCAGTCGGCCTCAAGCAAATCCCGCAAGGTAGCCGTATAGGGTATGGCCGTGCGCACGATGGCCCTATTACCTCGGGTGGCCGAGTAGAAGTATTCGCGACCGTCACTGGCCGACAGTCGGCCGATGTGGTAGCCAGTCCCTTTCTTCATAGCCTCGGCCACCTCGGGACGATGGCTGTGGTTGTCGAGCGAGTCGGATGGGAGCATATTGTCATATATCACCTTGCCAGAGAAGGCGATGACCGATATGCGCAACTCCTCGAAGGGCTGCTGGTGGGCGGCAATGCACTCCGCATATGATTCGCCATCATCAATTGCCGTCACGAGGTGACTATTGTAGAGCTGCAGTTGAGCATTGACGAAGTGGGTCTTGTACTGCTTTTCCCTTACATACTGGAAGCAGATGAAACACAGCATGATAGACCATAGACAAGCTATCAGTATGGCGAACAACTGCTTGTGATACGATTGCTTAGTCGCGGAAGCCATAGCCGAATCCTGAACGGGTTACTATATACGTGCCATACACCCCAATCTTTGAGCGCAGGCGAGTGATGTTGACGTCGATGGTGCGGTCGAGCACTACAACCTCATCGCTCCACACGCTGCTCAGTATCTGTTCGCGCGAGCATATCTTACCCCGGTGGCGGATGAGGTAGGCCAGCAGTTCTAACTCCTTCTTGGCCAGTTTCACCTCCCCACCATCGACCGTGCAGCGCTTAAACTCGATATCGAGCACCAGTCCCTCCACTTGCAGTGTACGGGGCTTCGTGGTTGTGTGTACACCGTTCTTGCCCCCTGCCGCACGGCGCAGCACGCTCTTCACACGCGCTATCACATTGCGCACGGTGTAGGGTTTGGTGATATAGTCGTCGGCACCGAGGTTGAGTCCCATCACCATATCATCCTCCGTATCGCGTGCCGTACAGAAGATGATGGGTATCTGTGCCGTCTTCACATCTGCCTTCATCATCTTTGCCATCTTGATGCCGCTGATTTCGCCCATCATAATGTCGAGCAGGATGAGCGAATATGCCGTGAGGTCATAGGTCAGTGCCTCCTCAGCGCTGAAGGCGATGTCCACATCATACCCCTCGTTCTCCAGATTGAACTTCAACACCTCGCACAGGGTTTCCTCGTCATCAACTATAAGTATGCGTTCGGCCATAGATTATATCTTATTATTTCACTGCGAAGATAGGGAGAAATCTCGATTCTGCGGCCACGCTCGATGAAATTTAACGAAAATGTAACAAATCTCCTGTCCCCAAGTTGCCTCATAAGACGAAACGGATGTAAATCCCGTACGAAAATTTTGTAGCATATTGTAAGGCAAACCCTGCGGTTTGCTTACACGGAGTTGAGAACGGAAGTATAGACTTGCAAAACCCAACAACTCCGCAGCGTAGCGAGAGCAATGATAAGCTCGCTTAATCATCGCCGAGCAAGCAAGGAGTCATAAATGCAAAGCATTTATAACTTATAAACTTAAAAACTCGCATTTGCGCTTACTTCCTGCTTTTTCCTAATGCCTCAAGGCTGCGTTCTTTTCGTCTGGCTTGGGGATTGGGCGGATTGAGAGCAAGGATTTCCCTATTTCTTCTCTCTTTTGAACATAAATTGCCGTAAATTGGCCATAAAAGGCTGCCGTGAGTACATTAAAGGGAACAAATTATATCTTTCCTACATTCAAATTTGTGAGTATCAGATAAAAGAATTACTTTTGTGCGGATTTGGAGTCAAATTCCAAATTTGCACAACACTATTTTATGAGCTTAATTAAAAGACAAATAGAGCAAGTGGTAAGGGATATGGTACCCTATTTTAAGGTAATCACAATCACTGGGCCACGCCAATCGGGAAAGACTACGTTATGTAAACAGCTGTTTCCCGACTATGAGTATGTAAATCTTGAAGACATGTCGGTACGCGAGCAGGCAGCCATAGATCCCAAGGCCTTCCTTTCGTCATACACTTCAGGAGTTATTATCGACGAAGCCCAGAACTTCCCCGAGCTGTTTTCCTACTTGCAGGTCATTTCTGATGCTCATCCCGACCGTCGCTACATTATCACTGGTAGTAGCAACTTCAGCTTGTTAGAGCGCATCACCCAATCATTGGCCGGGCGTGCAGCGGTGCTCACATTGCTTCCCCTCTCATTACAAGAGTTGGGCGACATCTCAAGCGTTAGCACAGACACTCTCCTACTCAATGGAGGCTACCCCGCTATTTGGGCCAATGTACAACCACGCCATCTGCTCTACCCCAACTATTACACCACCTATGTGGAGCGTGATGTACGGCGCATCGTCAATGTCACCAATCTGCGCGATTTCCAGACATTCATTCGCCTTTCGGCCGGAAGGGTGGGTACCGAGTTCAATGCTTCTGCACTCTCCAATGCCGTAGGCATCAGTGTCAAGACCGTGCAGTCATGGCTCTCTATACTAACCGCCTCATATGTTACATTTACGCTGGCTCCTTTCTATGAAAATATCGGCAAGCGACTCATCAAGGCTCCCAAGCTCTATTTCTTCGATACAGGTCTGCTGTGTTATCTGCTTGGTATAGAGAACGAGCAACAGCTATCCACGCATCCGCTTCGAGGAGCCATCTTCGAAAACTTCGTGGTGGCCGAGGCATATAAGCAACTCACCAACCGAGGCAAAGAGCCTTCACTCTATTTCTACCGCGACAGCTCGCAGCACGAGGTCGACCTACTCTTCCAACGAGGTTACCAATATGAAGCTTACGAGATAAAGTCTTCGCAGACATTTACACGAGATTTTCTCGGCGGCTTGCACTATCTAAGCAAGCTATTGGGCGACCGTCTGACCCGCTCCTCTGTCATCTTTGCAGGAGCCGAACAGTTAGACACACCGCACGACGGCCTCATCAACTATCGGAACTTCCATATATAAGCGATACCTTTAAATTGAGCATAAATAATATTGCTATATTCGAAGAACTGAAAACGAGACACCACGAAATCCCGTACAAAAATTTTATAGCATATTGTAAGGCAAACCGTGCGGTTTGCTTACACGTCGCAGGAATCGGAAGTATAGACTTGCAAAACTCAACAACTTATAAACTTAAAAACTCACGTTTGCGCTTACTTCTTGTTTTTCCTAGAGAGCCTGTTTGGTTTTTATTCCAAGTTTAGTTGAGAGGTATTTTTGAGTAGGTTTACCCTCTCGGTTCGCAGCGAATAGTGGTCTATTTGCAAGAAATGAGAGAGTAAAGATGCCGAAAAGATGCATATTCCGCTCCATACCCGTTCACTTTCCGAGGCATCTTCAAGCCTCTT
>CAZMZC010000075.1:0-13470 GCA_964570685.1 uncultured Bacteroidaceae bacterium | reverse complement strand
TAATGTTGCTCAGGTACTTATAAAAAACATTTATTAAAGTGTTGCGGAATTAAGGTCTATGAAGAAAATACTATTTATCCTTGCTGCGCTCTTGTTGCCGATGTGCGCTGATGCGCAAGAGGCCTCTGACCCGTTTGCACACAATATCGTCAACGGCGTGCCATGGACGGATGACCAAGGACGGCCGGTGAATGCACACGGTGCCTGCATCGTGGAGGAGGAGGGAGTGTATTACCTCTTCGGTGAGTGGAAGAGCGACACCACGAATGCCTTCCCTGGATTTGCCTGCTACAGCAGTCGCGATTTGGTGAACTGGAAGTTCGAACGCGTGGCATTGCCCCTGCAGGAGGATGGATTGCTCGGTCCCAATCGCGTGGGCGAACGGCCCAAGGTGATGCGTTGCCCACGGACGGGCGAGTACATCATGCTGGCGCATACCGACGACATGCGCTACAAAGACCCGCAAGTGGGGTTGGCCGTGGCAAAGAATATCACGGGGCCTTACACTTTCATCGGGCCGTTGCTCTACAAAGGTGAGCCCATCCGTCGGTGGGACATGGGTACCTTCCAAGACCACGACGGCACAGGCTATCTGCTGATGCACCACGGCGACATCTACCGCCTGAGCAAGGACTACCGCAGGGCGGTGAAGAAGGTGGCCAGCGGCATCAAGGGCGGGGGCGAATCGCCTGCCATGCTGCACAAGGACGGCGTGTACTATCTCTTCGGCTCGAACCTCACCAGCTGGGAGCGAAACGACAACTTCTACCACACCGCCACTGACATCGAAGGGCCATGGACGAAACAAGGAATATTCTGTCCCGAAGGGACACTGACCTACAATTCGCAATCGACCTTTATCCTGCCTCTGCATCGGGGCGACAGCATTACATATATGTATATGGGTGACCGTTGGTCGTATCCTCATCAGGCCTCATCGGCCACCTACGTGTGGATGCCTATGCAGATTGACGGTTTGCGCGTGAGCATCCCCGAGTATTGGCCCGTGTGGAACCCTGTGACGATGCAACCAGTTAAGGATTTGGGCGGCGAGACCATCAAAGTAAACTTCAAGGCCGACCGAAAAGGAGCCAAACTGGAACTGCCCTTCGAAGGCACGCGCATCGCCCTCATCGGTCACACATTCAACAACGGTGGCTATGGTCGTGTGAGTATCCTCGACGAGGAAGGAAATACGGTACACAGCAACCTTATCGACTTTTACAGCAAGGTTGACGACCACGGACTGCGCTACGTCAGCCCTCAGCTCCCCCACGCCTCCTACACCCTCGTGGTGGAGTGTGCAGGCGAGCATCCCGAGTGGAGCGACAAGCGCCGCAACCACTACGGCAGCCACGAGGACTGGGTCATCGTGGAGGAAGTAAGGGTATGGTAAACAAAGGTATAGGACAATGAAAAACAACGGAATAATGATAACGATGAAGAACTTTAGAAATTGGTGCTTCGCCCTCGCGGAAGGTATCGGCCTTGCGGCTTGCAATGGGCCGCAGGTGACGTATGAGACTATCGAAGTTGAGGCTCCGTTTGAGATGGAGGCCATCCAAGTACCTATCTTCCCGCAGCAGGACTTCTGCATCACGGAGTATGGGGCTACGGACGCGGCCGTGTGTACTGAGGCTATAGCACAAGCCATCGCCGCTTGTCATGAGGCTGGCGGTGGACGTGTAGTCGTTCCTGCTGGTGAATGGCTGACGGGTCCTATGCATCTGAAGAGCAACGTGAATCTCTACTTGAGCGAGGGGGCCGTGGTACGCTTCACCGACAATCCGCAGGACTATCTGCCTGCTGTACATACCTCGTGGGAGGGCATGGAGTGCTACAATTACTCGCCGCTGGTATATGCCTACGAGTGCGAGAATGTGGCCATCACGGGCCCGGGCAAGCTGTACCCGAAGATGGGGCTGTGGCGCAAGTGGTTCAGTCGCCCGAAGGCACACATGGATGCCTTGGCCAACCTCTATCACCAGATGTCACAGGACGTGCCCGTCGCGGAGCGTCAGGTGGCAGTAGGGGACAATAACTTCCGCCCGCACCTCATCCAACTGAACCGTTGCAAGAATGTGTTGCTCGATGGCTTCCAAATCGACGGAAGCCCCTTCTGGACCATTCACCTCTACCTGTGCGACGGCGGTGTAGCGCGTAACCTCAATGTACGTGCCCACGGACACAACAACGACGGCATCGACCTGGAGATGAGCCGCAACTTCCTTGTTGAGGACTGTGTGTTTGACCAGGGCGACGACGCTGTAGTCATCAAGTCGGGCCGCAACCACGACGCTTGGCGACTGAACAGCCCCTGCGAGAACATCGTGGTGCGTAACTGCACCATCAAGCAGGGACATACGTTGCTGGGTATCGGCAGCGAGCTGGCTGGTGGCGTGCGCAATATCTATATGACCAATTGTGTGGCTCCGGGCACCGTGCACCGCCTCTTCTTCGTGAAGACCAACCATCGCCGTGGCGCCTTCGTGGAGAACATCTATATGGACAGCATCCGTACGGGAGGCACGCTGCGCGTGGCCGAGATTGATACCGACGTGCTGTACCAGTGGCGCAACCTCGTGCCTACCTATAAGGACACGCTGACTCGCATTCAGGACATCTACCTCACCAACATCGAGGTCGACTCGGCCAAAGCCATCTACGAATTGCGTGGTGATGAGCGCCTGCCCATCCGCAACGTGGTGATGCGCAACATTGCTGTGGACTGCGTGGCCGACTCGGTCAATGGAGTGGAGAACGTAGAGGCACTCACCGTGGAGAACGTCACCTACAACACGATGGACCCCACTACACTACCTCAGCTCGACAGGTATCTGGGTAATAAATAAGCGGACGTTATTATATCCTGAAGGGTGCTTGAGGGCATTGCCCCGAATCTACTCCCGCCCGACAATCTCGAAGGGCACGCGCACCGATACGCCGCAGCGCATCAGGTCGGTGAGGTTGGGGTAGAGGCGTGACTTGAACGATTCCCAGCTGCGGTGCTCCATCTGTGTCCATCCAGCCTCGGCCAGTGCAAAGGCGCGGGGAAAGGCCATGTAGGTGGCGCGGTTGATGTCGGCAATGGCTTCGGCCCAGAGGGTACCCATCACACCGAGTACGTGGCGCTGCTCCTCGGCAGGGCGGCCATAGCCGGGATCCAGCTTGTAGCAGTTTTCCAATGTGGAGAGCGGCATGCCCCAGTTGTTGAACTCGGGGAGGTCGCCCCGCCACTGCGGATAGTCGAGATAGGCATATTCGCCGGGTGCCATGATGAGCTGATGCCCATGCCTGTGGGTCAGCGTCTGACACGTGGGGGTGAGCCCATAGCGCCAGGTGACGAGCGTGACATCCTCGGGGTAGAGGAAGAGGTAGTCGTTGGCAGGAGGGTATATATTGTCGAGTTCGCACCAAAGGATAGCCCGCTTGCTGCATTGGCGCACGGTGGCAAGGATGCGGTCGAAGAAGGGTGTCATCAGCTGTGTGGCTTTCGTGTAGCCGTGCTCGCGCATCAGCTCCTGGCAGTGCGGACATTGTGCCCAGTTGGCCGGCACGGCAGCCTCGTCGCCTCCAAGGTGGAGGTAGGGCGAGGGAAACAGGGCGGCAAGCTCGGTGATGACATCGAAAAGCACTGTGTAGCTCTTGGCATTGGCGGCACACACCATGCGGTTGGTAGTGGTACCTACGGTGACGGTATCGGTGAGCAGGTGCCCACAGCTCAACTCTGGATAGGCAGCGAGGATGGCTACGGTGTGTCCGGGGATATCGACTTCGGGGACCACCTCGATGTGGCGCTCGGCAGCGTAGGCGATGATGTGGCGCAGGTCGTCCTGCGTGTAGTGCTGGCGGCTGGCTAAGCGGGGATGGCTGTGTATGGCTACGCGCCATCCTTGGTCGTCGGTGAGGTGTAGCTGCAATACGTTGTACTTGTACTTGGCCATTTGGTCGATGAAGAACTCCACATCCTCGACAGGCAGGAAGTGGCGTGCGGGGTCGAGCATGAGGGCGCGGCGCGGGAAGCGCGGCTGGTCGTCAATGACGATGGGCTGCACCTCGTCATGCAATGTGGCACACACGTCGCCCAGCAACAATTGGTCGAGTGTCGTGGAGCCTCGGTAGAGGGCTGCAGCCGTGCTACCGCTCAGGGTGATGCCCTTGCCCGATACGGCAAGTCGGTAGTGCTCGCTACCCTGCATCGTGGGGTCGATGTGCAGGGCGATGGCGCCCCGTTCCTTCTCTGCCGCGATATTCACGGTGATGCCTGTATGGTGCTCGATGCTGCGGGTGATAGCCTCGGCGATGTGGCGTAGCGAGTCGTGGGGACAGTAGATAGTGGTGCGCTCCGCGATGCGGAAGGGCTTGCCCTTGGGTTGCTCTATGTGGTTGGGCATGGGGATGAGTGCCGACAGAGGGTCCTGTGCCTTAGTGGTAAGGGGCGCGAGCATGGCGCATAGCAGGAGAAATGAGGAAAGGAGTTTGTTCATGGTCGGTGTGTATAGTGCTTAATTTCTGTCACAAGAAACGAGGCTGCTAATGCAGTCTCGCTTTGTATTGCAGCCAATGGTCGAGGATGGTGATGGCTGCCATGGCCTCTACGATGGGTACCGCGCGGGGTACTACACAGGGGTCGTGGCGGCCTTTTGCTTGTAGCGTCCGCTCGTTGCCGTGGATGTCGAGGACGGTCTGCTCACCCAATTGCGTAGCCACAGGCTTGAAGGCTGCACGCAAGTAGATGGGCTGCCCGTTGCTGATGCCGCCCTGTATGCCGCCCGAGCGGTTGGTGGCTGTCGTGATGGTGCCATCGTCGATAGTGATGAAGGGGTCGTTCTGCTCGGAGCCGCGCTCAGAGATGCCGTCGAAGCCACGCCCGTAGTCGAAGCCCTTGCAGGCATTGATGCTGAGCATGGCGCTGCCCAAGGCGGCGTGCAACTTGCCGAAGACCGGTTCGCCCAATCCCACGGGGCATCCCTCGATGACGCAGGTGACGATGCCGCCTATGGTGTCGCCCTCGCTCTTGACATGCAGGATGAGCTCCTCCATCTGACGGGCCTTCTCGGGGTCGGGGCAGCGCACGACGTTCGTCTCGGTGAGCGAGAGGTCGTAGTGGGTATAGTCATTGTCGAGAGCGATGTGCCCTACCTGCGAGGTATAGGCTTGTATGGTAATGCCCAGCTCACGCAGGGCGAGCTTGGCAAGGGCACCGGCCACGCAGCGTGTAGCTGTCTCGCGAGCCGATGAGCGGCCTCCACCCCGATGGTCGCGCACGCCATACTTCTGCCAGTAGGTATAGTCGGCATGGGAGGGGCGCAGTATCTCGCGCAGATTGTCGTAGTCGGCCGAGTGCTGCGAGGTGTTGCGTATGAGGAAGCCGATGGGCGTACCCGTAGTCACTCCCTCGAAGATGCCCGACAGGAACTCCACCTCATCGGCTTCGTGGCGGGCAGTGGTGACAGCACTTTGGCCGGGACGGCGGCGGCGCATCTCGCTCTGGATATAGTCCATGTCTACGGCAATGCCTGTAGGCATACCGTCGACCACGCCTCCTATGGCGGGGCCGTGCGACTCACCGAACGAGGTGAGGCGGAAGAGGGTTCCGAAGGTGTTCATGAGGGAAGAGTTAAAAGTTAAGAGTTAAGAGTGAAGAAAGATTGCTATCCGGAGGAACTCTTCCTTCTTCACTCTTCCTTCTTCACTATCTTAATGACAATGTCCGCAGTCACATCCGTCGTGGTCGTGGTCGCCACATCCGTCGCAACCGCCTCCACAGCTGTCGCATCCGCAGCTGCAGCCACCCTGACCGGTGATGATGTTGATGAGCGCCTGAATCTCCTCCTTGGTGGCATCGTGCATGGAGAGCACCTTGCCGTCAAATACGAGGCTCATGCCTGCATAGGGGTGGTTGAGGTCGATGGTCACGGCCTCCTCCTTCACCTCTACCACGAGGCCGTTCATGCGTTGGCCGTCGGCATTGACGAGGGGGATGACGTTGCCGGGGTATATCTGCTTGTCGTCAAACTTGCCGTTGATGCAGAAGATTTGCTTGTCAACGTCGAAGACGAGGTCGTCGCGGCGGTCACCGTTGGTCTCGTCCTTGGTGAGGGTGAACTGGAAGGTGTCGCCCTCCTTCAAGTCCTTGAACTTCTCCTCGAAAGCCTCGAAGGTGAAGCCGAGGCCGGTGGTGAACTGGAAGGGGTGCTCCTCGGTAGCCTGCTCTACAAGCTCCTTCACGCCTTCATACTCGGTATACATGTCATACGATACGGTGATCGTCTTGCTGGGATTGATTTCTGCCATAGTTTCTTACATTATTATATATTAGTGGCTGCAAAATTAGTGCAAGGCGAACGAAAATGCAAGTTTACTTGCGATTTTCTGAGCCGCAGCCTAATTTCTGTTTGCGCAGAGCGCAAACTAAAGATACTGCAAGCCGAGAGAAAAAACAAGTTTACTTGTATTTTTCCGAGGCGCAGCGTATCTTCTGGTCTTGCAGAGCAGGCACTAAGGTGCGTTTTTATTGGATATATTTCAGTTAAGCGAAAAAATGCACTAACTTTGCACTCCAATAAACCTTAAAAGACATAAAGTAATGAAATCATTTATCGGGAGATATCCCTTCGAGGTAGAGACCTTTCAGATAGACTATACGGGAGGCCTTTCGTTTGGCTTCCTCGCCAATAAAATGCTTATCACTGCCGGCAATCATGCCGATGAACGTGGCTTCGGTAAAGCTCGTCTGAGTGCCGACGGCAAAACCTGGGTGCTCTCGCGCTTGGCTATCGAGATATACGAGTATCCCGGCGAGGGCGACACCTACTATGTGGAAACATGGGTTGAGGGTGTCAATCGCCTGTTCACCTCGCGTAACTTCCGTGTGCTCTCTGCTGATGGCCGCGCCATTGGCTATGCACGCACCACCTGGGCGCTCATCGATAAAGAGACACGCCAACCGGCCGACCTTACCACGCTCTACGATGGTGAACTCGCCTCATACAGCTGCGACGAAGAGTGTCCTATCAAAGGCGTTAGCCGTGCACGCGTCACTGCCACAGAACCTTCGGGCGAGTTTATGCCGCTCTACTGCGACATCGACTACAACGGTCATCTCAACAGTGTCAAGTATATCGAGCACATCCTCAATTGCCTGCCGCTCGAGATTTTCCGCACCCACACCATCCGCCGCGTAGAGGTGAGCTATAGTGCCGAGTGCTTCTACCGCGAACCCCTTGCCGTATATATGGACAAGAAGGACGACGGCCACGAGTACGACGTAGAGATACGCAAGGCTACCGGCGAAGTAGCTTGCCGTGCAAAAGTTATATTTGAAGCCTCCCCCATCCCCTCCAAGGAGGGGTGACTCGGATGCCTAATGAATAAGATTACTAACGATTAAAAAGCCTTGTACCCCACGATGCCTTAGTCACCCCTCCTTGGGAGGGGATGGGGGAGGCCCCCTATTTCCACTCGAACCATGCTCGCCCTATCCCCCATGCTCGTTTTTATGGCAGTGTACCTCGTGGGTTCGCTGCTTGCAGGTGACTTCTATAAGGTACCTCTCACCGTAGCCTTCCTTACGGCTTCGGCTTATGCTGTGTGCATCACCCCCAAACTGAAACTCAAGGAGCGTGTCATCATCTTTTCCCGCGGGGCTGGCGATGCTAATATGATGCTCATGGTGTGGATATTCGTACTGGCAGGAGCCTTCGCCAAGGCGGCTGGAGCGATGGGTGCCATCGATGCCACCGTAAACCTCACTCTGAATCTCCTGCCCGACAGTATGCTGCTGCCCGGACTCTTTATCGCGGCCTGCTTCATCTCGCTTTCCATAGGTACTTCGGTGGGTACGGTGGTGGCACTCACTCCCGTGGCTGTAGGCATTGCTGAGCAGACAGGTACCTCGCTACCCCTCATTGTGGCCTTGGTAGTGGGCGGTGCCTTCTTTGGTGATAATCTTTCCTTTATCTCCGATACGACGATTGTGGCCACACAAACCCAAGGGTGTCGCATGAGTGATAAGTTCAAAGCCAATATCTACCTTGCCGCCCCCGCAGCCATCCTTGTGCTGGTACTATATGTCATCCTTGGTAGCGGTGTTGAGGCTCCTGCCGATGTGCCCATGCCTGAATGGTATAAGGTGGTGCCTTATGTAGCCGTGTTGGGACTTGCCGTCATGGGACTTGATGTGCTGGCCGTGCTCGTCATCGGCATCCTCTTGGCTGGTGTCATCGGTATGCTCAGCGGTAGCTTTGACCTCATGGGCTGGATGGCAGCTATGGGTGAGGGCATTTTAGATATGGGTGAACTCATTATAGTTACCCTTTTAGCTGGTGGTATGCTCGCGCTCATTCGCCACAATGGCGGCATCGACTACCTCATCCGCGTACTCACTCGCCGTATCAATGGCAAGCTCGGCGCCAAGCTCACCATAGCCCTGCTCGTTGTGTTGGCCGACCTCTGCACCGCCAACAACACTGTGGCGCTCATTACTGTAGGCCCTATGGCACGCGATATTGCCGACCGCTATGGCGTAGACCGCCGCATGAGTGCTTCGCTTCTCGACACTTTCAGTTGCTTTGCTCAGGGCATTATCCCTTATGGCGCACAAATCCTTATGGCTGCAGGCTTGGCCTCCATCACTCCCTTCTCTATTCTCGGTTATCTCTACTATCCGTTTGCCCTCGGTACCATCGCCCTGCTGGGTATACTCCTCAATTTCCCGCGCAAGTATTCTTGAATATTTCCTTTCCGTTTACTTCTCCACCGCGCCTATGCCGTGCAGGCCATCCATCTTGATGGTGAAGGGGGTGGAGCTATGCACATGGCGTACGAGGGGGCTCTCCCATACGGCGGGCAGAGCGTCGAGCGCGGCGCAGTCGAAGTGTTCGCGTGTGTGGCCTCCGTCGATGGTGAGGTAGCCTACACCAAACGAGGTGAGGTTTTGGAAGAAGTGGGTGCCCTGCGATGGCTCTATGTGGCGACCGTCGGCGCTGACCTCAGCGATGAGGCGCACGGCCGAGATATCGGCCCACTCAACGGGTACTCCCAAAGCAATGTCGGAGCTGCCCCAACGCCCTTCACCAATGAGAATATAACCCTTGCCCTCAGCGGCAAAAGCACGATTGAGCTCACGTATCTCTGCTGCAATGGCGCGGTTGGAAGCCATGCCGAAGGCACCCTCCTTGAGATAGATTATATCGTGCACATCGGTAACAATACCATTGCCGAGCGAGCGGGATGAGTAAAGAAGCAAGCTCTCCTTGGGTATTGTAGTCAAGTCCTCTTCGATGCACTCACGAGCACTCACGATGGGACGTATTTGAAGGGGATAGAAGATAGAGCCCCTGCCCCTCCCAAGGAGGGGTGATTCAGCCATCGCGGAGCCAAGTTCCCCTCCTTGGGAGGGGATAGGGGAGGCTACCTTGAAACGCACGGCAAACTCCACCTCTACGGGGCGTCGCATCTCGTTGGATCCGTACTGGAGCACCAGCTGCACGATCTTGGCCAGGGGGAAGGCTTCGTAGCGCAGCACTCCAGCAAAGGTGATGAGCTTGCGTCCACGCATGTAGGGCGTGTCATATATCATATCGTCGTCGCGCACGTAGGTAGAGCCTATCCAGTCGAGTGTGCCATCGGCATCGGCCTGTCGCACTGGAAGCTGCACCAAGTCAAAGGATTCATCAGACGAGACGGGACGGTCGGCCGCCTCGAGGTCGAGGGCGAGGAAGGTGGTCTGCGTCTCCTTGAGTGCCAGCTGCGTGTCGCTCGTCTGCAGGGCGTTGTCGGGGTAGGCAGGTGATATGCGTAGCGACTTGCCGCCATCGACGATATGCTTGCCCAGTCCGAGGGCGAGGTTGACGACACCTTCATCGGCGGTCTCCTCACCTACGGGGTAGAAGTTGATGGAGCGTGCCACGCCCGAGCAGTGGGGGTAGAAGCGGGTGCCGTGCTTGTCGCCCACCACCTCTTGCAGGATGATGGCCATCTTCTCCTGGTCGATGACGTTGGATGTGGCGCTCATATAGGCCTTGGAGCCGCTATAGTATACCGAGGCATACACGCCCTTGATGGCCTGAGCGATGTGCTGTGCCATGGCATGGCTATCGGCACGGTCGGGAATCATGTAGGTGGCATACACGCCGGCATAGGGTTGGTAGTGTGAGTCTTCGAGCAGTGATGAGGAACGCACGGCCACGGGGCCGCCCACCACCTCGCAGAAGGTCTGTATATCGCCCAGCAGCTCCTCGGGGAGCGGCGTGGCGAGGAAGGCCTGTAGGATGGTCTCGTCAGAGGCATCGGAGAGCGCCACCTGATAGAGACCGCCCTTCTCCATGAAGCGGTCGAAGATGTCGGTACACAGTACCAGGGTCTTGGGAATGCGTATCTCCACGTCGGGCAATGATTCGAACACGGCGTGCTTCTTCAGTATATGGTCTATGAAGGCGATGCCGCGGCCCTTGCCACCGAGCGAGCCCTCGCCGATGCGGGCAAAGTGTGAGAAGCGGTCGAAGCGTCCGCGCAGGTACTCGGCCACCACGCCACGATTCTTCATCTTACGGTAGCGCACGATGGCATCGAACACCACCTGGCGGTGCCCCAACACATCGTCGTACTCGTCTTGGGTGATGCGCTTGAGGAATTCCGATAAGGGAAACATGGCGCGCGAGCATAGCCAGCGCGAGATGTGATTGCGGGCCGTGTGGTATACGAAGGAGTCTTCGGGGATGCTGAAGATGTTGTCCTGCAGTTCCTTGAGGTTGTGCACACGCACCACCTCGGCACCGGTGTCGGGGTCGCGGAATATGAGGTCGCCGAAGCCGAAGTGCTGCTCTATGCGGTCGCGCAGGTCGATGTTCATCTTCTTGGAGTTCTTGTCTACGAAGCCCGCGCCCACCTCGGCGGCCAGCTGGCGGTTGGCCGTCTCGCTCGACTGCATGATGAGGGGCAGGAACTCGTCGCAGGCGCGTATCTTGCGCATCAGCTTCACGCCTGCCTCGGCATCCTTGGGGCCTCCCTCGTATAGGGGGAAGCGCACGTCGGAGATTACGCCCAGCGTATTGCCCGGGTAGCGGTCGTAGAGCAGCCATGCCTCCTCGTAGTTACGGGCAAGCACGATCTTGGGGCGGCCTCGCATGCGGAGCGTGGCCTGGTGGGCATTGAGCGCCTCGGTGGCAAAGGCACGGCTCTGCTCGAGTACATATTTATAGAGGTTGGGGAGTACGGAGGAGTAGAAGCGGATGGAGTCTTCCACGAGGAGTATCATCTGCACGCCACCCTCGCGAATATCGTGGTCGAGATTCATCTTGTCCTCCATGAGCTTGATGATGGAGAGCAGCAACTCGGTGTTGCCCAGCCAGCAGAAGACGTACTCGAAGAGGCTGAGGTCTTGCCGCTCCATGTAGCGGGTGATGCCGTGCGAGAAGGGAGTGAGCACTACCAAGGGTGTGTCGGGGAACTGCTCCTTGATGCCTCGCCCGATGTCGAAAGCGTCGGAATTGTCGGTGCCGGGCATGCATATCACCAGCTCGAAACGCATCTGCTGCAGCGCCTGTGTGGCCTCCTCTTGGGTGCTCACCTGCGTGAAGCGTGGCGGATAGCGCAAGCCCAGGCGGGTGTACTCCTCGAAGATCTTTTCATCGATGCGGCCGTCATCCTCGAGCATGAAGGCATCGTAGGGGTTGGCTACCAGCAACACGTTAAACACGCGTCGCGCCATCAGGTTTACAAACGAGGTGTCCTTGACGAAGGGATTGAACTGTGCCAGATGCTTTTCCATAGAGCCTTTTGATAAATACAGATACTATGTTAAAATTTTGTGCCGAAGTTAGTGATTTTTTTCAAAAACACCTTATATTTGCATACAAAATGCGAACGATTCGCGTTTATACATTGTAATAACTAATAAAACGCAGTGTTATGAAGATTCAAGAAATCATTCAGAATCTTGAGCGCAAGCACCCGAACGAGCCCGAGTATATTCAGGCCGTGACCGAAGTGCTGCACTCTGTTGAGGAGGTTTATTACCAGCACCCCGAGTTTGAAAAAGCAAAGATTATTGAGCGCATGGTAGAGCCCGATCGCATCCTTACCTTCCGCGTCACCTGGGTTGACGACAAGGGTGAGGTGCAGACCAACCTCGGTTATCGTGTGCAATACAACAACGCTATAGGCCCCTACAAGGGAGGTCTTCGTTTTCACGCCTCTGTGAACCTGAGCATCTTGAAGTTCCTCGGCTTCGAGCAGACCTTCAAGAATGCCCTCACCTCGCTCCCCATGGGTGGCGGTAAGGGAGGTTCGGACTTCTCGCCCCGCGGCAAGAGCCAGAACGAGATTATGCGTTTCTGCCAGGCTTACATGACGGAGCTGTGGCACAACCTCGGTCCCGATACCGACGTGCCTGCCGGTGACATTGGTGTGGGTGGACGTGAGGTAGGTTATCTCATGGGTATGTACAAGAAGCTCACCCGCGAGTGCACGGGTGTGATGACGGGCAAGGGCCTCGACTTCGGCGGCTCGCTCATACGCCCCGAGGCAACAGGTTATGGCGGTCTCTATTTCGTGAATCAGATGCTGGCAACACGCGGCCTCGACATCAGCGGCAAGACAGTGGCCATCAGCGGATTCGGTAACGTGGCGTGGGGCGCGGCCCTCAAGGCTACCGAGCTGGGTGCCAAGGTGGTGACCATCAGCGGACCCGATGGGTATGTGTATGACCCCGACGGCATCAGCGGCGAGAAGATTGACTATATGCTCGAGCTGCGCGACTCGGGCGACGATATCGTGGAGCCCTACGTGGAGCAGTTCCCCACGGCAACCTTCTACCCGGGACGCCGTCCGTGGGAGCAGAAGGTGGACATCTGCCTCTGCTGTGCTACGCAGAACGAACTTAACGGCGAGGATGCCCAGCGCATCATCGACAATGGTGTCATCTGCGTGGGCGAGATTTCCAACATGGGATGTACGCCCGAGGCTATCGAACTCTTCATTGAGCATAAGATGCTCTACGCCCCCGGTAAGGCAGTGAACGCAGGTGGTGTGGCAACCAGCGGACTTGAGATGAGCCAGAACGCCTGCCACATCTCATGGAGTGCCGCAGAGGTGGACAAGAAGTTGCAGTATATCATGTACTCCATTCACGAGCAGTGCGTAAAGTATGGCAAGCAACCAGACGGATACATCAACTATGTTAAGGGAGCCAACATCAGCGGCTTCATGAAGGTAGCCAACGCCATGCTGGCGCAAGGTATATATTAGTAGATAGATATAAGCTATAAAAAGGAGGGTGTGTCAAAACGACGCGCCCTCTTTTTTTATCCCCATTTCTTCAGATTTATTCGGTTATGTGGCCAAGTTTGCATAATTGAATAAGATATTACTCATACCGACATTAATGGTCCCATATGAGACTGGCTCCCGTCCGTATATGCCCCATATGCTCTCATTCTTCAAGATATCTGCGCATAGTTTCTTCAG
>CAZMZC010000074.1:0-13543 GCA_964570685.1 uncultured Bacteroidaceae bacterium | reverse complement strand
TCGGGGGTCAACGCAACTTCGCCATCGGGGGTCAAACGCACGCGACTTTTCCAACCCCCTCTTCCTCATTTACAAAGCTGACGACCTTTGGCATTCCGGTTCTTGGGACTCGGCCGTATATTACGTCAACAAGGCACTCGCACTGCCCCACGATAAGCATGGTACGGTCGATTACATAGCTGGCAATATACTGTTTAACATCTATAATAGGTGGGAGATGAACGACTCGGCCAGCAAATATATAGAACTCCACACAAAATCTATCTTAATCAGGAACCTTGACCCCATACCGATGGACAATCTGGAGGATAGATTCCAGAGATATGTTGTCTCTTTCGATGAACGGGAGGAGAATGGCGACATCAATGTCACTATACATCCGAAGGATAAAAAGCCATCGTGGTTCAGTGAGTTCCATTTCCATTGGCCTACCTTTATTATTACCCTTGTCTTTGTTGCCATCGGGGCTGCTGTGTACAGTCTTGTTGGTCGTCATCGCCGCAAGCGTATCATCCGCGAAGACCCCCAGTTGCCGCCTCACGGCTATGACCCCTCGGAAGTAGCAGTAAAGGAGGGGAATACTGGAGGAGCCTCCCTGCCCGAGACGCTCATCCTGCGCCGCAGCCTTGAAGACGGGCGCCGCGCCTTTGAGCAGACGGACAGCTACACCGACCTCAATATGATGAAGCTGAAGGAAAAGGAACTCCTCGAGATGGCCTACGAGGCCACACGCGATGTAGAGAGTGCACTGCTCAAATCCTTCAACGATGCTTGCAGCACATTGCACGAGGGGCTCGACCTCAACGCTCAGGAACTCGTGTGCTGCTTCTGCACCTATCTCGGCTATGGCAACAATGTCATTGCCTATATCGGGCACACCACTCCCTCGGCCATCCGTAAGCGCAAGGAGCGCATACGCAAGAAGCTCCCGGCCGACCTCTACGAGGTGATTTTCGGAGAGAATGGATAAGGCAACGCCTTGTCACGCATTTGTCACACACACGTCACGCATTTGTCACAGCAATAATTTGCCACCCTGCAGCAATTTGTATTCCTTTGCCGCAGAAATCGTTGCTTGAGCAAAAGTACCCCATAGCGCGGTTTTGATGCTTGCACCAGCGCTATGGGGGAATTTTTTTTGCGCTCGTTGCAACTTTTCAGGTGATGAGTTACGTCTAACGAATGCAAACCATAAATAAAAACACTTATGAAAAGAACACTCTACACGCTAATTCTGGGAGTACTGGCACTATCAAGCTATGCTGACATCCGCAATGGCTGGGCCTTCTGGGGAACTCCCATTAACTCATTTACTTTCTCACTTGTTGACGGAGCGGTGACAGAACTGATGCTCCCGGACAGCACAGTAATCGACGTGGATACCTTGGATGTCAAGCGGAGTACCGGGTTCTTCTTCATCGTTGATGGCACTCAGAAAGAATATATCCTCCGCCTGTCACATCCCGACTACGAGACCACGTACAAGAATCTGACACTGGCATTGCGCAAGCGTGAGCGTACCATTGAGATTGGCAATGTACCTATGCGCCGACTGACTATGGCCGAGAAAGGCATAACACTGGACGAGGTAGAGATAGTCACCTCCAAAGTGCAGTTCTATCACAAGGGCGATACCCTCATCTACGATGCCACGGCCTTCCAGATTGCCGAAGGCTCTATGCTGGACGCGCTGATAGAGCAGCTGCCCGGAGCCGAAATCAATGAGGACGGACAAATCTTTGTGAACGGGCGCTTCGTGGAGAGCCTCCTGCTCAATGGGGAAGAGTTCTTCAACGGAAAGCAAGAGATAATGCTACAGAACCTGCCGGCCTATACGGTGAAGAGTCTGAATGTATATGAGAAGGAGAGCGAAGAAAGCAGGCGGCTGGGCTATAAGGTGGACGAAGGAACCTACGTAATGGACGTGAAGCTCAAGCGTGAATACAATGTGGGCTGGCTGGCCAATACCGAGCTTGGTGGAGGTAGCAAGGAACGCTATGCTGGCCGTGCCTTTGCGCTGCGCTTCAGCGACCTCTCACGCGTGAGTGCCTTTGCCAACCTGAACAACCTGAACGACAACCGTAAGCCTGGGCAGAACGGCAACTGGCAGCCCTCTGACCTTTCGGGCGGACTGATGGAGAGCCAGACGGGCGGACTTGATTATATGGTAAACGGTCAGAAGAGGTCACACAAGCTACAAGGCAACGTATTCGTCACGCATACCGACAAGGACATCCGCCGCACCTCCTCCTCTACCACGTTCCTCCCCAATGGCGATGTCTACGGCTATGGACGCAACAGCCAAGACAACGAGAACTTCAGCATCAGCACGTGGCACAAGTGGCAGTTCTTTGGTAGTGACAACAGATACAACAGCTACATTGACAGCTATGTCTCTCCAAGTATCAATTACAGCCAATCCAACAGCTTGTACAATAATGCCAATGCAGCATTTCTGGACAACTACCTGCAGAGTCCAGAGCTCCTTGACAGCCTGCTGAATGGTGAGGTCCAGCCTATGCGCCCCTTTGTCAATCGCTTGAGTCAGGCGCAGAAGAACACGGGAAGCAACTTCAACGGCCAGCTTCAAGGCTTCTTTCACTTCGAGATTCCGCATACTGATGATGCTGTGAACATCTCAGCTGCCGCCTCTTACAATGACAGGAAGAATCGCCAGTTCGACAAGTACATCCTCGAATACCCTACGGCCACAGCCGATGTGCGCGACCGCTACTTCGATATGCCCTATAAGGGATACAACTTTAACGGTGAGGTCAACTACTTCCATAGAATACAATTCTACGAATCGGAACAAGACGGCATGTGGTTCATCAACCCCAGGTATATGGTCAGCCATCAGACGACCACTACCACCAACCACCTTTATCGTCTCGACCAGCTGGAGGAGTGGACCTCCATCGAAGACTATCCGTTAGGCACATTGCCCTCTATGCAGGATGCTATGATGAGTGTGCTCGATACTGACAACAGCTACATCTCCACCGAACGGAGCACGACACATGCTGTCAGGCTGCAACTGCGCTGGAGCAGAACCAAGCGGATTGGGAATCAAAGCCGGACAGAAGAGGTGGCTTTCTATCCTCGTGTCAACATCCAGTCGCGCAGCCTGGACTATGGAGGCAGTCAGTCGGTAAACCTCACCCGGAATGAGGTGATGTTTAACCCCAGCATGCACGCCCAGCTCTCATTGGACAGCATGAAGCATAAAGTTCGCTTCGAATATGGTATGAATCCCACTGCCCCTTCGCTGATGAATCTGCTCGACCACACATTCGACTCCGACCCGCTGAATATCCGCAGAGGAAACCCCAATCTGAAGAATACACATACACATCGCGTCCGACTCGAGTATCAGGCCGACCGGTGGCTCAGCGGCACGGGCAAGATGCTTAACGCCTCGTTGCAATACACACACGTTCGCAATGCCGTGGCTATGGGCTATATCTACGACAAGAGCACAGGCGTGCGCACCACCACTCCCGACAATGTGAACGGCAACTGGAAGCTGGCTTTCTCAGGTAACTACACCCTGCCGCTCGACCGCCAGCGCAAGCTGACACTACAGAGCAATATGCAGATAGACTACTCGGACAATGCCGACCTCGTAGGCATCAACGGCGCCGAGGTAGCCACCAAGCGTATCGTGCACAACTTATGGGCACGCGAGACCTTGACGCTCAACTATCGCATGGGTGAACACCGCATAGGGGCCAAGGTAAGGGCAAGCACCACCCACGCGACCTCGGAACGGGCGGACTTCAACGAAATCAATGCCTACAACTTCAACTACGGCTTGACAGGACTGGTGAACCTCCCCTACAAGATGCAGCTGAGCACCGACATCACGATGTATACCCGCCGTGGCTATGCCGATGCCAACATGAACACGAGCGAACTGGTGTGGAACGCCCGCCTGACGAAGAGTGCCATGAAGGGCAATCTGCTCTTCACCCTCGATGGCTTCGACATTCTGGGCAATCTCAGCACCATCAACTACAGCGTGAACGGACAAGGCCGCACCGAGGTGTGGACCAACAGCATCCCACGCTACGTGATGCTGAAGGTGAGCTACAAGCTGCATAAGCATCCGAAGAGAAAATAGGCGCAAGATGCTGTAAACAAAAAAATGTGGGCAGACCAATCGGTCTGCCCACATTCGTATGAGTATGTATTAAAAATTACTCCTCGTTCTGACGCAAGCTCTGAACATAGATAGCGCGCTCCATCTTGAGACGCTTGACCTCAGAAGGCTTGTTGAACTGCTGACGACGACGAAGCTCCTTTACTACGCCAGTCTTCTCAAATTTTCTCTTGAATTTCTTGAGGGCTCTTTCGATGTTTTCGCCCTCTTTTACGGGTACTACAATCATTTTGTTGTTCTTATTATTTTGTTATTACTCTTTTTCTGTTCTTTTGCACGTGCCTTGCACGCAGTCTTTTAGGGTTGTGCTCTCAGTATATTTCTACTTATATTTACCTCCTTTACACTTTTAGCGGCTGCAAAGGTAGTGCAAACCGAACGGAAATGCAAATTTATTTGCAATTTTCTGAGGTGCAGCCTACCTTCTGCTTGTAAAACAAGCTAAAATTAGTGCAAGCCGAGCGAAAAAACAAATATTTGTTTGATTTTTTCCAAGGCGCAGCCTAATTTCTACTTGCAAAGCAAGTTAAAGGTAGTGCAAACCGGACAAAAAGCAAGCGGAGGCTATAGGGTTTCCTAAGCCTCCGCCAATATAACAGGTTATGCTATTATGCCAAGTTGGGGTTTACAGCAGCCCACTCGCTTACAGGAGGAATGATGCCGAGCTCGATAATCTCGTCGCGCATCACCTGGAGGTGAGCGTATGAAGCATCGAGAGCTGCAATCTCCTCTGTAGTACCTGTCACCTCACCGAAGTGTACGCCGGTAGCGTCGATAACGGTAGGCATAGCCATGAGCACGTTCTTATACTTCTCATTGTTTACGTAGCAGCCTGCAGGCCATGTAAACTCAGCACCACCCATAGCAGCCTCAATCATCTTTACAGCCTGATAAGCGGGGCTCTGGAATGATGAACGACCACGGAGCTTGATGATGCGTGAACCACCCTGGATGGTGTTGTGCTTAATCTCGGCCCACTTCTCTTCAGATATTTCATATTCAGAGAGAGGCTTGCCATCCACCGTAATTCTTGAAGCGAATACAGCCATAGCCTCACCGTGACCACCATAAGTGCGAGCGTTCTCCACCTTGTACTGAGGTACACCTAAAGCCTCGGCGATAGCCTCCTGCAGACGTGTAGAGTCGAGTGCTGCGAGTGAAGTGAGCTGGTTGGGCTTCAAGCCTGAGCGGATGAGCGCTGTAAGAGCAGTTACGTCGGCGGGGTTGAAGATTACCACTACGTGCTTCACGTCGGGGCAGTACTTCTTGATGTTGTCACCAAACTCAGCTGCAATCTGGCAGTTGCCCTTGAGCAAATCCTCACGGGTCATACCCTCCTTACGGGGAGCACCACCTGAAGAGATGATATACTTAGCACCAGTGAAAGCCTCTTCGGGGTCGGTTGTCCAAGTGATGTTTGCACCTTCAAAAGCGCAGTGAGCCATTTCCTCGGCTACACCGTGTACACCGGGGCCATAGATGTCGTAAAGACAAATATTGGGAGTGAGACCCAACATCAAGGCTGTCTGAGCCATGTTAGAGCCGATCATACCGCCGGCACCTACAATCACGAGTTTCTCGTCAGTCAAAAACTTCATAATCTCTTTCTTTTGTATTAATTAAACAAACATAATCTTCCTTTTCGCTACAAAATTAGTGCAAGGCGAGTGAAATACCAAATTTATTTTGGTATTTCCGAGCCGCCGCCTAATTTCTGTGTTCGCGAAGCGGACACTAAAGATAGTGCAAGCCGAGAGAAAACACAAATTTATTTGTAGTTTTCCGAGGCGCAGCCTATCTTCTGTGTTCGCAAAGCGGACACTAAAGTGAGTGCAAGCCGAGAGAAAACAGCCCATATCGCGCGTGCGTTCCTTTTAAAACGCCTTCTCATCGAGGGAGGGGGTGGCACGCCACTACCATAGAAAAAACGTTCCGTATGTGCATCAGTTGAATTTGTAGAGCATTTGCTGCGAAAACAAATTGCTGTTGCTATAGAAATACGGAGAGAATATAGTATCTTTGCAGACTGTAGTATAACTATTAGAAAACATGGATATAGATTTGGTTTACCTTTGGGTTGATGGCAGCGATCCTGTGTGGCGTGCCAAGAAGGCGGCCTTCGAGCAGGGCGGTGCGCCAGTATCGCTTGAGGCCGTGAATGAGGCGCGGTTTGCCAACAATGACGAACTGAAGTACTCGCTGCGCTCCGTAGAAATGTATGCCCCTTGGATAAGGCATATCTATATTGTCACCGATGGGCAGGTGCCCTCATGGCTCGACCTCACGAATCCGCGCATCTCGATCGTTGACCAGGCGGAGATAATGCCAGCCGAGGCGTTGCCCTCGTTCAGCTCGCCTGCCATAGAGTGGAGCCTTGATAAAATACCGGGCCTATCGGAACACTTCCTCTATGCCAATGACGACATGTTTATGGGAAGACCTACAGTTCCCGAGGACTTCTTCAACTCCAAGGGGTACCCCATAGTGCGCCTGAGGAAGAGGAAGGGCAACAAGCAGAGTGATGCTACCATATACATGAAGACGCTGTTTCGTGCTCAGGAACTCGTGCGCCAGAAGTGCGGCTGCGTATGTCCTCACGTACCCCACCACAACATAGATGCTTACAGGCTGTCCGACCTGAGGGCGTGCAAGGAGGCCTTCGCCGAGGAGGTGGAGGCTACCATTCATCGCCACGTGCGCCACGAAGATGATGTGCAGCGGGCAGCCATACTCTACTATGCCTTGACCCTCGGTAGGGGCGAGATGAAGTTGATGGGTCGATACAACAAGGCGATGAGCATGAAGGAGAGGGTCAAGACCACGATAAAGGGCATATACCACTACGACGCCCGCAGCATAAACATCCGCGTGACAGACATCCAGCGCATCATCAACCGCTACAATCCTATGCTATTCTGCCTCAACGACAATGAACAGGCTACCGAGGCCGACCGGCAGCGCACACGAGAGTTCCTGGAACGGATGTTCCCCGAAAAATCGGAATTTGAAGCGTAGCGAAACTGCACTGAACTAAAAGTTAAAGATTACAACTACAGTTCTTCCCCTTTAACCGCTGCGGTGTAGTTTCTTGGCCATCGACGCAGCCGCCCTGTATGAGTACATCAGCCGATAAAGACCTATGCAGGAGAGGTAGAGGCGATATCGCCGATGCCATGCGATGTAATGATTGGCCAATATCTGGTGGCGGTAGCAGTAGGTAAGACGCCTGAACTCAGCCGAGGTAAATACGCCTCCATTGAATGCCCGGCGAACGATATTGTGTACCATCCGCTGCTCCAATCGCTCATAGTAGACATGCCCGTGCATCAGGGCAAGGCAGTATTCTTTCAATCGGCATTCGCGCTCGAAGTCCTGCACACTGTACGTGTGGGTCAGCGATGAGCTACTGAGGTCCTGCACATAATGATAATAGGCATTGGGCAAATAGGATACACGCACACCTTCGTTGCGCAGGATGGACAGGCAGATGAAGAAGTCCTCACCATGGGAGATGTCGGTCGGAATCTGTACCTGATATTGGCGGTAGCAACTATGGCGTATCAGTTTGTTAGCACAGCTGGGGCTTATGCGGCGATATTCGAGCAGTTCGGCCAGTATATCCATCCGTTCAAGGCTCTTGGGACGTTGCACCCTGCGCTTGAGCGGTTTGCGGCCCTCATAGTCGTAGTAGAAATCGCATATCACGATATCGGCGTCGTCCTGCTTCGCTTTGCTGTATAGTTCCTCGAGCATCGTGGGCTCTACCCAGTCATCAGAATCGACTTGAATGGAGTATTCTCCCGTAGCCATCTCTATTCCAGCTCTTCGGGTGGCGGCTACGCCCTCATTGGGTTTGTGTATGACTATTACCCTGCTGTCCTTGGTGGCATATTCATCGCAAATCTCGCCACTGCGGTCACGGCTCCCGTCATTCACAAGGATAAGTTCCATATCTGCCAACGTCTGCGACAAGAGACTGTCAATACACTTGTGCAGGCGATGCTCTGCATTGTATACAGGCACAATGACGGATACCGATGGGCTACTTTTCATCTTATTCATGGTGATTGTCATCGTACTTACAGGAGCGTCACATCCAACTTCTCGGTTATCCACTGCTTGAACATCAATTGCTCTTCTTCGGTGGTCTCGCTTAGGGAGTTGATGCACCCGAACTTCAGAGCCTTGTTGGACTCGGCCTCGGCAATCTTGCGGGCCATATAATCATTGGTTTTCTTCACCGATGGTTTGAAGAAGCAGGTAGTACCCTTCGGTGAGCGCACCTCGAGCATTCCTGCACGGCGGGCACTGACGTAGAAGAGTGTGGGCGCACTGAACTGTGAAGACTCGCGGAAACGGTGGCGGATATTGTGGTCAAGCTGGTCGGGGTGCTCGGCATAGAACCGCTCATACCAAGTGCGGCGCATGGGTACCGGTGCATGAGGAAAGAGGTAGAAGTAACTGGAGTTCAAGATGTCGGCCGAGTTGAGCATGGGGTCCTTGTGCCCGAATACCTTGTGTTTCTTGCCCAGATGCTTACCCCAGCGGAGCAGGCGAGCCCATAGAGCGGGATAACGCTCGGCATAGATATAGGTCTTGTCGCCCTCAAACCACATATCCTCTGTTGCGGGCGAGGTGAGGAACACATCATCGTTGAAGTATAGGAAACTGTCGCTCAAGCCCGGTATGCGCCACAGCATGGTGGAGATGGCCAGCGAGTTGAAGGTAGGCAGGTATTGCTCGTAGCCACGGAAGAGTACCGTGTGGTCTACCAGTTCGATGGGTATCTTGTTGTCGGGGAAGTTACGAGCCACAAACTCATCTACATGAGGGTCCTGATTGTCGGTGACGATGAATATCTTGCGCACCCAGGGGGCATAGCGCAGCACCGATGCCACACAATAGTATATCTCACCCGTAGATTTATATCTCGACTCTCCCGCCACATCCTCAAAATGGAGTTCCTTTCCAGGAGTCAAGAAACTTGCTTTCTTACGTTTGTGGGCAGGGTCGTCACCATCTACCCAAGCTATTACCACATCGGTCATACGTATACTATTATAATATATTCTTGAATCGGTCGGGGATATGCACCACCACCTTCGTTATCGGATTCCATGGCTTGTTCCAAGCAAACAGCTGGCGGCACCATTGCTGCACGAAACGCATACGAGGTATTGTCGTATCCCAGTCCCGCGCCTTCTTCTCAGTGACAATCCGTGTGGTTTTGGCCCGCCTTTGAAGATGCCCTGCCCACCCTGCATTCAGCAAATCAGAGTTACGCAGCTGCCTCTTCATCATCTCATAATCGAATCCACCGAGATGAAACAGATACAGGTTCTTGGCAATATGATAATCATGCCTCTTCACCCGATGGAATCCCGACCCCCACCGCACAGGCCGGGCAATCACCGAAGCCTTAGTGTAGCGCGAAGAGAGATGGGCATAGCTGCGTTGCGAGAGCAATGGGCGGGAAGTCTCGATAGGAGCCTCCATATCCAAATGTTGCCCCACATCTATACCCAAAGCCGACAGGCAGGTCTTGATATGTTGCCTCGATAGATATGCTGCAAGTGTGAGGTTCAGCGATGGATCCACTATCAGAAACTCATCGACATCAGTTCCTATCACCAGGTCATATCCCTGTCTGAACAAAGATGCGGCACAAGAAGAGAGAAAGTCAATACGTCCTTTGTCAGATTGTGCCACATTGCCGGCCTCACGTGGGCGCAACATCGTCATCACCCCCTCACAAAAGTCGGGCACCACCTGATCCTCGCCATCAAAATAGATTCTCAGATTCTCACGCCCAAGCTGTGCACCATAGTATTCCACCCACTTCCGTAGGTAGAACTCATCGTTGCGAACCATCGTGATAGCACAAATCTTCTTCATCCTTGTCTCTTTTTGTTATTACAAAAGTAAGACAAGGGAAATGAAAATGCAAATATATCCAACCATAATTTGCAGTTTGCCCAAAAAACCGTACATTTGTAACTACATATACATATATTATAACATGGCACTCATCAAATCAGTTCGGGGATTCACTCCCGAGATAGGCGAAGACTGCTACCTGGCCGATAATGCCACCATCATAGGCGATGTGGTGATGGGCCGCGACTGCAGCATATGGTTTGGCACAGTACTACGTGGCGATGTCAACAGCATCAGGATAGGAGACTGTGTAAACATTCAGGACGGTTCGGTACTGCACACCCTGTATCAGAAATCAACCATAGAGATTGGGAATCACGTTTCAGTAGGCCACAACGTAACCATTCACGGTGCAAAGGTGCACGACTACGCCCTCATCGGTATGGGGAGCGTACTGCTCGACGATGCCGAGATAGGTGAAGGCGCCATCATTGCCGCTGGCAGTGTGGTGACAGCCCGCACCAAGGTAGGAGCATACGAGCTGTGGGGCGGTGTACCTGCCAAGTTCATCAAGATGGTATCTCCCGAACAGGGCAAGGAGATCAACCAGAAGATTGCCCACAACTACAAGATGTATGCTTCGTGGTACGAGGAGGAGGAATGAAAGAAAAGGTTACACTTGCCCTGCTCACCTTCGCACTGAAGGCGATAGCCATCTGGCCATACCGCGTGTTGTATGTGCTGAGCGACCTCATATATCCGCTCGTGTACTACATCGTGGGATATAGGCGCAAGGTGGTGCGTACCAATCTGACGAACTCCTTCCCCGAGAAGTCCGAGGAGGAGATACGGGAGATAGAGAAGAAGTTTTACCGCCACTTCTGCGATTACGTATTGGAGACGGTGAAGCTGATGCACATCTCCGACGACGAGATGCGCCGCCGCTTGCGCTTCACCAACCCCGAACTCATCGAAGAGTTGCGTGGTGACGGACGCCCCTTCTTCGTGTACCTCGGGCACCAATGCAATTGGGAGTATGTCATCTCCATCACCATGTGGACCCACCCCGACCTTGCAGCCTGCCAGATATACCATCCGCTGAGCAACAAGGCGATGGACAAGCTGATGTACCGACTGCGCAGCCGCTTCCACTCCGTGGGCATACCCCAGAAGCAGACACTGCGTGCCATCCTCACCATGATACGCGAGGGCAAGCAGCCCTTGCTCGGACTCATTGCCGACCAGCGTCCTAATCGCCATCCAGAACCCGAGTGGATGGAATTTCTGCATCAAGATACCCCTATCATCACCGGTGGCGAGGCTATGGGTGTGAAACTCAATGCCCACTTCATCTACGGCAGCATGCGCTGCGTGCGCCGTGGCTACTACGAGATTACCCTCCAGCCCATCGTACCCGTCGAAGGCGAGGAGTTCGGCTACAGCAAGCAGTATATGCGTATGCTCGAACAGGACATCAAGACCCAGCCCCACATGTGGCTGTGGACACACAAGCGGTGGAAGTGGCAACGTTCCTAAAAACGATAACGATAACGAAGACGATAACTGTCATCCAGTTAATTCAGAATTTCAAAAAGCATGATCAAGCAATTCCTCTCACTCATCCGTCGGTTCATACCGCCTTATAAGAAGTTCCTGTTCGGCAACCTCGCACTCAACTTGCTGGCACAGATACTCAACGTGTTCTCCTTCGCCCTGCTCATCCCCATCCTGCAGATCCTCTTCCAGGTGAGCGACACGCAGTACGAATACATGACCCTTGCCGACGGCAACATCGCCGATGTGGTCAAAAACAACTTCTACTACTACATGAACACCTTCATCGAGACCCGCGGAGCGCTGTGGGTACTCATTGCCTCGGGTGTGATACTGATTGTGATGACCCTGCTCAAGACCGCCTGCTACTTCGGCTCGGCAGCTACGCTCATCCCCCTACGCACAGGCGTGGTGCGCGACATCCGCATACAAGTATATAATAAGGTGATGGGCCTTCCCCTGAGCTTCTTCTCCGAGGAGCGCAAGGGCGACATCATATCGCGTATGAGCAGCGACGTGAGCGGGCTCGAGACCTCGCTGTCCAACTCGCTGGAGATGCTCATCAAGAACCCCATCGCCATCATCGTCACCCTCTTCACCCTCTTCTTCCTCAGCTGGGAGCTCACCCTCTTCGTGCTCGTGGCCATGCCTGCCCTTGCCTGGGTGATGGGCACCATCAGCCGCAAGCTCAAGCGCAAGTCGAAGGAGGCGCAGAACTACTGGGGCACCCTGCTCGCCCAGCTCGACGAGACACTCGGCGGACTGCGTATCATCAAGGCCTTCCTTGCCGAGGGTAAGATGAAAGAGCGCTTTGCCCATATCAACGACACCTACCGCAACGCCGTGATGCGTATGACCATACGCCAGAGCGCCGCCCACCCTGCCAGCGAGTTTATGGGCACCTGCATCATCGTCATCGTCATGTGGGCAGGCGGCTACATCATCCTCGACGGCATGTCGGGCATGGAGGGAGCCACCTTCATCTACTACCTGGTGATGCTCTACAACATCCTCAACCCCATCAAGGACCTCTCCAAAGCCTTCTACAACATCCCCGTAGGCATGGGCTGCTGGGAGCGCGTGGATAAGATTCTCAGTGCCGAGAACCCCATCAAGGAGCCTGCCACACCGGCCACACTGCCCGCCTTCGAGCACAGCATCGAGTTCAAGGACGTGGACTTCCACTACACCCCCGGTGCTCCCGTACTGCATGGCATCAACCTCACCCTCGAGAAGGGCAAGACCATCGCCCTCGTGGGCCAGTCAGGTTCGGGCAAGTCGACCCTCGTAGACCTCGTGCCCCGCTTCCACGACGTCACCGGCGGCAGCATCTGCATCGACGGCACCGACATCCGCGATGTCTCCATCCACGACCTGCGCTCCCTCATCGGCAATGTCAACCAAGAGGCCATCCTCTTCAACGACACCATCTTCAACAATATCAGCTTCGGCGTCGAAGGCGCCACCATGGAGCAGGTCATCGAGGCTGCCAAGATAGCCAACGCCCACGATTTCATCATGGAGAGTGAGCAGGGCTACGACACCATCATCGGCGACCGTGGCTGCCGCCTCTCGGGCGGTCAGCGCCAACGCCTGAGCATCGCCCGTGCCATCTTGAAGAATCCGCCCATCCTCATCCTCGACGAGGCCACCTCGGCCCTCGACACCGAGAGCGAGCGCCTGGTGCAGGAGGCCTTGGAGCGTCTGATGAAGTCGCGCACCACCATCGCCATAGCCCACCGCCTGAGCACCATACGCCATGCCGATGAGATATGCGTGATGCTCGAGGGCGAGATCGTAGAGCGCGGCACCCACGACAGCCTTATCGCTGCAGACGGCTACTACAAGAAGCTGCACGATATGCAGAGCCTGTAATTCAACAACAGCATACAAATAATCGTAAGCATTCGACGAAATACCCCTAAAAACAACAACTGCTGCAACTACCCA
>CAZMZC010000073.1:0-14116 GCA_964570685.1 uncultured Bacteroidaceae bacterium | reverse complement strand
CATGAACGAACTACTGCAAAGCTTGGCTTGGAATGAAGAGTTGCGGATTTTAGGAAATCTAAAAATGCATTTTTAGATGTCTAAAAATATGGATTTAGACGATGAAATGGGGAAAAATGGAAGGAAATGCCTTTTTCACAAGAATCGCTTAATTGGGTGTTTTTGTCCATAAGTTTCCATAAAAATCTTAGTCGTTTGGATTTATTTGGTTTACCCAACATCAAAAAGAACCTCAAATATTAGGATATTTGAGTTACAATTTGTTTCTTTGCAAAAACAAGACATTATGAATCCGATTATTCAAAGACAGTTGGGCAATATAAGGGCACTCTGCAAACAGTACAGGGTGAAGAGCCTCTATACCTTCGGTTCGGTAAATACACCGGAGTTTACCGATAAGAGTGACATAGACCTGCTGATTGACTTTGAAGCAGGAATCAATGCCGAAGACTATACCGACAACTATTTCTCCCTGCGCGAGAAGTTGGCGCAACTGTTCAATCGGGATATTGATCTCGTGACACGCCGCTCATTGTCGAATCCCTTCTTCATCCGCGAAGTGGAACAAACCAAAAGCTTGATTTATGGGTAAGAAGAGTGTGAAGAAATATCTATACGATGTGCAGCAGTCCGTGGACTCCATCTTTGAATACTTAGGAGAGAAGCGCGACTTCTTTGAGTATGAGCGCAACAAACTGCTGCGCCGTGCTGTAGAACGTGAACTGGAAATCATTGGCGAAGCCGTGAAGCACTTGCTCGAACTGGATGAAAACATCTACATAGACAACGCACGCAGAATCGTGGACCTACGCAATTTTGTAATACACGGCTATGACAAGGTGGACAATGTCATCATCTGGGGAATACTCAGCAAAGATCTTCCCAAACTGAAGCAACAGGTAGACGCACTGATGGCGGATCAAACAATATTGTAACGCCACACTCATCTATGAAGAACCGCCGATTCACCTACATATATATACTACTGGCCGCACTGTTGCTGGCTGCATCGTACCAGTTCAACTACCGCGACAGCAAGGAAGCGGTGCAGAACAGCATCAATGAGCAGTTCAGGGAGGCCGTACCGCACTGGCTCAACACGATATTCAACATACTGCAAATACCACAAGGTGGACTATACGATAGAGCGGAGTCCGTAAGCAGAACGAAAACGACCATCATCGGTGCTAAAGATACGATAGAGATTTCGGCGCGTTATTTTCCTCGTACAGATTACGAGTGGTGGCTGCGAAAGGGGCTTGAAGGTATGCTTATAAAGAGCGATATGTATGATTCGGCACTCACCGACTCACTCTTCAGCAACCTATTGGCGGATATGGGCATCGAGGCCGAGGCGGCTACCGAACTGCATGTGAAGAACCTGAAGGAGATGTTTCCCACGGCAGACTCGATGAACGTGAATGCACCCATCCGTGAAGTGCTGGTAGCGAAGCATGTAGAGGGATTCGTCACCGATACCGTGGGCATAGGCATCTGCGACCAGGGACTGATGGTGGGCAAGGTGGCCTTGGAACGCCATACCATATTGGCCAACATGCGCTGGCTGAGCCGATGGCAGATAGCACTGGCACTGCTGCTCGCCGCAGGCTATGCAGTGGCAGCATACTATCGGAAGGTGGCAATCCGCCTGCGCGGCATGAAGGTGATAGGCAACACCTGCATAGACCTCGACGCCAACGTCATCCACTACTGGGACGGCACCTCACAGCCGCTCACCGCGACACGAAGCGCACTGCTGCGCATGCTTGCCGATGCCGCCCCCAAATATATGCTGACGAAGGAGAATATCTGTCAAACCATCTGGCAACGCGATGCCAAAGACGGGCAGGCATTGTATAACGTAGCCGTGAGCGAACTGCGCGGTTACCTCATCGCTCCCGATGATGCCCTGACACTGACCACAGTGCCCAAGGTGGGCATACAGGTCACCGTGGACCACACCAAGCTGCACCCGCTTCGCAAGCTGCATTACTGGAAGTATTGGATTAAGTGAAGGGAAGCATAAAATCCCGTTCGCACAACTTACGGACAAAAAGTGAACCGTGCTTCATCCCTTCTCACTGAATATCACTTCATAGAGGTCGGTGGGGAGTTTCTTGCGGATACGCTCCTTGCGTTTACGGATGGTGGTGGGCGTGGTGTGGCCGATATAGGCGATGACATTGTTGCTATAGCCCAGATAGGTGCAGAAGCAGCAGACAAGCTCTTGATCGTTGAGTTCAAGGCCTTCGTGCAGCGTGCTGCAAGCCTCCTTGAAGGACTCGAAGAGGGTGCTCTCCACATCGCGAGTTGCCTCGTAAGCCATATCGTAGAGTTCCTTTTCCTTAATCTGCATGGTATTCAGCTCCTCATAGCAGGTGGTACTCTCAAAAGCACGGCGACCATCGGCAAGCGAGCGACGCAGTATCAGTGTTTCGGGAAGGGAGAAGGTCTCCTTGTCCTCCTCTGTGGTCGTAGCAATAGGCTCGTTGCCGGGAGGTGGCGACTGCGGCTCCTCATGAGCAAAGTGCCGGCGACGAAAATGCTTGCGATAGTAGCCTATGACAAAGGGAGATAGGAGAATCAGCAACAGGAGAATGCGATAGACACGCTGGCGCCATTTCTGCGCCTTGAACTGAGGGTCATGCTTCTGAGCCTCTGAAGCCCGCACATCTTCCTTCACCTCAGGCTTGCCATTGGCAATGACATTATTCTTCAACTCATCTATCAGCTCATCCATCGTCTGCTCTTTATAAAGCTTTCCATCGCGTGCCTTGAAATAGAATTGCTGGTAATGCGCTGCAGAGTCGCGCACCCCCAATTCTTTATATACTTGCCACAGAACATGACTACAGATATAGTCTATAGACTGATGCTTATGGGGAAGCTGCAAGGCCAATTTAGCATAGTAGATGGCAGAGTCGCGCTCTTCAATATGCCATAGGTCATCAGCCTTGTGTGCCAGATTCAACACATAGTAGGGATGATTCTCCGGTGTCAGTGCAATACATTGGTTCAGGTATTGCAGTGCCACACCATAATTGCGCTTCTGATAGGCTTCAATCCAGCGCATGATGTGTAAGGCAACAATACGCAACGAGTCGTTGGAGTCTCCACGAACCACCACATTGGCATAGTGATAGATGGCTTGGTCGTATATCTTCAAACTTCTCTGTTGGTTTTGACTATTATTCTTGTCGGCGTCCTTAATCTTTCCAGCCTGCCTGAACAGTTCATGTGCCTGCAAGAGCTCTTCTTCTATGGATAGTGGCTTTTCAACTGCCGTTGCTTGTTCTGTCACTATTTGTTGTGTCTGCCCCGTTCGATTACACGAGGCGAAACCGAGAAGCACGATAGTCATCAGAGAGTAGATAAATGTTTTCATAGTGCAATGCATATATTTAGTGCTTACATATATTATTGTGTTCGTCTGTTGCAAAGATAGGGCTTTTACAACAGACGAACACAAAAACGGGCGTGAAAAAAGCGTGACATGAGCGTGACAAATGCGTGACATTGGCCACACGTAGCGTGACATCATGGAGCATCTGTAACTAAAATACCCCGATGAAATGGGCGTTTTTAGTAGAAATGACACACGGGACCATGTCCGTTGCCTATCTTGTAGGCTGCGCCGTGGATGATGGCATTGTTGATGTACTTCTTGGCTGCACGGGCGGCCTCTGTGAGCGGTAGCCCCTTGGCCAATTGGGCGGCAAAGGCGCTCGAGAGGGTGCAGCCTGTACCGTGGGTGTTGGGTGTGTCTACGCGGCGGGCACTGAGCTCGGCTACTTCGCCTGTTTCGTTGTTGTAGAAGATGTCGATGAGTGTGTCGTTCACCAAGTGACCAGCCTTGAGCAGTACCGATACACCGTACATTTCGGCCAGGCGGCGGGCAGCACTGGGAAGGTCGCCCTGCTTCTCGATAGGCTCGCCAAGCAGGATTTCTGCCTCGGGGATGTTGGGGGTGATGACTCGCGCCAAGGGGATGAGGTCGCTCTTCAGTACGGCGATGGCACTCTCTTCGATGAGCCTGTGCCCCGAGGTCGATACCATCACGGGGTCAAGTACCAAATCTTTTATATTATACTTGCGTAGCATGCGTGCCACGCAGCGTACTACCTCGGCAGAGTGTAGCATGCCTATCTTCACGCTGTCGGTACCGATATCGCTGAGCACCGCCTCTATCTGTCCTTCGATAATCTCTATGGAGAGTCCCTCCACGGCATTCACGCCCAGCGTGTTCTGTGCCGTGATGGCGGTGATGGCCGATGCGGCAAAGCATCCGTTGGCCGAGATACTCTTGATATCGGCCTGTATACCCGCTCCACCGCCCGAGTCGCTGCCGGCGATGGTGAGGACAAGACCCACCCTATCCCTCCCTGTGAGGGAGGGGACTATGTGGAGAGGGATTGCAAGTCCTCCCTTACAGGGAGGATTTAGGTGGGTCTCCTGTCTGTTGTTCCTGATTATCTCCGCTAGCTCTGCCGATGCCTCACGCGGCGACTCGGCAGCCACAATGGCCGACACTACGGCTACACCCTCTACACCACGTGCGATGACGTCGCCTATGGTGTCGCGGTTCATACCGCCGATGGCTACGCAGCGGTGACGCGAGAGGTGCATCACTTCGTCCACACCATCGAGGCCGAAGGGGGTGAGCGTATCGGTCTTGGTGGGTGTAGCATACACGGGCGATATACCTATATAATCTACGTCGAGCGCATTGGCAGCAATGACCTCATCCATTGTCTCCACCGAGAGGCCGATAATCTTGTCCTTTCCCAATAGCTGGCGGGCTGTGTCGTAGGGCATATCGTTCTGTCCGATATGTACGCCATCGGCATCTACAGCAAGCGCTACATCTACGCGATCGTTGATGATAAGGGGTATGCCGAGAGGTGCCAACGCGGTCTTCAGCCCGCGTGCCAGAGTGATGAACTCAGCTGTGGAGCACTCCTTCTCGCGGAGCTGCACCATGGTGACACCGCCTGCGGCGGCTTCACGCACTATCCATGCCATGTCACGACCACCCGCAAGAGGGCGGTCAGTGACAAAGTAGAGGGAGAGGTCAAAAGATTTAGTCATATTATGTATGGGTGTTTAGTGTTTAGAGTTTAGTGTAATACCCCCTCCGCCCTTCGGGCTCGTCCCCCTAATTTAGAGGGACAATACCGTCCGGATGGCTATTTTTTAATTCTTAATTTTTAATTTTCAATTAGTTTCGCATCCTATCATAAAGAACTCCAGTTCCAATTCGCAACCTTCGGCAAAGATACGTCGCATGAGAGCCTGCTTCTCGGGCGTACAGCCCTCGGCCAAGCGGTCGATGAGGTTTACCACATAGTTCGTCGCTTCATCCATCTCGGGCGAACCGTAGGTCTGTATCCACTCCTTATAAGGATTGTCGGGGCTGATGTGTTGCGCTACGAGGTATTTGCCCACCTCATTGTATACCCAGTAGCAGGGCAATACGGCGGCAAGCACTACGGGCACATCCAACGTGTCGGTATAGTGGCGCAGGAAACGGGTGTAGCGCAGCGTAGTGGCTACGGGGAGCGCCTCACCGCCGATGCCGAAACGCTCGCTCAGCATAGCCTGCATGGCATTCTCACTCTCCATGCCCTCCTTGGCCGTGGCGCGGAAGAAGTCGCCCCCGGCCTTGTCGGTCATCATGTCGGCTACGGCATAGAGGTCGCGCGAGTACTCCTTGAGGTATATCTTGTCTTGCTGCAGGTAGCGTACAAACTGCTCCTGCGGTAGCGTACCGTCGAGCATCTGCTGTATAAACTCATACTGCTCGATGCTGCGCATGGTATTGGCCACAGCGGCAAAAGCGGTAGTGCTCCATTGGGGACGAGGATTGTTGTCACTGGTCGCCAGTGTGCCCAATTCCTCTGGTGTGATTTCATACAGCGCATCCACGAAGTGGGTGAGCAGTGAGCCTGGGGCGGCTTTGTGCGCTACGGCACGTTCGCCACATACGCCCATCACGGCCATACCGTGCAGGGCTGCCTCGAAGGCATCGGGGTTGACACCGGCAAAGGCACCTACTACCGAGGTGGCCGTGCAGCCCATCGCCGTCACAAGTGTCATCAAGGGCGAACCATTGGTGATGGTCTCTACGCGTGAACCATCGGTGACGTAGTCCGTGGCACCGCTGATGACTACTACGGCGCCTGTGTTGAGGGCAAGCTGCTTGGCCGACTCCACGGCATCGTCAGAGTTTTGGCTACTGTCTACGCCCTTGCTCTTGACATCGGCGTTCACCAGTGTCATAATCTCCGAGGCATTGCCACGGATGATGGTAGGGTGGCACTCGCGGATGATCTCCCACGCCGTCTCGGTGCGGTAGGGCGTGGCTCCTGCGCCTACGGGATCGAGCACGATGGGCTTGCCCATGCGGTGTGCCGCACGGCCGGCAACCAGCATGCCACGCACCCACTCGGCATCGAGTGTACCGATGTTGATGACCAACGCCGAAGCGATACTCACCATATCCTCCATCTCTTCCACAGCGTGAGCCATCACGGGCGAAGCACCTAAGGCCAATAGCGCATTGGCCGAGAAGTTCATAGCTACGTAGTTGGTGATGTTGTGTACCAACGGACTCTTTGCGCGAACGAGCGCAAGGTCTCTCATTAAATCCTCCTTGTTCATTTTTCTCCTTTTTTAGGTTTGACATTTAGTTTCTTAAATGCCGGTTCCTTGCCTGCGGAGCCGTGTATGGCATGGGCGAAAAAAGAGAGAAGACCTATTCTCACGGGGGAATACGGTCTTCTCTTATACTATCAGCATCGCTTGTGCCTACACACCAAGTTCCGTTTTCCTCTCTGCAATTACGCCAGCAGGTTCAAAGGGTATAATCTCAGCCTGCCCTTGGGCAAGCACCCCTAACTGTGGATTCACCTTACATGACGCGGCGCGCTACGCGCTTGTCCGATGAATCCGCGACAAAATTAGTGTAAACCGAATGAATATCCAAGTTTATTCATTATTATTTTATCCAAGACTTTTGACTTCACTCTACTAGAGCAAAGTCGGCAAGTGGAACAGGTTCAACTCACCTTTGCTCCCGTAGGTTTCACTCTATTAGAGCAAAGTCGAGTTGCTTCTTCTCAAGATTACACCGGGCTACTTCTACTTTGACGGTGTCGCCCAAGGCGTAGCGGCGGTGGGTGCGGCGGCCTACGAGGCAGAAGTTGCGCTCGTCGTACTCGTAGTAGTCGTCATCAAGGTCGCGCATGGGGATGAGGCCCTCACACTTGTTCTCGATGATCTCGGCATAGAGTCCCCACTCGGTAACTCCGCTGATGATGGCTTCGTAGGTGATGCCCATGCGGTCGGCCATATACTCTACCTGCTTGTACTTGATGCTGGCGCGCTCGGCCGAGGCGGCAAGCTGCTCCATCTGCGAGGAGTGCTCGCACAGCTCCTCGTACTTGCCCTTCGAGGCAGAGCGGCCTCCATCAAGGTAACGCGAGAGGAGGCGGTGCACCATCATGTCGGGGTAGCGGCGTATGGGCGAGGTGAAGTGGGTGTAGTAGTCCATGGCGAGGCCGTAGTGCCCGATGTTGTCGGTGCTGTAGCGGGCCTTCTGCATGGCACGCAGCGATACGGTCTCGATGAGGTGCTGCTCGCGCTTGCCCTTGACGTCGGCCAGCAGTTTGTTGAACGACTTGGCAATGTCTACCTTGTCGCCCGTGGTGCGCACCTTATGTCCGAAGGGCAGGGCGAGGCGTGCCAGATTGTCGAGCTTCTCGGCATCGGGCACGTCGTGTATACGGTAGGGGAACACCTTGGCTTTCTTTACGGGCACCTTGCCGATGGTCTCGGCCACGGTACGGTTGGCCAGGAGCATGAACTCTTCGATGAGTTGGTGGGCCTCCTTCGATTCCTTGAGGTGTACGCTCACGGGGTGTCCCTTCTCGTCGATGTCGAAGCGCACCTCCACTCGGTCGAAGTTGATGGCGCCACCTGCAAAGCGTGCGGCACGCATCTGCTGGGCAAATCCATTCAGCACCATCAGCTCATTGGCATATTCGTCACCAGGCAACGCCTCCTTAGTGCCGCGCTGCTGGCGTTCGATGATGGCCTGTACCTCTTCGTAGGTGTAGCGGCGGTTGCTATTGATTACCGTATGAGCTATCTGGTGGTACTTGACATGTCCCTTGTCGTCGATATGGAAGATGACAGAGTAGGTGAGCTTGTCCTCATTGGGACGCAGCGAGCAGATGTTGTTGCACAGGCGCTCGGGGAGCATGGGGATGGTGCGGTCGACGAGGTATACCGATGTGGCGCGGTGCTGTGCCTCCTTGTCGATGATGCCGTTTTCGCCTACGTAGTGGGTGACGTCGGCAATGTGTACGCCCACCTCCCAGAGGTTCTTGTCGAGGGGGCGGATAGAGAGCGCGTCGTCAAAGTCCTTGGCGTCGTGGGGGTCGATGGTGCAGGTGAGCACATCGCGCATATCGAGGCGGCGGGCTATCTCATCGGCGGTGATGACGTCGCTGATGTGGTTGGCCGCATTCTCCACGGCGATGGGGTACTTGTAGGGCAGACCAAACTCGGCGAGGATGGCATGCATCTCGGTGTCGTTGTCGCCACTCTTGCCGAGGATATCTACCACGTGGCCTATGGGGTTGCGGGCGGTCTCGGGCCATTCCACAATCTTGACTACAGCCTTGTCGCCACTCTTACCACCCTTGAGCTTGTCGCGGGGGATGAAGATGTCGTTGTCGAGCGTACGGCTCTCGGTGAGCAGGAAGGCATAGTTGCGCTCTACCTTGAGGATGCCCACGAAGGTATCGTTGGCCCGCTCGAGTATCTCTACCACCTCACCTTCGGGCATACCCCGGCCACGGCGACGGGCAAAGAGGCTCACACGCACACGGTCGCCATGCAGGGCGTGCATGGAGTGGCGCTCGGCGATGTATACCGACTCCTCGTCCTCATCGGGTGCAAAGAGGATGCGCCCGCTATTGCTGCGCTGTATGATACCGGTGAGCTCGCGCTTCTGGAATACGAGGCGGAAGTGCCCGTTGGAGGTCTCCACAAGGGTGCCGTCGATGAGCAGGTCGCCGATAATGTCGCCACACAGCATCTTCTGCGGATGAGTGGTGAGGCGCAGCTCCTTCCATATACGGCTGTAAGTGAGGGAGCGGTCAGAGTATTCCTGGAACAGGTCGATGAGTGCATCGAACATCATGCGCTTGGTCATGCGCTGCTGAGTCTTCTTGGCTGATTTTCCCATATGCTTAGTCTTTTTAGGGTTTCGTGTTGCTAAAGTAACGATTATTATTGAAAATCGGGCTATCCGTTAACCTTTTTTGTAGAGAAATGTTTTATTCGGAGAAAAATGTGGGTATATTTGCCCTCCGAAACGCTAATAAGCATTGCTACAATGAAAATCCTTATCACTGGCGCATCGGGCTTCATCGGGAGCCATATGGTAGAGCAGGCTCTGCGACTAGGCCACATGGTATGGGCGGCCGTGCGACCTACGAGTAGCCGTCAGTATCTGCGTGACGAGCGTATACACTTCATAGAGCTCGATTACACCGATGGTGAGATTCAGCAAGGCCAATTGCGGGATTTCGCTCGGAAGTATGGCTGCTGGGATGTGATAATTCATTGTGCTGGAGCAACCAAATGCACGCAACGGAAAGATTTCTATACTGTCAACTATGACTATACGCAACGGTTTGTTGATGCGCTCGTCTTGCTTGATATGGTGCCGCGCCAGTTTATCTTTATGAGTACACTTGGTACTTATGGACCCATTCGTGAATCGGAGCCATTTCGGCCTATCTGTGATGCCGATACTCCCAATCCAAATACAGACTATGGACGTAGTAAGCGTATGGCCGAAGAGTATTTAATGAGCCTCCCTGAGTTCCCCTACGTCATCTTCCGCCCGACGGGTGTATATGGTCCGCGCGACAAGGACTATCAGATATTGATCAATGGCATACGCCACCACACGGAACTGGCTTTGGGCTTCCGTCGGCAAGATATTACGTTTGTCTACGTCAAAGACCTGGTGCAGGCTATCTTCCTTGCCATCGAAAGAAACGTCGTTCGCCGTGCCTATTTCGTAACCGATGGTAGCGTATATACTTCGCACGACTTCGGACGTATCGTACGTGAGAAACTTGGCCACCCCTTTGTATTGCGACTTGCCCTGCCACTGTGGATGGGACGAATTGCAGCCATCCTATGCGATGGCATAGCACGGCTCACCCACTGCAGCCTCACGCTCAATAGCGACAAGTACCATATACTCAGTCAACGCAATTGGACCTGCGACATCAAGCCCCTCATTGAGGAACTCGGCTACTCCCCTCAATATAATCTGCGAAGAGGAGTAGCAGAGACAATACAAGATTACGCCTCGGGAAGCACCTCGAGGGCTCGGCGCGCGCGGCGCAGGGTCTCCTCCTTACCGATATAGTCGGTGAGCTCGAAGATGTGGGGGCCTACGGCAGCGCCCACGAGGGTGACGCGGAAGGCGTTCATCACCTTGCCCACGGGCCACTCCTTGGTGGCTATCCACTCCATCACGAGGGGCTCCAGCCCGGCACCGGCAAAGGTGGGGGCGGCTTCGATGAAGTCGCACAGTTCGCGCACATAGGTGGATGCCACGGCAGGCTCTTTCCACCACTTCTTGAGCGACTTCTCGTCGTAGGCCTCGGGAGCCTGGAAGAAGTAGCGGCAGGTGTCCCACAGCTCGTGTACGAAGTTGACGCGCCCCTTCATGAGCGACACTACCTTGACGATGCGGTCAAACTCCTCGCTCACGCCATGCTCGCGCAGCATGGGCTCGAAGAGGGCAGCGATGTCGGCATCGTCCTTGGAGAGGATATATTCGTGGTTGAACCACACGAGTTTCTTGTAGTCGAAGCGGGCACCGGCCTTGGAGCAGCGCGAGAGGTCGAAGAGCTGCACCATCTCGTCGAGTGTCATTTTCTCCTGATCGTTGCCGGGGTTCCAGCCCAGCAGGGCGAGGAAGTTGATGACGGCCTCGGGCAGGTAGTCCTTCTCGCGGTAGCCCGATGAGATGTCGCCCGTCTTGGGGTCGTGCCACTCGAGGGGAAACACGGGGAAGCCCAGGCGGTCGCCGTCGCGCTTGCTCAGCTTGCCGTTGCCCTCGGGCTTGAGCAGCAGGGGCAGGTGGGCGAAGGTGGGCATGGTGTCTTCCCAACCGAAAGCGCGGTAGAGTAGCACGTGGAGCGGTGCCGAGGGCAGCCACTCCTCGCCGCGGATGACGTGTGACACCTCCATGAGGTGGTCGTCCACGATGTTGGCAAGGTGGTAGGTGGGCAGCTCGTCGGCACTCTTGTAGAGCACCTTGTCATCGAGCACCGATGAGTTGATGACTACCTCGCCACGGATGATGTCGTGCACGTGTACCTCCACACCCGGCTCGATAAGGAAGCGCACCACATACTGGTGGCCCGAGGCGAGCAGGGCATCGACCTCCTCCTTGGGGAGCGAGAGCGAGTTGCGCATCTGCATGCGGGTGGTGGCGTCGTACTGGAAGTTGGCTATCTCGCCACGCTTGGCCTCCAGCTCCTCGGGGGTGTCGAAAGCCATGTAGGCCTTGCCGTCAGCGAGCAGCTGCTCCACATACTTCTTGTAGATGTCGCGACGCTCCGACTGGCGGTAGGGGCCGTGGTCGCCACCTACGCCCACGCCCTCGTCGAAGGCGAGGCCGAGCCACTGGAACGACTCGATGATGTACTCCTCGGCACCGGGCACGAAACGGTTGGAGTCGGTGTCCTCGATGCGGAAGATGAAGTCGCCACCATGCTGGCGGGCAAACAGGTAGTTGTACAGGGCGGTACGTACACCGCCGATATGCAAGGGTCCCGTAGGACTGGGTGCGAAGCGCACCCTTACTCTTCTTTCGGTCATATAGGATATTTTTTGATTCCGTGGTCTGATACTGCAAAGGTACGACATTTTCTTAGAACAAAAATAGGAGATTCCAAAGATTTTTTGTAATTTGCGCCGTTTTAGGACGTATAGCTATGAAACAGACTACAAAATCATACTTGTTTATTGCTGCAGTATTTGTAGCAGTCACTGTCACTATCAGTTTCTTCCTGCCTCGTGAGCGGGCTATCAACCTGGACTTTGAGGAGGGTAAGCCGTGGAAATACGAGCAGTTGACTTCCACTTTCAGTTTTGCCGTGTATAAGAGCGAGCGTGCCTTGCAGCAGGAGCGTGCCGAGGTGTTGGCAGCCCAGCGTCCTTATTATATAATGGATACCAGCAAGGGGAGCCTTGCCATCGACTCCCTTGAGGTGGCCTACAAGAGCGAGCTACACCTGCTCGTGAGTCCTACTCTATGCCAAAAGTTAACCAAACGCCTAGGCGAACTTTACGATAGCGGCATCATAAGCAGCGGAGACCTAGCCCGCCTGCAAACCGACAGCATCACCACCATCATGCTCATCAAGCACAATGTGGCTACTCCCAAGCCCGTGGACGAGCTACTCACCGTACAGCAGGCCTACGAGTGCATCATGGCTATCGACACCACTCGTTGGGGGCGCTACACTCTACAGAGCAGCAACCTCAACGACTACATACAGCCTAATCTGCGCTACGATGCCATCAAGTCTGAAGCTGTATTGGACGAAGCCTTGGAGTCAATCTCGCTCACTAGCAAGGTGATACAAAAAGACCAGAAGATTATTGGTTCAGGCGATATGGTCGACGAAGAGCACTATCAGACTCTCCTTTCGTACCAGCAAGAACTCAACAAACGTATCGACGAGCGTGGTATACAGATGACCATCATCGGACAGGTTCTGCTCGTAATCGTACTCATCGTTGCCTATGTGCTGTACCTCTTCAACTACCGCCGCAGCTATCTCATCCAGCGTAACAAGCTGCTCTTCCTCAGCACTCAGTTAATGCTCTTCCCTGTGGTGACATCATGGATACTCAATGTCAGCGGCGACCTCATGATAGTGCCGCTAGCCATGGCCCCAGTGATGATAAACATCTTCCTCGATGCCCGTACTGCCTATATTACCCACACCACCATCGTGTTGCTCATTTCGCTCATCGTACCCGAGCCCTTCGTGTTTGTGCTGCTCCAACTTATGGCAGGCATTGCCGCCATCTACTCGCTCACCGAGCTCACCGAGCGCATACAGATATTCCGGGTAGCCCTTATCGTAGCTGCCTGCTACTGCTTGGTATTCTTCGGCTACGAGCTCATTACGAAGACCACTCTTGCCCTGTTCGACAGACGCATGTATATCCAGTTCCTCCTCAACGGTGTACTACTGCTCTTCACCTACCCCCTGATGCTACTCTACGAGAAGCTCTTCCACTTCACCTCTGACGTGACCCTTATGGAGCTTTCGAACTTCAACATTAAGCTTCTACGCCAGCTCTCCGAGAATGCTCCCGGTACCTTCCAGCACTCCATCCAGGTATCAAACCTCGCTGCTGCCGCCGCCAATAAGGTAGGAGCCAGCAGTCTGCTGGTGCGCACAGGCGCCATGTATCACGATATCGGCAAGCTCGAGAACCCCATATTCTTCACCGAGAACCAAGGCAACACCAATCCCCACGCCTGCCTCCCATATGAGCAGAGTGCCAAGATAATCATCAGCCACGTCACCGATGGCCTCCGCCTAGCCGAGAAACACAATCTGCCCGCAGCCATCAAAGACTTCATAGCCACCCATCATGGACTCAGCAAGGCCAAGTACTTCTACATCTCCTATCAGAACGAACACCCGGGCGAGGAGGTCGACGAGAGCCTCTTCACCTACCCTGGTCCCGACCCACACTCCATGGAAACCGCCATCCTCATGATGGCCGACTCTGTCGAGGCCGCCTCGCGCAGCCTCTCAGAATATACAGAGGAGAACATTGCCAATATAGTAGACCGCGTCATCGACTCCCAGGTTGCCGAAGGGCGCTTCCGCAACTGCCCCATCACCTTCAAAGACATCACCGACATCAAAGCCGTGTTCAAGGAGAAGCTGCGCACCGTACATCACGCCCGCATCAGCTACCCCGAACTAAAGAAATAAACCTAAAATCCGCAACTCTTCATTCCAAGCCAAGCTTTGCAGTAGTTCGTTCATGT
>CAZMZC010000072.1:0-14175 GCA_964570685.1 uncultured Bacteroidaceae bacterium | reverse complement strand
CACACGGGGTCAACGCAACTCGCCATCGGGGGGTAAACGCACGCGACTTTTCCAATAGCCTCAAGCATTGGAAGTACCTGGAGGAATGGGACACAAAATGTGAAAATAAGGAAGTAAGCAAGGAATATTTACAAAAGGATAATGCAAGAATCTGCCCATGCGATTGTTCTATAGAAGAAACCTTAAAACAAGAACAATGAGAAAGAATTATGTACCGCAACCCATGGATACAAGTGATATCCAGCTTCCAGAAGAGTTAAATGTATTGATGGAGCAAATGGCAAAGAATGTTCATGAAGTATGGGCGCAGAGCCGTATTAGCCAAGGCTGGACTTACGGTGAGACACGTAGTGATGCATTGAAGCAGCATCCCTGCCTTGTGCCCTACGAGGATTTGCCTGAAGAGGAAAAGGCATATGATCGCGATACGGCCCTTGGTACATTGAAACTCATATGTAAATTGGGTTTTAAGATCTCTAAAAGGTAAACAACTTGTACCATAGCTTGATATTTCTCGCTCGTTTGTTTATATTTGAGGTAAACTCGAATATATTTTCACTCGCTGTGAAAAATATTCAAGCAAGCTTGATATTTCTCGCTCGTTTGTTTATATTTGCAGTCGGATATTTATAGGATAAGAGAGTATTAACTATAAAAACACAAGAAAATGAAGAAATTGTTTTGTTTTATGAGCATTGTTTGCCTTTTGGCAAGCTGTAGCAAAGAACCGGCTCCCGAACCATTGGTAGTGACAAATGCTAAGTTGGCAGGTACCTGGGTGTATGATAATACTACGACAGGTGTGACCGAGGTGTTGAAGTTTACCAATAACGGTGGATTCTATTATACTACGACTTTAGCCGATGCTGCTTTTGCTGGTTATGGCGCAGGCAACTATTCGGTGAGCGATGATGTGAGTCTGACTGCGGTGGGTGTGGATAAGTCTCTGGATGTTACAATCACTAAGCTGTCTGCAAATTCCTTTACAGCAAAGGATAAGGTGACAGGCGAATCTACTACCTATGCAAAGTTGATTGAAACTATCGAGTTGGAGTATGGAAAGAGTGACACTCCGGGATATAGCTCTTTGGTAGCTGGCAGTATCACGTCGTATAAGTCGCACAATGTGAAGGTGGCTACTGTGGACAAGACGGGTGCTATCACGGCTGTGGCTGAAGGTATCACGCTGATTGATGTGGTGGCCTCAGAGGGTACGGCAGTGGTGCTGGTGAAGGCCGAAGGACTTATTCCCGACTATGCCAAGGCTATTGGATATACGAAGAATGAGGTGCTGGCAGAATATGGCGAGACTGAGGCAGCCACCAATGAGATGGTTCTCTATACAGCGGATGACAAGTTCTTGACATTCAATATCAGCAAGCGTACCAAACTCGTTGAAAAGATTGCTGTGATGTATAGCAATAAGCCTTTTAGTAACAGTGAACTGGTATCTTATCTCAATACAAAGTATTATACATACAAGAATGAGACCTCTGCATCTTTCTTTGCTTATACAGATAAGGCAACATACGATGCTTCTGACGTGAAGGTTACGTTTGATAATGGTGCCAATCTGGTGTTTTCATACATCAATCATGATCTGTTCGAGGACTTCAGCATCGCTCTTGGCAAGACGATGGATGAGGTGAAGTATATGTATGGAGTGGAACTTATATGTGATGAGAATCTGAGTACAAACTCTCGTCTTGTTTATATTATAGGTGATGAGATTTTGGGTTATACGGGAGTGACATTGATGAATGATGTGACTTTCTCATTTGACAGTGGCGTAGTTAATTCGATAGATTTAAGTTTAGTTGATGGTGTGAAGGTTGCTGATGTCAATGCATTCCTATCCGAGAAGTATGTATATGATGCGGGTATATCAAGTGATAACCAGAAGATTTACTATGATTATGATAGAAAAGTAAAGGTGGTATACCTTGCTAATAAGGGAGTAGTAGGGTATACATCTCTTAATGAATAATGGTTAGCAAATGTGTTATAAAAGGAACAGGCGCTGTACTCAGCGCCTGTTCCTTTTATAAGCATACAACTCCGTCAATCCATACTCCGCAGCATGTTCACGCTGTTCTTGAGACCCGAGGTGACGACTTTGGGGAGTTCCTTGCGGGCATTGCGACGTATCTCGTGCTTGACGGATTTCTTATTCTCTTGAAACTCTTGAGGACCCTCTTCGAGATATTTTATGGTGCTCTTGCCTACTTTCAGGGTGATGTATGCGTTGGCAGCACCGTTGGCTCCAGACTTGAGGATTGAGCCTGCGAGCTTCAGCCCTGTCATCCCTACGAGGCTGCCGAGGTCAATATCGTCCATTAACTCATCTACCGAACCTATGATGATGGAGGAGGAGATAACCGATACATATAGCTTGAACAACTGTATGTATGAAGGACGATAACCTTGCTGGCGGATGAGGCGGCTTATCATTCTCACGTTCATGCTCAGCGTGGAAATCATATCTACCGACTTGTTTTGCGATACGGCCGTGATGACAAATACGGTTTCTGCTGTGGAACGTATGATGTCGTCGGCTTGCTCTTTGCGCTCGTCGAGTATGGCTTTCACGACATCGCTACGGTCATTGGCCTGGGCGATATGGACACGCTGCTCCTTGCTCAAGCGTAGCTGCTCGATGTATTTGTCGAGCTCCTCTGCAGACATGTCGTGAATGTTTCCCACTTTATGCCCCTTCATCTCGGGGGTGAAGATGATGCGCAGGGTAGGGATTACAACCAAGCATAGGGTAATGAGACCAATGATGCCGTAGAACACATGTCCTGCCCATGGGTGCAGAGTGCTCACCTTCTCCCCCAGAGTGATGATATCGCTCAAGACACAGGTTACGACCAGCAGCCCTAACCCGAGCATCCATAGTATGAAGTTCTTTCTGTTCATGAGTATTCTTTGGGGTCAGTTGCTAATCTTTCAGATTACTTTTTCTTCCCCTGCTGCTCCTTCGCTATGCGGATGGTGGTGAAGGAGTAAGGGGGCATCTCGTAGTTGAACTGTGGTGCTACCTCTATGGTGCTCTCGGTGGGTACGGCCTTGCGGTCGGTGGGTGTGCCGGTGAGCACTGTGCAAATGGCGGTAGTGGCAAAGGCCTCACAATCGTTGACCTCTATGGCGGTAGTCACGGCTACGGGCAGCAGGTTGACGAGCTTGATGATGAGGTCGCCGGTGGCCGAGTCGTAGACGGTAGAGGTGGCTACACGCTTGCGCACGTCATCGCGACGGCTCTCTACGCTCAGCTTGCCCGTGATATACTGGTCACCGCTGTTGTTGCCGAATATCTTCTGGGTGTAGTAGCCGGGGGTAAGGTCGATGCGCGATGAGTTGAAGTAAATCATGTCGGGGTTCCAGTTGGTGCGTCCATGACGGGCAAGAAGGGGAGCATACGAGGTCATGCGTACGATATCGGCATTGCGCTCCACGTTGACGAGGTGCAGAGCCTCGCACAGGGCGGTCTCGATATTGTTGTGGCGACCCGCGATATGGCAAGCATATTCGCCGAGGTATACCTCACTGGCGTTACGGTCATAGTGGTCGTAGTAGTCCTGATTGTGGATATACCAGCCGGGGCTCACGTAGTAGTGCTCATCGACCATGGGGATATCCTTCTCCTTAGCCAGTTTCCAGCCCCACTCGTAGTCAGAGCCTTCGTAGAAGGGACCTACGGTGCCGCAGACGATAATCTCGGGATGCTTTTCGCGGATGGCATCGTAGATCATGTTGAAACGCTCGGTGAAGGTGTTCGAGATGAGGTCCTCGTTGCCGATACCGATATATTTGAGATTGAAGGGTTTGGGGTGCCCTGCCTCAGCACGTACGCGGCCCCACTTGGTAGTCTTGGCGTCGCCATTGGCCCACTCGATGAGGTCGAGGATGTCCTGTATGAAAGCGTCCATCTCCTCTATAGGCACACCGCCCTGCTGGCCGTGACCGCCGTGCGAAGAGTTTTGGCAGGGCACAGCAGCGGGTATCACGGGAAGAGGCTCTGCACCGATGTCTTCGCAGAAGAGGAAGTACTCGTAGTAACCGAGACCGAGGGTCTGATGGTAGTGCCATATGTTGGGCATATGCTGACGCTCCTCGAGCTTGCCGATGGAGCGTTTCCAAAGGTACATGTTGTCGAGTCCGTTACCGTGAGCGGCACAGCCACCGGGGAAGCGCACAAACTTGGGCTTCATATCGGCAATCACCTGTGCGAGGTCGGCACGGAGACCGTTCTTGCGGTTCTTGAAGGTGTTGCGCGGGAAGAGCGATACCATATCCATATCTACCGTTCCTACTGTCTGCGGGGTGATGACAAGGCGGGCCTTGGCAGCATCCTTTGCAGCCTTGAAGGTGACCTTGAGGGTTTTCCAGTCGGCACTGCTTACGGTGATGCTCTTCTCGGCAAGGGTTTCACCCCCTTCACTGACGAGGCTGATGAGGAATTTACTGCTCTTGGGCGATGTCTTGCGGGCCATCAAGCTGAGGTCATAGAGGTCGCCAGCCTTGAGGGCAATACCGTCATAACCACCATTCTCCCAGGTGGCTCCTGCAGTAGTGGTTGCCAATGTGGCATAGTGGCAGTTGTTGGCGTGTATGGGGCGGTCGGTGCCTACGGTCACGGTGCTGCCCTCGCCCTTGAGCTCCCAGGCGGTGAGGCTGTGCCACCCGCCACGGTCAGCTGCAGAGTATTCGAAGTCGCGGTTCTGGATGAGCTCGCCATAGAGTCCGCCGTCGGCTCCGTAGCTGATATCCTCGAAGAAGATACCGATGAGTTCGTTGCTGATGGCCTTACGTTCCTTGCCGTCGATGGTGAGGCGTGCATTTACGGGCTTGAGGTCGGCAAAGCGTACGGGGTCCTGACCCATGTGCTCATCGAGTTTTACCTGGCGATTGCGCAGGTAGTCGTCGCGCTTGATGAGCTTGTCAATTTGTTCCCATTCTACGCGGTGTACTTGGCCTTCCACTTGGCGGTCGTCTAAGTTGATGGTGCTGAAGTCAGGGCCTTGGCATGGACCAGCATCTGCGGGACGATCCCCTGCACTCACGTCCATCTTCTTCCATGTGCGGCAGTCCGTAGAACCATACGCATAGATTGTACTGTCAAGTGTCGTGTATATGACCGCCCATCCCTCATTGTTCTTGGCTTGTACAAGTATAGGATGCACACAGCTGCCACCTTCTACGTAGGGATAGTCCTGCGGCTTCCAATTGATGAGGTCGGGGCTCTCGCAGTAGGCAAACTGTGGATTGTCGGCCTTTGGCGACCATACACAGCGCCACATGCCTTGGCTGTCGCGTGTGAGGTGTGGGGCGAACATCTTCTTCTGTGCGCCCCAGGTGCCGAAGTCGCTGTCTACAAAGGTTCGTCCGTTGCCGATAGAGGTCCAGCGAACACTGTCGGAGCTATAGGCAAAGGCAAGACCTCGTCCGTTGACGTAAGAGAACAAGTAGCCGTAATCGGGCTTGTTGGCGTACAGACTGAGTGTACATAGGATGGCCGCTAGGCCCAGTGTGAGTTTTCTCATAGGTTGTATGTGTTTATTGATTTGTTTCGTCCAATCGGATAGTTTCTCCCTTTCGGGTGTCCCTCTCCTGTATCGTTCCGTTGATTTTGACGCGTAGCTTGCCGCCTAGGTGCGATAGCAATGTGGCGCGTACGACTGTTCCATTCTTCCAAGTGAGCTCGGTGAGCTCGAATCCTCCTCGGCAACGAAGTCCCTTGACGGTGCCTTGGCTCCATTCGTCGGGTAGAGCAGGGAGTAGGTGTATGTAGCCTGCATGGCTCTGTACCAGCATGTCGGCGATACCTGCCGTGCAGCCGAAGTTCCCATCAATCTGGAAGGGTGGATGTGCATCGAAGAGGTTGGGATAGGTGCCTCCATTCTGTCCCGACTCACCTACGGCAGGCTTTATCTGTTCGCGTATGAGCTTCATGGCGTGGTTACCATCGAGCAAGCGTGCCCATAGGCATACCTTCCATCCCATAGACCATCCTGTAGAGGGATCACCACGGGCGATGAGGCTCTGCTTGGCAGCTTCAAACAGTTCGGGGGTGTCTTCGGTAATCTGATTGCCTGGATAGAGACCCCATAGGTGCGATACGTGGCGATGATGGTCTTTAGGATTGTCCCAATCTTCCATCCACTCTTGCAGCTGTCCCCAGCGGCCTATTTGCATAGGTGCAAGGCGGGCTTCTATGCTGCGCAGTGTATCGATGAATGCAGCGTCCTCACCGACGAGTGTTGCGGCTTCGGTGGTGTTGCGCAGGAGGTCGCGCACCATCTGGTTGTCCATGGTGGCACCAGCCACTACGCTGAATGAGCGTTTGCCGTTAACGTTGGGGCGGTTCTCTGGTGAGAAACCGGGTGATACTACCAACCAACCATGCTGAGGCTCGGGCACAAGGAAGTCGATGTAAAACTCGCAGGCACTCTTCATGATGGGGTATGCTTCGCGCAGGAATGCCTCGTCGCCAGTGAAAAGGTAGTGCTCGTAGAGGTGCTGGCACAACCATGCGTTGCAGGTGGGCCAAATGCCGTAACTGGGACCGTCAACGGCTCCCGTACTACGCCAGATGTCGGTGTTGTGGTGCATCGTCCAACCGCGGCAACCATACATGGCTGCTGTCTTGTGCCCCTTGTCGGCCACTTCGTGCACGAGGCGCAACATAGGTTCGTGCAGTTCCGAGAGGTTGGTCACCTCGGCAGGCCAGTAGTTCATCTCCAGATTGATGTTGGCGGTGTACTTACCGTCCCACGGAGCCTTGGGCTTGTCGTTCCATATACCTTGCAGGTTGGCAGCTTGTCCTCCAGGTTGTGAGCAACTGATGAGTAGGTAGCGCCCAAACTGGAAGTATAGTTCGATGAGTTGTGGGTCGTAGCCCTCCTTGAACTGCTCCACACGCTTGTCGGTAGGGAGCTGTGCTGCGGGTGAAGTGCCGAGGTCGAGGCTCACGCGATCGAAGTATTCGCGGTAGCGTGCCGTGTGGGCAGCTTTAGCCTTGCGGTAATCAGAACCGATAGTGGCGAGAGGAGCTTCGGCGCGATGGTCAGCATTGCCGCTCACGTCTTTGTAGTTGACGAAGTTGGTGCCTACAGATATATATATGGTGACTTCATCGGCATCGGTAATGCTCAGCGCGTCCGCTTGACTGCTCAGGTTACCGCCCTTATGCTCAAAGCGTGCGATGCTGGTATATTTTATTTTGCCCTCTATTCCTTCGTGATTGGTGCCACGGCCACGTAACGTCAGTGTCTGCTTGTCGGCATCTGCTATAGGGGAGTCGTGAGGCATAGGGCTGTCGTAGCGTGCCTCGAACGATATGGCTCCCCGCTTTGAGGCGGTGAGGCGCACGATGATGACATCGTCGGTGAGCGAAGCGAAACTTTCTCTCTGATACTCCGTGCCACCTGCAGTAAAGGTGGTTGTGGCGATGGCATTGGTGATATCGAGGTCACGGTAGTAATTGCTCACGCTGTCGATGCCGATGAAGTGCAGCTTCAGCGAGCCTACCGTTTGGTACGGCATGCCGTTTGCTTGCTGTGCACTGATATACTTGCCGCAGAGCTCCTGAGCCTGGGCGTTCTTGCCCTCGAAGATGAGGTTGCGTATTTCGTCAAGGTGCTCCTTGGCGAGCGGGTTCACATTGTTGTGCGGTGAGCCCCCCCATACAGTCTCTTCATTGAGTTGCAGTTCCTCGTGTATAGGATCACCGTACACCATTGCGCCCAGGCGACCGTTGCCGATGGGCAATGCCTCCACCCACTGTTTGGCGGGGGCGTCGTACCATAATTTCAATGGCTCTTCGGTTGGTGCCGAGCAGGCGCAGCAGGCAATGACCGCGATGGTTGATATAGCGAACCGTATGGCTTTCTTCATTGTATTATAATGGTTCTTATTCGAATCGCACTTTTTGTCCGTTCACAATGTAGATGCCACCTTTAGGGAACTCTACACGGCGGCCAAAGAGGTCGTAGATGACTGTTTCAGAACCAACGGCTTCTATGCTCTCGATGTCGGCAGGGTCATTGACGGTGATAATGCCCTCTAAGACAGCATTGGCATCGATGATGTTACCAGTGGTCTTCACCTTATACTTGGCTGTGCCGGTCTTGGTAGGTGTGCCGTGCAGGGTCACTGTTTGGGCATTTCTATCCAGTGTGCGTTCTATGCCGTAGGTTGTCAGTCCTGTACAGATGAGACTATTGGCATTCTTGTAGTGCAGGATGATGGGCTGTATGGAGTCGCCCAGCGTGATGGTCTGGTCAATGGGGCCTGAGAGCTCGTCCAATGTGAGTGAGGCTGCAAAGCAGTCGGGTAAGTAATAGCCGATGTGGGGTGGCTGATTGTAGGCCACATTCTGCCAAGCAATGCCCATGCGGTAGGTATGGTCGTGCATGAGGGTGGGCACACGGAAGTTGGTGGTGAGGTAGGTGGTGAAGACGTTGAGTGTGGCATTATCGTTGGTACTCCATAATATGAGCTCTTCGCGCCAGTCACCGAAGAGGTCGGCTTGCAGGTTGGGGGTAGACTTGCTGCCGTTGCAGGTGCTCGATGCGTTGTAGTCGTAGGGGTTTTTGCCATTGATATAGAGGCGTGTGGTACCGCTGCCGTTCCAATTGTCAATCTTGCCACCGTCGAAGAGCTCTTCCTGCAGGTCGCCGTCCCAATAGATGCGGAAGTTGAGCGAGGTCTGTCCTGTGCTGGCTACGGCACCGGTGATAGCGCTGCGTTGCTGACGGTCGGCTCCGGAACTGAAGTATGAACCGCGGTCGGTGCTTGAGAGTTGTGCTGCTATGCCGCGCCCGTTGTCTCCTGTACTGGTGGCGCTGAAGAGTATCTCGCCTGTGGCTGCATCGTGGAGGTCCCATCCGTAAGGCGAGCCTTCGTGTACTTGGAACAGTTCCAAGCCGGGACGGTCGGGATTGTGGTCGGCCAGATGCATGGCATCGCCGTGTCCGTAGCCAGTGGAGTAGAGTAGGGTCCCATCGTTGTCGAGTGCTGCCGAACCCCATACAATCTCATCTGCGCCATCGCCATCCACGTCGCCTACCGAGAGGTTGTGGTTGCCGTTGCCATACATGGTGCGGCTGCCGTCACTCTTCCCCGTTGGGGCTGGTGCTGTGTAGGTGGTGGTGTTGCCATCGGCATCGGTCACCTTATATTGTGTTTTGCTGTGCGATGAGTGGTACCACTTGTCGATGATGTGCTCGCCGTCGAATGCAACTGCCCAAAGGTAGGCATAGGTGTAGTAGCCGCGCACAAATACGGCGTGGGCATTCTGATTGGCTCCGTCGAGATGAGCTACGGCTGCGAGGTGTCGCTCGCCGCGGTTACCATAACTGGCCTTGTCGGTCTTACCGCTACGGTCGTCCCAGTTGAAGGTGCCGGTCGATTCGGTGCCTACGGTAGTAGCATTGCGATTGGGCTTATAGAATACGGTGTGGATGGCGCGTCCCGTGAGTCCCTCAAATACGGTGAGGAATTCGTAGCCACCGTCGATCTTGCCACCGCTATTGCGCCAGTTCTTGCTATTGTTGCAGCCTTGTATCTTGCTGTCGGTGCCTGCATCACTTACGTAGTTCCCTTGTCCGTCCTTACTGCCAGGGCCTGTTTTACACATCATCTCAGCGCGGCCATCGCCATCAAAGTCGTAGACCATGAACTGGGTGTAATGTGCTCCAGCACGAATGTTCACACCGAGGTCTACTCGCCACAGTTTCTCAGGAGTGAGTTCTGTGCCGCCCAATGTCCAGTCTATCTTGTAGCAGTCGAGATATACGTTGCCGGTAACGCCATCCTGTGAGTTGTCCTTCGAGTTCGAGGGGTCCCACTTTACGAATAGCTCATACTCGCCATCGCCATCCACATCACCTACTGAGCAGTCGTTGGGCGAGTAGGTGTAGCCGCTTGCCGTGGGCTTATCTAGATGTAGCTGGTAGTAGTAATCGGCCCAAGGCGTCACAGCGTCGGTGGTGTCAATGGCTTCGCCGTCCACCTTTGTCACCACTTGATAGCGGTAGGTGCTGTCACCGATGGCATCGGTGCAGCAGGTAGCGGTGCTGATGTCAGCCTTCACCACATTGCCGTTGCGCAATAGGTCGAAGGTCGTGTTCTCGCTATCAGTGGCCAGGTATCGCCAACTGACGAAAATGCCGCCGCTTTGTGCGGGAAGGGCTATCACGCCGCGCCCCAACTGTTCCTGCTGTACGTCTGTGGTTTCTTCAGCCTGTGCTCCTATGGTGAGGCATGCTATTAGAGTGGTTGTAAGAATGTTTTTCATTGTTATATACAATTTTGATTATGTGGGTAAAGGTACGACTATTCTCGGACGTGTGCAAACTTTCTGTATGTTTTGTGCTTTTTGTGTGAATGTGGTGTCGTACAAGATAATAAAACACCAAGAAGATTTGTAGGCAAGGGGTAAATCCTATATCTTTGCAATACTATAACCGAAAAAATCTCAACGCTTATGAAATCTACGTATCGTATCATCGCTTTGTTTGCCGTTTGTTTTGTGACCGTGGTTGCTGTGCCTCAGCGCCGCACGCTCATCGATAATGATTGGGAGTTTGTCCGCGAGGGGCAACCGAAAGTCGTCGTCGACCTGCCACACGATTGGAGCATTCAGGGCGTGCCCTCCAAGGACGAGCCTGCGGGCAACGATGGAGGCTACTATCCCACGGGAAAAGGTGAGTACCGCAAGGTGCTGTCGCTGAAGACAAAGGGTGCCGACCGCCGCTATGCGCTCTACTTTGAGGGGGTATATATGAATGCCGAGGTTCTCGTCAATGGCATCTCTACCGGCACGCAGCATTACGGCTACAGTTCTTTCCTACGTGATGTGACAGAATTGCTGCGCGAGGGCGACAACGAGATATTGGTGCGTGTGGACAACTCGCAGCAGAAGAACTGCCGCTGGTATACCGGCTCGGGCATATACCGCCACGTATGGCTCGTAGAGACGGCCGATGTGCACTTCAAGCATTGGGGCACCTTTGTCACCACACCCGTGGTGGATGCTGAGGGAGAGAGCCAGGTGAGGGTGCAGACGGTGCTGGTCAACGAGAGCGACCGCGAGCGCATATTGCAAGTGACGGCCGACATGAAAGGGGCTACGAACGCTGGCGGCACTTTCGGACGTAACAAGAGCCATACCATACGTCTACAGCCTGGCGAGGAGCTAGAGGCCGAGTTCCTGTTAGAGGTAACCGACGCCTGCCTTTGGACTCCCGATACCCCCCACCTTTATAATGTAGAACTGTCAATTGCCGAGAAAGGCAACGTCATTGACCACATCATCCAACCCTTCGGCATCCGCAGCGTCGCCTTCAATGCCGAGCAGGGCTTCCTGCTCAACGGACAGCCCATCGAAATCAATGGCGGTTGCCTGCACCACGACAACGGTATCCTGGGTGCTGCCGCCTATGACCGCGCCGAGGAGCGCAAGGCCGAACTGATGAAAGCGGCTGGTTTCAATGCCGTGCGCACTAGCCATAATCACCCCTCTGAGGCATTCCTCGATGCTTGCGACCGCATCGGTCTGCTCGTCATCGACGAGGCTTTCGACGGATGGCGCACGGCCAAGACTCCGCACGACTACTCTACACTGATTGACCGTCATTGGCGCGACGACCTCTCGGCACTCGTGCTGCGCGACCGCAACCACCCCAGCATCTTCGCCTGGAGCGTGGGTAATGAGGTTATCGAGCGTAAGGAGATACAGGTGGTCACCACTGCCCGCAAGCTGGCACGCTTGTGTCGCGAACTCGACCCCACACGCCCTGTCACCTCGGCACTCTGCGCGTGGGACAGCGACTGGGAGATTTACGACCCCTTGGCCGAGGCTTTCGAACTTGTGGGCTACAACTATATGATACACAAGCACGCTGGCGACCATGAGCGCGACCCGCAGCGGGTGATGTACCAAAGCGAGTCGTACCCCCGTGAGGCTTTCCGCAACTGGGCCTATAGTGCCGACCATCCCTATATCTTCGGCGACTTCGTGTGGACGGCTGTGGACTATCAGGGCGAGAGCGGCATAGGCCGTTGGTACTACCAGGGAGAAAGCGAGGGCGAGCACTACCATCGCAACCAGTTCCCCTGGCATGCAGCCTACTGCGGCGACATCGATTTCACCGGACAGCGTAAGCCCATCTCCTATTACCGCGACCTGCTGTGGAACGTGGAGCGCCCGCTCTACCTCTCCGTGAAGGAGCCCGATGGCTATTACGGCAAAATCAAGGAGACCCTGTGGAGCGTGTGGCCCACCTTCGAGAGCTGGACGTGGCCCGGGCACGAAGGCCGCCCCATCGAGGTGGAGATATATAGCCGTTCCCCGCGTGTTCGCCTCTACATCAACGATAGCCTTGTGGCCGAGCGCCCCACGACTCGCGCCGAGGAGTACAAGGCGGTCATCACCGTGCCCTACACACCCGGTACGCTGCGTGCCGAGGCCGTAGACGAACAAGGCCGCCCCATTGCTGCGATGAACACCGGGCACAACACCCTGTGCACGGCAGGCGAACCCTATGCCTTGCGTCTCACAGCCGACCGAACCACCCTCCGTGCCGACAATCAGGACTTGGCATTCATTACCATCGAGGTGGTTGACAAATATGGTACGCTATGTCCCAACGCCACCAACGAACTCACCCTTACCTTGCGTGGACGCGGTTCCTTGGCTGCCTTCGGCAATGCCGACATCAAGGACTTGGGTTCTACCGTAGATGCCACACATCACGTATGGAAGGGCCGCGCCATGGCTGTGCTCCGCGCTGCCGACAGCAAGGGAACGATTACCCTCACCGTATCGGGCAAGGGACTGAAACCGGCCAAAGTGACCGTGAGAGTGAAAGATTAATTTAACTTGGTTTCTAATCAACAATACGAATATGAGAAGACATACCGCTTTGAAGGCTCTGTTGCTGATGTTGCCGATGACCGTTACGGCACAGCAGGTGAGCGAGACAAAGCAGGGATTGCGCGTTGCCCCTGCAGGTAACCAACCTACTACGGAACTTACGGTATATGCGCCGAACATCATCCGCGTGACCAAATACGCCGATGGGTTGGAGGCAATGCCTGCCAAGAAGAGTTTCTCGGTAATCCTCACCCCCAGCAAGGAGAAGGGGATGTGGAGCGTCGAGGGCAATACACTCTCCACTGCCTGCCTCACGGTGACCGTCGATGAGGCTACGGGCAAGGTCTGCTTTGCCGATGCCGAGGGCAACGCCCTGCTCAGCGAGCACGCCAGCGGTGTGGTGACCCCCATCACCCTGGGCGTCGACAAGGGGCACTACCGCATAGCACAGACCTGGCAGCTCGATGCCGATGAGGCTATCTACGGTCTCGGACAGCGTCGCCGTCCCAACCTCAACCAGCGCGATGAGAAGGTCGATATCTGGAACCACAATGCCAACATCACCATCCCTTACTTCACCTCGGTGAAGGGCTATGGCCTCTACTGGGACAATGCAGGCCGCAGCCGCTTCGAGGACACTCCGCAGGCTACCACCTTCACCTCTGAGGTAGGGCAGGGCGTCGACTACTATTTCCTCTACAAGGACGGCACGCAGGACGGTGTCATTGCCTCCATCCGCCAGCTCACGGGACAGGCCACCATGTTTCCCCTCTGGGCCATGGGCCACTGGCAATGCCGCGAGCGCTACAAGACCAGCGACGAGCTGTGCGAGGTGCTTGATAAGTATCGCGAGCTGCAGATTCCGCTCGACGGTATCGTGCAGGACTGGCAGTATTGGGGATGCGACTCCAACTGGAATGCGATGGACTTCATGAACCCCTATTATATCAATAAGGTGGGCGACCCCGCTTGGAGCAAGTACCTGCCCGACGACCTGCGCCCCCTCGCCGAGGAGTATGTAAAGAAGGGGTTGGAGCCGCGCATCAAGTCGCCCCAGGAGATGATCGACTACGTACACAGCCGCAACGCTCATCTGATGATCTCCATCTGGGCCAACTTCGGTCCGTGGACTCCGCAATACAAGGAACTCGAAGCCATCGGTGCCCTGTACCCCTTCGATACCTGGCCACGCAACCGTGGCGTACGTCCCTACGACCCCTTCAATACCGAGGCCCGCGAAATCTATTGGAAATACCTCAAGCACCTGTATGGCATGGACATTGATGCCTGGTGGA
>CAZMZC010000071.1:0-14567 GCA_964570685.1 uncultured Bacteroidaceae bacterium | reverse complement strand
TATGACATGGCAAAATCCTGGGCAACTTAATGTTGCTCAGGTACTTATAAAAAAAACATTTATTAAAGTGTTGCGGAATTAAGGATATAATGTCTTCCAAGGTTCTGATAGCACAATCGATAATAGCGTACCGTAGTGTCGGGAAAAAGATTTTGAGCCTGTAGATAGGCGCGAATAGCACGTGCATCATCGCCCAACTCAGTATATATGCACCCCAAAGAATAATATGCCATTGCTCCACGATAGTCCGGATGTGAAGTATGGTAATAGTTCACTGCATGACGTATCAAGGTGTCTGTGGTAAGAGGGATATCGCACTTGTAGTCGGCTTGCGTACGTAGTATGGCATAGAGTGCCCGTGCCTCGCCGCGGAGCATGGCGAAAGGGATGCTATCGAGCGCGAAGCGCACAACATCGGGCGCAGTGTCGAGCTGCGCCTCCAACTGCTCCAGCTCACGCATGGAAAGGCGACCGCCACACCCCATGCAGAGGGTGGCAAGCAGCAAGCTATATATCACGGTGCGGAGCTTCATGGTGTGTACTACTTTTGTTTATGCCACAATACTATCAGTATACAAATTAATACTTAAAGCTGCTTCCCCCAAGGAATTCACGTAGTAGTGAGGTGGGCGGAAGGTCATCATCAGGGATGGTCTCGAAGTATTGCAGGAACTTGTTGAGGCGGTAGGCTTCACTGTATTCCGGACGATTCTCCTTTACTTGCTCCAAGATGGGAGTGAGGTAGCCTTTGAGGATGGCCAGCTCAAAAAGCAGGGCCGAGTTGAACATGGCATCGGCATTCTCTTGGAAGGGGAATATCCATTTGTCCTCACCCTTGCGCACACTGGGCCAGCGTGATATGGTGTCCTCAGCTGAATAACCACGATACTTGTAGTCGCGCAGGATGCGACGTAGCAGACGGTTGTCGGTGGTGGGGATATAGTTGTGGTCATCGAGCATGATGGAGGTAAGAGCCGAGACGTATATCTTATATTTGTCGGCTGAAGGGATATGGTTGGTCAGCTCAGGATTGAGGGCATGTATGCCTTCGATGATAAGCACGGTATGCTGGTCGATGCGGAGTTTGTTACCTGTGAGTACACGCTTGCCGGTGGTAAAGTCAAACTTGGTGAGTTCCACCTCTTCGCCCTGCAGCAAAGCGTTGAGCTGTGCATTGAAGAAGGGGAGGTCAAGGGCATAGAGCGATTCGAAATCATACTGACCCTGTTCGTCGAGCGGAGTAAGCTCACGATCTACAAAGTAGTCGTCAAGTGAAAGGGCTACAGGTCGCAGACCATTGGTCATGAGCTGCACAGAGAGGCGTTTGCTAAATGTCGTCTTTCCCGACGATGAAGGCCCAGAGATGAGCACGATACGTGCCTTGCGCTGGTGTATATCATCGGCAATACCAGCTATACGTTTCTCTTGCAACGCTTCGGCAACATTGATGAGGTCGGTGGCATGACCTGTACGACAAGCTGTATTGAAGTCGCCTACGGTGCTCACACCAAGTATCTCTTGCCAATGGTGATGCTCACTGAATACGCTGAGCATCTTGTCTTGCCGCACGATGTCTTCCAAGATATCAGGATTCTCACGGCTAGGTACGCGCAACAACAGTCCATCATGGTATTGCTGCAATTCAAAGAGATGTATCTTACCTGTAGAGGTGAGCAAACTGCCATAATAGTAGTCGGCCTTGCTACCCAACATATAATAGGTAGTATACAGTTTACCTGTGGTCTCAAGGAGTGTCACCACATCAGTGCGCCCCTCTTTACGGAACACCTCGATGGCCTCTTCCGTAGGGCAGTTGATACGGCGTATGGGCATATCCGATGCTATGATGTCCTGCATACGCTGCTTGATAGCATCCACATCGGCTTGTACCACCGTGCGACCTATGCGGAGGTTACAGAAGTACCCCTTCGATACAGGATGTTCGATAATGATCTCTCCATCGGGAAAAACTTCACGAACGGCTCTTGTGAGCACGAAGAAAAGTGTACGCACATAAGTGCGCATACCGGAGTCGGAAGTTATGTCAAGAAACTCAACATCCTTGTGGTTATAGACTCTGAAAGCCAATCCCTCTACCTTATTGTTCACACGGGCGCTCACAGCACCATAAGGCATATCTAAAGAGAACCCCTCAAATATTTTCTGCAGGGTAGTACCAGGATTGAACTCTCGCACCTCGCTATTGTTCTTGCAACGTATCTGTATCATAGTTCACGGGTTAATATGTGCAAAGATAATGTATTTTTTCTGCTGAAGCCATAGCATGGATTATAAATTTCTTTAACTTTGTGAGCAAAACATTGAAGCCATGTCTACCATAATATATCCGTCGCCCATATTCGGGCCAATAAAGAGTCGCCGTTTGGGCGTATCACTGGGCATCAATCTCTTGCCAGGGGATGGTAAGGTGTGCACTTTTGACTGCATCTATTGCGAGTGCGGATTTAATGCAGAACGTCGCCCTCAGAGCAAACTACCAACACGCCAGGAGGTGGCCGAAACCTTGGAAGCAAAGCTTCTAAAAATGCAGGCCGAAGGCGTGGCCCCCGATGTACTCACGTTTGCAGGCAATGGTGAACCCACGGCCCATCCCGACTTTGCACTTATCATAGACGACGCCATACGCTTGCGCGACCGCTACTGCCCCACTGCCAAGGTGAGCGTGCTCACCAATGCCACTCGCATCAACCGCAAAGATGTGTTCGAGGCCCTGAAGCGGGTAGACAATAATATCGTGAAACTCGACACCGTAGACGCTTCCTATATCGTTCGTATTGACCGTCCCGTAGGACACTATGATGTGAATGAACTCATCGGCTGCATGAAAGCCTTTGAGGGACATTGCGTAGTGCAGACAATGTTCATGAAGGGCATAGATGCTGAGGGCGTATCGGTCGACAATACCACACCGCAATATGTGAATCCATGGATAGAGGCCATTGCCGACATTGCCCCACGTGAGGTGATGATATACACCATCGACCGTGAAACTCCCTCACAAGGACTGCAAAAAGCCACTCACGAGGAGCTCGACAGCATCGTAACACGCTTGGCAGCACGAGGCATCAAGGCCTCGGCTTCCTACTGACAACACGCTTGTGGCATCTTGAGACAAATCCAGTACAACACTTTTTACTATGTTTTGCCACATAAAAAGCGAGAAAACGGACATTTTTTGAAACTTTTTTGCTCAACAACCATTTTTCAGTGCATTTTTTTTCGAAATCTGAAAGAAATATTTGGAGCGAAAGCGAAAGTTTCTTTTCTTTGTATCGCTTTAAGTTATTTATTCATTAAAAACATTACTATTATGACAGAAATTGAAGCAAGAGTAAAGGCTATTATCGTAGATAAGCTTGGTGTAGACGAGTCAGAAGTAACTCCCAATGCAAGCTTCACCAACGATCTCGGTGCAGATTCTTTGGATACAGTAGAATTGATCATGGAGTTGGAGAAGGAATTCGGTATGTCAATTCCCGATGATCAGGCTGAGAAGATTTCTACCGTACAGGACGCTATCGACTACATCGCTAACAACGCGAAGTAATCAGAGTACAGCGATAGTACTATAAAAAGTCGTATTAATTGGTCAAAACCCGATTATACGACTTTTTCTATTATAATAGTCGACAGCCTCATCCTCTATGCATCGCCTGGCCGATTACATACACTACCTCTTCAGCAGCGACAAGGAGTTTCGTCGCAAGCTGCGCCGTATCCTGGGATTCTATCCTCGAGAGATTTCTGTTTATCGCGAGGCACTCATGCACCGTTCGCTCAACCACTACCGCCAAGGCGAGCAGAAGAAAGACAATGAGCGGCTCGAATACCTGGGCGATGCCATCATCGAGGCCGTGGTGAGCGACATCCTCTATCATACGTTCCCGGGCAAGAAGGAGGGATTCCTCACCTCTGTGCGCAGCAAGATTGTGCAGCGCAGCAGTCTCAACCGCATTGCCAAGGAGACGGGGCTGGTCGACCTCATACAATCGACCCATATCAACCGCACCCACAACAGCTTCATCCCCGGCAATGCCTTCGAGGCATTCGTAGGTGCCATCTACCTCGACCGTGGCTATGTCTGGTGCTACCGCTTCTTCAAGCATCGCCTCATAGGCAAGCACATCGACCTCAAGCAGGTGGCCAAGGAGGACGACAATTTCAAGAGCAAGCTCATCGAGTGGAGCCAGAAGACGCAATTCGCCATCGTGTTCGAACTTGTGGACGAGAACACCGTCGGCACCAACAGTCCCACCTTCCGCAGCCGCGTATGCATCGAGGGCCTCGAGTTTGGCACCGGCTTCGGCTATTCCAAGAAGGAGAGCCAGCAGCTTGCCGCCAAGGAGGCTATGCGCCATATACGCAAGAAGGACGAGCTGTACAAAAGTGCAGTGGAGCACTACGAGGCGCGTACGCTGGCACACAGTGAGTCATGAGCTGTGAGCTGGCACGCACAATGCAGCTCCGCTACACTTCAGCATTCAGCATTCCCATAATCTCCCGTTCATAATATTCGTCCATCACATCGCGGCTCTGCACCACGATGAGTACGATAGTGCCTATGCATAGGGCAAAGGTCGTGAAGGTCTCCACGGAGGGGAGCGTATGGTCGAGCAGCGATGCCGCCACGCCAAGTATCGAAGCCGCTATCGGCTGCCAGTAGCAGAGGAGCAGGGCTATGCCGCCTCCCCATAGCAGGGCAAAGATGATGACAAGGTATATGCGACGCAGGTTACGTGAGGGGAGTTGGCGCATGATGCGTGCGTGCAACCGTGCTTCGTGCTCGCTACTCGTGGTGTCTGCTTTCTGCAGCAGCGCTCTTATCTGTCTGTCTTCCTTGTTCATATTCTCTTCTTTTTTTAAATTCTCCTCCTAACTTAGGAGGAGTCCCCTCGGAGAGGGGGAGGTGGTACATTATTATTCTTCCGTCAGTAAGGTTCGTAAATGGTTTCGTCCGCGGCTCAGCGATGTCTTGATGGCACCGATGCTCATCTCCGTCACGGCTGCTATCTCCTTGATGCTCATCTCCTCCAGGTAGAAGAGCGTGATACAGGTTTTCTCGCCCTCGCCCAGCATGCCGATGGCGCGGTGCAGGGCTGCTATCTCCTCGTCATCGTAGTCGGGCTCGGTGGTCAAGTTTTGTATGGCAGGTACCACGTGTTCATCGTCGAGGCTCAGGTGATGCTTCACTCCCTTGAGATGGTTCTGATAGGTGGTGAAGGCAATGCGGTATACCCACGTGCCGAACGCCGAGAGTCGCTTGTAGGTGTCGAGCCCGCGCCACACACGGATGAAGGTCTCCTGCGTGAGGTCGTCGCTCAGCGCCTCATCGCCGCCCGTCTGTATGAGGAAGTAGTGGCGCACGGGGCGCAGGTACCGCTTCATCAGACGGCCGAATGCCCGCTCATCGTTCAGGAGCAGCACACGGGAGATCAGGAGTATTTCTTCGGGAGTAGACACGGTGTTTAATTCTGAATTTTGAATTCTGAATTCTAAATTAGGGCCATTCGGTTTTGTCATCCTGAGCGAAGCGAAGAATGCTTGCGCTCGGTTTGTCCGAGAATCTCTAAAAGTGCCAAAAAGAGATTCTTCGCTTTGCTCAGATTACAATATGATTTTACTTCTCCTCTACAATCTCAGCCTCTTGCACGGTCTCGGTTCTCTGTCTGCGTACAGCCTCTTCCATTAGCTTTCTCTCCAGCGCACGCTTTGCATTTTTACGCTCAATGATTGTAGTTATAGTACGGATGATGAGGCGGAGCAGGCCTAAGCTTGCAAGGATCATTCCTGCAAATCTCAGAAAATCTTCAGGACCACCGTGTATCGCACTAGACCCTAAAAATAATCCTATACCAAGTCCCAGCAATGTAGCATCGCCTATAAATCGCTCCTTTTCTGTCTTCTTCGGCTTCATCAACGCCTCGATGGCATCCTTGCTGATAGGCTCTGAGGAGTTCAGCAGGTTATTGTCGATAAGTTTGTTGATAAGCTCCTTATGGTCTTCAGCCTTGCGGCGTGAGTGGCGCAGGCAGAGGACGAGTACGGTGATGCCTGCAGCAAAGATGCAAATCATAATCAGTACATCATCGTCCCAGATGGCATTGATTCGTCGTATTCTAGCTTCGTTATCCATCTCTTTCATTTTTTGCAGATGCGCATTGTTTGCTTGGAGTTTTGCTCCAGCTACCGAGTCTTCATACTGCTTGAGTCTCATTTCGCGTACAAACTTTTGCTCCACATCCCTTTGCGAAGGAGTAGTTTGCGCCATTCCCATCACCGGCATCAATGCCACAGCTGCGAGTAGCAGCACTTTGAAAAACTTTTTCATATCGTTCGTTGTTTTAGTTTGTTTGTTCATTTTGTCTGTTTTCTTTGGTGTCACCGTCTATTAGACAAGACAACTTGCCGAAAGGTTACAGCAAAGATGAAAAAAATAATCGACATTGGGATATGAAACTATCCTTAAAACTGCACATAAACTGTCTGACTGTTGCAAATCCGAGAATTTGCTTTTCATCGTGTATTTCCATGGCACCCTTTGCCATCTCTTTTTTTTCTTAGGTGCGAAAATAATGTTTCATACCTGCGAGAAATATTTTTCTCACCTTCGAAATTATCCATCACTTGCAAGTGACGCATACGACGCTTGCAAGTGATGGACACAACGCTTGCTTGTGACGATAGCGTCACTAGCTAGTGACGCATCTTTTCTAAGGTTCAAAAAAAGAGAAAACGAACTGTCCATTTCTCCAAATCTCAGGTGCCATAAAATATCAGGATTTCGTCAAAAAACGCCTCTAAAACACTGATTCATGCAAGTTCGCACATCCGCTCAGCAATCACATTTATGTTCCCAGGCTGATAGCGCTGCGTATAATAATCCCCGAAAGCGCCGCACTGGCGATTTCGGGGAACTCCTTTACGTTGCTGGCAGAGCCTTACTGCTTGTCGGCAATGCCGAAGTCGGGCCACTCCATCTTGTCGTAATGACTCTTGATGGCCTTCTTGATGTTCACTACATCGTCGTTGAGGCGGCTCATCGTGTCGTTGTTTGTACGGCGCAGCTCAGAGAGCGCGGCTGCAGCCTCCTCCACAGCGCTGTCGGTGGCGGCGAGGGTCTTCACACCCTCTTTCAGACGCTCGATGTCGGCGTTGCCGAATCCCAGAGATTGTACCTTGCTGAGGTTTCTCAGCATACCCTCGGCCAGGCTCTCGGCCTTGGCCATCATAGTTTGTGCTCCTTTTGACATAAATAGTAAAGTTTACATTTTTCCAAAGCAAAAATAAGCAAAAAATCGCTCGCTTGTGACCCCATATATAGCCATAAAAAGCGTTATATAGAGCATACAATTCGCTATTTATCTGCAGATTGCAAAAAGTTAAACTTTCTTAAACCACTCTCCGCAGCCCATTAAAATATAGGGCCAATACAGTGCAATCTCTCATAGCAGGACGTACAAAGGTGAATAATTCGCCTTAGCTTTATCAAAATGAGTGAATAAATATGTTATAATTTATTATAAAATGGTGAGGCAGTAGTATCGTTTCAGATTTTTGCACTATTTTTGTGCGTTTTTTAGATATAGAACAATGCAAACCAAACTGATTGGTACTGCCTTAAAGTTCAGACAGCACAAGATAGACCAATACGATACGCAGGCCGAGGCGATACAGCGCCGTGTACTCTCGCGCCTTATCAGCAAGAGCCGCCACACCGAGTGGGGCACGCTCTATGGCTATGATACTATACGCAACTACGAGCAGTTTGCCACCCGCGTACCCATCTCTGATTATGAAGGACTGAAGGGATACATCGACCGCATGCGTCATGGCGAGCGCGATATCCTATGGCCCGGTCAGGTGAAATGGTATGCCAAGTCCTCGGGCACGACCAACGACAAGAGCAAGTTTATCCCCGTATCACAGGACGGGCTCGACAACCTCCACTACCGTGGCGGTACCGACTCGGTAGCCCTTTACCTTCGCAGCAATCCGCAGAGCCGCATGTTCAGCGGCAAGGCGCTCATCCTGGGCGGCAGCCATGCCCCCAACTATAACCTTCCCCACAGCCTTGTGGGCGACCTCAGTGCCATCCTCATCGAGAACATCAGCCCCTTCGTCAACCTCTTCCGTGTGCCTGGCAAGGAGATGGCCCTGCTGAGCGACTTCGAGGAGAAGATGGAGCGTATAGCCCAATACGTCAAGGACTGCAACATCACCAATATCTCCGGTGTACCCTCCTGGATGATGGCTGTGCTCAAGCGCGTGCTCGAGATTACTGGCAAGGATAATCTGTGCGACGTATGGCCCCACCTTGAGGTGTTCTTCCACGGCGGTGTGGCCTTCACTCCCTATCGTGAGCAGTACAAGCATCTCATCCCGAGCGACCGCATGCACTATATGGAGACCTACAATGCCAGCGAGGGATTCTTCGGCTTGCAGAGCGACCTTGCCGACCCTGCCATGTTGCTGATGCTCGACTATGACGTGTTCTACGAATTCATTCCTATGGATGAGTTCGGCAAGGAGAACCCCACCATCGTACCCCTCTGGGGCGTAGAGGTAGGGCGCAACTACGCCATGGTGATCAGCACTTCGTGCGGACTGTGGCGCTACATCATAGGCGACACGGTAAAGTTCACCCAGAAAGACCCCTACAAATTCATCATTACCGGCCGCACCAAGCACTTCATCAATGCCTTCGGCGAAGAGCTTGTGGTAGACAATGCCGAGAAGGGGCTGCGCCGAGCCTGCGAAGCCACCGGTGCACAAGTCAAGGAATATACCGCCGCACCCGTATTCATGGATGGCAATGCTAAGTGCCGCCACCAATGGCTCATTGAGTTTGCTACCCCACCAGCCGACCTCGCAGCCTTTGCTACCCTGCTCGACCAATCCTTGCAAAGCATCAACTCTGACTACGAGGCCAAGCGCTACAAGGATATCACCCTACAGGAACTTGAGATAATTCCCGCCCGTAGCGGCCTTTTCGATGCTTGGCTCAAGGAGAAGGGCAAGCTGGGCGGACAACACAAGATTCCACGCCTGAGCAACTCGCGCGACATCATCGAGGATATGATGCGGTTCAACAGTTGAGCCCACATACCCCAATCCACCTGAAAAAGAGAGGCGAGGGTGTCTTCACAGATGCCCTCGCCTTGTTCAATGTGTGTTGTCTAGTTCAGTATTTTACAGGTATTAGTCTAAAGTTGGTATCGCTTTGTTAAATGGTCTAATAGGTCAGTCAATGTCGATAAGCTGCAGTTTCTTGTTGAAAGTGAGTTCCACACGGTTGCTGAGCTTTACATCATATTCACGACGGTCACGCTCAATCTTGACCACTTTGGCATCAGGGTAATGCGCTTTGACAACACGCTCAATGGCTTCTGGTACGATACCTGCAGGTAGCGGACGGTTGATGCAGTCCACCTCGGTCCAGTTGCCCTTACGGTCAAACTCCACCTTGCATCCGTCAGTGAAGATGACATCGTAGTTGAGTTCCGTCACATCAATTTCTTTGCGGGTCAGCGATATTTTGCTGTCGGCAAAGTGGGCATCCAGGAAAGTCTGTGCCTTTTGCGGCAACTGGCTGCGGGTAATGGGCTGATAGTTGTCTGCCTTGGAGGTAATCACTAAGGTAAATACACACGCGAGAATAAACATCATTCTTTTCATAACATTCTACTTTTTTTATTGGTTAAACATTCTTATTTATCATTTACGCGACAAAGTTCTATCCCAATTCTGAAAAGATTTGGAAAAAACTGAGCAAAATGACTTTTTTCAACAAAAAAGTGTAGATATATGTTTCCCCAAGTGTGACCAGGTGGCTACTTACGCATACGTGCTGTAGGTATATGCAACTGTTCGCGATATTTGGCTATGGTGCGGCGTGCAATAGTGAATCCGTGTCCGGCAAGAGCATTGGCCAGTTGCTCATCAGTGAGCGGGTTGCTCTTGTCCTCGCCATCCACCAGTTCTCTGATGAGGTGGTGTATCTCTTTTACAGATACCTCCTCACCCTCGTTGTTGGCCACGCCATCACTGAAGAAGTGGCGCAAGGGGAAGATACCGAAGTTGGTCTGCACGTACTTGCCTGTGGTAGCACGTGAGATGGTGGATATGTCAAGTCCTACCTTATCGGCTACATCCTTGAGGATAAGTGGACGCAGCTGCGACTCATCACCTTCGAGGAAGAAGGGGCGCTGCAAGTCAATGATGGCCTGCATTGTGAGCTGAAGAGTTCTCTCGCGCTGCTGTATGGCATTGATGAAGTCACGGGCTGAGTCAATCTTCTGCCGTAGGAATTTGGCAGCATTGCGACTATCGGCACTTGATGAGGCAGCCTGTTCATCAAGCATCTGCAAGAAGTCATCGCTCACACGCAGACGAGGGATATTGTGGTTATTGAGGCTCAGCGTTATCACATCGTCAAAGGTCTCGACAATGAAGTCCGGCACAATCTGTCCGGTAGCTCTCTCCATACTGTCACCAAACGAAGCACCCGGACGTGGGTTGAGCTTCACCAGTTCGGCTATCACCTCAGAGACCTCTTCGCTGCTCCATCCGAGCTTCTGTTCTATCTTGTCCCAACGCTTTCGGGTAAACTCATCGAAGCACTGTTCCAGCAGCATCACCTGGCGTGCAATGGCCGGTGTAGGCTCCTTGCGCCGTAGCTGCAGCAGCAGGCACTCCTGCAGGTTGCGGGCACCGATTCCGGCCGGGTCAAACTGCTGTATGGCTTGCAGTACCTCCTCTATGGTGCGGTTGCTGGCATCAACACCATGATATATAGCCAGCTCGTCGGCAATGGAAATCAGCGATTTATGCAGAAGGCCATCCTCTTCAAGCGACCCAATAAGATATTCGCCTATAACGGTTTGTTCCTCGGTGAGAGGTTGTTCGTACAATTGCTCCTTCAGATAGTCGTAGAATGATTGTGTAGAGGCATATGAGAAGGCTTGCTGCTCGGTACTCTGTGGCAGTCCGTTGAGTTTGTAATCAGGGATATCATCCTCAGAACTATAGTCACCAGTGATAAGCTCTTCGCTCGATTCGTGACCTCCCTCATCATAGTCGCCAGTGTTGTCCAATGGCTCGTCCCGGGATGCCGAATCCAGAGCCGGATTATCAATAACCTCACCACGCACACGCTCCTCCATCTCTACCGTTGTGAGCTGCAGTAGGCGGGCTACCAGCACCTGCAGAGGCGAGAGCCCCTGAATCTGCTGTATCTGCTGGCCTTGTATCTGTATCTGTGCCGATTTGTTGTTCATAGCTATGGAAGGTAGGGACTGATATCCTTGCCGAACCGGGCAAGTTCACGTACTACGCTGCTACTGATGGCGGCATATTCGGGCTCGCTGATGAGCAACAGGGTATCAATCCCTGTAAGCATTCTATTCACATCGGCAATGCCGCGCTCATACTCAAAGTCGATGGCACTGCGCACGCCCCGGATGATGAACTGTGCACCTACGGATTGGGCAAAGTCGGTAGTCAGGCCCTCATAGCTTGTCACGTGTATGCGTGGCTCATCCTTATATAGAGCCGATATGCGCTCCATGCGCTCGTCAAGAGTAAACATCGTGCGCTTCTCGATGTTGATGCCAATGGCGATATACAATTCGTCAACGACATTCAGCGCACGGCGCACCAAGGCAGCATGCCCTATCGTAAAAGGGTCGAAGGTGCCGGGGAAGATAGCCCCCCTCTTATCCCCCCAAAAGGGGGATGACTCGGTAGCAGTATGATTCATTTCTTCGTTTTTATGCAAGTTAGTCGCGATGTCTGTAAGCCCCCTCTTTGGAGGGGGCTGGGGGAGGCCGCCACTACTCCTCCTCCGGTTTGTCCTCTTCTACTACGAGGTTGTCGATGATAAAGTTCTGACGCTCCATCGTATTCTTGCCCATGTAGAACTCGAGAAGCCCCATCACGGCATCGTTCTTGTGGAGGTTCACACGCTCCAGGCGGATGTCCTTGCCGATGAAGTGCTTGAACTCGTCGGGCGAGATTTCACCAAGACCCTTAAATCGCGTAATCTCGGGGTTGGGACCAAGCTCGGCGATGGCCTTGAGGCGCTCCTCCTCAGAGTAGCAGTAGCGGGTGATATGGTCGCTCTTGCGCTCGGCCTCGGTCTCATTCTCCTTCTTGTAGCCCTTGATGGCACGCTTCTTGTTGCGCACACGGAAGAGGGGTGTCTGCAGGATGTATACGTGACCCTTCTTGATGAGGTCGGGGAAGAACTGCAGGAAGAAGGTAATCATCAGCAGGCGGATGTGCATACCGTCGACATCGGCATCGGTAGCCACGATGACCTTGTTGTAGCGCAGTCCCTCGAGGCCGTCCTCGATGTTGAGCGCGGCTTGCAGGAGGTTGAACTCCTCGTTCTCATACACCACCTTCTTGGTGAGGCCGAAGGAGTTGAGCGGCTTACCGCGCAGGCTGAATACGGCCTGTGTGTTCACGTCGCGGCTCTTGGTGATAGAACCGCTGGCCGAGTCGCCCTCGGTGATGAAGATGCACGACTCCTCGGTGCGGTCGCCCTTGGCATCGTTGAGGTGGATGCGGCAGTCGCGCAGCTTGCGGTTGTGCATATTGACCTTCTTGGCACGCTCGCGGGCTATCTTGGTGACGCCGGCGATGGCCTTGCGCTCCTTCTCGCTCTCCTGTATCTTCTGCAGCATGGTGTCGGCCACCTCGGCATTGCGGTGCAGGTAGTTGTCCACCTCCGTCTTGATGAAGTCGCCCACAAACTTGTTGAGGCTGCGGCCACCCGGCTCCATGGCGGTAGAGCCCAGCTTCACCTTCGTCTGGCTCTCGAATACCGGCTCCTCCACATTGATGGCGATGGCCCCCACGATACCGTTGCGTATGTCGGTGAATTCGTGGTTTTTGTTGTAAAACTCCTTGATGGTGCGTGCTATATGCTCCTTGAAGGCGCTCTGGTGCGTACCGCCCTGTGTGGTGTGCTGTCCGTTGACGAAGGAGTAGTACTCCTCACCATACTGGTCGGTATGGGTGAAGGCAATCTCTATGTCCTCGGTCTTGAGGTGTATGATGGGATAGAGGGTCGATGCCGTCATGTTGTCGGTAAGCAGGTCCACGAGACCGTTGCGCGAGAGTATGCGCTTGCCGTTGAACATGATGGTCAGGCCCGTGTTGAGGTAGGTGTAGTTGCGCAGCATGGTCTCGATGTAGGCCGAGCGGAACGAGTAACCTACAAACAGCGTATTGTCCGGCTCGAAGGCGATGCGTGTGCCCGTCTCCTCGGGACCTGCATCCGCCGTGGTGTCGCTCACCATATTGCCCTTCTCGAACACTACCGTGCGCACCTTGCCGTCGCGATACGAGCTGGCCTCGAAGTGTGCACTCAGTGCATTCACCGCCTTCACGCCCACACCGTTGAGTCCCACACTCTTCTTGAACGCCTTGCTGTCGTACTTACCGCCCGTATTGAGCACGCTCACCGCCTCCACCAGCTTGCCTTGGGGGATGCCGCGTCCGTAGTCGCGCACCGATATCCGCTTGTGGTCGGTGATGTCAATCTCGATACGCCGTCCGGCATGCATCTTGAACTCGTCGATGGAGTTGTCAATCACCTCCTTGAGCAATACATAGATACCGTCGTCGCTCTGTGCACCGTCGCCCAGCTTACCGATATACATACCGGGACGCAGGCGCACGTGCTCCATATCACTCAGGTGGCGTATGTTGTCATCGGTATACGCTACCTGTTCCTCGATGGGCATATTCAGTTCGTCAGCCATAATGTTTCCTGTGATTTCTCGCTACTATTCCAATTATCGGGTAAAGGTAGCACTTTTTTGCGAGAAAACACGTATCCAGACAGAGAAATGTGCAAAAAGTATGATTCTAGAGCAACTAGAACAACATGCTTTCTGCATTAAACTAAAGTAAGGTTTAGGGCCAACATTTATATTATTGCCAAGTATCCATGTCGCCTATACACAAGTAATGGGAGCCGCGCTCCCATCACTCTGTTTTCGTTTTCGTTAACGTTATCGTTAAGTAATAATCGGCTATTGCCCGATTATTACTTTCTTTCCATCCTTGATATAGATACCGCGTGTGGGATTCGCTACGGGGCGACCTTGGAGGTCGTAGTAGTGAGTGACTTTTATTTCAAGAATAAGAGGTAAGTCCTTGATATTTGTATTATCGTTTTTGTATAAATACACTCCGTTGTAAGTACAAGTCAATAATTCTACATTCTTACCTTCTGCAAGCATATTGTAATCAAGGACTCCTGTCTTTAGCGATCCAATTCCTTCTACCCAAATATCCGCGTTTTCGGGAGATGGGGAGTCATCATCTATCTCCTTGGATACAACCACGTATCGGCGTGTTATGCCATCGCATAGAATGGTATCTCCTGATTCCACTACATATCTGAATGAAGCATCTTCGGAATTGTTGTCTACTCCAAAGAAATAATCATGACGGTCTATGCCGAAGTCGAACAACAGTTTGTCATTCTGCCAATATTGTTTGTCATCTTGCCAACAAAAGTTTACTTCAAATGT
>CAZMZC010000070.1:0-14738 GCA_964570685.1 uncultured Bacteroidaceae bacterium | reverse complement strand
CAAAGGTACAATCCAACTGTAAGGGGGACAATGGGCACTTTATCGAATGCTTACAGATATAAAAGGTCTTTCCTAAGAATAGAACCGCCCGCCACACCAAGTGTGACGGGCGGTTTGTGTTCTATTGGTGGACTATCAATAGTTGTTCCAGAATACCTTCTTCCCATCTATGACATAGATGCCTGCGGGCAGGCCCAAGAATGCGTCACCTGGATGTGCCTGCTTCCGTACGAGCTGGCCAGTGATGCTATAGACGTTGACAGGGTTGGTAGCTGGCATCTGAGTGATTATTTCTACGCCAGTCGTGCTGCGAATCCATAGAGTGATGACCATTACCACTTGCTGCCCAGAGAACTTGATGGGCAGTGTATCTTGTATAGGAGCAGGCAGTGTCACACTGTGCGATACTACTTTGTAATTACCCTCACTATCCTTGCGCGGGAATACGTAGTCGGTGCTACTGTATGTGGTGCTTCCCAGTTGAGCTATGTAACCATCAGCGTCATCGTAGTTGCAATAGCCAGTAAAGTCCATGGCAGTAACTTCGATGCCCTTTGGCAAGTTGATGGTGTATTCCACATTGCGTGAATACTTGACACCATCCTCTTTGCCAACACTGTAACCCTTGTTCGAGGAGTTTGATATACTATACCCATTGGCAAATCCCCAATTCCCGTCCGTGCTTGTAGAGGCTGCAAGAAGCACAGAAGTTGTCATTGCAGGGTTTTCTTCCTCTCCAGGCTCTTCGGGTTCTTCACCCTCTATATAATAGTCATCGCTAGTATATTCGGGCTGTACGAACTCTGGAAAAAATTCGTTGCTTTCTACTTCCGTCTCGGCAAGACAGTCCTTGGTAATATGCTCTACGAGACTGTTGATGTATACTTCAATAGCAGTATACCCTCCTCCGTTAGGAAATTCCTTTACAGCATCGGCTGCACTCTTGGGATTGAGTCCGTTGGCTATTTCCCAAGCATTAGGGATTCCGTCATTGTCGGTGTCGCGCAAGCGTGGTGTCTGCTTGTAGGTGATGTAGCCCTCAGTGTCTGTTTGAGAGTCGATGATTCCCTTTGTACTTCCCTTTGAGCCTTCATAAGTATAGGTGCCAGTAGCAGTCTCGGTGATGATGCGTAGGTCTATGGCATCGCGCATATATGAAGCTCCTACGTGCATCAGTACTTTCTCGTAGGCTCTGGCCGCAGAATGCTGGTTGATAGCAGCCACCTCAAAAGGCGTGTAGGCATGCAGGTTGGCTGGAGCAGTCGTCGTAGGGTGTATACCGTCACGATTGTTGGCGTTCACTTGGGCAATATTGTTCAGAGCGGTACTGCTCAGGTCAGGGCAAGTAGGGTCAAAGTAATTGCCATCAACATAGAACTGTCCCCATACACCGGCAGCATTGGTATTGCTTCCGTCATCTGGATTTGGCGAGAATATGCGGTGAACAAGACTGTTTTTCGTAGCCGTAGAGGGACCAGGCTTGTAGTAGTTGTTGACAAAGTTGTATGAGCCTCCTTCGCCTGCGTATCCGCCGTTTGTGGGTCCCCAGTTATAGAATACGTTGTTGCGCAAGTCTACGCGCTCATCGTCAGGACGTCCCGTATAGCGACTTCCACAGAGACGTGGCGTGCGACTCTTATGATGCGCTAGAAGGTTGTGGTGAAAGGTTGCTCCCTCGCCACCCCATATACCACCGTATCCGTGGCTACCTTTGCCGTGTACGGAGGTGTTGAGACTCTCACTGAGGATACACCATTGCAGAGTAAAGTCTTTGTTCCCGTAAAATGAGGCACACTCATCGGTGCTCCAACTCATGGAGCAGTGGTCAATTATAACTCCCTTACGGTTGGTGCCTGTCATAGCATCATCCTCGGTAGCACACTCATCGCCCATACGGCAACGGATATAACGCACAATGACATTGTTGGCACTAATATTCACGTTGTAGTTCTTGATACAGATGCCATCACCAGGGGCAGTCTGTCCTGCAACAGTAATATTGTCGTTCTTGATACTGAGTCTTGACTTCAGTTCGATAGTTCCCGACACATCAAATACCACTGTACGGGTACCACTCTGCGTTACGGCCCAGCGTAGTGAGCCTTCGCCACTGTCGTTGAGGTTGGTAACGTGTAGAATCTTTCCTCCACGTCCACCTGTCACGTAACGTCCGTAACCGTCAGCTCCAGGAAATGCTGGTAGTTCATCCGCGATGATGGTGGTTGCCACGCATAGCGTTGCCACTAATAATAGGATACGTGCTGCTTTCATTCTTTATGTGATTATTTGTTGTTTTTAGCATTTTCTATGAGTTCGTTACCCTTGTTCTCAGCCTCGGCTATGAGTTTGTCGCCTTGTTTCTTGGCTTCTGCGATGAGTGCATCGCCAGCCTTCTCGGCAGCCAGTTTCTTGATGGCGTTGCTGCCCGCTTTTTCTATTAGTGCAGTTTTCTGCTTCTCGGCCTCTGCTACGAGCTTCTGTGCAGCTTGCTGTGCAGTCTTTACGAGTTCCTCTTTCTGCTTCTCGGCGTTGCTGATGTCGATGCCCAGTTTCTGCCCTACGGCCTCAAGCGCCTTGTCGGTAACTGCCGATGCAGCCTGCTTGGCCATGCTCTGGGTGTCAATCGTTATTTTGGGAGCGTTGAACTTGCCGCCTATCTTCAGGTCTATGGTGCTGATGCCCTTGGCTGCTCCTTCGGGCAGTATCAGCTTGCCGGCATAGTCGATGGTCTGGTCCAGTCCGGTAGTACCGTTCAGGCTCAGGGTCGTGCTGCCCATCTTGATGTCGAAGGGTTTTGTAGCGATACGTCCGTCCTTGATGGTGAAGTCCACGTTGAGGTCCTTCACGGTGATATCCTTCAGTTCCTCATGTTTGGTGGCGTCGGCTATTTTGTCTATGATGTCTACCCCCGAGAGGTTGAGGTTGCGTGTGTTGAGACTTCCGCTTGCCGTGAGTGTGCTTAGCTGTGGCGACATCACACTGTCAAGCTTGGTGTCTACGGCAATCTTGCCCGAGAAGTTTCCGCCCAACTTTTCAAATATGGGGGCCATCTTCTGTATCAGTGCCAGCTCCTTGAATGTCTGTGCAAACGATAGGTCATTCAGCGCAAATGCGGCATCCAATTCAGGTTCGTTGGCATTCTGTGCAGTAGAGTAGGCACCATTGATGACTACCGATCCTCCCATGGTATTGGCCGAGAGGTTGCTCATGTCGGCTGTGCCATCCTTGACCTTCAGCTGCCCCTTGAGGTCGCGCAGGTTTATCTCATTGAATATGATTTCTGCCATGTCCACGTTCATGTTGAAGTCGATATTCTCAGGTACTACGATCACTCCGCCTTCCTCCTCGGCTTCGGTGGCTGGTGCATTGTCTTCTTGCTCTGCGGGCTGCTCTTCTACGGCTTCCTCCTCATCGCCTCCCATGAAGTCGTTGAGGTTCATGTGCTTGCTCTTCAGGTTGAGCTGTCCCTTCAGTGTCTTACCCTTGAGGGCAAAGGCCATGTAGTTCTCAAATCGGCAGTCGGCCGTCAGGTCGTTCTCACCGATGAGCACCTGTGTCTCGCTCAGGTTGAGGTAGCGTGGGGTGAACGATAGGGTAGACTTCTCTATCTTCACTTCGGGGATGCCCTCCATCTGCAGCTGCATGTTGCGCAAGCTGATGTCGCCATTGGCAGCAAAGCGCTCATACTGCTCATTGTCGAGGTACGAGAGGCGTCCGCCCAAGCTCATGTTGGCCTTCAGCACTCCGTTCAGTGCCATATCTTCGAGGGGGTATACATTCTTCACTTCGCCCAGGTCGAGTGTCCCCTTGGCTGCTACGGCAAAGTCGGGGTTGCTGATGGGTGTCTTCACTTGGGCTGTGATGCTGAAGGGGTTGTCGAGCATCTGCAGGCTCAGCTGCTCTACATCTACCTCGGTGAGGTCGATGTCTCCGCCAGGGTTGCTTACCTTGGCCAGTACCTGTATGTTATCGACGCCTGCAGGCAGGGCAGGGTAGCGGAAGTTGCCGTCCTTGACCTTCAGTGCGGCCTCAAACTGCGGCACTATGCTGTCGCCCACGAGCTTGCCCTTGGCAAAGGCCTGTAGGCTCACGTTGCCCGCGGCCTTGAGGTCGGCAAAGTCCTTGGCATAGATGGCCGGTATGAGTGAGAGTATCTCCTTGAAGTTGACGTCTGAGGTGTTGAGCCTGATGTCCATATTCATGGGTGCTCCCTCGGGCATAGCTACCCATCCGTCGATGGCGGCTTGTATGGCATTGATGGATAGGGTGTTCTCCTTCAGGGTAAACTTGCTGTTGGCCAGGTCGGCGTCCACGTTGAGGTCGGCCTCCATGCGCACCTTGCTCAGCAGGGGCACTCCGTCCATACGGAAGGTGAGTACCGCTATGCTTGCCTGGAGGTCGAGCAGCGTGTTGTCGGCTGCCATGTCGCCCGAGCATGTAGCGTTGAAGTCGGCAATATCGGCATACATCCCTCCCTCGCGGTCGTCGTAGATGATGTTGAGGTTGTCTACCGTCACCTTCTTCAATAATATACGGAAGCTGCTTGCCGTGGTGTCCTCCTCTTCCTCTTCGTCAGAGGGCTTCATCACATCCCAGTTGGGGCTGCCGTCCTCCAGTACGATGGCCTTCACATAGGTATCCTTGAGCAGTACCTTGGTGATATCGAATCCGCTGTTGCCGAATATCGACATCACGTTCACTGCCACCTCGGCATCGCCGGCTCTCACCAGCGTGTCGGCGGCAAAGTCGCCCACGCCCTTGATCCAAAATCCTTCGAGGCCCACTGATGCTTTGGGAAACTCCCTGAGCAGACTGATGTTGAGGTCGTCGAATCCGAACTCGGCATTCAGCAGCTTGTTGCCTTCACTGATAACAATCTCCTTGATCTTACCTTGGAATGCGATGGGCACTACGATGAGCACTCCCAGCACACATGCCAATACAATTCCTGTAATCTTAGCAAACTTTTTCATAGCACAATAACACTTTATTATAGGTTTGCAAAAATACATATAAATTTCAACATTCCTGTTACGATAAATATTGTTTTTAAGCACTTTTTCATGTGCGCTTCACTTGGCAGCACAAAAAAAAGTAGGGAGAGTACTCGGCTCCCCCTACCCTATCTGTCTACAAATTGAGATTACTTCAACACCTCTGCTAACTTTTCCTGAATAGCTTCACCACGGAGGTTCTTTGCCAAGATGGTGCCATCCTTAGCAACAAGTACGGTAGCGGGGATTGAGTTTACACCATAGAGCTTGGCACCGGTGCAGTTCCATCCCTGCAGGTCAGAGATTTGCGGCCATTCGATGCCAAGGTCAGCAATAGCCTTCACCCATGCCTCCTTATTATTATCCAGTGACACGCCTACAATACCGAATCCCTTATCCTTGTATACCTCATATGCAGCCTTTACGGCAGGCATTTCTTGGCGGCAGGGACCACACCAACTTGCCCAGAAGTCGACGAGTGTCACCTCATTTGCAGCAATGTACTCAGAGAGTTTGTGCATATTACCATCTACATCGGTCATTTCAAAATCCTTAAACTGCTTGCCTACAGCTGTCTCAAGCGAGAGATCATTGTTGGCCTTGATACGCTGCAGACGTGCATTGGTTGGGAAAGCAGCCAAATAGCTCTCAAGCACGGGAGCAAGTTCCTCGGGGTTGTAGTAGTAGTAACTATTGGTAAGGTTGTTGAGTCCAAAATAAGTGCCGGCATTATCAGTGATGCTGTTCTTAAGTGCCTGAACGCACTTATCCTCAAATTCGCCCATCTGTTTCTTGATTTCGTTTCTCTCAGCATCAGAGAGTTCGGGGTCTTGTGCTTTCTTGGCTATTTCGGCATATTCGTCCTCGAGTGCCTTCATATCTGACATGAATGCCTCGTAAGCGTTGTTGTTGGGCGTGCCAAGGGCAAATGACATTTGATTGGCTTTGAGGTCAACATTAATCTGTCCAGGCTCGAGGAACAACTGACAGAAAGCATCACCGATGGTCACGGCTGCCAATTGTACACTATCGGCTAGACCTTTGAACTCAAATTTACCATTCACCACGGGAACCTTCTGGAGATCCACCAGCTTGCGACCCTCTACGAGCTGTAGGCTCACCGAGTCATTTTCTTGGGCTGCATCAAATGTACCAGTGATGGTATATGCATTCTTGTCTTGGCAGGCTACCATCATCAAGGTAGCCACAGCCACTAATCCAAATTTCTTCATATTATAGTTTAAATAATGTATTGCGAACTGATTGATTCATTTGACATCACACGACGAATAGTCTCAGCAAAAATTGGAGCGATAGAAAGTTGCTTGAGTTTGCTGCAGTCTCTATTGAAGGGGATACTGTTAGTAAACACGATTTCCTCCAGTTTAGAAACCTCTACACGGCAAGGAGCAGGTCCTGACATCACGCAATGCGATGCAATGGCACGTACAGACTTAGCGCCAGCCTCGAACATAACATCGGCAGCCTTACAAATAGTGCCAGCTGTATCAACGATATCATCAATAAGAACAACATTCTTGCCCGCCACATCACCAATTATCTGAATAGACTCCACTTGGTTGGCCTTAGCGCGTGTCTTATGACAAAGCACGAGGGGCACGTGCAGATACTTGGAATAGGTGCTGGCACGTTTACTTCCGCCCACATCGGGAGTAGCAATCACGAGATTATCGATATTGAGCGACTGAATGTAGGGCACAAACACGTTCGATGCATAAAGGTGATCTACAGGCACATCGAAGAAACCCTGAATCTGATCGGCATGGAGGTCCATGGTGATGATACGGTTAACACCCGCAACACTGAGCAAATCAGCCACCAACTTGGCACCAATAGATACACGGGGTTTGTCCTTACGATCCTGACGGGCCCAACCGAAATAAGGCATCACGGCAATGATGCTGTGAGCCGAGGCACGCTTGGCAGCATCAATCATCAAGAGCAACTCCATCAAGTTATCGGAGTTAGGGAAGGTAGACTGCACCAAGAAAACATCGGCACCACGTACCGATTCTTCGTATGAAACAGCAAACTCACCATCGGCAAAGTGTGTGATAATCATATTACCCAACTTGCAACCCAACTCTTCACAAATCTGCTCTGCAAGGTATCTCGACTTTGTGCCTGAGAATACCATAAAAGGTCTATTCGTACTCATTATTATAGATGATAGTGTGATTATGTTTTTAATTAATGGCAAAAGTAAGCAATAATGTTTAATTGGAGAAACTTTTCTTAAAAATTATGAATTCCCCGAACTATTATTTCTCATCCCCACTCCTTTTCCTGTAGTATAGATTATAGGAATATCATTCCTCCAATGCCATCATTGCCTCTTCCCACTCAGTCTCGGCTTCGGCCAGCATAGTTTTCAAGCAGGCATATTGCTCAAAGAGGGCAACATTGGCAGCACCCGTTGGGGTAGCCATCCACTCCTCCAATTCTTTCAACTCAGTCTCTATTTGGGCTACGCGTTTCTCACATTCTTCTACTCTTTTCTGTAGTTTGCGTTGTACCTTGGCCTGCTCTTTACGAGCAGCGTAGTCAACGGCACCCGTCTTCTGTGGTTCTGGAGAACTCGGTGAGTTCGGAGCCTTCTGAGCACTCTGAATATGCTGACTATCCAAACTATTTCCTCCCTTTTTCTCCAAATACTCATAGATACCGCCCAAGTGCTCCTTCACCTTACCGCCGCCAAACTCATAAACTTTGGTGACGAGGCCGTCAAGAAACTCACGGTCGTGACTCACAAGGATAACCGTACCGTCGAACTCACGGATAGCCTCTTTGAGCACATCCTTAGAACGCATATCGAGATGATTGGTAGGCTCGTCAAGGATGAGCAGATTCACCTGTTCGAGCAGCAACTTTATCATAGCCAAGCGGCTGCGTTCACCGCCCGAGAGCACCTTCACCTTCTTGTCCGATGCCTCACCGCCAAACATAAAGGCACCCAGTATGTCACGTATCTTAAGACGTATGTCACCCACGGCAACGCGGTCGATAGTGTCGAACACCGTAAGTTCTTCATCAAGCAACTGCGCCTGGTTCTGCGCAAAGTACCCAATCTCCACATTATGTCCGAGAGTGAGTTTTCCCTCGTAAGGAATCTCGCCCATAATGCACTTGACGAGCGTAGTCTTGCCCTCACCATTCTTACCTACGAAGGCAACCTTCTCGCCCCGATGGATGGTAAGGTTGGCATCTTTGAAGACGAGGTGCCCATCATAGCTCTTCGCCACATCTTCGCATATCACAGGATAGCTGCCGCTACGCTGAGCGGGGCGGAACTTGAGGCGCAGGGTGCTGCGGTCTTCCTCGTCGATGACCACAGGAACCATCTTCTCCAACTGCTTGATGCGGCTCTGCACCTGTATTGCCTTGGTAGGCTTGTAGCGGAAACGCTCTATGAAGTCGGTGATGTCGGCAATCTCCTTTTGCTGGTTTTCATAGGCACGGAGCTGCTGCTCACGGCGTTCGCGGCGCAGCACTACATACTCGTCGTACTTCACGCGATAGTCGTGTATCGTGCCACAAGTAATCTCTATGGTACGGTTGGTCACATTGTTGATAAAGGCGCGGTCGTGACTCACGAGCACAACAGCCTTGCCGTTGCGTGCCAGGAAGTCTTCGAGCCATTGTATACTCTCAATGTCAAGATGGTTGGTAGGCTCGTCAAGCAACAGCACGTCGGGGTGCTGCAACAACAGCTTGGCCAACTCGATACGCATGCGCCATCCACCCGAGAACTCTGAGGTGGGACGGTCAAAGTCCTCGCGCCGGAAGCCCAGTCCGCAAAGCGTCTGCTCCATCTCGGCATGGTAGTTGGCCCCACCGATAATCTGGAAGCGCTCGTTCTCACGGGTAAAGCGGTCTATGAGTTCGTGGTACGCCTCGCTCTCATAATCGGTACGCTCGGCCAACTCGGCTGCCAGTTTATCAAGCAGTGCTTTCTGTCGGCTGATATGAGCAAAGGCCAGTTCGGTCTCCTCACGCACGGTACGCTCATCGGCCAACTTCATCACCTGCGGCAGATAACACACCGAGACATCCTTGGGCATACTCACCGTACCGTCAGTAGGCTGTTGCAGGCCTGCCAATATCTTGAGCATAGTCGACTTGCCCGCACCGTTCTTGCCCACCAGGGCTATGCGGTCTTTCGGATTGATGATATAACTGACTTCTTGAAACAGTGGCGTAGCGCCAAACTCTACCTTTAGATTCTCAATGCTAATCATAATGGATGCAAAATTACGCATTAAAATTGACAATCGCTTATTGAGTATTAATATTTTTAATGTACATTTGCATATGACAACCATAAATGATAGTAGTATGAAACAGCTTTTATGTCTATGTGCAACCCTAATAATGTATATTACAGGAATTGCTCAGAACCAAATCCACCAAAGCGACGTACGCTTCGTGGCTGTTCCCAATCACGCCAACTGGAACTACCGCACGGGAGAGAATGCACACATTGACCTGCAAGTATTTGCCTATGGAGTACCTTATGATGGCGCAGAGGTGAGCTACGAGATTGGTCCCGAACTGCTGCCTGCCGATACCAAAGGCACGCTAACTCTGAAGAATGGGCGCGCTACCCTATCGATGGGAACAATGAAGAAACCTGGATTCCGCGATTGCCGTTTCACGGTGAAGCATGGTGGCAAACAATACAAGCATCATGTAAAGGTCGCTTTTTCGCCCGAGAAGATTGTGCCTACAGTAAAGATGCCTGCCGACTTTGAGGAGTTCTGGACACGCACCAAGGAGGAGGCGGCCAAATGTCCGATGACAGTGCAACGCACCTTCGTGCCCGAGTTCAGCAACGAGAAGGTAGATTGCTACCTCATCAAACTTCAATGCTACCGCAAAGGACAATATGTATATGGCTACCTCACCCAGCCCAAGGCCAAGGGCACCTATCCCGTGGTGTTCAACCCGCCCGGCGCAGGCATCAAGCCCATGGACCCATTGAAGACAATGTACTTTGCAGAGAACGGCATCATCTGCTTCAATATGGAGATTCACGGCATACGCCCCAACCTGGATGCCGCCACCTACAAGGAGATTAGCGCAGCCTTCTCAAGCAGCGATAATGGTTACCTCGTCAATGGCCTCGACAACCGGGAGAACTACTATATGCGCAAGGTGTATATGGCTTGCTTGCGTGCTCTGGATTATCTCACTACGCTTCCCGAATGGGACGGCAAGAACCTCATAGCACAGGGCGGCAGCCAGGGAGGTGCATTGGCCATCGTGACTGCAGGCCTCGACAAACGCATCACCCAATGCGTGGCCAATCACCCTGCCTTGAGTGATATGGAGGGTTATCTGCACGACCAGTGCGGAGGCTACCCTCATCTGATAAGAAGCAATGAACAATTAACAAAGGAAAAGGTTAAGGTATTGGCCTACTACGATGTAGTGAACTTTGCCAAACAACTCACTGTGCCTACCTACCTCACGTGGGGCTACAATGACAATACTTGCCCTGCCACCACGAGCTATGCCGTATACAACAGCATCACGGCACCCAAGGAGGCGCTCATCACCCCCATCAACGAGCATTGGGTGTCAACAGAAACGAGACACAACCAGATGTACTGGATAAAAGAGCACCTAAAATAGGACATTTCATTGACAGAGACCAACATTTTTAAGACAAATCTAAAGTTTTTTTGAAAAAATGTCGCACAAATGTATGAATTTACTAAAAAACTATTACCTTTGCGCAAGAAATAAAAGCAAAAAGATAAGATGAAGCATTTTGGCTACGCATATTATTCCTATTTTTACTTTTACTTTAGCACGAAGTAGAGCGGGATAGGCTATGCAGCTGTAATGAATTATAGAATATAAAGAGAAGATAATAATTAGCAAGTCCCGCTCAGTGTTGAGCGGGACTTATATATATAATAAAGGTATATGGAAGAGAACAAAGCATACAGTATCAGCCCGGCCGACCGCCTCGGCTCGGTGAGCGAGTACTACTTCTCACGCAAGCTCAAGGAGGTGGCCGCCATGAATGCAGCCGGTCTGCAGGTCATCAGCCTCGGTGTGGGTAGCCCCGACATGCCGCCCTCGGACGACACCGTAGAGACACTCTGCACCGAAGCCCACAACCCCGACGGACACGGCTATCAGCCCTACGTGGGTATCCCCGAACTGCGCGAGGCTTTTGCCCGCTTCTACCGTCGGTGGTATGGCGTGGAACTTGATGCCAAGAGCGAGATACAGCCGCTCATAGGCTCCAAGGAGGGTATACTGCACGTGACGTTGGCCTTCGTGAACCCCGGCGAGCAGGTACTTGTACCCAATCCCGGCTACCCCACCTACACCTCGCTGAGCCGTCTGCTCGGAGCCGAGGTGGTGCACTATGACCTGAAGGAGGAGAACGGCTGGATGCCCGACTTTGATGCACTGGAGCGCATGGACCTCAGCCGCGTCAAGCTCATGTGGACCAACTATCCCAACATGCCTACGGGTGCCAACGCCACGCCCGAACTGTACGAACGTCTGGTCAGCTTTGCCCGCCGCAAGGGCATCGTCATCGTCAACGACAACCCCTACAGCTTCATCCTCAACGACCGTCCCCTGAGCATCCTCTCCGTAGAGGGCGCCAAGGAGTGCTGCATCGAGTTCAACTCCATGAGCAAGAGCCACAACATGCCCGGCTGGCGCATCGGCATGATAGCCGCCAACCCCACCTTCATCAGCTGGATACTCAAGGTGAAGAGCAACATCGACAGCGGTATGTACCGCGCTATGCAGCTGGCCGCCGTGAAGGCACTCGATGCCGAGGCCCACTGGTACGAAGGCAACAACGCCAACTACGCATCGCGCCGTAAGACCGCCGGAGCCATCATGGATGCGCTGGGCTGCACCTACGACAAGAACCAGGTGGGCATGTTCCTTTGGGGCCGCATCCCCGACCACTATCAAGACGTGGAGGAGCTCACCGAGCGCGTGCTCCACGAAGCCCGCGTATTCATCGTCCCCGGCTTCATCTTCGGTAGCAACGGCAGCCGCTACATACGCATCTCGCTATGCGCCAAGAACGACAAATTGGAAGAAGCGCTGAAGCGCATTCTGCAATTGACAATTGACAAGTGACAATTGACAATGAGAAGTGATATGAAAAAAGAAAATATTGTCAAGGATAAGAGCTTGAGCTTTGCTATACGCATAGTCAACTTATACAAATATCTCGTTGCAGAAAAACGAGAAACCGTAATGAGTAAACAGCTACTGAGGTGTGGCACAAGTATAGGCGCAAATATACGTGAGGCTGAACAGGCTCAGAGCCGTGCCGACTTCCTAAGCAAACAGAATATAGCGCTTAAGGAGGCCAACGAGACAGAGTACTGGCTGGAGCTCTTGATGCAAACTGGGTTTATAACCCAGAATGAACACGAGAGCATCAATAACGATTGTGTGGAACTTAATAAACTCCTTATCAGTATCATAAAATCAACAAAACAACCAAACGAAAATCAATAATAAATATCAATATCCAATTGACGAGGCATTGGCAAGCATAATTGTCATTTGTCAATTGCCAATTGTCAATTGTCAATTTTACACCATATGGAACTCAAACCTATCAAACTCGCAGGCGTAGAGGACAAGCGCCCTCTCGTAATCGCAGGCCCCTGTAGTGCAGAGACCGAAGAACAAGTAATGAACGCAGCTACCCAGCTCTCCAAAAAGGGTATCAAGATATTCCGTGCCGGTATATGGAAGCCGCGCACCAAGCCCGGTGGCTTCGAAGGCATCGGTGTGGAAGGTCTCGCATGGATGCAGCGCGTGAAGCGTGAGACCGGCATGTACGTCACCACCGAGGTGGCCACAGCCAAGCACGTGGAGGAAGCCTTGAAGGCAGGTATCGACATCCTCTGGATTGGTGCCCGCACCTCGGCCAACCCCTTCGCCATGCAGGAGATTGCCGATTCACTGCAAGGTGTCGACGTACCCGTATTCGTGAAGAACCCCGTGAACCCCGACCTCGAACTGTGGATTGGCGGTATGGAGCGACTCAACAATGCAGGCATCACACGCCTTGGCGCCATACACCGCGGCTTCAGCACCTATGAGAAGAAGATCTACCGCAACCTGCCCCAGTGGCACATCCCCCTCGAGCTTCGTCGCCGCTATCCCGACCTGCCTCTCCTGTGCGACCCCAGCCATATTGGCGGTAAGCGCGAGCTCATCGCTCCGCTCTGCCAGCAAGCCATGGACCTCAACTTCGACGGACTCATCATCGAGAGCCATTGCAGCCCCGACAAGGCGTGGAGCGACGCCTCACAGCAGGTGACACCCGACTCGCTCGAGTACATCCTCGACATGCTTGTCATCCGCGATGAGACCCACAGCACCGAAGACCTCGGGCAGCTGCGCAAGCTCATCGACGAGTGCGACGACAGCATCATCCAAGAGCTGGCCAAGCGCATGCGCGTAGCCCGCGAAATCGGACAGTTCAAGAAAGAGCACAGCGTCACCGTATTCCAGAACACCCGCTACAACGAAATCCTCGAACGCCGCGCCTCACAAGCCGTGCAGTGTGGCATGAGCGGCGAGTTCATGAAGAAAGTCTTCGAGGCCATCCACGAGGAGTCTGTGCGCCAGCAGATGGAGATACTGAACAAGTAGTAGTCCTCGCAAGCAAGACTCGCCACATTGCTATAACCAATGACAGTCACCTCCTCACAATTGCGGGGAGGTGAATCTTTATATGAGATCGCTGGCATTGAAGTCTCACGAGAGGAAAACGTGGAGAAATCCTGTACAAAAATTAAGTGGCAAATTGTAAAGCAAATCCTCGGTTTGCTTACACAGTGCAAAGATTGGGAATATAGACTTTACAGCTCGCGGGACAATGTGTCGCCACTACCCCGCCCTGTCCTTACTTTCTGAATTTCTCTAATGCTCCGTGGCTGCGTTCTTTTCGATTGGCTTGGGGATTGGGCGGGAATATGGCAAGGAATGGGATGTCTACCACGCTTTGATTTCAGGATACTCCCTCATTATTTCAATAACCCTTTCCTTGGTAAATCCCGAGTCATCGGTTTGCAGCGTCAAACCTCGGCATCCTATCATATTGATAAAAATTCACTAATGTCCGCTCCTTAAGATGGAGCAAATAGTTTACATCACAAACTTTCAGCCTCTTTAATAAATCCGTATGCACTCTCATAAACTTCTCGAAAGCCTCTTCATCGTCAGTCAGAGCTTTGATTTTCTCTTCATAAGAATAATCGTAATCAGGATTCTCATTAGGATTCAATTGTTCTTTGAGATTCCTGTACGCAAGTTTCACCTTATCCCAATCACCCATCTCCGTTTCCGCAAAGATTGAAGATTCTCTATAGTACATATACAATAATGACTTTAGACGATGATTCATAATATCAAAGTCATAATTATTCCAAAACACATACTTCAAATAATACGACTCTCTTCTCAGCACATTAATTCCAAAAGCGTCAGATGTAGTATCCTGGTATTCTGACCATGCTTTCCTTTCTTGTTCAAACAACTCGCTCGCAACTTTATCGGGAAGCGAACTGGCCAATTTATCTTCATACATTCTTATCCTAAACTCATACATCAGGCGTTTAAGTGCAGATTTACGTCTTACTAGATAATCAAAATTCGTTTTGAAATTGCATATTCCGGCGATACCCGTTCACCAATTCCGGTGATATCCGTTCACTTAGT
>CAZMZC010000069.1:0-14792 GCA_964570685.1 uncultured Bacteroidaceae bacterium | reverse complement strand
GTCATAATTCAAAAAAAAATACAGTTGGAGTTATACTATTGCAACTGCAAAGGTAGAATCCAACTGTAAGGGGGACAATGGGCACTTTATCGAATGCTTACAAGTAAAGGTCCTACACACTCATCAAATAGGCCTTGAAATCTTCGAAGCGTGCCGTCATGGGTACCGACTGCTTGGTACCGCGCATGAAGGTCTGCAGCTTCTCGGGGATACCCACCGCATCGCCAGTGCTAGCCTCTACCGTATCGCGGAACTTGGCGGGATGAGCCGTCTCAAGGAATACGCCCTGTTCTCCATCGCGCAGCCCCTCGCGCAAGGCACGATAGCCACAGGCACCATGAGGGTCGAGCAGATAGCCCGTGCGGCGATAGGTATCCTTCAGCGTCTCGGCAATCTGCTCGTCCGTATAGGAAGCCCCGCTAATGAGTTTGCATATCTCGGCATGCGAGTGGCCATAAAGGTCGAGTATACGTGCAAAGTTGCTCGGGTCGCCTACATCCATGGCATTGGCAATCGTCTGCACCGAGGCACGCGGGTGGTACTCACCCGTCAGCAGGTATTGATAGAAGATGTCGTTGCTGTTGTTGGCCGCTATGAAGCGCTTGATGGGGAGTCCCATGCGATGGGCAAAGAGGCCGGCACAGATGTTACCGAAGTTACCGCTGGGCACGCAGATGACCAGTTCGCCCTCCTTGCCCTGACGCTTCATCTGTGCGTAGGCATAGAAGTAATAGAACGCCTGCGGGAGGAATCGCGCCACGTTGATTGAGTTGGCCGAGGTAAGGCGCATGTGGGCATTCAACTCATCGTCCATGAAGGCGCTTTTCACCAGTCGCTGGCAGTCGTCAAACACGCCATCCACCTCCAAGGCAGTGATATTCTGCCCCAGCGTGGTAAACTGACATTCCTGTATGACGCTCACCTTGCCCTTCGGATAGAGCACATACACGTGTATGCCCTCCACACCGAGGAAGCCATTGGCCACTGCCGAGCCCGTATCGCCCGAAGTGGCTACGAGGACGTTGACAGAAGACCCACCTAAATCCTCCCTGTGAGGGAGGACTTGAGGCTCCGCGATGTCAGAATCCCCTCCCTCACAGGGAGGGTTAGAGTGGGTCTCCAAATACCCCAACAATCGCGCCATAAAACGTGCGCCCACATCCTTGAATGCCAGCGTGGGGCCGTGATACAGCTCCAGCGAGTGGATGTTGCCATCCACATGCACCACCGGCGCATCAAATGCCAGCGTATCATACACGATGCGCTTCAAGTCCCCGGCAGGGATATCCTCGCCAAAGAATGCATCGGCCACACGGTAGGCAATCTCTTGGAAACTCATCTCTGCGATGCCGTCGAAGAACTCCTTCGGCAGCACCTTTATACGTTCGGGCATGTACAAACCCTTATCTGTGGCAAGGCCACGTACTACCGCCTCCTCAAGCGAGGCCAGCGGTGCCTGTTGGTTGGTGCTATAGTAGTGCATAATATGTAACGATTCTTTACCTATTGTACTCTTTTTAGCTGTCTGCGCCTTCCGGGCAGTCAGCATTTATACCTTATGAATCGCAAAAGTAATACTTTTTCCTCATTTCGCTATACACAAGAGATTTATTTAAATTATATATTTGCTTTTGGGTTCGGTTTGCAGTACCTTTAGTCCTGCTATGCAGGCCAGAAATTAGGCGGCACCTCAGGAAATTGCAAATAAAATTTGCATTTCCGTTCGGCTTGCACTAATTTTGCTCTCATTATGAAAATTCTGATTCTCGGAGCCGGCAAAATGGGCTCCTTCTTTACTGACCTGCTCAGTTTCCAGCACGAGACGGCAGTGTATGACATCGACCCACGGCGCTTGCGCTTTGTATACAACACGTGCCGCTTCACCACATTGGACGAGATACGCGAGTTTCGCCCCGAACTGGTCATCAATGCCGCCACGGTGAAGTACACTATCGAGGCCTTCAAGCAGGTGATACCCGCCCTGCCGCAGGACTGCATACTGAGCGACATCGCTTCTGTGAAGACGCAGCTGCCCGAGTTTTACCGCGAGAGCGGTTTCCGCTTCGTGAGCACGCACCCCATGTTTGGCCCCACCTTCGCCAGCCTCAGCAACCTGAGCCATGAGAATGCCATCATCATCAGCGAGAGCGACCACCTGGGCAAGGTGTTCTTCAAGGACCTGTACCAGAGCCTCGGACTCAACATCTTCGAATACACCTTCGACGAGCACGATGAGACCATGGCCTACTCGCTCTCTATCCCCTTCGTGAGTACCTTCGTGTTTGCCGCCATCATGAAGAAGCAGGAGGCGCCGGGCACCACCTTCAAGAAGCATATGGCCATCGCCAAGGGATTGCTCAGCGAGGACGACTACCTGTTGCAGGAGATTCTCTTCAACCCCCGCACACCGGGACAGGTAGAGAACATACGTCGCGAACTCAAGGAACTGCTACAGATTATCGAGGAGCGCGATGCCGAGGGTATGAAGGCATACCTCACCAAGATACGGGCCAAGATAGAGTAACACAAAAACGCCTAATTACAATCAATCTAATGCTACTGAAACTCTACGAAAAGAACAACTCGCGCCGAGACCTCGACCAGATTGCCGAGGTACTCAATAATGGCGGTATCATCATCTACCCTACCGACACCACCTATGCCATAGGGTGCCACGCCCTAAAAGAGCGGGCCATAGAGCGTGTATGCGAAATCAAAGGCATCGACACCAAGCATCATCTGCTGTCGGTGGTAAGCCACGACATCAGCAGTGTGAGCGAACTGGTACGCATTGACAACGACACCTTCCGCCTCATGCGCGACAATCTGCCAGGACCCTTCACCTTCATTCTGCCCGCAGGGAACCGACTGCCCAAGATATTCAAGAACCGCAAGGAAGTGGGTATACGCATCCCCAGCTGCTCCATCACCCGCGAGATATGCGAAGCACTGGGCGCTCCACTGCTCTCGACCAGTCTGAAGGTGGCTGCCAATGAAGACATCGAATACATGACCCTGCCCGAACTTATCGACGAAAAGTACGGCGAGCGCGTAGACCTCATCATCGACGGTGGCGAGGGGGGGACCGAACTGAGCACCGTAGTCAGCTGCATCGATGGCGAACTGGAGATAGTACGACAGGGAAAGGGGTGGATATAGATAGCATAGAATATAATATCCCCAGCCACAGGTTTTCGGATATAGAAGAGAGATTATTATAAAAAAAATCGTAACTTTGCACTTTAATTTATTAAAGCATGGCAACATTACGATTCGAAGTCATAGGTGAAGCGTTCAAGAAACGCCCGTTGGAGGTACAAACACCTGCCGAACGCCCTTCAGAATACTTTGCAATCAACGTCTTCAATAAGGAGAAGATGGCACGCTATCTCTCCACCGAAGTATACAATAAGATGGTCGACGTCATCGACCACGGTGCTCCCATGGAGCGCAGCATCGCTGATCAGGTGGCCGATGGCATGAAGCGCTGGGCTATGGAGCTGGGTGCCACGCACTATACTCACTGGTTTCACCCCCTCACCGACACTACCGCCGAGAAGCACGACGCCTTCGTGGAGCACGACGGCAAGGGCGGCATGATAGAGACCTTCGACGGCAAACTATTAGTGCAGCAGGAGGGCGACGCCTCATCATTCCCCAACGGAGGTATACGCGCCACCTTCGAAGCACGCGGATACTCGGCTTGGGATCCCACATCGCCCGCTTTCGTGATGGATGACACGCTGTGCGTACCCACCGTATTCCTCTCCTACACGGGCGAGGCACTCGACTACAAGGCACCACTGCTCAAGGCACTGCATGCCGTAGACAAGGCTGCCACGGAGGTGTGTCACTACTTCGACCCTGAGGTGAAGCGCGTGACCTCATACCTCGGTTGGGAGCAAGAGTATTTCTTGGTTGACGAGGGGCTATATGCCGCACGTCCCGATCTGCTGATGTCGGGCCGTACACTTATGGGACACGGATCGGCCAAGGACCAGCAACTCGAGGACCACTACTTCGGAGCTATCCCCGAGCGTGTGGCCGCTTTCATGAAGGAGTTGGAGATAGAAGCGTTGAAACTCGGCATACCTGCCAAGACACGCCACAACGAGGCCGCACCCAACCAGTTTGAGCTGGCTCCCATCTACGAAGAGACCAACATCGCCTGCGACCACAACATGCTGGTGATGATACTGATGAAGAAGATAGCCCGCAAGCACGGCTTTCGCTGCCTGCTCCACGAGAAGCCCTTTGCCGGCATCAACGGCTCGGGCAAGCACAACAACTGGAGCCTCGGCTCTGACCGTGGGCACCGCTTGATGTCGCCCGGCAAGACCACCGAGGACAACCTCATGTTTATCACCTTCGTGGTGAACACGCTGGCTGCCGTATACCGCCACAACGGACTGTTGAAGGCCTCCATCATGAGTGCCAACAACACCCACCGCCTCGGTGGACACGAGGCACCGCCCGCCATCATCTCCTCCTTCCTCGGTAAACAACTCGACGAATTGTTCGATGCACTGGAGAACTCATCGAGCGAGGAGCTGTTCAAAATTGCCGGAAAGACGGGCAAGCGCATCCTCGAGATGCCGCAGATACCCGAACTGCTCATCGACAACACCGACCGCAACCGCACCTCACCCTTCGCCTTCACCGGCAACCGTTTCGAGTTCCGCGCCGTAGGGTCAGAGGCCAACTGCGCCTGCGCCATGATAGCCCTCAACGGTGCAGTGGCCGAGCAGTTAGTGGAGTTCAAGCAGCATGTAGATGCTCTCATTGCCAATGGCATGGACAAGCGCGAAGCCCTCATCAAGGAGATACAGAAACTCATCACCTACTGCAAGCCCATTCGCTTCGACGGTAACGGCTACAGCGAGGAATGGAAGGCCGAGGCTGCCCGCCGTGGGCTCGACTGCGTGACCTCAGCACCCGACATCTTCAAAGCCTATGCCAACGACACCAGCGTACGGATGTTTGAGAGCCTCAGCATCATGACTCGCGCCGAGCTGGAGGCCCGCAACGAAATCAAGTGGGAGATCTACACCAAGAAGATACAGATCGAGGCCCGCATATTCGGCGATATGGCCCTCAACCACATCATCCCCGTAGCCACCAAGTATCAGAGCCAGCTGGTCGACAATGTATATAAGATGAAAGAGATCCTCGGTACCGAGGGTGAAGCCCTGTCGGCCTCGAACATCAACCTCATACGCCGCATTGCCAGCCTGGTGCATGCCATCGAGGGCGGCGTAGCCGAGATGATCGAATGCCGCAAGGTGGCCAACCGCATCCCCGGCCAGTACGAGAAGGCCGTAGCCTACCACGACACCGTGGCGCCCAAGCTCGAGGAACTGCGCACCTACATCGACGACCTCGAAGAGGTAGTAGACGACAGTCTGTGGCCACTGCCCAAGTACCGCGAACTTTTGTTTATACGATAACATTACCCTTATAGACCAAAAATATGAAAAGACTAAGACACATATTTCTGCTGCTCATAGCGTCCCTATCTGTACAATGGGCGGTAGCACAATCAAACAGCTACTTCCTGCACACCGTGACCAAGGGGCAAGGGCTATACTCCATATCGCGCATGTATGGAGTCACCGAAGCCGACATCATTGCCCTGAATCCCGGAAGCGATGTTGTCATCAAGGTAGGCCAACAACTGCGCATACCACAGACAAACACGACAACCGACAATAGCACGCAGACTGCCGGAGAGGGACAACGCTTCCACACCATCAAGACTGGCGAAACTCTCTACCGCCTCACCGTGATATATGGACTCTCAGCCCGTGAAATATGCAATGCCAATCCTGGACTGAGTGCCGAGAACTTCAAGGTAGGCCAAGTAATCGTGATACCACAAAAGAATACAAAAGCGGACACCCCCGATGCTGTACAAAAGGTGACCGAACCCAATCCGCTGATAGGAAAGCAGCAAGGCAACGTCCAGCACACAGAGTCCACTGCCCCACAATCGAGGTGCAAGACCGAGCACGTGGTAAAGCGCAAAGAAAACATTTACCGCATCAGCCGTATGTACGGAATCACTGAGCTGGAGCTTATCAATGCCAATCCCGAACTACGTACCCGCAAGCTGAAACGTGGCGAAACCATTTGCATCCCCTATGCCAAAGGTGAGCAGACTCCTACGCACGAACCAGTCACACCTGCCACAGAGCAACAGCCCACACAACCCGTCATCCCCTCTGACGAGAGCCTTTTCGCCGAGTCAAAGGAGACAGTACAGGACATCGAACAGATTAAGGCAGCCATCATACTTCCCTTCATGCTCGACAGCACCGCCTTGAATAGCGACCGTGCCAAGATGGTAGAATTCTATGAAGGTTTCCTACTGGCCCTCGATAGTCTCAAGAAAGAGGGTGTATCCATAGACCTCCACCTATACGACTCTGGCAATGGTCGCCAACCCATCGCCCCCATACTGCGTCGTCCCGAGATGCGCGAGATGAATATCATCTTCGGTCCCGTACACGAAAAGCACATCACCGAGGTTGCAGCCTTTGCCGACACCACAGGCATCCGCGTAGTAATCCCCTTCGAACGCAATGTCGATGAGGTATTCACCAATCCCTACCTATACCAGGTCAACACCCCACAAAGCTATTTCTACTCTGAGGTGTACGACCACTTCTTCCGTCAGTTCCCCCACCCCAATGTCATCTTCTTCGACTCCCCCAACGAAGACGAAGACGGTATCATTGCCGGTTTCAAACAGGAGCTCACCAACCGCCAGGCTCCCTTCACCATACTGCCTGCCGACACTGCCACCAATAAAGACCTCATACGCTCTCATCTGAGACTCAAGCATCAGAATATCCTTATGATGACCTCCGAGAAGAGCGGTAGCCTCAACAATATGATGCCTGTATTCCAGCTGCTCGTGCGCGATACCGCCACCACAAAATACGATCTACACCTCTTTGGTTACCCGCAGTATCAGGTATACACCAACAATCACTTGGCCTCATTCTATGAGATCGACACCTATTTCTACACCTCCTTCTATACCAACAACCTGCTACCTATAGCCGTTGATTACCACAAGAAATTCCGCCGTGTATATAGCAAGGAGATTGTCAACCGATATCCCAAATACGCCATTCTCGGATTCGACATAGGCTACTATTTCCTCAAAGCATTGCATCTATACGGTACAGATATAGACAACCGCCTGCCCGAGATGGAGTATCCCCCCATACAGACTGGATTCAAGTTTGAGCGTGTCAACAACTGGGGTGGCTTTATCAACCGCAAAGCCTTCTTCATCCACTTCAGCAACGACTACGCCCTACAAAAAATCGACTTCGACTGATGAAACGAGTACTAAGCATACTGGTTACAACACTGATAGCCACCAACATCTTTGCCCAAGTTGGCCAGCTACGCGACAACCTCGCCATAGGCTTCAATGCAGGCTACAACCTTAGCAGCGTTGATTTCAGTCCCACCATCAAGCAAGGCCTGCAGCCAGGCTATACTGGTGGTGTCACCCTACGCTATACCACGGAGAAGTATTTCTCTCTCATCTGTGCTGCTCAGTTGGAAGTCAATTTCGCCCAACGTGGTTGGATCGAAACCATCGAGGACGGTAGCCACAACACCTACCATCGTATCACCAACTATGTGGAAATACCCTTCTTTGCTCACCTCGGCTGGGGGAAAGAGGAGCGCGGTCTACAGTACTTCGTCAATGCAGGTCCCCAAATAGGCCTCTTCCTCGGGGATGAGGAATTCTATGGTTTCACCGACGAATATCCATGGGATGAGAGTTACCGCCCCAACGGTATCACAGCACAGTATGGCAAAGAGATTGAGAACATCCTCGAATACGGCATTGCAGGCGGTGCAGGCATAGAACTGAAGACCGCCATCGGCAACTTTATCATCGAAGGTCGCTACTTCTTTGGTCTTTCCGATATGTTCGGCAATGCCAAGGCTGACCCCTTCGGCCGCTCGGCCAACACCACCATCACCGCCAAGGTGACCTACCTGATAGACATATTCAAATGATTTTCTATACTTTCTCAAAGGGAAAGATAAAAGAAACAGGGGCAGCAATATGCTGACCCTGTTTTTTACAAGAAGAAATCAGGACGCTTGTCGCGTGCCTCCTCAAGGGAAAGAAGCGGCTTCTGCCCCTTTTGTGCAAACACCTGGCGCAAGGCTTCTTGATCCTTACGGAGCTGTATAACATAAGCATCGCGTGTATCATCATTAAGCAAGGCTGCTGCTACGCCCGAGTTTTGCGAGGCATCCTTCACATATACCACAGGGCCATCGTAAGCCGGTGCAATCTTCAATGCCGTATGCATGGCACTCGTGGTAGCTCCTCCGATGAGCAAGGGCACGCTAATGCCAGCCTCACGCAAGGCATTTGCCACATTCACCATCTCGGCAAGCGAGGGAGTGATAAGTCCGCTCAGCCCGATAATGTCGGGCTTACACTCGAGCGCTTTCCTTACAATATCTTCGGCAGGCACCATCACACCCATGTCGATGATGTCGTAACCGTTGCAGCCCATCACTACGCTGACGATGTTCTTGCCAATATCGTGAACGTCGCCTTTGACGGTGGCGAGGAGCACTTTTTTTAAGTCACCATTGACCATTGACAATTGACAATTATTTTCCGAACGATTTACTCCCGAGCTTTGGGGTGATTCAAGAATTTCTCCATTGTCCATTGTCAATTGTGAATTGTCCATTGTCAATATCTCCACCGCCTGCTTCATCGTGCGTGCCGTCTTCACCACTTGGGGAAGAAACATACGGCCTTCGCCGAAGAGCTGGCCTACGCGCTGCATACCTGCCATCAGGGGACCCTCGATGATGGCTACGGCCGAAGGGTATACGGTGAGTGCTTCGCGGAGGTCGGCCTCAAGGGTATCGCTCGCACCCTTGATGAGAGCGTTCTGGAGGCGTTCTTCCAATGAGAGACGGCCCCCCTCACTCCCCCCAAGGGGGGATGACTCGGACTTTGCAGATTTGTCAGAGAACTCCGATGCAACTTTTATCAAACGTTCGGTGTTAGTTACCCCTCTTTGGGAGGGGTTAGGGGAGGCTAATATCACATCCTCAATAGCCACGAGCAGCTCTGCAGGGATATCGTCGTACCTCACCGAGGTGGCGGGATTGACGATACCCATATCCATACCCGCCTTGATGGCATGGTAGAGGAATACGGCGTGCATGGCCTCGCGCAGGTAGTTGTTGCCACGGAACGCGAAGGAGAGGTTGCTCACACCGCCGCTCACATGGGCACCGGGCAGATGGGTACGTATCCACTCCGTGGCGCGGATGAAGTCGATGGCGTAGCTGTCGTGAGCCTCTATGCCCGTAGCCACGGCGAGGATATTGGGGTCGAAGATAATGTCTTGGGGCGACATGCCTACCTCATCGACAAGCAAGCGGTAGGCACGTTCGCTGATAGCAATGCGGCGTTCGTAGGTGTCGGCCTGTCCCTGCTCATCGAAAGCCATCACCACCACGGCAGCCCCCAGGCGACGTATCTCGCGGGCATGAGCGAGGAAGAGCTCTTCGCCCTCCTTGAGCGAGATGGAGTTGACCACACACTTGCCCTGCAAGCACTTGACCGCAGCGGTGATTACTTCCCAGCGCGACGAGTCCACCATGATGGGCACACGGGCAATATCGGGCTCCGAAGCGATGAGATTGAGGAAATGCACCATCTCACGCTCCGTGTCGAGCAGTCCGTCATCCATATTGATATCGAGCAGTTGGGCCCCATCCTCCACCTGATGGCGGGCGATGGCCAATGCTTCATCGTATTTCTTCTCATTGATGAGGCGCAGAAACTTGCGCGAACCAGCCACATTGCAACGCTCGCCCACATTGATGAAGTTGCGCTCGGGAGTGACCTCGCACAGCTCCAGCCCAGAGAGCCACAAGGCATCGGGACGTGCAGCAGGCACGTGAGGCTTGGCATCGGGTATCAGCGGTGCATACTCGGCGATATAGGCATCGGTAGTACCGCAGCATCCACCAATGATATTGACCAATCCCTCATCCATGTACTCCTTCACCTGCAGAGCCATATCGGCAGGCGACTGGTCATATCCGCCGAGGCTATTGGGGAGCCCGGCATTGGGATAGCACGATATATAATAAGGAGCACGCGCGGCAAGCGCTTTGAGGTAGGGCTTCATCTGTGCTGCGCCGAACGAGCAGTTGAGACCTACGGAGAAGATATCGGCATGGCCCACCGAGGCGAGGAAGGCATCAAGTGTCTGCCCCGAGAGGGTACGTCCTGCGGCATCGGAGATAGTCACCGAGAGCATCAGCGGCATACGGTGTTCGAGGCGCTCCATCACCCGATCGGCAGCATAGATGGCAGCCTTGGCATTGAGCGTATCGAAGATGGTCTCGATGAGCAGAGCATCCACGCCGCCCTCGACGAGCGCTTCCATCTGTTCCTCATAAGCTACTACCAGCTCGTCATAGGTGATGGCCCGCATGGCAGGGTCGTTCACATCGGGGCTGAGCGAACAGGTCTTATTGGTGGGGCCCACCGAGCCTGCCACGAAGCGCGGCTTATCGGGTGTACTTGCGGTATCGGCACATTGGCGTGCGATAGTCGCTGCTGCGAGGTTTATCTCGCGGCACAGATGTTCGCATCCATAGTCGGCCATAGAGATGCGCTGGGCATTGAACGTGCAGGTCTCGATAATATCGGCTCCTGCTGTAAGGTAGCGGTTGTGTATACCGGCAATCACCTCGGGGCGTGTGAGGCAGAGCAGGTCGTTGTTGCCCTTCTGCAATCCGGGGAGGTGGGCAAAGCGCTCACCGCGGAAGTCCTCTTCGGTGAGTGTGCACTGCTGTATCATGGTGCCCATAGCACCGTCAAGGATGAGCACACGCTCTTTGATGATATCTTGTAGTTGCTTCATAGTCTTTGTTTGTCGTATCTAACGTATAGCCTTGTATAGCCGCATCGCCCACACCGCTATCATGGCCAGCACCAGTCGGGTAAGGCATATCCACCAGAAGCTGATGCCCATGGCGACGAAGAGCATGGTATCTTCGAGCAGCGAATGCGACACGCCGAGGTGATGGTTCACCAGGTTGGCCTCCTCGCGTGTGAGTCTCCCCTCCTCCACTTCATCAATCATGATGGCTGCACCGTAGGCCATGCCCACCACATTACCTGTGATCCACAGCAGCGAACAGCCCGAGGGCAGTCCGAAGAGGCGCATCAGGGGCGATAGCGAGTGAGCTATGCGGTGCATCCAACCAAACTCCTCGAGCACGCGCTGGAGTATCATCAGGGCGGTGACGATGAGCACGATGGTGACGATGAGCGAGAGCGACGAGGTGAGCCACTGCATCAGGAGCATCCCCCACGAGGTAATATCGGCAGAACCTGCCACAAAGGCACAGAAAAGAGCATCGCTCTGCGGCAGCAGCCAATTGAGCACAATGGCCGAGACGAACGACATGGCTATGCGGAAAGCCACGATCTCGCCAAAGCGCGAGCCTGTCTTATGCGCTACGGAGCACTCTACGGGCAGGTTGTGCGACACAAGGCACATCACTGCCAGGATGGTAGCCTCGCGCAAGGTGAGCGTGAGCGTGGTCATCACCGCTATGGTAGGATAGAGCGGCAGGAAGATGCTGGTGAGAAACACGAATGCCGAGTCGCCTGAGAGCCCGATATAGGAGAACACGGGCGACAGATACCCTGCCAGCCAGTCGATGACTCCCACATACTGCAACACCCGCACCGCCAGCGATATGGGCAGCATCACCTTCAAGAGCCATAGGCAGATGCTGAGCGAGCGCGGCAGAGCCAGGCGCACACATTGGGAAAGGCGGTGAAAGAGTTGCTTGCTTGCCATGAAATGTTTTTTTTCTAGGGCTTTCTATGATTGCCTAGGAGATTCTTGGATACCCCTAGGAATTCCTAGGGCTACCTACGATTACCTTTTAAACAATCGGTCCATCTCGCGGCGGTCGTCCTTCTCCTTCAGCGACTGGCGCTTGTCATACTGCTTCTTACCCTTGGCAAGGGCGATGACGAGCTTGGCCAATCCCTTCTCATTGATGTATAGGCGCGTGGGCACGATGGTGAATCCCGGGTTCTTCTCCTCGTTCTGCAGGTTGCGCAGCTCCTTCTTGCTCAGCAGCAGCTTGCGCTCGCGGCGGGCGTTGTGGTTGTTATACGAGCCGTAGAAGTACTCCGATATATGCATATTCTTCACCCACAGCTCTCCGTTGATGAAGTAGCAGTAGGTATCCACGAGGCTGGCCTTGCCCAGGCGTATAGACTTGATCTCCGTGCCCGTGAGCACGATGCCTGCCGTATAGGTGTCGATAAACTCATAGTCAAACGACGCCTTCTTGTTCTTTATATTAATAGGAGCAGTATGCTTCTTCTTTTCCATCAGCCCAATATATTAGATAATGTGTCAAACACCATTTGGATGATTGCAGGCGAGAAGACGATAGCCGCCGAGCTCAGTCCGGTAAACATCAGCCGCTTCTCCTCATCTACGCCAAGTATCACCTCACTGCCTTCCCACACCACTTTGAATACATAGAACTGCAGCACCCACTTGAAGATGAAGTACTGCGGGAAAAGCACCACCAATATGTCGGCCACGAACACCACGCCCATGGCATAGCCCACAAAGAGCTGTGCCAACGGCATATCCGATGCTCTGCCCAGATACTTCTGCGCCACCATATCGTGCAGGTAAGAGGCCAGGAAGAAACCGCCGAAGAGCGCTATGCAGTAGCTGATCATCTGCATCAGCGCCGGCTGATACACATCACGCTTCAGCCCCTCATGCATGAACGCACTGAGCAGCACAGCCATCCCACACAAGGCAATGAGCGGATACACGAAGGTAGCCATCACATCGCGGCGGGGCGACTCGATGGTAATCTCCGTCCACGCTTGCTTGGGGTTGGCCAAGAGGCGGAACAATCGTTTGAACAGGTCTCTGTAGTTCATCAGTCGATTATCTGATTAGTGCTCGCAGGTTAGTATAGTTCGTGTATGCCGGATACTTCACTATCGTATCTCTCTCCTCGTACTTCACCGAGCCGTCAGCGAGCGAGTCAACCTTAATATATTTGTCGTGGAAGTCGCCCACAATCATCATGCACACAGAGTCCTTGGTGGCAATCGTGTTCAGCATGCTACGCACCACACCACGTGTCAGCGCATCGGCCTCCGTAGTATCGGTCAAGGTGCGCAGGTCAAAGTTCACGAAGTCGGCAATGTAGTTCTCCTTTTCAAGCGGAGTGAAAGCCGCCTTGATATCGAAACGCAACGTATCGCCATAAATCGTCTTGGGCTGCAGATAATAGGTGCCACGGCCAGCTGACTGTATGATGGGGGCAATGTTCACATACCCTTCGGCAATCCATGCCGCAGGATAGCTCCACGCACTCTCTACCGTATAATTTTGCAGACCGCTCAGCGCATTTATCTGAGTTCCCTCGGGCAACGGCTTGTTCCACACAGGATTCACCTTGATGGCCTTACCCTCAACAAGGGTCCACTGGGCCTTATACGAATTGTCCACATTGAGATTGATAGTCACAAAAGCACGGTTGGCATCCTGCAAGTCATACAAGCTGAGCTGCTCCTCCGAGGTCAGATTGTCAAGTTTGAACGTCTCACCCGTATAGTCAGCTATCAGCTTGAGCGGTGTAGCGCTACGGTCAATAGTCACGATACGTGAAAAGGTCGATGTATAGCTGTAACCCGTTTCTTCAAAGCACGAGGTCATCAGCAAAGTCGCCACACAAGCGACGCAAAATAAAACTTTCTTCTTCATATATTCTTTGTTTACTTTTATTGTTTAGTGTTTATAAATGTTTTACATTTAAGACCACTTGCTTGCTCGGCAATGATTAAGCGAGCTTATCATTGCTCTCGCTACGCTACGTGGTTAGAGTTTAGGGGTTAGTAGTTTTAATTTTTAATTTACACCAGGAACTCCTCCACATGCTCATCCACATAGTAAGCGATGGTAGCCGTTATCTGCTCCTCATTCTCGATGAAGTAGTCCTCCAGATCATCGAACTGCGGGTACTGCTCATACATGGCCATAAACTCCTCGTCGGTGCGTTCGCGCGTAAGGTCTTCCTTATACTCATCATACACCTCCTTGGCCTTGTATATCACCTTGGAGAAGTCGTGCAATCCCCACAGGCGCATTGCCTTGGCGAAGGGATTGTCGAATATGTAGGGGCCGTAGCCATTCTGTATCAGCTGGCAGAAGCCACCGTCCATCAGTTCCTCGTGCAATATGCTGTAGCCCAGCAGCACGTGCTGGCTACCCGTGAGGCGCGGCATAGTCTCGGCCGTCAGCTCACCGTCGAGGCAGCGCCAGTAGCCGTCGGCAAATACCTTCAGGAAAGCATCCATACCCTCCGCTGCCGCCTGCTGCAGCACACTTTCTTCAATCCATTTACTCATAATTCTTGTAATATCGTGCAAAGATACAACAAGCCGAGAGGAGAACAAAATAATTTATTATTTTTTATTCCGAGGCGCCGTGTATCTTCTGCGACGAAGTCGCTAAATTTAGTGCAAGGCGAGTGAAAACGCAAATTTATTTGCAGTTTTCCGAGCCGCAGCCTAAATTCTGCTTGTGCGAAGCGCAAGCTAAAGTTAGTACAAGCCGAGTGAAAAGGAAGAAAGCGGAGCTAAGCCGAGCCCTTGTCTGACTAAAATCGGCGCACCCGCAAAACCCTGTGTTTGTCTTCTTGTATATTTTTCTTAT
>CAZMZC010000068.1:0-14827 GCA_964570685.1 uncultured Bacteroidaceae bacterium | reverse complement strand
CGGTTAGTGGTGAGCGGTTAGCGGTGAGCGAGGAAGGATTAGCGGTTAGCGGTGAGCGAGGAAGGATTAACGGTTAGTGGTGAGCGGTTAGCGGTGAGCGAGGAAGGATTAACGGTTAACGATGAGGAGAAAATTGTCAATTGTCCCTTGTCAATTGTCCATTGTAAACGTCCTTCGCTTCCCGAGCTGGAGCAGTTTGTCCGTCGTGACTATGACCTGCGCTACAATGTGCTGACGGAGCAGACGGAGTATCGCCGCAGGGATGAGCCGCAGGGTGAGTACCGGCCTGCCACGCAGCGTGTGTACCGCACCTGGCTCACCGACCTGCAGCGTGAGGGCATCGACTTCTGGAAGATCGATGGACTGCGCACGGCGATAGAGTCGATGCACATCGAGGACTATCACCCCGTGAAGCACTATTTCGCCACACTGCCCGAGTGGGATGGACGGGACCGCATCGCTCCCCTGATGCGCCGCCTCACCGATGATGAGGTGATGGTGGGCTACCTCAGTCGCTGGTTGCTGGCCTTCGTGGCACAGGCGCAGGGTAGGGAAGAGGCGCTCTATGCCAATAGCGTGGCACCCATCCTCATCAGCGAGCAGCAGGGATGGCACAAGAGCACCTTCTGCCGCCTTCTGCTGCCGCCCCGGTTGAGGATGTTCTACACCGATAACTTCGACCTCACGGCGGAGAGCCAGTGTGAACGCCGCCTGACGGACTGCCTGCTCATCAACCTCGACGAGTATGACCGCTACTCGGCCCGCAAGCAGAGCACGCTGAAGAACCTGATGCAGATGCCCTCGCTGCGCATGCGCAAGGCCTACGCCCGCAATGCCACCACGCTGCCCCGCATAGCCTCGTTCATCGGCACCAGCAACACGCCGCACCTGCTCACCGACACCACGGGTAGCCGCCGCTTCCTCTGCGTGGAGCTGGCACACATGATCGATGTGGACACGCCCATCGAGTATGAGCAGCTGTATGCGCAGTGCATGCACCTGTTAAGTAATGGTGAGCGGCACCACTTCACCGCCGAGGAGGTGACCGACATCGAGCTGCGCAACCGCGCCTACCGCTGCATGCCTCCCGTGGAGGAGCACTGCATGAAGTACTTCCGCCTCCCTCGCGAAGGAGAGAAACCCCAGCTGATGTCGGCTGCCGAGATATATGAGGAGTTGCGCCAGCGCAACCCGCGTATCATGCGTGGCGTATGTGAACGGAACTTCGGTGCCCTGCTCCGCGAATGGGGCTTCAAACGGGTGGAGCATCAGCATCGCAGGGTGTATAAGGTGTTTAGCGTTTAGTGTTTAGAGTTTAGTGTTTAGTGTTTAGAGTTTAGAGTTTAGTGTTCTACCGACACCTCCGCAACGGGGGTGTCGGTCGTTATTTATCATGTTTACTGAATCTTACGTGCAACTACCGACACCCGCAACCTAAAAGGGGACAGCTTTGCTGTTGGGTTAAGGGTTATGGGTGAGAGGTGAGTGGAGGACAGCCAGAGGCTGTACGATGACGATAACGAAATGCAGCAGAGTGCACGGAGGACGGCAAACCGCTACGAAAACACGCAAAGCGTGCTTTTCGTCACGTACCATAGCTTTTATGCTTTCCTGAAATTTAGGACAAATATACGCAATTCTTTCCTAAAAAAAAAGAAACGTGCAAAAAAGTTCGGGAAATAGGAAAAATAAAGACAGCGCAGCTGTCTTCGTTCGCGTCAGCGACTCCTCTCACCGCTCACCTCTCACCACTCACCGCTCACCCATAACCCATTTAACCGTTAATCGTTCTTCTCGGTCTTATCTTCTCTACAACCAATGCAACTACTTCTTTGAAATTTTCATCTTTTCTTAGCAATACCCAGTAGAGTATGCAGGCGATAAGGGCACCCGCAATGAGGGTGATGATGGAGGGGATGCTGGTGAAGGTGAGCAGGTAGGCGGGGAGCACGGATATGATGGAGCATATCAAGTACTTACTGAAGTCCTTGACCTGATCGATGTAGCCTAAACCATATAGCTTACCAGTGTAATAGGTGTTGATGATGACGGCAATCTGGGTATATATAGCTCTTGAGATACATATAGCCAATACGCCGAAGGGGATAGCGGCTACAATCATGGAGATGGAGATGGTCTTCTTGATGACCTCGAGGCGTAGTACCAGATCGGAACGTCCCTTGACGTAGAGGATGTTGAGATTGAGTACGCAGAGGTGGTCGAACATCCAGGCGAAGCAGAAGACCTGCAGGTAGATGATGGAGTTGGCCCACTTGTCGGTCAGCACCGTGATGATGAGCGGTTCGGCTAAAGAGGCCATTAGGAACATCCCGAAGAAGATAAGCATAGAAGCCATGCTGATATACTTCCGATATACATGCATCAGGCGCGTGTCATCGTCTTGTATCTTAGACAGGATGGGGTAGGTGACACTTTGAAGAATGCCCATTATATTGGAACTGGGCAGTGTTGCCATACTCTCACCACGTGAGTAATAACCTAAGTCCTTGGCGGTGTAGAACTTACCGATGATGATGGTGGTGAGATTGGCATAAATGGTGTGGAGCAAACTGGCCGTAAGGATTTTGCTGCCAAAGCCGAAGAGATACTTGAACGATTCGCGAGAAAAGGATTTTTGTGGCTTCCAGCGGGTGACTATCCATAAAAGGATAGCACGGATGATAGTGGATGATATGGACTGATATACCAAGCTCCATACGCCAAAGCCAAGGTATGCCATCGTCAAGCCTATGATGCCTGATAGTAGTGTGGTGATGAGGCCTATCTTGGCCTGTGACTTGAAATCGAGGGCTGCGGTCAACTTAGCACCTTGGACAATGGTGAGTGAGTTGACAAACAGATTGATGCCGAGGACTCGAGCAATATCTTTCAGTATAGGGGTGTCGAAGAAGTCGGCAATAAGGGGGGCGGATAGGAATAGAATGAGAAAGCATACTATGCCAACTACGATGTTGAAATAGAAGGCGGTGGAGTAGTCGGCATCGGTACAGTCTTTCTTTCGGATAAGGGCGGAACCGAAGCCACTATCGATGAAGGTCTGCGCTATGGCGAAGAATATACCGAGCATGCCCACCGTACCATAATCGGAGGGTGAGAGAAGGCGGGCAAGCACCAATCCAATGACAAAGCTGATGCCCTGTGTAGAGAAACGACCGATGGCACTCCACTTGACTCCTGATAGCGTTTGTTCTTTTAGTTCACTCATAAAAATTATAATTTTACAGCCCAGTATTTATACAGATAGGTAATGGTAAGCGTGATAATCAGGCATGCTACCGTGTATAGAACTGGATAAGTGCTAATCCAGCCCCCACCTCCTATTGTGGATAGGACAATCATTGGTATGCGCTGATAGATGTATAGCGGGAAAAGATTGTTGCCACACCAAATAAGTGCCTTGTTGTTGATCTTGACTTTCATGCTAATAGTGATAATCAGTAAGCAGAAAATGATGTGAAAACTATTATACACTAATCCTTTGGCATGCAAAGGTATGTGGCCTACAGCTATCAGTAATATTATAAGCAGGCCAAGTATGCCCCAATAATATTTTTGGATAGTGGGTTCTAATTTCTCCTTCAGGATGGAGTAAAGCATGCCGACACCAAAGCAGAGCATGGTATCGTACCAATATTCCTGCTTGAGGTAAGATAAAATGATGACGCTTGTAATTAGTAGACTGAAGCAGAGAACCCACTTCTTGAAGTGGGTATGTATGTATGTGTTAGAGAACGACAAGTAAGTAATGGCATAGCATAGCAGTATGACGAATATGTACCAATTGCTATTACCTACTGATTCCCACCCAGTGAATGATAAAATATAGTGTAGTGGGGTGTAGGTATTGCCGCACAATAATCCTACGACAATGAAAGCAAGAACAGCGATGTCAAAGTTGATAAGTACGGTAAGGAGCCGTTTCCGAGGGATAGCTGCTATATATGCTTGTCCCTTCTTGGCAATGGACTCCATGATGCCATAACCGGAATAGAAAAGGAACATAGCTACAATCCATTGACCTACATGCCCATCGATGAAATGAAAAACTTTTCCGCTCCATCCTTCATAGATGTATCCCGAGTTAAATATGTATGGTGTGGCATGCTTGATAAATACCAATAGAATGAATATACCTTTGATAGCGTTGGTGGTGTCAAAGGACAGATAGTCGGTGTGGAATCCCTTGGCGATAAAGCGTAGACGGGAAACTACGAGAACAGCAAGTAATATGTAGAAGATAATCATCTGCAGAATGCTTTTAATAATACGTCCATCGTGTTCTCGGCAACAGTTTTTCCGTTGGGCGGGAGCAGATACTGCTTCACAAACTCCTCACGGCCTTCCTTCATCGGGTCATTGCCTGCCAATACGACATTCTCGATGAAGTGGATAATGTCTTGTTCATCTTTCCCAATGTAGTGCTGGCGCATAGCCAATTGACCAAACTCAGCCATCTCGGCTACTTGTTCTTCAAAGTTGTCGGCAATATACATGACGGGGTTGCCAGAATAATGGTATTCAACGCAGAATGATCCACTGTCGTGTATCATGGCATCGGAGGTCATGAATAGGTCAACAAATTCACCTGTCTCAATTTGGGTGTTATCCATGTTGTGCCATTCGTTGTAATAGGCTGTGGCCTTTTCTTCTCCCCACTCCTCATGTTTGCACAATTCAGTATACAGACGGGGGTGTGGCTTGAAAACGAATTGTATGCTATCGGCATACTTCTTTGCAATGGTCAACATGAAATGAGACATCCATAGGAAATTTGATTGGGTAATGTATCCTCCGTTAAATATGGTGAAGTGTGGTGCCCAAATAATGCGTTTTTGGGGCTTGTTTTGTGATTTCCACACATCAGTATGTTCCTTGAAAAGAAAGTTGTCAGTATTAGGGTAACCGACAATTTCTACGTTTCGGCCTTTATTGAATGCATATTGCTGTGCATCCTTCCGGTGCAGTTCGGTGGAGTAGAATAGTTTCCATGCTTTATTGTGGAAGGGGAGGTCGTATGACCAAAAATCCTTGCTGCGCCAAAAGGCATAGGGATAATAACACAGAAGTTTGTCGAAGAAGTTGGGTATGTCGAATTCTTCGTGGAAGTTACCTATATAGGGCTGTGGATAGAAAAGAATATCAGGTTGCAGCTCTTTTCTGATATCTATGCGGCTGCCATTATCTTTGACTCCTAATACAGGTTCGCATCCTTTTTCATGGAAAAACTCTAAGAGTTCTGCTCTATCTTTGGCTTGCTGCTCTTTTGTCCATTGAATACATGGAAGGATAAGGATGGAGGTGTTGAATCGAGGATGATTGCTTAAGAGTTTATATAGATTCTGATAGCGCCACATGGGGAGTGACATCGCAACAAAAACAACATTGATTTGCTTTTTATGCCTTAGGCGCATAACCAACCCCTTTTGGTATAGAGGGAGGAGGATGTTTATTTTGATATGTCTTAAAAAACTTCTGATATTCATCTAGTAAGATAGTCTTTTATTTATACGAATACCCTCCGTTAATCTCTATTAAGCTACCATTAACAAATGGATTTTCCAAACAAAAACGATAGGCGTCAACGACCTCGTCAATGGTAGCGAAACGATGGATGGCTGTTTTGTGGTATATATTTTGTTTGATCTCTTCGGGCTTTTCTTTTTGCCAGGGTGTTTCAACGAAGCCTGGAACGATAGCATTTACAGTGGTACCAGTGCCTTCAAATTCTTTTACGAGATTCTTGGTGAGAGCGTGAACGGCTGCTTTGGTGACCCCATAACTAAGTATCGTAGCATGAGGCATCAAGCCCATTTGAGAACCTGTAAAAATAATCCTAGAATTGGAGGGTATTAGTGGATATAGTTCCCTGATTAATATATAGTGTGAATTAACTGCTACCTCCATCATGTTGTCCCAGTCGCTGTCCGTAGTGTCAGTGAATGATTTGCGTATTGTCATTCCTGCATTACATACGATACAGTCAATGGATGTACACGATTCCTTTATATAGGTTATAAATTTGTACAACTCAGTACGATTGGTCTGGTCTATCTTTATCGCTTCTAAGTTATCTGTTTTTTCAGTGAGGTCTGCACCTACGTATGTGGCATAGACGTAATAGCCTTTTGAGATGAGCATTTTGGCGACACCTAGTCCTATCCCAGAAGACCCTCCTGTTACAATGGCGTGTGTCATATCTCCATAAAGTTTATACGTTCCGCAAACTGCTGCATTACCCTTGCCATAGCGATACTCTCGGCTCTCCGTAAACGTGAACTTTCATATCTGTTATTGATGATGCATGACATCCACTCTTGTATCTCGTAGCGTAGTCCCTCGCCATCCCATTTATAGAAGAACTTTTTGTTTTGATTCTGATCCTCGTAGCGCAGTTCAAAATAGTCGGTTTTCCACCAAGGGGCTGCAACGTAGGCATATCCCTTAGTGCCTGAGATGATAAGATTGCCTTCGGTCTTTACCCCTAACCCAAGTTTGAAAGAGCAAACTGCAGTGGGGTAGCGTAGTACTCCCTTGGTATATATGTCTACCCCATTTTCCATACGAGAGTAAAAGTTGATGTTCTTATACTCTGTGCCTAGTAGTTTGAATATAGGAAGCAGGGGGTATACTCCCGACTCGTACATGGAGCCACCAGCTTGTGTGGCGTCGAATTCGCGTCGTGACTTGTCGGGGAGTAGGCGAGAAAGAGAGGCCTCGATATCTACAACTTCGCCGATGATACCACTCTTTATCATGACGATTAAGTGGTTGAATGCAGGACAATGTGCGGTTTTGTGGGCCTCTAATAATACCACCTGTTGCTCTTCGGCTAATTTATATAATTCTTCGGCTTCTCTAAAGGAGAGTGCTAAGGGAATCTCGCAGAGTACATGCTTTTTGGCTTGTATGGCTTGTAAGGATAGCTCATAGTGGCTGAGGTGGGGGGTGGCTATGTAAACGGCATCAACATCGGCTAATAGATCGGTATAGGATGAATAGACGGTGTTTAGGTGATGCGTTTCTACAAACGTATTGGCGATTTCCATGTTGTGGTCGTAAGCGCCTGTAACTTCAATGCCATTGACAAATCTAGTCTCGGGAACAAACCTGTTGGCTATACGTCCACAGCCAACGATGCCTACACGTACCGTTTGCTGGCGTTCGTCGCGAAGCATGGTAGAAGATATGCCTTCGGTGCGCGGTAGGTAGATAACTTGGCAAAACTCGTTGAGGTAGTCGAACTGTCCTTCCCAGTCAGAGCCTATAGCAAAGATGTCTACATCGTACTTCTGTATATCGTCAATCTTTTGTCCGAGATAATCTTCAATGATGATTTGGTCGGCTAAACCTGTAGCCTTGACTGCTTCGACACGTTCAAGCACATTATTGCAAACATTGAGCTTGCCACGCTCACGATCGAAGTTATCATTAGTGACACCTACGATAAGGTAATCACCTAACTCCTTGGCACGTCGTAAGAGATTGATGTGTCCTTGATGGAGCAAATCGTATGTACCATAGGTGATGACTTTTTTCATGCCTTGTCGTTTTGTGCTATTGTTTAACGGTTAACGGACATCGATTTCCATTTTCGCTACAAAGGTAGAGCTTTTTTTCTGGATGCCAAAATTTTATGGGTTAGAGGTGAGCGGTGAGCGGGGAGCGGGGAGCGGTTAGCGGTGAGAGGAGCCGCTAACGCGAACGTATGATAATGTTTAATGTTTAACGATTAATGTTTAATGATTAACGAGAACACGCGGGGCGAAAGCGTCGGATGCGTAAACTAAGATTTATTTGTTAAGCAACCATTCTGTGGCAGGAATAGCATGTACAGTATAGCCATCCTCTTCAATTGTTTCATGCTCTTCGAAGGTTATAAGCGTAAGATTGTTGCACTTGAGTTTCTTGGCTGCATTCCACTTCATTTTTTTGGGAAAAAAGCATTTTTTTTATCGAAACAGCTTTGGAAAAATGCAAGAAATGCACTATTTTTGCTTTGGAAAAATGCGGGACTATGCTAAAAAGGAAGATTTCGAGAGAGACATAGAGCACTTCTATGAGACGAATAAAGGTGCATTATTGGTTATTGGAGCACGTCAGATAGGCAAAACATATTCAATCAGACAATTTGCCGCTAAGCACTTCAACTTGGACCTAAGTGGGTTATGAATGGCGTGAAAACGATTTATCGTGGAACGATTAAAGGGGACAGCCTTTGGCTGTGGATTAGGGGTAAGGGGGAGCAGTGAGAGGTTAGTGGTGAGGGGTTAGCGGTTAGCGGTTAGGGGGTGAGAGGTGAGAGGTTATGGGGCAGGGAATACGCATTATAAATCTATTAGACGCTGCTTATATATTTCTCTCGGATAATCAATCTTTTGTCTCACACAGAAATTCACAGAAAGCACAGAAAGCGCGTCGCTTGACTTCAGCCCCTTCGGGCGTCGACCTAAAGGTTCGTCCGCTACTGTCGGCGTTCCGCCGAGTGCTTCCACCCGGATGGCGCATGCAAGCAATAGCGAGCATGAAATTTCTGTGCTTTCTGTGATTTCCGCGTGAAATTTATATTCATATTCTGTTTCTGTGTGAAAATCAAAGTTTAGCGTAAGAAAGGACTGTCTATGTGTAAATTATCAAGGCTCATATAATACTCTTTTATAATGCGTTTCCCCTGAGTTATGGAGTCTCGTCTTCGTCTTCGTTTTCGTCTTCATTATCGTGGCGACTCCCCTCACCGCTCATCCGCTAACCTCTCATCCGCTAACCACTCACCACTAACCGCTCACCCCTAACCGCTCACCCCTAACCGTTAATCTTAAAATACACCAGCAGTGCTTTGTAGTTGTCTTGTGCGGTAAGGCATGTGTCCATGAGGTAGCCCTTGATGTGGGGCCAGTGTTGCAGGCCGCGATAATAGAACATCTTTAGTTCGTCGGTGATGATAAAGGGTACATGCCCATGGGCAAGGCATTCCTTGAACATGATGAGGCGGCCAACGCGACCGTTACCATCTTGAAAGGGGTGGATACGTTCAAACCGATGGTGCAGGTCTACGATATCCTCCAACGTCTTGTTGCGCTTGGCGTTGTATTCTTGCAGCATGGCTCTCATGGCTTGTCCCACTTCGTCGGGTGGGGTAGTCTCGGTGCCTCCCACCTCGTTGGGAAGTCGTTTGTATTCACCTATGGCAAACCATTCGCGGCGGCTGTCGGATGTGCCGGACTTCAGCACATGGTGCAGATTTTTGATGAGGGCTTCGGTGAGCCGCTCCTCGGCATGGTCTATGATGAGGTCGATACAGTGAAAGTGATTGCTGGTCTCGATGATGTCGTCCACGTTGATGCTCTCGTCGCTGATGCCTATTGTGTTGGTCTCGAAGATATAGCGTGTCTGATCATGGGTGAGCCTACTGCCCTCGATGTGGTTTGAGTTGTATGTGAGGTCTATCTGCGTGCGATGATATATGCCTCCTGCATGATGCATCTGTTTCTGCTCACGCAATGCGGCAAGCAGTGGTGTCACACGCCTCTGTCCGCGAACTGGCAATATGGCGTCGGCGGGTATGTTCCAGGTTTTCCCAGTAAGGAAGGCTCCTGTAATCTTTCCCGTGGCACAATAGTTGCGCACGGTGCGTTCCGATACGCCATGCTGACTGGCAAACTCAGATACCGAGATATAATCCATACTATTCCCTCCTATCGGCAAGGTTAATTCATAAAAACGCTACAAAAGTACTATTTCTTGCCGATATCGGCAAGAAATAGTACTTTTTATTAACAATTAACGAGGAGCGGTTAGCGGTGAGGGGTTAGAGGTGAGCGGTGAGGGGTTAAGGGTTATGGGTTAGCGGTGAGCGGTGAGCGGTGAGAGGTGAGAGGAGTCGCTGACGCGAACGATGAACGGGAAAAAAGACAGCTTTGCTGTACTAAGAAGTTGTTTGGATTTTACCGTTAATATGTCTTTGAAGAACTTTTCAGTTTATTTGAGGCCCTTTTGGGCATCTTTGCCCTCTCATTTCTTGCAAATAGACCACTATTTGCTACGAACCGAGAGTGCAAATATACTCAAAAATGGCTATCAACTAAACTTGAAATGAAATCCAAACAGCTTCTAAAATGAGGGCGAAAAATGATTAATCTCTTACCGAGAGATTAATCATTTTGTGTAAAAAAGTAAGAATCAACACAATAAGTATATTAGAACAACAGCAATGCATGCAACAACGATGAAGACAAAAAGACATTACACAACGCCCGTCACCCAACGGGCTACCGTAGAACTCGAAGGGGGATTCTGTAGCTCGATATATGGGCCGGGAACAGTAGAAGCAAGCGAACATAAAACGGGTACGGAAGTTGACTTCTCAGATGCGAAATTCAACGAAAGCACCGAATCGTATGAGAGTGGAAGTTTCTCTCTTTCATCATGGGACTAAAAGTGTTTTTTAAGGAGACAGAATATTATGAACTACAAGAATCTATATTTCATGCTGCTTGCGGCTGTAGCCCTCGCATTCAGCAGTTGCAACGATGAAAATCTCTGGGGAGGCGGCAACTTAACCCCAGCAAAACCAGGTGATATAATTGTCTTTGGCAGTACATTACAGTATAAGGCCACTAGCCCCAACAAGACACGTACAGTATACGGTGACAAGGGAACTACTGGCACAGAAATCAAATGGTACGAAGGCGACATCGTGCGCATCTATTGCGAAGCCGCCACTTTGGGTGAAGAGGGCGAAAGCGACTTGAACCATTGTGACTATACCGTTACCGACTATATAGCCGACCCGTTTGATGAAGACGGCAACTACGTTGGAGGTGGTGGTGACCCTACAGACGAAACGTATGAAACTACCCATTCTTCAGGATTGACCACTATCAGTGACGCTTCAGGTCTCTATTGGGGCTCGGGCGAGCATAAGTTCTATGCCGTATATCCATCTCCAGAGATGTTGAATAAATATGAAGACGATGCCGTAGCGGCAAACGCATTGACATTAGGAGATGACAAGATTACGGCATACTTGCCCAACCTTCAGCGCCCATCGACGTTTGTCGCCCCTAAGGAGTCTGAGACGGAAACCACCACAGACAAGGACGGAAACAGCGTAAAGAAAAAGCACTACACCATCCACCCCTCTATGCGTTATGCATATATGGTAGCCGATGAAACGGTGACTTCGCCTTCCAGCAGTGTCAAGTTGACATTCGAGCCTATCGTTACTGCCGTTGAGATGACACTTGAGAACACCGGATCGTTTGCCATTGAAGGCCTTTCTCTCGTATCACTTTCGTCCAGCAATGTGATTTGTGGAGACTTCACCACCGAGATTTCCTCAAGAACTGTTACAAACACCTCATCGGACGACTCCTACAAGACAATTACCATACCTGTAGCTGCAGAGGGTAGCACCATTGACTTGAACCCTGGCGACAAACTTACCTTCACGGCATTTATGATAATGAATACCCACCTGTCCTCGATTGACGTGTCGTTGGTATATGCCAAGGGAGTTGCCACAAAGAAAGCAACGCTGAAAAGTACTGCCACCGGTGTTAATATCATTCAAGCCAAGACCAAGAACTTCATCAATGGAGTAAGGGTTGGCTTCACGGAGGCTGTTACGGATGTAGAATTGGACAAATGGATGGCGAGCATATCTAACAAAAATGAAGATGGAACAGACAAGACGTTAAGTTTGCTATCTATTCCTGCAGCCGGTGGTGCCGCGAGTGGGCATACCACTAATTGGGACAGCAATGAAACCTTCCTTGAGCAGAGTCTCACTATTGATGAACTTTGGGAGCAAGGTATTCGTTGCTTCGAATTCACTGTGGACAAGCACTCTACAACCAATGGCGATTTGGGCTCTTTGAACGTGCGATGCAACACCGTAGATTGCGGAATAACATTGACCAATGCAGTAAAAGCCGTTAAGGGAAATCTCCTTGACCATCCTACGGAATTTGCCATGGTGATTATCACCTATCAGCAAAACGACGGTTGGGATTCAAGAGACCAAACTAACAACAACGGTAGCGTCGATTATGGACGTTCTCCTGCAACATTTATGACCCAATTGAACACTTTCTGGACAGAAGTTACTAACGGAACATTATATGATGGTGATGAATGGCCAGTTAAATTTGAAAACACGGTTGACGCTAGTCAAATAGAAATAGAAACTGGCACAGCACTCTACTCGCCATCAATGACTCTTGCTGATGCTCGAGGAAAACTGTTCTGTATAGCTCGTCCACTATCGGAGGGGGAAGACGATTTTCTTACTCTAAATTCTGGCTCTAACATAACTTCTATAACAAAGAACGCATATCCTACTTATACTATTAATGAAAAGATTTTAGTTGTAGAAGGCTGGGGTGCAATGAAAGACAAATGGGTAAGGCGTGGATATACAGCGTCAGCCTTTTATCGTGGTACAGGAAATGATGCCTGGAACGACTTGTCTACTACAATTAAGAATCAATTAGGGTATGACGACAAACCTGGACGCCCTTTTGATGTGTCTTCTATCCAATATGATACTAAAACTACCATCACTTACAACTATATTGACAGCATAAGTACGCTAAATCAATTGAGTACAGACTTTGCATATAATGCCAAAAACAGTGCAGGAGATGCTGACTTTGACGCATGGGTGCAAGAGTGGATGCGTGTGTCAGATATTGATACATGCTTCTATCTGACTTATACTGCGAACAACGTATCCTACACGAAAGATTTCTTTTGGGCAAACTCTACTAACGAAAAATTCTCGAACGTCCAAGAGACATTTGATAAAGCGTTGAGCGATCAAACGGGCAAGATTTTATACATAAACTCTCTATGTGGATATTTTATAGACAAGAACATAGAGTTCTCATACTTGCCAAACTCTTTGACAGAAATGAGCTTTTATCGGCAATTGTATTTTCGAACACAATATCGACCTTTGTCTGGTGCATCAAATAAAGCAGGTATGTCTGGCAACATCTCACGTTTCGCACAATGGATGAACAATAAGTTCTACAACTACTTGTTGACCAAAGACCTTGGCGGTAAGTCTACAGGTATCATCATGATGGACCGTGTGAGCGATGATGCCACAACCAACCCTGCAGGTTACTACATCCCACGCATCATCTTGGCAAACAACCCCTTCAAGGAGGTAGATGGAACAAGCGAGAATGCCGTCATGGAACTCTCCTTGACCGATGAACTTGACCTTGACGATAGCGATGGCACTGTAGACCAGATTGCAGCACCTGCACGTAGATAATAAAAACGATTAAAGATTAACGTTTAACGAATTAACGAACGATGAGCGGAGGCATGCCTCCGCTCTGCTGTTTTTACCATAGTATCACAATCTTATCTTGAATACACATAGTTGCGGTATAGCCAGTCTTTGCTCTCTTCGGTAGGTGCAATGTCGATGGGCTGCAGTTGCGACAGGGCGATGAGGTTGTTCGAGTATCGGGCGAGGTAGTTGATTGTATCGGCAGACTTGAAGGTCGCATTGCGGCCAAGCGAATACAGCATCTTCCTGACGAAGTCGTACTCCTGCACCGAGAAGAGGCTTTTCAGCAGGTCCAGCTTCTTCTTTGAATAGCGCACGCTGACCGCGTTGTCCTCCACATATACAATACCGATGCTGAGTTGCTCAGAAATCTCAGGACGGATAACACCATATATGATACTATATTTCAAACCGTTCGTTTTCATATCTCCAGATTATCAGTTACACAATTTATAAAATTTTCCCAAACCCCTTCTTCCCATTCTTCGGTAAACAGCTGATTGATTTTCTTCTCAACCATATCAGCTGATATGTTCCATTCCTTAGGAATGTGGTTTATTATCTCTTCCTTCATATAGAGGCATCTCTCCAGCGACTTTTCGTAATAGTTCCGCAACGACCGAGCCATTTCCAATACATACGTGCTCTTAAATGCTTCTGATACGTGTCTGAATATATCAGCATACAATATCGTGTCGGTAGATGTCAGCTGGCACAACGGGAAATCATACGAAGAGGTGTTGAATATGCCTCCATAGTCTATAGAAATCAGTCTCTTTCCTTTGACGTCATATAACAAGTTGGCATTGTTGTATGTGCGGTCTTCGTTGGCTATCCAAAAGTCAAACAGGGCAATCTTGAGCAACTGATTCAGTATATGCTCACCCTTTTCCACCAGTTGCAACATGGCATTGTTGACATCAGCCACATCACTGAGCATGGCATATCCCCACGAAACAGCATGGGTGTGGGTGGAGTACACCTTGGCCCAATGTGCAGGGGCAATCCTTACGAATGCAGTTTTGGGGCTTCTTATATCCCAGCACGCTATCATATTTGCGCCAACAAACTCGCTGACCAACTTGTAGGCACTTACCGACGAACGCATATACTTGCATATATATGAATTCTTGTCAGAGCAAGTGACGAGAACGGGTAGCTCGCCCGTATCATACTGCTTCTCTATGCCTTTAATGCTATTCAGTACTGGTATCTGCAACATATTGCTTTCTTTTGTGCAAATATATATACAAAAATGCAAACTAGCAAAAAGTTTAAGAAAACTAAATGTTTTTTGGGGCGATGAATGGTTAATGATTAACGATTAACGTTTAACGGTGAGAGGTGAGCGGTGAGCGGGGCGGCTTGCCGCCCTTGGTTGCAGTTCTGCTGCTTTTCGTTATCGTACAGCGCAGCTGTCTTCGTCGCAGCTTTGCTGCGCCCCATTTACGACGGATTTTACGCAACATTTTCGAGTGTAATCAACGGTGCTTCAGTGCGATA
>CAZMZC010000067.1:0-14869 GCA_964570685.1 uncultured Bacteroidaceae bacterium | reverse complement strand
CGGGGGTCAACGCAACTTCGCCATCGGGGGTCAAACGCACGCGACTTTTCCATTGGCTCCTGATGACAAGTTGCTACAAAAAAAGCGTGAAGCCAATCACTTGTTGCTCGCTTCATGCTTCTAGGCCTTCGCATTGCCCGGTTTGTCGAAACGAGCAACGCGAAGCCTCACGCCGATATGTATATACGCACCTTACATTACACCAATCATCACGACTAATATAACAAAGGAGTACGAAAACATACCCATGAGACATTCACCGTTGCTTTGTTTTTGACAAACCTTAAGAAGTTGCGAAGTTCAGAAGCATCAAAACCAAAGCGTCAAGTAAACGCCTTTTCCATTATGTCATCCCCGCCCAACCTCCTTAATCCGTACAACTGGCTTAAGGCATCGGCGCAAGGATGGTACAAAGGTAAAAATAAAAAATAAAAAAGCAAGTGGAATTTATAATAAATGTATGAAATAGTTCTCTGGGTGTATGAAAACACGCAAAGCGTGTACGTAGACGATAACGTTAGCAAAAACCTTTGGGAATTTAGACACGTTGTCGCGCGTTGCACTTGCGATGGTCTAAAAAAGTATTATTCGCTTTTCATCTTCCACCGTCCGCCAATGCCGCCTAACACAATGAATGGCTGATGCTTAATGGCGGACACTGCGGACAAATTCCCATGTAGGCCGGTATCCGCCATACATACAAAGGAGGCCTACTTAGCAGTGACGGACGTATCTAAATATAGGAGTGTCAGCAATGCGTTTCTCCCTGAAACGGAGGTGTGTTTTTATTTACCGCTGCGCAACGGCAACCTTACCCTTGCCGGGCAGCAAGGTTACCGTTGGGCAACAGCAACCTTACCGTTGCGCAGCGGTAAATGACTTTGTTGGTGTAACAACAAGGTATAAGCTATATAATCGCAGTGTTTGAGGAGCATTGCATCAGGAGATGTCTCACCTAATGGCAGACAGTCGGCAGATATGGATTATTGTCCGCAGTGTCCGCCGATAAGGTGCAAGGCTATAGTCTGTTATCCCTGATTGGCGGACACTGGCAGATAGGAAACGGAGAGTGCATATACTGACAAGGAGCGCGTCTTCTACTTCCTCCTCCACACAATATAATTTGTGTTCTTAGGCATGCGGTGGCGGCCGGTGTAGAAATTGTCTTCGCCAAACTCGTGGGCGATGCCCTGCTTGTCGACTGCCCAGCCGTAGGCGGTGGAGCCTACGAGGTAGATGGCATTGTCGATACCCATATCGGCCAGTGCCTGGGCGTAGTCGTAGAAGGACTCCTTGGTGAGGGTCTCTACCATAAATATTACACCGTCCATATCGCAAATGCCTCGGCGGATGGCCTTTCCTTTGGGCTCATTAAAGATGGGTGTCCCGTTATCGACCAGTGGATATTGGCGGAAAAAATATCCGCCACGCTCGGTTGCCTTTTCAAACAGCGGTGAATTGTCGGCCACACCAATGGTGACCTTACCATCAATGGAGGCACAATAACCTTTCTTGGATAATCCCCACGCTTTAGGTTCACCTTTTAAAACAAAGGCTCCTACGATACCGCCATTGTCGGCCCGCACATCGGCAGCTTGGGCGGCATAAACGATGGTGGTGTCTTGACGGTTCATGCGGCCTATCTGTAACGACATTTCGGCATGGTGGGGAATATACATCCGGATAGGAATATCATTAATAGTCGTGTCGCGTATTTCTGTATAACCTATAGCCGTAGAATCATTGGGCTGAATATTTATTTGCTGTTTCTCTATAAGTGGTTCCGACACTATCAATGGTTCGAAGTAAGCAGGCTCCTCTGCATATAATTTTGCCTCCTTATATGCTGAAATTTTATGTATAATAATCCCTGCTATTATAATTGTTATTATAAATATACCTCCTAATATTAGCCAGCGCCATATACCTGGCTTTTTAGGTTTCTCGGGTGGCTCGGGAGTGGGCACGGGGAGCGAGTCGCTTCCGATGACACGAATCTCCGTATCTAATATTTCCTTTTCCAAATGAATCATAGTGTTGCCTCCTTTTCTACCAACTCCTTTAACTGCTTCAGTGCCTCCTTCGATGCTGCTACGGTGTGGCTGAACGATGCCACATCGGAAAGTGTCAGCTTCTGCTTGGGTACGTTGATGTAGTATATATAGGAGCGATTTATAATCAGACTCTTACCAATGCGAATGAAGTTGTTGCCCTCGCTGCCCAACTGGTCGGCAATCATGCGCTCTATCTGGCCCAACTGAAAGGTGAGCATACGTACCTCGCCATCGGTCTGCATGAGGGTAGAGTAATTGCCGTCCGAGGCGATATAGATGATGCGTTCCGGTGCTATGCGCACCAGGTCGATCGAGGTTGATATGACGAGTTGTTTCTTCATTCCAAATCAAAAGCAGAATGGTCAATGTTGTTGCCGTTCTTGCAAGGACAAAGGTAATGCGCTTCTCTCAAATGACAAAAAATATCCGATGCGAATGTATGAAATGGTGGTTTGAGTGTATGAAATGTTTTTAAATTATCGGTAAGTGTAGCGGACAGTCCATATAAATGATTAACTTTGCAAGAGGAAAATGGGATGTAATGCCTTAAACTGTTATAGATTGGATGAAGATTCTTTGGCTCGACCTCAACTGTTCGTATGCTCACAGTTCGTTGGCATTGTCTGCGCTGCATGCTCAGGTGATGCATCGCACGGATGTGGAGTGGCGGGTGGTGCGCACGACTACGGGAGAGGCTGTGGGGACGGCTGTTGATGCGGTGTATGCCCATCGTCCCGATGTGGTGGCTGCTTCGGCTTGGCTGTTCACTCATGAGCATTTGTTGCATATCATGGCGCGGGTGAAGGCGTTGTTGCCACAGACCGTCGTCATACTCGGTGGCCCCGAGTTCCTGGGCGGCAATGAGGCTTATCTTCGTCAGCATACGTATATCTCTTGTGTGCTTCGCGGGGAAGGGGAGGAGAGCTTTGCCCGCTGGCTGGATGTGTGGAACAAACCTGAGGCGTGGGGTGATGTCTCTGGGCTGTGCTATATATATAAAGGTATATACAACGATGGCGGATTGGCTCGTGTGATGGACTTTGCTTCGCTAAAGGCTCCCGAGGAGAGTCCGCTGTTTACGTGGAGCAAACCTTTTGTGCAGTTGGAGACTACGCGCGGTTGCTTCAATACGTGTGCCTTTTGTGTCAGTGGAGTGGGCGACCCTATACGCACATTGCCCATTGAGACGATTCGCCTTAGGCTTGACTGCATCCGTGGACGGGGCATCCGTGACGTGCGCATCCTTGACCGCACCTTCAACTATCATCCCCAGCGAGCCATTTCGCTGATGCGGCTCTTTGCCGAGTATCATCCACACCTGCGGTTTCATCTGGAGATACATCCGGCACTGCTGCCGCAAAGTGTGCGTGAGGTGTTGGCATCGCTGCCTGCGGGGTTGCTCCACTTGGAGGCCGGCATACAAAGTCTGCGCCAAGAGGTGCTCGATGCCAGTTGTCGCAAGGGAACATTGGAGCATTCGCTTGACGGACTTCAATACCTCTGTTCGCTGCCCAACCTCATCACGCATGCCGACCTCATTGCGGGACTGCCTCGCTATACCCTTGCACAGATTTATGAAGATATACACACGCTTGCCAGTTATCAGGCTGGAGAGATACAGCTGGAGTCTTTGAAACTGCTGCCCGGTACGATGATGCGTCGCGAGGCCGCACGCTTAGGTCTGCACTTCTCGCTACTGCCTCCTTATGAGGTGCTGGCGACCGAGGCCATCACGAGTGCCGAGCTGCAGGAGGCCCGCCGACTCTCTCGCCTGCTCGATGCCTACTACAATACTTCGGCATGGCAGCAGATCACGCGGCAGCTGCTCTTAGGGGAGCCGTATTTCCTGTATCGCTTCCTCGATCATCTGACACGTCACAACTATATAGACCAGCCGATGAGCCTCGAGCGTAGGGGCGAACTGCTCTATCTCTTCTGCCGTGACTACTATCCTACATACCTCACCGCTGTCACGATAGCGTGGATTGAGGCTGGCATGTCGCTCAAGAAGCGTCCAGCCGAGGGGGTGCGCACCAAGCATGTGCAGCCACCTACGATGTGGAATGTTGTATATGGCGAGTACAATGAAAAGTTGCGCCTCTGTTTTCTGTCCACAACCGATGGTCACGGCTACTGGTTTGGTTATGATACCACTACACAATGTTCCACTCCGATATTCAGGGCCGAAGTGTAGGGTGGCGATACACGAATCTGCTTTTCTGCTTGACGAGTGTCGCTCCTTTATGCTACATTGGCGAGCGTAATGTGTGAAATATGAAAAAAATACATTACTTTTGTACAATTTTACAACACTTATTATGAAAAGACATACTCTACTGCTTGCATTGTGTGCGTTGACGATGACCGTTGCGGCACAAAACACGAGAGACACGAAGGCTCCGCTCGAGGATGTAAACAAGGTGCGTGACCTCACGCTCGATAGTTTGAACAAGGCCAACACGGCACGTCCTGTGCCTGGTTCGTCGCGTAAGGGAACTAACCCTGTGCTCTTTCTCGTAGGTAACAGCACCATGCGCACTGGCACGTTGGGTAACGGCAATAATGGCCAATGGGGCTGGGGATATTTTGCTCATGAATACTTTGATGAGAGTCGTATCACGGTGGAGAACCATGCGCTCGGTGGCACCAGTAGCCGCACCTTCTATAATAGACTATGGCCTGCCGTGCTCGAAGGCGTGAAGCCCGGTGACTGGGTTATCATCGAACTCGGACATAACGATAATGGCCCGTACGACCACGGTCGTGCCCGTGCTTCCATCCCAGGCATCGGTACCGATAGCATGGTGGTGACCATCAAGGAGACAGGTGCTGTGGAGACCGTATTCAGCTATGGTGAATATATGCGCAAGTTTATCCGCGACGTACGCAGCAAGGGGGCTTATCCTGTGCTCTGCTCATTGACTCCGCGCAACTCTTGGGATAATGAGACGACTATCACACGCAAGCGTGACACCTTCACCAAGTGGCAGCAGGAGATTGCACGTGAGATGGATGTGCCCTGGATTGACCTTGAGGGTACTACCGCACGCAAGTTTGAGGCTTATGGCCCTTGGAAGGTGAACTATATGTTCTACCTCGACAAAATACACACTAGTGAGTTTGGTGCCAAGACCAATGCCCGCTCGGCTGCCGAGGCTATTGCTGCTTGTGAGGGACTGGAGCTGAAGGATTACCTCTTGCCGCTCGACCTCCCCATGGAGAAGTTTAAGCGCGAAGCCGGCAAACCCGTAGTGTTCTTTACAGGGGACAGCACCGTGAAGAATGAGGACAAGGACGAAGACAGCATGTGGGGCTGGGCAAGTGTGGCCCACACCGTATTCAACACGAAGAAGTGTACGCTCGTCAATGCAGCCAAGGCCGGTCGCAGTGCCCGTACCTTCCTTGAGGAGGGACGTTGGGACAAGGTGTACAACAGCATTGAGCCGGGCGACTATGTGCTCATCCAGTTTGGCCATAATGATATGGGCGACATTGCCGGCGGAAAGGCTCGTGCCGATATCCGCGGCGTGAGAGACAGTAGCCATGTGTATCGCCTCGAGAAGGACCGTACGTATAAGGTGGTATACTCTTATGGCTGGTATCTGCGTAAGTTTGTGGGCGATGTTCGTGAGAAGGGGGGCATCCCTGTCATTATCAGCATGACCCCGCGCAACGAATGGCCTGGTGGCAAGATGGAGCGTCGCCCCGGTAGCTGTGCCTCATGGGCCAAGGAGGTAGCCGACGAACTCGGCGTAGCTTTCGTGGATATGCATAACCTCACGGCCGACTACCTCGACCGCAAGGCTGGTAGCAAGGAGAAGGCGGCCAAGTACTATAAGCGCGACCACACACACACCTCGCTCCTCGGTGCCGAGCTCAACGCCAAGATGTTCCGCAAGGGAATCAAGAAGACCGACTGCGACCTGAAGAAGCTGATGAGATAACGGTTAACGGTTAATGGTGAGAGGTGAGTGGTGAATGGTGAATGGTGAATGGAAGTTCCCTTAATTACCCTTATCCTCCCTTAATAGCCTTTTAATACTTTATCAACAATAACAACAAACAATGAAAAAAACATTAATTGCTATGGCCATTGTTGCCTTGACTGCATGTAATGCAAAGCACGACAATCCTGTATTGGCGGATTCGTCGCTGCCTTTTGGCGCCCCTGAGTTTGCCAAGTATCAATCCACCGATTATGAAGCGGCCTTCATGGAGGGCCTCGCCGAGCAGCGTGCCGAGATTGACGCCGTTGCCAACAACACCGAAGCACCGACCTTCGACAACACCATCGCAGCTCTTGAGCGCAGTGGTAAGAAGTTGGCCAAGGTGAGCGGCGTGTTCTACAACCTCAACGAAACCGATGCCGATGATGTGATGCGCGAGACAGAGAAGAAGCTGTCACCCATCCTCACCGAGCACAGTGCCTATATGACGATGAACGAGGCGCTCTTCTCTCGTGTGAAGGCGCTCTACGATGCCAAGGCATCGCTCGGTCTGACCCGTGAGCAGGAGATGGTGCTTGACAAGTATTACCGTATGTTCGTGAATGGTGGTGCGCTGCTCGATGCCGAGAAGAAGGCTCAGTTGATGGAAATAGACAAGCAGCTCTCACTGGCCAGCATCGAGTTTGGCGAGAATGCCCTGGCCGAGACCAACGCCTTCGAACTCGTTATCACCGATGAGAAGGACCTCGCAGGTCTGCCCCAGAGCTCTATCAACGCCGCTCGCGAGGCCGCCCAGGCTGCCGGCAAGGAGGGATGGCTCTTCACCCTGCACAAGCCCAGTTGGATTCCCTTCCTGCAGTATGCCGACAACCGCGAGCTGCGCAAGCAGATGTACCTCGGCTACATCAACCGTGGCGACAACAACAACGAGAACGACAACAAGGAGGTCATCGCCCGCATCCTCAAGCTGCGCCAGCAGAAGGCCCAGCTCTTCGGTTATGAGACCTTCGCCCAGTACCAGCTCGAAGACAAGATGGCCAAGACTCCCGAAGCCGCTTACAACCTCCTCATGACCATCTGGAACGCTGCTCTGCCCAAGGCCAAGGCCGAGGCTGCCGAGCTGCAGAAGATGATGGACGCTGAGGGTCGCGGCGAGAAGCTCGAGGCATGGGACTGGTGGTACTACACTGAGAAGCTGCGCGAGGCCAAGTATGCGCTCAGCGAGAGCGAGCTGCGCCCCTACTTCTCACTTGAAAACGTGCGCAAGGGTGCCTTCATGGTATCGGAGAAGCTCTTCGGCATGAAGTTCCAGCCCATCGGGGGATTGGATGTATACCACTCCGAGGTAGAGACCTTCGAGGTGCTCGACGGCGATGGCTCACACCTCGCCCTCTTCTATACCGACTACTTCCCCCGTGCCACCAAGCGTGCCGGTGCCTGGATGAACAATATCGTGGACGCATCGAACATCGACGGTGAGAACCAGCGCCCCATGATTGTCAACGTGGGCAACTTCACCCGCCCCACTGGCGACACCCCCTCACTCCTCACCATCGACGAGACCCGCACCCTCTTCCACGAGCTTGGCCATGCCCTCCACGGCTTCCTCACACAGACCAAGTACCCCTCGGTAAGCGGCACCAGCGTAGCCCGCGACTTCGTGGAGCTGCCCTCACAGATTATGGAGCACTGGGCCATCGAGCCTGAGGTGATGAAGATGTATGCCCTCCACTATGAGACAGGCGAGCCTATCACCGATGAACTCATCGCCAAGATGCAGGCCACTTCATCGTTCAACTCGGGCTTCGAGACCGTAGAGCTCGTAGGTGCCGCCCTGCTCGATATGGAGTATCACATGCTTACCGACTACACCGACTTTGAGGCCAATGCCTTCGAGAAGTCCGTAGCCGACAAGATTGCTCTCATCCCGCAGATTGCCTTCCGCTATCGCGGCCCCTACTTCAACCACGTGTTCAGTGGTGGCTATGCCGTAGGCTACTACAGCTACCTGTGGGCCGAGGTGCTCGATGCCGACGGCTTCGAGGCCTTCAAGGAGAAGGGTATCTTCGATGAGGCTACCGGTCGCAGCTTCCGCACGAACATCCTCGAGATGGGCGGCAGCGAAGAACCTATGACACTCTACAAGCGCTTCCGTGGTGCTGAGCCCAACCCCGAGGCACTGCTCCGCAACCGTGGACTGATAGACTGACATCGTTATATATTATAAAGAACGCGCGAGGTGATTGCCTCGCGCGTTCTTTTTGTATTTGCTACTTTTTTGCTCATGTCATTTCTCTTTACCTTTGAGATGAACACGAATTGCCATAAATTACTCGTAAATTTCCATTAATTGTTCACCGTTAATCTTTCACCGTTCAACTTTCATCGTTTTAAGGTTCCTGCTGTCATACGCGCAAAGCGTGTTTACTTTTGCACCCGAGAAACGAATATCTCGGTGAGCGCTCGCATTGATTCTGGTGCATGGACTTTTGCTTATCTTTTTTGTCTGTTGCGAAAAAAGTAATGCAATATTGCTATTATTTAAATATAATTACTAATTTTGCAGCATCCGAGGGGAGAAATCCTCGGGTCAAGAATGCGTTTCTTGCTTTATCCTATGTTACGAAATCGGCAAAATTTCAGAAAGGGGATAGAGACGAAGATACGTCCATTCTGTTCAGTATATATGAAGTACGCGTACAGCCCACGCTGTGCATTGTCAATGTATATACGACAGCGTGGGGTATTTGTTTCTGTTTATTCTTTCAATGGTGTTTGCCGATACCAGTAACATGATGAGCGTGACAAGTCCTTACGCTTTTCTTGTATCCGCTAACAAAACACATTATTAACGCTGAATTTGGAGGACTTATAGGCAATAGAAAAGGGAAACTGATTATTCCTATTTATTAACTATAAGTTTAACATACCTATGAAACGATTTTTTTTAACGTTATGTTGTCTCTTGCCGTTGGTGTTTGCTGCAGCGGCAGATAATGAGACTGTAGTTTTCACGTTCCCCTTCGATAAAGGTGGGGATGGTCAGGTTGCCACATTCAGCGGTAGCGAACAGGCTGCTGAATATTTTACGAGCTATGTGACAAAAGGGGACGGATTAACTTGGTACGGAAGGTATAGATCATCCGATGGAACATCAGGTACAGGTCTTCAATCTACAGTGCTGTATGGAGAAGCATTGGATGAAAATCGTTTGGATTTTAAGATTCTCCCTTTGAAAGGATTGAAATTTGTCCCGGACAAGGTCTTTTTTCAGACGTATATGTCTAGCGGTAGCTGTTTGCTTGATGTATCCTGGATAAATTCTGACGGTACTGTTATTAGCTTGACAAAAGGCATAGAATCGCTTGGACGTAAAGGCATGGAAGTCGTATTGGAAACCGCAGATATCCCTTCTTTAGAAGGCTGTTTCGGTTTGCGTATCAATGTCTATAACTTGAGTTTGAGTCGCGTCTTGGGAATTGCCAATGTGGTTATTGAAGGAAAAATCTATGGAGAACCCGAAAAATACAGTGTAAACGTTACGGTTCCCTCGGAGAGTGCTTCGAATTATTCTATATATCCCACAAAAGAGAACTATTACAATGGAGATGAACTCACTCTTCGTGTTACTCCTTACGCAGGTTTCAGTTTTAAGGAATGGGTGAATGAGGAGGGTAAAATTGTGAGTCGTGACAATCCATACACATTTCTGATAACGGATGATGTCAATCTTACAGCAACATTCGAGAAGTCAGGTGATTTCCAAAGTAAAATCGGTACGACATCTCTCTTGAACGAGAGTTTTGAACTTGCCAACAATATCAAGCAGTTCTACGATGTAGATGGAGACAAGACATTGGAGTGGACTACCCAATCCTGTAATCTCTATAAATATGAGATGCGACCTGATAATCCGGCGGTCTCAACACTTGCATCAAGAGTAATCCGGCAACCGAGTGGCCACTATCAAGATGGCCCCTTTTGGGCTAACTTCGATAATGACAGTATCATCGATATCTATGATTTCGGAAATGAATATTATTATCGTGGTGGAGCGGGTTATGCTTATACTCTTCAGTTAGAATCTTCCAAAGGCGCTTCATCATGGGTTGGTAACGATTTATACTATGTGCAATTTGATTATAACAATGACGGACACCCTGACTTTGTGAACAGAACCGGTGCTCGCAACGAAGCGTTTACACTCTTCTCTGATGGCGATACATACTATTCTCAAGTAATGTTGCGTACACCGGAAGAGTGGGCAGGAGCAGTGCAATACAAATCGAACCGCGGACCCGTATCCCAATCGGCTTCCGTCGCTTTGGGATCTGCCAGTTTCGTTTCACCTTCCGCGTCACCCATAGTCGATTACTCTGAAACCCCTGATTGTAGCATGGACGTGAATGGCGATGGTATTCAAGACTACCTGAATTGCTTTAAAGGTATTTATATTCAGAACTTGGGAGATGGCACCGGAATTTACAATGAATTGGGAGGTCAGGTTCAGGCTGTAGATATTAATGGCGATGGCATGATGGACTTTGTTGGTTGGGATGAAGATACCCAAAGTGTGTGTGCCCACTTCTTTCAGAAGGATGGAACTATTGAAACTAAAAAGATTTTCTCCGGAGCTGTAGGACAGGCTATCTGGTGTCGCGATTTTGACAAAGATGAAGATATAGACCTTCTGCTCTCCTTCAATATCAGCGGAAACAGTTACCTTGTCATGGCAGAAAACCAAGGAGCAGGAAAGTTCAAGAACCATGAATATTACTATCCCAACGAACTCTATTTCCAATATTGTATCGATTTTGATTCCGATGGACATTATGAGTTGTTGGCATCAGAGATTGTTAAGGATAGTTCGGGCAATACGGAAGAAAACAGTCCGATTTGCTATTTTGAGGTAGAGGGTACAAAAATCAGTGAAACGCCCACATACATTGAAGGAGTATCAACCTCTGTTTATAAAGCTTCAAAATATACAAAACAGTATTTTATGGTGGCAGATATTGATAACAGCGGTGTCATGACCCTCATAAGCCAATCTGCCGATGGTCAATTCACAGCGACTCCCCTTTCCACCACAGCCAACAGAAGGCCTGCCAAACCTGCTGCCCCAATGTTTGTTTACGAACAATCATCCTATAGTCTGAAGATAAACTGGACTCCCACAACCGATGCGGAATCCTCAAGTGCCGACCTTACTTATGCACTGCGTATAGGTACCGAACCCGGAGCTTGCGACATTCTGTATGTACATGCCCACAAGGATGGGACGCGGAAGAACATGATGGGAGGGAATCAAGGGCATAACCTGTATCGAATGCTCAACACACAAACGTGGGCAGAGGGAAAATACTATATATCCGTACAGGCTGTCGATCCTAACAACCGCGGTTCGGAATTCAGCGATGAAGTCGTTTTTGAGAAGAAACAACCGGCAAATGTATTCAGTTTGGATTATACACAACCGTTCGGTGTCGGAGACACTTGTTTCGTAAAATTACATCCCAACGTAAACACTTCAAACACATTTAATTGGGATTTGGATGGTGCCAGAGTCGTCGGAAACAGTACCGATGAAAGACGCTATCAATTACTCTTTGATGAGGCCGGAGACAAAACGATATCCTTATCCGTAGGCTCTTCATCTCAAGTATTTGCACAAAGCGTCACCGTACAACCATTTGCAACTTCTGTTTCGCCCCAGCGGGCTATTGTTGGAATAGATTTGGACGAAGACGGAAAGACGGAGTTCTTGTGGGATGAAAGCAGCGGATACAGCGTAAGCTATAGTTTCTATACATACACGGATGAGAATAGTTTTTCCCGAATCAACAAACTGTTCAACGAGAACAGTTACATCCAGAAGATATCTGTACCTTTTACTTTTGACCTCAATAACGACGGTATGTGCGACGTGTTTACACGTTACAATCAGTTTGGTGGTTGCGACTTCTTCTCGATCATGAATGAGGGCGACAAGAACATGAGTGTCAATACAGATATGGTGAGTCTTACAACGACCGAACCACTCTTCTACGACTTGAATAACGATGGTTGGTTGGATTATTTCTACGACCCCGCGTCCGGTATTGCAACCCGTTACCATGTATTCTGCGTGATGAAAAACAACGGTTATTATACCTCGTTTGAACAAGGACCGACGTTAATAGGAGAAGGTCAGGACTTGTCCTTGGAATGTTATGGAGACTACACTAATGACGGTCTGACAGATGCACTGATTAGGGAAAGATATAAAGAAAACAGTGAATACTATTACGATTGGATTGTTTACGAGAATCAGGGTGACTTCACTTTCCTGCCCAAAGATACGTTGTTGTCATCCATTCCGGTTTCCTATGATGACCTGAAGATTGAAGATTTTGACAACGACGGGAAGTATGACATGTTGTATTTACAGTCTAATAAGTATTATTATATCTATTGGAACGATGGAACTACGACCTTCTTGGAAGGAGTTACCAATGTGGCAGAAGACCATTTGTTTGATTTCAACAACGATGGTTTGATGGATATACAAGTTCAGCAAGGTAATAAAGCCGGCGAATGGGGCGTATTATTGTTTGATAAATCCCGAAACTTCCAAATTATGGACTTAAAAGTGGATGGCATTCATTCATCAAGCTATGTAAACACATCTGATCCGATTATTCTTCCTGATGGGAAACTGCATTTGAAAGGTTACGAGTTCTCCATTCCCAATACCCTGCCCACAAGTCCTACAAATCTTTCTATAGGACGCAACAGCAGAGGGGTTACCATCTCGTGGAAAGATGGAGAGGATGCAGAAACTCCGTCGTCTCGTTTGAGATACAACGTCAGTGTGAAGCGTAAGGGACAAGATGGTGAGGGAAGTTATCTGATTTCACCGTGTAACAGTGCGAAGAATGGGGTAAACATTCCCAGTAACAAACTTTTGGTGAGAGGTAATAATTTCTTTATCCCGACAGCATCCATTCCCGTCGGGGAATATGAAGTGCAGGTGCAAACCGTAGATTTGCAGATGGGAGTGTCCGACTTCTCCGAAGTGTTCACGTTTAAGGTCGATGAAACCATAAACATTGAAGCACCGGCATCTACAGGAGTCAACCGGGAGACACTCATCGGCATTGCTTCTAACATGGTGGCATCCGTTGACTGGGATGGAGGAACAATTTTGGGACAGAACGGCAACCAATACACTGTAGTCTGGAACACTTCCGGAAGCAAGACCATCAAAGCCGGAGGCAGTACTCAAACCATCTACGTATATCCGCTACCCGATGCCACGTTTACTCTTCCTGCCACTGTCATTCAGGGGGCTACGGTAAATGTTCCGGCAAAGAGTGCAAAAGCCGGACAATGGTGCATTTCGGCAGATGGAATGGAGTTCGTCTCTTTTGGAGAGAGTGGCTTAGGGAAAACTACTGTTGCAGATGATGAACATGTAATCTTGGTTTTCAACGCAGCAGGAACTTACACCGTCCGATATACAGTGCCGGGCGAGTATGGTGACGGAGTGAGTGAAAGCCGGCTTGTTGTCACCGATAAATATATTTCACCCGAACTGATGGGTGTCACGGCAGCAAACGGATATTATCAACTCTCGTGGACCAATCCGGAGGAGTTGCCCGATGGAGTAACAGGCATCAACATCTATAAGGAGACTTCGCGCCTGAATGAATATAAACTGTTGCAACGTGTGGAAACTGCTGCTGCATCAGCCACATTCAACGTTATCGACCAAACTTCCATGCCTGATGTACAATCAGCGCGTTATGCGTTGAGTTATGTCACCGCTTATGGAGAATCGGTAATGGGAACGCCGCATCAGGGAATGCATGTGATGATTAACAAAGGTATCGGAACATCATGGAATCTGACTTGGACTAAGTATGAAGGACGAGAAGTGGATACTTACCGTATACTTAGAGGAACGACGTCCGACAATATGGAACTTATCGGAGAAGTATCTGGAAACATGAGCTCGTACAGCGACCTTAATCCCGCGGTTGGAATCCTTTATTATGCAGTGGAAATTGTTCATATAGAAACACCACAAACAGGCGTTACACGTACTGCAACCGCGACTTCCGCTTTGCGCTCGAATATCGTCTCAACGGATATGGCTAATTCAACCGTTTTTGTTGAGGATATAACACTCTATGGAGGAGTGATTGTTGCAGGAGAGAACAATTATCTTGATATGTTAGCTCACGTATATCCTTACTATGCAACCTATCAAGGTCTCAACTGGGTAGTGACTGAAGGCAACGAACTGGCTACCATTAACAATTATGGCCGGTTGACTGCTACGGGAATCGGTGATGGAGATGTTGTTGTCCGTGCCTATGCATTGGATGGTTCCGGTGTGTATGCAGAATCGACTATCAGGTTGGATGGTTTTGTTGCTGCCGGAATGGAGGAACTTTGCGAGGAACAGGGAGAAGTATCGGTGCGTATTCTTCAACAAGGAAGATTGTTGGAAGTTTTGGCTCCGGTGGGTACTCCAGTCTTTGTCTGCGACCTTATGGGGCAGCAGGTATTGAATGAACTTCAGAAGGATGCCCTCGTACAATATTCGTTCAATAAATCTGGTATTCACATCCTGCGTGTGGGCGATAAGAGTTATAAATTCGTTCTCAGATAATACTTGGTGATAACGGGCGGACAAACGATTCTCCTCCCTAAGGGACAATTCATTGTTCTTGGGGAGGGGAATTGTTTTATTGGTGTCCGCTAAAACTTTTTGCATCAAAAAACAAATAAAGGTCGTTAAAAAAATGACGAGGCAAATTTCATAGACCTTAATTCCGCAACACTTTAATAAATGTTTTTTATAAGCACCTGAGCAACATT
>CAZMZC010000066.1:0-15006 GCA_964570685.1 uncultured Bacteroidaceae bacterium | reverse complement strand
CCCAAGAGAGGTCTGTGATGTGGATAAGACCGTCAACACCACCGAGGTCGATGAACACACCGTAAGAGGTGATGTTCTTAACGGTACCTTCGAGTACCTGACCCTTCTCGAGGTGACTGATGATCTCCTTCTTCTGAGCCTCGAGCTCAGCTTCGATGAGAGCCTTGTGTGAAACAACCACGTTCCTGTATTCCTGATTGATCTTAACAACCTTGAACTCCATGGTCTTGCCAACGAATACATCGTAGTCGCGGATGGGCTTAACGTCGATTTGTGAACCGGGCAAGAAGGCCTCGATACCAAATACGTCTACGATCATACCACCCTTTGTGCGGCACTTCACGAAGCCCTTGATGATTTCCTGAGCCTCGAGAGCTGCATTGACACGGTCCCAAGATTTAGATGCACGTGCTTTCTTGTGTGAGAGGATGAGCTGGCCTTTCTTGTCTTCCTGATTCTCGATGTACACTTCTACAGTGTCACCGATAGCCAACTCGGGGTTGTAACGGAACTCACTCATAGGAATGATACCGTCTGATTTGTAACCGATGTTAACGATTACCTCGCGCTTGTTCATACCGATTACGGTACCTTCAACAACTTCGTTGTTGCCCACCTTACCCAAGGTGTTGTCGTAAGCTTTCTCAAGCTCCTCATGTGATACGTTGGTCAACGCATCGCCTTTCTCATACGCTTCCCAATCGAAACCTTCTACGGGAGCAATGTTCTTTAAGTTTTCCATTAAGTTAATAATTTAATAAATAATTAATTACGTTAGACATTATGTTGATATATCTAAATCGGCTGCAAAGGTAGTGCAAATCGAATGAAATACCAAATTTCAACGAGCGAAAGTAGAGAAAATGCTTGTATTTTCTTTACTGAGCGAGGCAGAAATTCAACGAAGTTAAATTTATTTGCTATTTTCCGAGGAGCTTGGACAACCTCTATATTATTACCTATGCCAAAAGTTCATAAATCGGTTGGCTTTGGCATAGAACACCTATATTATATATTACTGTCGTTTATCCATGCCAACCTTCAGATAGGATAAAAAAAATGCAGCATTTCGCACGCCACCATTACACAAATCAAAGCCCTTGATTATCTCTGCGTTACAAAGGCAGAAGCTCACGCCACCGCGGTGGCGTTTTCCTATCACCGCGGTGGCGGAATAGTGTCACCGCGGTGAAAGATTGGCGCCACCGCGGTGGCGTGATCACAAATCATAATCCGTCAGCACACAGCAACAAGTGCGACGACACCGCGAAGGGACTTTATAAATTGAAAGAGGTGGTGTAGTCAGTTATCGTCATCGTTGCAACGCTCCGCGCTGCCAAAGCCAACCGATTTATGAACTTTCCCATATAGGGAACACATAAAAAACACCCTTTTATCGTAAATTTCCCTTTTGAATAACGCTTATGCACGCAACAAATCCATTACATGCATGCACGGGATTTGGTACATACATGTACCGTCCGCGTTGCATGCATGTATAGTTTAGTGTTTAGAGTTCCACGTCAATCGTTAAACGTTAAACGTTAATCGCAGCTCCGCTGCCTTATCGTCAACGCACACGCACAGCGTGTTCTCATTTTCGTTATCGTTAAAAAAGATTACTGTCAATCGACAGCAATCTTCTTTCCATCCTTGATATAGATACCACGTGTGGGATTAGCTACGGGACGCCCCATAAGGTCGTAGTAGGGGGAACTGTATGAATCAAGCATATGTATGCTCTCTATCGAAGTTTCTCCTATGGCAAAGTCCTGCGTCTTCTTGACAGACCACAACACGGCATCGTAGGTAGTGAGCTGTGTGGTGACGGTGCAGATAGTGCCTGCAGGAATATCGGTAAGCACACGTGACAGGGTCAGCGTATCACCAGGGAAAGCAAGCGCCTTTTCGGAGCAAAGAACTGTGTCTTTATCGTCTGTAATCGTTACGGTAAGCGTGATGGGGGTATCGGCATCAATGGGGCTGTCCACTTCATAACTTCCACCTGAGTATGGGTCTATCAGATGGAGCTTGTCAGATGTAGGTACTTGTATGGTAAATGTGGCATTGTTGAAGCCATTGTCTCCCTCCTCTACATCGCATGGGGCCAGCATCGTATAATCTCCGATGTAGGAATCCTGAGCATTATTGTCCTCATTAAACGAACTGATGTTCTCTACCGCCCACGAACTATGTGCGGCCAAATACTCACGGACATCGCTGACCGCAATTTCCAGATTCCCGTGATTGCGTAGCAGACCATTCTTTCGTGGTGGCACAGTGCCCAAGAAACTTATGCGAGCTCCTATATCTTTTTGTTCCCACCAATGACCAGTAAGTACATTGATGTAAATACCTTCCAGTGCCGTGCAGTCCACGAAGTTGAGCCTTTCTGAGAATAATAGATTGCACGATTCGAAAGCCATTGTTGACATAAAGGCATAAGGAGCTACGTGCTCTACATCTATGAGGACAGATTCAAAATCATTGAGTGCCCTGTGCTGACACTTATATAGTATCTTCCTATCTGCCGAGTAAATGCCGAAAGTATCGCAGTAAAGCAAGAGGTTGTCGTCGGGTACGACAAACTGGAGATAGTCCCAACATTCGTCTGTATAATTTGTATACTCGTCATTATCGTCATTGTTCGATGGGTAGTTCTGCAAGTAGGGGAACTTGCCCGGTACCACCACCTCTATGGCACCGTCCATCAATATGGCATTGAAGTTGAGCGTGTCGATGACCACGGGCAGGTGTATCTTTTCTATCAGTTTGTGGCACCAGGTGTATTCGGGGATGACCTTGATGTCGGCATTTGTCAGGTCTAGCTCTACCAGTGACTTGCATTCGTTGATAGCCTTGAGGTCGGCACCGTTCATTGGCCCACTGATGGCAAGTATCTGGGCCTCGCGCTTGATGGCATCGGTGAGCAAACTGGGTAGCTGTCCTTCCTCATGGCATACAATCTCCGTTAGCTCCTCATTCTCAACGGTAGCAATCTTTTTGCCCATAAACGTGATGTCATACTTCTCGCCCGTAAGTTCAGGAAAAGAGACGTCAATAGCATACAATGAATAGCAGTCGGCATAAGGCACCAACTCATACATCTCCAGCTCTATGCTATTGCCCATATCCTTGGCAGCAAGGTAAATCTCCTTACCGCAATTGCACGATATGTAGCCACCTACATGCAACGTATTGTTTACGAGTCTAAACTTCAAGAAGTCAGTGTTGAATGTAGGGCCATATATACCTTCAACCATTTCGGGGTCAATCTCTTGCCCTAAATCCACGCCTGCGCCTCTAATATTTCCTATATTAACAAGAAACTTGGCGCTATATGACTCGAATACCTCGCAGTAGGCGAGTGCCTGGCTCTTGATTACTTCGGCCTGCGTCGGGCGCTCAATACCATAATGCAAAGAGCCAATACCCTCTACCCATATGTCGGTGATGGAGGCATCTTCTACGCCACGGAGTCTAAGGACACGCTGATTGTCATATCTTTCTTCACTGAAGATGATATTTACTACATTGGTGTCGGAAACCGATTCTACCACCACCTCGCAGTCATCGTATAGCTTGAAAGTATCACCTACATCGAGACCGAAATCAAAAACGAGCGTTTCGATAGCGGTGTTGATATTATAGCGATACACCTTCTGGGCATCCTGACGATAGTAGATTGAGTCGCCTGAGAACTTGAAGTACGTTGTTCCTCCCAGTACAATAGTATCACTCAATCCATGGGCAAACACTACGCCATCGTCTTGGTAGCCTAACCAACTCTTCCACACATCAACAGTAGGAAGGGAACCTGCAGTTGCAGAGATAGACAAAGAGCACAATGCTAGAAGCAGCATTACGATGTGTGTTTTCTTGTTCATGATACAAACCTGTTTAGTTTATAAATGCAAAAATACATAATATTCAGGAAACGCCAACAAATAATCTATTTAATTGTACCATTAGTAATTCTTAGCTGAGCACCTTTAGGTACAATAAACGATTTGTTGTCTCGTAAATTTATTATCGTTCCGCTAGAGATTAAATCTGTCCTCCAGGCTTTACTACGATACGGGGCATTGCTGAAGAATGGATATCGCTCTTTTATTTCGCTTATGCTTTTCATCATTCGACAACTTTCATATCAATGACATAATAGAATCTGGGGGATTATATTGAACTTCCACACCAGGGATTGAACCATGGAGCAGTTAATGCCATGCGGTGCTTCATACGAGGTGTGGGGCCTTAGCCGCAATGATACTTGACGAGACCCTCCATCGGGCTTTTGAGGATGCATCCCAACTCCATGCCCAGGCTCTCGGCAGCCTCCTTGAGCTCGGTATTGAAGGCATTGGCGATGGAGCCTACGAAATGAATGGGCAGCCAGGGACGGCGGTATTGCTTGACATTGCGCACGAAGAAATCCACAAAGCTCTCGACCAGCAGGGTATGCACCTCAGGTACCTCGCGATGCTTGGAGAGGAAGGGGGTGAGGCTGGCAAGGAAGCGATTGGCCAAAGGTTGGCGATACACCTTCTCTAAAATGGTCTCTTGGGTGAGATTGTACTCGGCAAGAAACTCATTGCGCACAGCCTCGGGGAGCTGATTCTTCAGGCAGTCGCCCACGAGGCGGCGCCCCAGCACAGCACTGCTGCCTTCGTCGCCGAGGATATAGCCGAGAGGAGGAACATTGGCTATGATGTCCTTGCCATCAAACAAGCAGGAGTTGGAGCCTGTACCAAGCACGCAGGCAATGCCCTCTTCGTGGCCACATAGGGCGCGGGCGGCACCGAGCAGGTCGCTGTGGATAATGATGTCATCTGCCATCTGCACCTTTTGTATGGCCTCTTTCACGCGACCGCAAGCGGTGTCGTTGGCACAGCCTGCGCCGTAGAAAATGACACTCAAAGAAGCGGGCAGCTGGGTGAGCTGAGGCAGCAACTCCTCGGCCAGCACCTGCTCGATAGCCTCTTCGGTTTGGTGATAGGGATTGATGCCTTGTGTCTGTACAGCAAGGATAGGAGCGCCTTCGTTGCAAAGGCACCAGTCGGTCTTGGTTGATCCGCTATCTGCAATTAAAAACATGATGAGAGTTTTGAGTTAAGAGTTATGAGCTATCTGATTTATGATTTATTTGCCATCCGGGTGGCTAATTGTCAATTGTCAATTGTCAATTGAGTATGCTGCTCGCGATGGGTGAGGACAACCTTCACGCCGTACTTTTCTACCAGATGAGCCGCGAGATGTTCGGCCGAATAGACAGAACGGTGCTGACCGCCTGTGCAGCCAAAACTGACCATGAGGTTCTTGAAGCCGCGAGCTTGGTACTTCTCCACAGAATAGTCGACAATGCTGTATACATGGTCGAGAAACTGCTGCATAGGTTCTTCCTTATCAAGGAAGGCGATGACGGGTGCGTCGCGGCCCGTAAGCTGCTTGTATTCGGCGTAGCGCCCGGGGTTGTGTATGGCACGGCAGTCGAATACAAAGCCACCGCCATTGCCACTGGCATCATCGGGGATTCCCTTCTTGTAGGAAAAGCTGGTGATGCGCACTGTCAGCGTTTCGGGCTCCTCATAAGGGGCAAAAAGCGGCAGGGCGACCATCTCGCGTAGCAGTGCTGTAAGGTAAGGAAGTTCGGGGAAGTCCTCACTGAGCAGGTCGCGCAAGTTATCGATGGCCATGGGGATGCTCTGCACAAAATGTGCCTTGTGCTCGAAGTAGCCCCGATAGCCATAAGCGCCCAGCACCTGTAAGGTGCGGAAAAGCACGAAGTAGCGCAGGCGCTGCTCGAAGGCATCTCTGCTGAACGAACGGTAACGGCTGGCCGAGCGTAAATACTCATCTATAAGCACGCGACGCATCTCGGGAGTGAAGCGGGCACGGGCCTGCCACAGAAACGACACGAGGTCGTACTCCACCGGGCCTCGACGGCCGCCTTGGAAGTCGATAAGCCACGGCCGCCCGTCGTGTATCATCACATTGCGCGACTGAAAGTCACGATACATAAAAGTGTCGGAAGTGTCGGCCAAAAGGATTTCGGCCATACGATCGAAGTCATCTTCGAGGCGCTCTTCCTCGAACTCCAGCCCCGTAGCCTTGAGAAAGCAGTATTTGAAGTAGTGGAGATCCCATTGTATGCCGCGGCGGTTGAGCTCGGGTGAGGGATAACACTGCGAGAAGTCAAAGCCTTGAGCACCCAGCCACTGCACATCGGGCAACAGGCGCATCACTTGACGCAACAGCTCAACATCAGACTCTTCATATCGGCCACGCTTCTGCGCCTCCATCAACAGGTCAAAGAGCGAGACATCACCCAAGTCCTGCTGCAAATAGCATAGACGGTCCTCCGAGATGGCATATACCTCTGGCACAGGAAGCCCCTTACCACGCAGTTGGGTCGCAATGGCAAAGAAGGCCTCGTTCTCGCGTTGCGAGGTGCCCACTACGCCTATAACCGAAACGCCATCGGCACATAGGCGGAAATACCGGCGGTTTGAGCCAGCGGGAGTGAGCGGCTGGCAGATTTGTGCCGGGCGCTCGGCATATTGCAAAAACAGTTGTTGTAACTTTTCCATCTTCATTGGCCAAATTGCATACAAAATTAGCAATAATTACCGATATTCTCACCGATTATTGCTACTTTTGCATATATTTTCGTGATATGAACAATAAGACAAGAACCCCTTGGGCATGGGTACCCTCACTCTACTTTGCCGAAGGTTTGCCCTACGTCATCGTCATCACCCTTTCGGTGGTGATGTACAAGCAACTGGGATTGGGCAATGCCGAGGTAGCCTACTATACGGGCTGGTTTTACCTGCCGTGGCTCATCAAGCCGTTGTGGAGTCCTTTTGTAGACTTGCTCAAGACAAAGCGCTGGTGGATAGTGACCATGCAGCTGCTGATGGGAGTGGGCATGGCAGGCATTGCCTTCACCCTGCCTGGTGACGGATGGCTGCATTGGACTCTGGCAATCTTCTGGCTGCTGGCTTTCAGCTCGGCAACACACGATGTGGCGGCCGACGGCTTCTACATGATGGCGCTTGATGAAGGTAATCAGTCGTTCTTCGTGGGCATACGCAGCACCTTCTATCGCTTGGCGACCTTGGCCGGGCAGGGTGGTATACTGATTGTCGTCGACTGGCTCATCCGTCGCTACGGCAATGAGCGCGAGGCATGGATAATGGCATTTGGAGTCGTCGCCCTGCTGTTTGTGATTGTCGGGGTATACCATCTGCTGATGATGCCCCGTCCCAAGAGCGATGCACCGCGCGACTTTGCTGCCCGTGACCTGCTCAAGGAGTTTGCCCACACGTTCGTCACCTTCTTCCAAAAGAAAGGCGCCGTGCCCGCCCTGCTCTTCATGCTGCTCTTCCGCTTTCCCGAGGCGCAGTTGGCCAAGATGAGCATCCCCTTCCTGATGGACCCTGCCGCTGAAGGCGGATTGGGGCTGACGCTGGAGCAGATTGGCGTGATACAGGGTACGCTCGGCCCCATCGGTCTCACGCTTGGCGGCATACTTGGCGGCATATGCATCTCGCGCCACGGACTCAAGCGCTGGCTGTGGCCGATGGTGTGGGCCATCTCGCTGCCCGATATCGTATATGTATATCTCAGCTATGTACAGACAGCCAGCCTGCCCGTCATCTCGGCCTGCCTCTTCATCGAACAGTTTGGCTACGGCTTCGGCTTCACCGCCTACATGCTCTTCCTTATATATTATGCGCGAGGCACACACGAGACAGCCCACTATGCCATTGCCACGGCGTTTATGGCGGCGGGTATGATGCTGCCCGGCATGATGGCTGGTGCCCTGCAGGAGTGGATGGACTACCGCGGCTTCTTCATCTGGGTGATGGCATGCTGCGCGGTGACCTTTGCGGTGTCGGCATTCCTGAAGATTGAGGATGGATTCGGAAAGAAATAGAATGATGAATGCGATGATATTTGCCGCAGGGCTCGGCACCCGATTGAAGCCCTATACCGATGACCGCCCCAAGGCGATGGTCGAGGTCGACGGCCTCCCCATGATTGCCCACCTGCTGCTGCGGTTGCGCGATGCCAAGTTTAGCCGCGTGGTCATCAATGTGCACCATTTTGCGGAGCAGATAATCGACTATGTGTGTGCCAATGGAAACTTCGGGCTTAACATTGCCTTCTCCGACGAACGCGGGCTGCTGCTCGACACTGGCGGCGGCATACGCAAGGCTCTGCCGCTTTTCGATGCCGACTGCCCCGTACTGATACACAATGTGGACATCTTCTCCAACATCGACCTTGCCGCCCTATACGACGCGCATCGGGCCAGCGATGCCGATGCCTCGCTCCTCGTGAGCCAGCGCAACACCTCTCGCTACCTCGTGTTTGACAAGCAAGACTGCCTCGTGGCATGGAAGAACATGCAGACGGGCGAGGTGCGTACCGCCCATGAGCCCCTGAGAGAGGCATTGGCAGTCCTTAATGGCGACGATGGAGAGTTCCGCCTGCGTGCTTTTGCCGGCATACACGTCATATCCCCCACCCTATTCCTGCTGCTCAAGCAGCAGAGCGAGGTCTTCTCCATCACCAACTTCTACTGGCAGCATGCGGCCGACTACCGCATCCGCGGCGAAGAGGCACCCGCAGATTTCCGATGGGTCGATGCCGGCAAGCCCGAAGCGCTGGCCCGAGCTGCCGAAATAGCCCGACTAACAGGTATTACAACTAGGTATCCCTAGGGAATCATAAGCTTTCCTAGAAAAACCTATGACTTACCAGAACCCTCTATCAATAATCAATAAAAACTGTACATTATGCACAAGGTCTCGGAAAACCCTTCAAAAAACCGAACCATCAGCGCTACGCCGTTGATGGTTGTCACAGCGCTCTTCGTGACGCTCTACCTGGTATCCAACATCATGGCCGTCAAGGTCATCAGTATCTTCGGCCTCTTCTACTTCGATGCCGGTACCATCACCTTCCCCTTTGCCTACATGCTGGGCGACGTGCTCACCGAGCTGTGGGGCTTCCGCACAGCCAAGCGTGTGATATGGCTGACGTTCGTATGCAACATCGTGCTGGTCATCTGCACGCAGATTGGCGTGTGGCTCCCTTCGCCCGACTACCTGGCCGACACGGCATCTGCCTACAACCACGTGTTCACCTACGTGCCCCGCATCGTGCTGGGTTCACTGACTGGCTTCCTTTGTGGCGAGCTCTCCAATGCTTGGCTTATGGAGCGCATCAAGATCAAGATGCGTGGCCGTCGCCTGTGGGTGCGCACCGTCGGCAGCTCTGCCGTGGGCTACCTGTTCGATACGCTCCCCTTCGTGCTCATCGCCTTTCTCGGGACGGTCAGCACCCACGACCTCATCTACATGCTGGTGTTCCAGTACGTATCGAAACTCACCATCGAAGCCCTCTTCGGCACCCCCATGGCCTATACCGTGATACGCTGGATGAGAAAGCGGGTGACAGATCAGGAGTTATGGGTCAAGAACGACGAATAATCCTTTCACGACCATGCAACGTTACTCCCTCATCCACACCAAGCTCCCTCGCGAGTTTGTGCTCCTCCAAGGTACCGGTTGCCGCTGGCGTCAATGTACCTTCTGCGATTACCACACCGATGTCAGTGCCCATCCCTATGCCGTCAACCGTCCTGTGCTGGAGCAGGTGACGGGATGCTATGGTGTGCTCGACGTCATCAACTCCGGCTCGGCACCCGAGCTCGATGAGCAGACCATTGCGCTCATCCGCCAGATTGTCCGCGACAAGCACATCCACACCCTATGGTTCGAGGCCCATTACATGTATCGCCACCGTTTGGCCCACTTTGCCGCACAGTTCGAGGGCGTCACCGTCAAGTTCCGCTGCGGCATCGAGACCTTCGACGGAGAGCTGCGCGACCATTGGCACAAGGGTGTGCCCCCCACGGTAACCGCCGCCGACGTGGCTCGTTACTTCCAGGGAGTATGCCTACTGTGCTGCACTGAGGGTGAGACCCGCGAGCATATCCTCACCGACATCCGCCTTGCCCGCCAGCACTTCGAGTACTTCAGCATCAACCTCTTCTGCAACAATGGCACCGCCCTGCGCCGTGACGATTCACTTGCCCAATGGTTCATCAGTGAGGTATACCCCACCCTGCGCAATGTCGACGGCATAGAGGTGCTCATTGGCAATACCGACCTTGGAGTTGGCTGACACATCACCATCCCAATCACACCAAACATTATTAACACAAAGGATATAGATACAGAGAGGCATCTATTTGCACACCAAACCATCGCGCAAATAGATAGTACGATCGGTGGTAGCAGCCAACGACTCGTCGTGGGTGACAATGATGAAGGTTTGTCCTAAATCACGACGGAGATTGAAGAAGAGACGGTGCAGCTCTTCCTTGTTTTGTGTATCGAGACTGCCCGAGGGCTCGTCGGCAAGGATGACTTGCGGACGGTTTACCAAGGCGCGGGCTACGGCTACGCGCTGCTTCTCGCCTCCTGAGAGTTCCGAGGGCTTATGCGAAGCACGGTCGGTAAGGCCCAAATAGTCGAGCATCTCCATAGCACGGCGGCGGGCACTGGCCATACTATCGCCTTTGATGAGGACGGGCATCATAACATTCTCCACGGCAGTGAACTCGGGCAGGAGCTGGTGAAACTGAAACACGAAACCGATATGTTCATTACGGAAGGCCGAGAGCTGCTTCTCATTATAATGCGACACGTCGACGCCTCCGAACAGCACGCGCCCGCTATCAGCACGGTCGAGCGTCCCGATAATCTGCAGCAGGGTGGTCTTACCTGCCCCGCTAGGACCTACAATACTAACTATCTCTCCTTGGTTGATGGTGAGATCAATGCCCTTGAGCACTTGTAGCGAGCCGAAGCTTTTGCGTATATCGTGAAGCTGTATCATTTTGAGTTTTTAAGTTTTTGAGTTATAGATGGCGTATGACGTACTCTGCCAAGTAGCAGCCAAAGACAGCTGGCATATAGCTGACGGTGCCTGCGGTAGACTTTTTGTTCTGCTCGTCATCAACGGTGATGATGGCGCGGCGGTCGGCCTGCTCAGTGGAGAACACTACAGGAAGCGACTTACGCACGCCAGCCTTCTTCAGACGTGTACGTACTGCCTTGGCCAGGCCGCAATGGTAGGTGTTCCACAGGTCGGCAAAGCGTATCTGCGTGATGTCGCTCTTGGCTCCAGCACCCATACTGCTTACGATGGGGATGCCTCGGCGCATAGCCTCCATAACCAACGCACACTTGGGAGCGATGGTGTCAATAGCATCAACAATAACATTAAATTGACAATTGACAATTGACAATTGACAATTAAGCGTTCCGTCAAGAAGAGAGGCAACTTCCTCTTCCTTTAGATATATCGGCAACGCATGCAGACGTATATCAGGGTTGATGTCACGGAAGCGCTCGGCCAGCACCTCCACTTTGGGATGACCGATAGTGCTGTGCGTAGCAGGCAACTGGCGATTGATGTTGCTAGGCTGCACGCTATCGGCATCCACGATGGTCATCTCCCCCACCCCAGCCCGGCAGAGCATCTCGGCGGCATAGGCACCCACCCCACCTACTCCAACTACAAGTACATGGGCTTCCTGCAGGCGACGCACCTTGTCCTCGCCCAATAGCAGTGCGGTACGGTCAGTCCATCGGTTCTCCATCGGCTTGTTCCTTGACGGGTTTATTCTTCAGATGAAAGGGATTCTCAAACATCTGGTTAGAGGTCGGCAGAGGCTGCACAAACGACAGTTCGTGAGCCTGGCCGAACTGCTCGGGATAGACAATCATCAGGCTGTTGTTCGAGAAGTGACGCATAAGCTGCGTGGGCAAGTTATCGAAGGCAGGTTGCCACGAGATACCTCCACGGCGAGCACTGACAAGAACAAAGAGATGGTCGTAGCTCAAGTGCTGCGTCACGATAAGGAGATCGTTCCAGTCATCCAACTCAAAGTAGGCTGTGCGGACACTCGGGTGCCTGTCCTGTATATAGAGACGTATCAGTTTTATAGTCTCGGAATGTGCATGAAAATCGATGCGGCATCCCAGTTGTCCGCCCATACGTGCCAGGCGCTCTACCCATTGATAGAAGCCAGCCTCCATCTCGGCACGCTCGGGCACGGCCACAATGATGCGATGCACCACATTGACAGGCATCAGGTAGTTGACGATGATAATCTGCCGGTTGGTGCGGTCGAGCAGTTCTGTCACCACGGTACCGAGATATGAGTCGGTCATCTTGCGCTTATGATGCAGCCCCAGAATTATCTCCGAAGCCTCAAACTCCTTCATGGAATGCATGATGCTACCCACCACATTCACTCCCACTCTATTGTAGGTCGACAGCTGTACATCCACGGCCGCTGCAGCCTTGGCAGCCCGTTCCAGGTTCAGTCTTCCCTGTTTCTTCTGCTGCTCGGCATACTGATTGTCGATGCATACCTGCAAGGCGATAATTTCCTTTTGCGACTTGGCATCACGCATCATGACAGCCGTATCGATGAGCGCCTCCACACTATCGGGATTGTTAAGCGCTACCATAATCTTTTCGTTCGAGCCACTATCGTCGGCAGGTGCAGCCGCGTCAGAGAGTGCTATTGCACGGGCTGCACGGTCGGTGACGAGCGAACTGATGATGCAGCTCACCAGAATCATCAGCACCACACCATTGAGCACGTCATCGTTGATGAGGTATTGCCCTGGTGCTATCTCCAATTGTGTACCTACCATAATCATCGCCAGCGCTCCTGCAGCGTGAGCGTTGCTAAGGCCGAAGAGCATATCACGCTCTGCCCGCTTCATGCGCAGTACCAATTGCGTGACCCACGCTCCCAACCATTTGGTCACCGTAGCTGTCACCACCATCACCAATACCACGAAGATGGCCTCCTTATGGTCAAACAGGCTCTTCACATTGATGAGCATACCCACACTGATAAGGAAATAGGGGATGAAGAGGGCATTGCCCACAAATTCCACACGATTCATCAGAGGAGACACACGCGGTATATACCTATTGAGCACCAAACCCGCGAGGAAGGCACCGAAGAGACCTTCGAGGCCAGCCAGTTCGGAAAGCGCAGCACTCAATATCAGCAACACAAGTACAAAAGTGAACTGCGTCACATTGTCACTATACTTCTTGAAGAAAGATCTCGTAAGACGGGGATAAAAGAAGAAGATAAAGAAACAGTACACTGCACACTTCAGCACAAAGCCTATCCAGAAACGGGCACTGACATCACCTTGAGCACTTGCAGATATGCCCGCCAACGTAAACAGTGCCAGCAGCAGGGCAATCATCGTACCAGCAATAGCTATTGTCACACAATCGTGGCGGCTCAAGCCATAGCGTCCTACGATAGGATAGGTCACCAACGTATGTGAAGCGAAGATACACGATAGCAAGAGCGAAGCATCCCATCGGAAGCCGAGCGCCCAATGCCCCACCCCATATCCCAGCGCAAAGGGTATGGCGAAGGTCAGCAGGCCGAACACAAAGCCTCGCACACGGTTCTTCTTCAACCCCTCGAGATCCATCTCCAAGCTGGCAAGAAACATGATATAGTAAAGGCCCACCTTGCCGAAGAGCTCAAAACTACTGTCACGCGCCAAGATGTTCAGACCGTGCTCGCCTACCAATACACCAGCTAATATCATCCCCACCAGATGTGGCACCCGGATACGATTAAACATCAATGGTGCGAACAATATGATAACCAATACCACGAGAAATATCCACGTAGGGTTGGTAATGGGAAACAAATGAGCTATTTCGTTAAATATTGACATATAAAGCACAAGTTGTGCTGCAAAGGTACGGAAAAACGGGCAATAAACAAAGAGCATCCACTCCTAGCCCAACTATAATTGATTATTTACAAAGAAGTAGTACACTACCTTGCAAATATTCATTCATTTTTTGTACCTTTGCAGCAAAGCAAATGTATATATTAAAAACAATATGCTATGAAATCAGTTCTTGACAATCGCCCCACATTAGCAGCGGAAGTCTACAAAGTAGCCGAAGTAGCTGGTTACTTGTGGGAAAAAGGATGGGCCGAACGCAATGGCGGCAACATTACTGTAAACATCACCGAACACATCGACGATGAGATCAAGGCGCTACCCGCCATCAGTGAAGTTAAGTCAATAGGAGTCACCTTACCTTACCTAAAAGGATGTTACTTCTACTGCAAAGGGACAAACAAACGTATGCGCGACTTGGCGCGATGGCCTATGCAGAACGGTTCCATCATCCGCATCCTTGATGACTGCGCCAGCTATGTCATCATTGCCGACGAGCCTGTAATGCCTACTTCAGAGTTACCCTCACACCTAAGCGTACACAATTGGTTCATTGAGACAGGCAAACCCTACAAAGCTTCCGTGCACACTCATCCCATCGAATTGGTAGCAATGACACATTGCAAGAAGTTCTTAGAGAAGGATGTTGCCACCAATTTGCTATGGAGTATGATTCCCGAGACAAAAGCTTTCTGCCCCCGTGGCCTTGGCATCATCCCCTACACCTTACCAGGTTCAAATGAGTTAGCCGAAGCTACTATTCGCGAACTGGATGACTACGATGTTGTAATGTGGGAGAAGCACGGTGTATTTGCAGTAGACACAGATGTAATGGCCGCATTCGACCAAATAGATGTGCTCAACAAGTCAGCACTCATTTATATCGCATCCAAGAACATGGGCTTCGAGCCCGACGGTATGAGTCAAGAGCAAATGCGTGAGATGTCTATAGCATTCAACTTGCCTAAATAAAGAGGGGAATAAACTATTTGAGAAATGAGGTGTACTACACCTCATTTTTTTTGCGATTGTCAATCATAACACAAATCATAATCCGTCATCTGTCACCTTTTTATCCGCTATCAGTAAACCGTCGACAAGAAAAAGAGAGGAGCCTTCATTGCTGATGACTCCTCTCTCCTGAAAACGGCGGCTACCTACTCTCCCACTTGCGCAGTACCAT
>CAZMZC010000065.1:12660-15065 GCA_964570685.1 uncultured Bacteroidaceae bacterium | reverse complement strand
TTGCGAAGTTTCTATGCGTTAAGAACAAAGCGCTAAGTAAACGCTTTTTTCATTATGTCATCCCCACCCTACCACCTTAATCCGTACAAATGAATCAAGGTATCGGCGTGAAGATGGTGCAAATTTAGTGAAAGCCGAACAAAATATCAAATTTATTTAGATAATTCTGAGACGCATCTGAAATTCCACTTGTGAAACAAGCTAAAAAAAGATATTTATTCTGAAAATTACGCACCTTATATACAAAAAAGCTAAAAAACGAACAAAAAGAATTGGAATAATGTAAAGTATTTGTATCTTTGCAAATAGCTATATGTTAGTAATAGCAAAAAGACATATTAGCGATAATTTTTTAATGGATTCCAAGTATGCTTCAGTTAGAGGATTGCAAAAGTAAGTTGACATATTTCAAACGTCATTTCGGTTTGAAGTATGGCCTTGTGCGCATTGGAATATTCGGTTCTGTAGCAAGAGAAGAGAACACGGAGAGTAGCGATATAGATATTGTCGTGGAACTGGAAAAGCCCTCCTTGTCTCTGATGTACGACTTGAAAGAGAATCTGAAAAAACTATTCGGTTGTGAGGTCGATCTGATCAGATTCAGAGATTCACTGCGACCAATGCTGAAGAATAACATTCAAAACGAGGCTATTTATGTCTAAAGGGTCGCGCTATACGGTAAAAGACAGACTGGAGCAGATTGCCGAGTCTATCGAACTGGTAATCTCACGATGTGAGAATATTCATGAAGCCAATGAGTTTCTGTTATCGCCTGAGAATATGATGAAGTTTGACTCATGTGTCATGCGGCTCCAGGCAATCGGTGAGCAGATAGGTAAAATTTTAAAAGAAGACGATTGTCCGTTCAATAAATACCCCGACATTCCCTGGGTGGCTGCCTATGACATGCGCAACTTTATATCTCACGAATATGCAAACATAGACGAGGCCATAGTATTTGATGTCATCAAAGAAGACTTACCTCGAATGCAAGAAGCCGTAAAGAATATACTGCTTGACTATTGACTTGTGCGTTCAAATATCCGCCGTGATAGACACGCAAGGAGTATTGGTGAGAGGTGATTAACGATTAACGAAAGGACAGCCTTTGACTGTACGAAAACGTTAACGTTAACGATGACTAAACAGCAAAGCTGCGGGTTAGGGTTTAGTGTTTAGCGTTGCAGATGAAAGATTAACGGGAATTTACGGGTAATTTATGGTAATTCGCGTTCGACAAAAAAAGGTGAGCGTATAAACAAAACTCCCGACCTCGGGTGAAGTCGGGAGCCAAGTTTGAATCTACCATTTCATTTAAGCCTGTGCCATACGTCTGCGGAAAGCGATGGCGATATTGCGACGAGCAAAATCATTGACCGAGGCGAAGGTGGTACGGCGCTTCAGTTCCTCAAACGGCATTACGAGAAGGAGCTTTGCAAGACACTCATCTGCAAACGAGTTTGACACCACGCTGACTCCCTCAAAGTCGAGCACAACCTTGTCATTGTTCTCTATGAGCGGCAACAAGCGTTCACGGGCTTGTGCGCCCAGTTGCCTGGTGCCAAGTGCCTCGCCTATTTCTCTAAACTTGAATGTTACCATAATATATCCTATCTTTACCAAAGGTTATCCAATTCGTCCTCTCCACAAAACTCTTCGTTGAATTGACTCTCACAATCGGTACGATTGTCTACCACATCATTGGGGTCAATCTCCTTATTGGAGTAAAGTTCAAAGTAGACAATGGTCCCTTGCCATTTCAACGCATCTTCCATACGGATGTTCACTCCATCATAGAGCAACTTGCTGCTACCTGAGTGTATCTCCAACGTGATACCGACATTCTTGATGAGCCGTGAAGTGGAATATAATCCAAACCCCATCCCCTTGCCGTCAGTGACTCCATCGTCAATGCAGCGACGAACTGCTTCTGTTTCGGAGATGTCGGCATATTGGGGATTCGTGCGCAATGAGTCTATCTACATTCATACATTGCAAAATTAGTGCAAGGCGAGAGAAAAACCAAATTTATTTGAGTTTTTCCGAGCCGCTGCCTAATTTATGTTTGTGGAAGCAAACTAAAGATAGAGATTAATTCTGACAATTTGTGCAAACGAGTAAAACAAAATGCAATTATTGGCTTGTTGAGAAACTTAAATATCCACGGATATTTCATTACGTATCCGTGGATATTTCATTACGTAACCGCGAATATTTCATTAAATATCCGCGGATATTTTAGTTTTTGTGCGCTGCGAATTTGATTTTCAGGCAAGTGCTTTGTGATTTAACGGAGTAATCGATGGAACTTATTCGCTTGCTAAAGGGTATGCGTCGCTCAGTAATAGAAAAGTAAACTTACATTTTCATTCGCCTTGCACTACCTTTAGTCCTTGCTCCGCAAG
>CAZMZC010000065.1:0-12560 GCA_964570685.1 uncultured Bacteroidaceae bacterium | reverse complement strand
AAGTAAACTTACATTTTCATTCGCCTTGCACTACCTTTAGTCCTTGCTCCGCAAGGCCAGAAATTAGGCTGCGGCTCAGAAAATCGCAAGTAAACTTGCATTTTCATTCGCCTTGCACTAATTTTGTGGAATATTTTGAATATCTATGGCAGAAAATAGTTTGATGGCGCGGCTCGATGGGCTGGTAGGCAAGTACGAGGAGATAGAACTCCTCATCACCGACCCTGCCGTGATAGCCGACATGCGCCGATTTGTAAAGCTCAACAAGGAATATAAGGAGCTGGGAGCTCTGATGGAGGCTCGCGGCCGATACATGCAGCTCACCCGCCAGCTCGAAGAGGCCAAGGAGCTCTTCGCCACGGAGAGCGATGCCGATATGCGTGAGATGGCCCGCGAGGAGATAGATGCCTGCGAGACGCAGTTGCCCGCACTCGTGGAGGAGATAAAGCTGCTCCTGGTGCCTGCCGACCCCGAGGACGACAAGAACGTAATCATGGAGATACGTGGCGGAACGGGTGGCGACGAGGCGGCGCTCTTTGCCGGCGACCTCTTCAAGATGTACACCAAGTACTGCGAGCAGAAGGGCTGGCGCATGGAGGTGTCGAGCTTCAACGAGGGCACGGCAGGTGGCTACAAGGAAATCATCTTCAGCGTGAGCGGCGAGAAGGTATACGGCACACTGAAGTATGAGTCGGGCGTGCACCGCGTGCAGCGCGTGCCTGCCACCGAGACACAGGGCCGTGTACACACCTCGGCAGCTACCGTGGCGTGTCTGCCCCAAGCAGAGGCTTTCGAAGTGGAAATCAACGAGGGTGAAATCAAGTGGGACACCTTCCGCTCAAGCGGTGCCGGCGGTCAGAACGTAAATAAGGTAGAATCGGGTGTGCGTCTCCGTTACAACTGGAAGAACCCCAACACGGGCGAGGTAGAGGAGATACTCATCGAGTGTACCGAGACACGCGACCAACCGAAGAACAAGGAGCGTGCACTCTCGCGCCTGCGCACCTTTATATATGATAAGGAGCACCAGAAATACATCGACGACATTGCCTCGAAGCGCAAGACCATGGTGTCCACAGGCGACCGCTCGGCCAAGATACGCACCTACAACTACCCTCAGGGACGCATCACCGACCACCGCATCAACTACACCATCTACAACCTCGCCGCCTTCATGAACGGCGACATACAGGACTGCATAGACCAGCTCATGGTGGCCGAGAATGCGGAGAGGCTGAAGGAGAGCGAACTGTAGGGAGACCCTCCCTAACCCTCCCTTTAGGGAGGGGACTCTGTACAAATGAATAGTCAGATAAACAAATAATAAAGTATTAACCATAAAATCCCCATTCTATCCCCTCTTGAAAGAAAAGAACTCCGCGTGGTCGGAGTCCCCTCCCTCACAGGGAGGGATAGGGTGGGTCTCTTTAGTTATGAACAAGCAACAACTCATCGACATCATCAAGGCACGCAAGTCGTTCCTCTGCGTAGGCCTCGACACCGACACCAAGAAGATTCCCACTCATCTCTTGAACGAGGAGGACCCCATCTTTGCCTTCAACAAGGCCATCATTGACGCTACGGCCGACTACTGCGTGGCCTACAAGCCCAACCTCGCCTTCTACGAATGCGACGGACTCAAGGGCTACGAGGCTTATGAGAAGACCATCGCCTACCTCAAAGAGAACTACCCCAACCACTTCATCATCGCCGATGCCAAGCGTGGCGACATAGGCAACACCTCATCGATGTATGCCCGCTCATTCTTCGAGGAGCAGGATGTGCACGCCCTCACCGTAGCCCCCTACATGGGCGAAGACAGCGTAAAGCCCTTCCTCGCCTACGAAGGCAAGTGGGTGATACTGCTGGCTCTGACCTCGAACAAGGGTTCGCTCGACTTCCAGCTCATGGAGGACAAGGAGACCGGCGAACGCCTCTTCGAGAAGGTACTGCGCCGCTCACAGGAGTGGGGCAACGACGAGAACATGATGTACGTGGTAGGTGCTACCCGCGGACAGCTCTTCGAGGACATCCGTAAGATTGTGCCCACACACTTCCTCCTCGTGCCCGGTGTAGGCGCTCAGGGCGGCTCGCTCAGCGAGGTGTGCAAATACGGTATCACTAAGGAGTGCGGACTCATCGTCAACTCGAGCCGTGCCATCATCTATGCCGACAATACCGAGAACTTCGCCGCAGTAGCCCGCGAAGAGGCCCGCAAGGTGCAGGAAGAGATGGCTGCCGAGCTCGTGAAGTACGGCATACTGTAAGCATGCAGCAACACACCCAACAAAAGACCTGCCCGCGGGCAGGTCTTTTGTTTAACGATATATAAATACGTTACAGGGAAGCGTTGCAGAAAGAAATATCCCCCAAAAGATTTCACAAAAAAAGAAAAATTTACGCTGTTAAATAGGAAAAGAATTTCACACCCTGTATTTTTTCCCTATTTTTGTAACGAGATAGGCAACAACCATATTCTGATACTAATATATTATAATAACGGAAAAGAAAATGAAGAATTTGTTTAGTGTAAAGGACCAAGTTGTCGTCATCACAGGCGGCACAGGAGTGTTGGGACGCGCTATAGCAGCCCATCTGGCCGAAGAGGGTGCCCGCGTAGTCATCCTCGGCCGTAAAGCCGAAGTAGGCAATGCCATCGTAGAGGACATCAAGAAGAATGGTGGCGAAGCAATGTTCCTCTCCACCGATGTGATGAACCGTAAAATACTGGAGCAGAACCTGGCGGATATCCTCGCAGCCTACGGCCGTGTAGATGCTCTGCTCAACGCTGCCGGCGGCAATATGCCCGGTGCTACCATCGGCCCCGACGGCAACTTCTTTGACCTGAAGATAGAGGAGTTCCAACGTGTACTTGAACTGAACCTCGTAGGCACTGTGCTCCCCACCCAAGTATTCCTGAAGCCGATGGTGGAGCAACAGAAGGGTGCTATTGTCAACTTCTCCAGCATGGCAGCCTTCCGCCCGATGACCCGTGTATGCGGATATGCCTCGGCCAAGGCAGGTATCAGCAACTTCACTGCCTACATGGCCACTGAGGTTGCCAAGAAGTTTGGCGAGGGCATCCGCGTCAATGCCATTGCACCTGGCTTCTTCCTTACCGAGCAGAACCGCTCCCTACTGACCAATCCCGACGGCACGTATACCCAGCGCGGGCAAGATGTTATCCGCCAAACTCCCTTCGGACGTATGGGACGCGCCGAGGAGCTATGTGGCACCATTCAGTACCTCATCAGCGAGGCATCCAGCTTCGTTACCGGCACGGTAGCGGTCGTTGATGGTGGGTTCAATGTGTTTGCAATGTAAACATCCTGTAGAGATAAAAGAGAATAAGCGGATAAGGTTACCCTTATCCGCTTATTCATTTATTGGGGAGTGCGCCCTTACAAGGGCAAACACTGCTATATCATCAGATACCCAGCGACTTCTTCATAGCCTCTATCTTGACTGCTGCCTTGGCATCGGCCTCGGCATAATCGGCACGGCTGGTCATGGTGCCCTTGGCCTCCATGTAGAACTTGATTTTGGGCTCGGTGCCTGAGGGGCGTACCGATACCTTGTCGCCCTCGGCGGTGAAGTACTGCAGCACGTTGGATGTCTCGGGCATATCGAGCTTGGTCACGTTGCCTTCGGCATCGCGGGCCTCGAGGGTCTTGTAGTCCTTGCTGCATACGATGGGAATGCCTGCCATCTCGCGGGGAGGATTGGCGCGGAAGTTCTCCATCATCTGCTTGATCTCGTCGGCACCACTCTTACCGGGCTTCACTACGCTCACGGCTACCTCCTTAGAGAATCCGTACTCTACGTAGATGTCCATGAGGAGCTCGTAGAGGGTCTTGCCATTGTCCTTGGCCCAAGCGGCAACCTCGGCAATGAGGCAGCAAGCCGATACGGCATCCTTGTCGCGGCAGAAGTCCTCGGCGAGGAATCCGTAGCTCTCTTCGCCACCACCGATGTAGGTCTTCTTGCCTTCGCGCAGACGAATCTCGCGGGCAATCCACTTGAAGCCGGTGTAGCAGTCGAGCATCTCGAGGTTGTTCTTGTCGGCAATCTCTTTGATGACTTCGGTGGTCACGATGGTCTTTACCACAAACTCGTTGCCGGTCATCTTGCCCAGCTTGGTATATTGGGTGATGATGTAGTAGAGATACATCATGCAGGTCTGGTTACCATTGATGAGTACCCACTCGCCCTTGTCGTCCTTGCAGGCGATACCTACACGGTCGGCATCGGGGTCAGAGGCCATCACGAGGTCGGCATCGAGCTGCTTGGCAAGGTTGAGTGCCATAGTGAGCGCCTCGGCGTTCTCGGGGTTGGGCGAGATGACGGTGGGGAAGTTACCATCCTTGATCATCTGCTCAGGCACGCAGTTCACGTTGGTGAAGCCCCAGTCGGCCAACGCCGAGGGGATGAGCACGCGGCCGCATCCGTGGATGGGAGTGTATACGATCTTGAGGTCGGCATGCCGCTTCACTACCTCGGGGTCGATCATCACGGTGTGTACGGCGTCGAGGAATACCTTGTCAACCTCTTCGCCGATAATCTCGATAAGTTCCTTGTTGCCCTGGAACTTGATGTCGGCAGCCTTTACCTTGTTCACCTCGTCGATGATGCCCTTGTCGTGCGGAGCAAGCACCTGTGCGCCATCGTCCCAGTAGGCCTTGTAACCATTATACTCACGGGGATTGTGGCTGGCGGTGATGTTGACACCGCTCTGGCAGCCTAGATGGCGGATGGCAAAAGATACCTCGGGGGTGGGACGAAGGTCGTCGAAGAGGTACACCTTGATGCCGTTGGCCGAGAAGATGTCGGCTACGGTCTCGGCAAAGAGGCGGCTATTGTTGCGGCAGTCGTGCCCCACAACAACAGATATCTGCTCCATGCCGGCAAAATTCTTGTTGAGATAGTTGGCAAGGCCCTGTGTGGCCGCACCTACGGTATAGATATTCATACGGTTGCTGCCTACTCCCATGATTCCACGCAGACCGCCCGTACCGAACTCAAGGTCCTGATAGAAGGAGTCTACCAGCTCTGTCTTGTCATCCTTTTCAAGCATAGCCTTCACTTCTGCCTGTGTGGCAGCATCGTATGCCGGAGAGAGCCATTCGTTGGCCTTCGCGGTCACCTGTTTCAAAAGTTCCTGATCCATTGTATCTATTATTTAGATTATGATATATTCTTGTCAAAACATTTCAACGCACAAAGATAACGATTAGTTTTTTCTTACGAAAGCATCCAACACCTTTTTATGATGAGAAGAAGGATTATTAGCGCGATATAGGACATAATCTGAAAAAATAAGTATCTTTGTAAACTAACTATATAAAAAAGGAGAAGCTATGAAGAGGCAAACTATCCAATGCGAGCTATGTGCCTATTCGGTAGAGGCCTGCCGCACGGCCGCCCGCTTGGGGATAGACCGCGTGGAGCTATGCGCATCGCCCGCCGAGGGAGGCGTCACTCCCTCCATGGGTACCATTGAGCAGGTGAGCGACATCGAGGGCATCGATGTGAGCGTGATGATTCGCCCCCGAGGAGGCGACTTCCTATATACCGACGATGAAGTGCACACGATGTTGCGCGACATTGCTCATGCCAGGGAGGCAGGAGCTACGGGCGTAGTGCTGGGCATACTCACGACCGACGGACGGGTCGACGTAAAGCGCACGCGACTCCTTGTAGAGGCCGCACAAGGTATGGAGACCACCTTCCACCGAGCTGTCGACATGACCGCCGACTACACACAAGCAATACGCGATATCATAGACACGGGATGCACGCGCATACTCACCTCGGGCGGCTACGACAAAGCCCTCGAGGGTATCGGTTCCATAGCCCAGGCGGTGGCCATAGCCGACGGGCGCATAGAGGTTATGGCCGGTAGTGGCGTATCATCACACAATGCCCTACAACTGGTCGCTACAGGGGTAAACGCCCTACACTTCAGCGCCAAGCGAATGGAGGAGAGCGGCATGCGCTACCGCAACCCACGCATCTCAATGGGGGGCAGTGCAAGCATCGACGAGTTTGCCCTGCGCACTGTCGACGAAGAAGAAGTGAAAAAGATTCTTCGTATCGTAAGAGATTAAGTACACAGAGTATACCTACAAAGAAGTCAAGAACATTTATAAAGAGAGAAACATGAAGAAGAACCTCATCCTCGCAACCATCCTCATTGCGATGACAGTAGCAGTATTCGTTGCAACAAGCCAACTAAATACCGCTTCATCCTCCAACCCCGAACTCAACGAAGCCATAGCCTCATCGGCACGTCCCAAGGCATTGCGACAATTATTGAAGCATACCGACGAGAAGTATCGCGACGAACTTGCCTATCTCCTCATCCATATGCCTGCCACTGACCGTGACACGATGTCTCTTGAACTTCTCATGGAGAATGTCACTTATGCACACCTGGCTCGCGAGCGTTTCCCTTGGGCCCAAGCACTCCCCGAAGAGGTGTACCTCACCGACGTGCTCCCCTACTATGTAGTGGATGAAGTTCGCGACGCATGGCGCAAAGAGCTGTATGAACTGTTCGCTCCCATTGTAGACACTTGCAAGACTATAGAAGAGGCACACCACGCAGTCAACCTACGAATCCCCGAACTTACAGGCGTACATTACAACACCCTACGCGAGAAGACCAATCAGAGCCCACGCGAGTCGATGCGCCAAGGCATGGCCTCGTGCACCGGCCTCGCCATCCTCCTCGCCGATGCCCTACGTGCCGTAGGTATTCCCGCACGCTTTGCCGGTACGGCTTCATGGCACGACAATCGGGGCAATCACAGCTGGACGGAAGTTTGGATTGACGGGAAATGGCGCGTAACAGAGTACTACCTTCCCTCACAGCTCGACCACCTATGGTTTATGACCGATGCCTCACAAGCCAACCCTGCCGACCGCCACTACGCCATCTACGCCACCCGCTTCGGTGATGCTCCCGACTGGTTTCCCATGGTATGGTGCGGCGAAGATAGCACCGCTATCGAAGACCTACCCCGCCACATAGGTGCAGAGAATGTGACACAACACTACATCACACTCGCCCGAGAGCAGCAGGCACGCCACCTCGAGGCTGGCACACATACCCATCTGCGCATAGCCGGCTATGCCAAGCAGGGAGCCACCACCCAATCGACCGACCGTGTAGCTATGGGAGTAGACGTGTTCTACAGCAGCGAGCAGATGGGTGGCGGACTCACCGCAGGCCCCCTACGCGACATGAACGAGTATTTCTCTTTGCTACTGCCCAAGAACAGCACTTACGAGCTACGTTACTACGATGCCCAAGGCAACCTACAGAAACAAACCGTAGCATTGGGCGATGAGCCACTGACAGTAAGCATCTACTTGGAATAAAAGGCATATAGATAAAATAAGGAGAGAGAGGGCAATCGATTGCCCTCTCTCTCTGTTATTGATAGAAAGTGTATCACCTCATCAGGTAGCGGTCGCCCGTCTCCTTCACCACGCGGCGGTTGAAGTCCTCGGGATAGCCGGGGCGCACGGGTGCTGCTCCGTAGCCAGTCTCAGTACGCTTGAAGGTGCCATCCTCATTCGTGGGTTTCACTACCATATCATTGTGCTTCACGATGAGCTGCTTGGCAAGGTGCCCCCACGCATCCATAGTAGTCTGAGCCATCTCTGCGGTGTACTTGGTGAGCATAGCCACGGCCTTGGGAGGATTGTCGTTGTAGAGCTCCACAGCCTTTGCCTCCACGGTGGGCTGGTTTCTCTCGAAAGCGTCTTCGGTATCCTTCTGCGCCTTCTTGAGGTCACCGATGAGAGCCGAGTAGCGGGGATATACCATATTGGATACCATATTGAAGAGCCAGAACGATGACTTTTCCGAGAAGGTCACGGCATCGGCAGTCTCTACATCGTAGCACTCGGGCACGTCGTTGGTGCAGCAATATACGGGGGTGAATACAGCCATATTGGCATCGTCGGTACCGAACCAGAGCACGCCACCTACGGGGTTGGGCAGCCAGTTACGCATCTGCGACACGAAGGTGAAGGCTGTCTGCTGGGTCGAGATGGGACGCTCGTTGAAGTACTCCACGCCATCCACCTTGAAGCTCAGGGGTGAGGGGCGGTAGGGCATACTCCAAGGACCTGCACCGAGGTCACCGGTGATATCCATCGGAGTGCCTTCGTAGTGGTCACGCATGGCAGCCTGCACGTCGCGCACAGACACCTTCTGCTTGGGCTTCACGAAGAGGGGCATCGGAGTAGCCGAGGCATCGCCCATAGCCCAGGGGAGGTACTGCTGCATATCGAGGTCGGCATACATATTGAAGTAGCTCCATACACGGGCATCGCAGTAGCGCAGGCCACCGAAGTCGGCGGGGCAGTAAGCAGCGGCAAAGTCGAAGTCCTTGTCCTTACCATCAAAGTAGCCCATCTCGCGGGCAAACTTAATCACATCCTTCGCGTAGAGGCAGTTTTCCTTGTCCTTCAAGGGGAACTGGCGGATGCGTGCCTGATTGGCGTGAGCCGAGATGCAATCGTCGGGCACGCGGATGGCTACCCATACGGCACCCTTGCGACCGGGGCCCTTACCTATCAGTTCCATTATCCACACCTCGTTGGGGTCGGCGATGGTGAAGCTCTCGCCACTGCTGTAGTAGCCATACTCCTCTACGAGCGAGGTCATCACGTCGATGGCTTCGCGAGCGGTCTTCGAGCGCTGCAGAGCAATGTAGATAAGGCTACCGTAGTCGATGATACCCTCGGGGTTGACCAACTCCTCGCGACCACCAAAGGTAGTCTCGGCGATAGTGAGCTGGTGCTCATTGATGTTACCTACCACGTTGTAGGTCTGCGGAGCCTCGGGTATGCGGCCCAGGAACTTGCCCGAGTCCCAGTCATACACTTCGCGCACCGTGCCAGGGGCGTGTACTGCCGCCGGATAGTGGCAGAGGTAACCGAACATGCCGTACGAGTCGGCCGAATAGCTCACGATTACCGACCCGTCGGCCGATGCGGCCTTACCCACGATAAGGTTCGTGCAGGCCATACCGCTTGTAATAGCGGCAAGCAGTGTCACTGCTGTCAAGAATAACTTCCTCATTCTGTTGCGTTTTATATTATTTATTTACATTTTAACTCATCCACCGCTTGCGCTCATACAGCGCCATTGCAGTTTCACGATGTAAAGGTAATAAATTCTTTGTATAGCCCCACTATTTACCCAAACTTTTTGTGTAGATAGGAACGAAACGGAGAGAAATTCTGTACAAGAAATTTGTAGCATATTGTAAGGCAAACCCTGCGGTTTGCTTACACGGTGTTGAAATCGGAAGTATAGACTTTTCCGTTCTTGTGGCAGATTGTTTCCGTTTCCCCTTTTTAAGTTGCTTCTTGCTTTTTCCTAATGCTCCGTGGCTGCGTTCTTTTCGTTCGCCTTGGGGATTGGACGCAATGAAGGCAAGGATGATGGTTCAGTTAATTGGTCGCTTGGGTGCAAAGCCTGAGTTGGGTAGCACCTTTATACACTTGGAAGACTGAATGTCAAGTTATTTCCACAGTGGTTCTTCTTCCCAATTCTTCGGGAATCCCATTGCTGAAATATCCACATTAGGATATCTCCGCAGCAACAACTTGGTCTTTTTTACGAAATCATTGTCTGCATATATGCTATTCAGCCAATACACGATGCAACATAACAGCACATACAATTTATGAGTGTCCAAATCTGAAAGATTTATCCAGTCGCCACTCATCGTCTTTGGTAGTTGAGGAATCATAGAAAAGCGACGGTTCCATATTCGAGCATGATGAGCACAACAATTACGCAATACGGCAATACTTCGCATCCAACTCTCAAGATATTCGTGCTGCGGAACACCAAAACTACGAGCAATACTCTTCTTTACATTTTTATCCTTGAAGTTTCCGTATAGTTTAGATAGGACTCCAAATGAAGCCACTTCCAGAGTTTTCCAAGCTGGTGGCATATCAGGTGTACTGTATTTGTGATAGTGTTCTTGGATGAAATCCTCTTTCGATCTATTTAGCTCTTTTCGGAGACTCGCCATATTCTCCTGTTGCAGTTTTTCATTCTTGACAAGTTTATTCTCCATAAACCAGAACGGGCCGTATACCATCGAGAATTCATGAATAACCTTGGTGCGCAATGCAATTTCTATGCTTTGTATTGCAGAGAAGATCAGTGCGCGTAATTCCTTGTCGAAATAATAGAGCGACAATGCATTTTCGAAACGACTATCAGGTTTGAATTGATGCAAAGACTTTTCTTTCTCCATTGGCCTCCAATAACTAGCCAATCTGAAAAAGCTAATGATAGAGAGATATTTTTTTGCTACTATCTCGTCATCAATTATTAGTCCATTCTTTTTCAGGCGTTCTATCTGTTCCTCAATACTTAGCGCCCTGTTGGCATATTCACTCATGGTATATAAAGTAAAAGTTCCGCCCTGGTACGCTGTTCTGCGGGAAGCGTGGCGGAATCTGTTGCTGCAAAGGTAGTGCAAATCGAATGAAATTCCAAAAGTATTTGAGAATTTCTGAGATGCAGCCTATCTTCAACTTACAAGTTAAAGGTTCTTGGACGAGCCAAGCGCAAGCATTGTGCAAATCGAATGAATCTGCAAATATCAAAGGAGAAAAGGTGCAAAAAGTTTAGTCTTTCTTCATTTCGCATCAAATTTCTGTACAAAGTTTGTGCAAGCCGAACGGAAATGCAAATTCATTTGTAATTTCCTGAGGCGCAGCCAAACTTCTGCTTGTGCAAGCACAAGTTAAAATTTTTGTAGCATATTGTAAGGCAAACCCTGCGGTTTGCTTACACGGTGCAGAAATCGGAAGTATAGACTTGCAAAACTCAATAACTCATTGACTCAAAAACTCACGTTTGCGCTTACTTCTTGCATTTTCCTAATCGCTCATGGCTGCGTTCTTTTTACTCGCCTTGGGGATTGGGCTGGAAGAGGGTAAGGACGAGGCATTAAAAAGGTTTGTTAAGTAACTTTTCATATAAATGTTTGTTGGATAAAAACAAATCACTAACTTTGCAGCGAAATGAGTATCATAGAAAATAACATATCGGAGATTTGTGCTTTGTGCTCCCAACACAAGGTGAGTGACATGTCTGTGTTTGGCTCTGTACTTACTAATCGCTTTAGCGACGAGAGCGACATTGACTTGCTCGTCAATTTCAAGAAGGAAGAGATCAACGACTACTTCGACAATTTCTTTGAGCTCAAGTATGCCTTGGAAGCACTCTTCGGACGCAGCGTCGACTTGGTCGAAGAGCACACCATCAAGAATCCCTATCTCAAGGCAAGCATTGATAACTCTAAAGCTTTGATTTATGGAGGACAGAATTAAGAAATACTTACAAGATGTACTCACCGCGATTGAGGAGGTCGAGAGTTTCTTCGACAACAAGCCTAAGTTGTTCGACGACTTCTATAGCGACTTGCTTCTTCGACGAGCCATCGAGCGCAACATTGAGATTATCGGTGAGGCCATGAACCGTATACTTCGCATCGACGAGTCAATAGCCATTACTAATGCTCGCAAGATTGTAGATGCCCGCAACTATATCATTCACGGTTACGACAGCCTTTCTCCCGATATCCTTTGGAGTATGGTAATAAACCATCTCCCCAAATTGAAGAAAGAGGTTATTGCTTTGCTGTAACTCTGTTTACATTGCGAAACGGGGAGAAATCCTGTACTGATTTTTGGTAGCATATTGTAAGGCAAACCCAGCGGTTTGCTTACACGGCGCAGGAATCGGAAGTATAGACTCACCCAACTCAAAAACTTATTAACTCAAAAACTCGCGTTTGCGCTTACTTCTTGCTTTTTCCTAATCGCTCATGGCTGCGTTCTTTTCGATTGTCTGGGGGATTTGGGCGGAAAGAAGCAAAGGAAACGTCCATATCTTGATGCATTTCTCTTTTATATTCTATGCGGTTGGTCTCGGTCATAAATATATTATTCATTTATTGCATTGGTAGCCTTTTATTTGCAAAGTTTGTCATATTTCTTCGGTTCCATCTCACGTCCGAGATTCAATCCCTTAATGCATACTTCAGCGCTGAACCTTTTGCTGTAAGGCGATACTTTTGATTCTGACTGTTGGGCTTATCGGGAATTGTCGGTTCTACATACCCTTGACTGATAGCAGGAATTAAATAGTCCGTTCTAAAATAATCTCTATTCCTGATAGACAACAATTCTTGCAATTCCGAACGTCCCATCTCTCCAGTCAATACAGAAACAAGCTTTTCAACTTGTGCACTTGCATGGTCACTTGCATGGTCTTGTACACTTATAGGCAAAGTGATGCGGATAAAGTTATCTGTAAACTTGAAGCAATCTCCTGTCTCCTCGGATTTGCAATCCGAGGATGTTGAGGTAGGGATTTGCAATCCCTGTTTTTATTGCGGGTCAAAGACCCTGATACTCAGCTACAGCGGATAGCATATCCGCTGTGACGGAAACCCATATGCATATTCCGGCGATACCCGTTCACCAATTCCGGTGATATCCGTTCACTTAGT
>CAZMZC010000064.1:0-15534 GCA_964570685.1 uncultured Bacteroidaceae bacterium | reverse complement strand
AAAGAGGCTTGAAGATGCCTCGGAAAGTGAACGGGTATGGAGCGGAATATGCAACCCATAAGATTAAGTGATCTACAATAGTAGAAATTATATCAGTCTTTCAGACAGTCCAAGAAATAATAAGGGAAGACAGCTAATCTACAATAGTAGAAATTATATCAGTCTTTCAGACTCATAATCCTCATAGTTTAATAGTTTGACAATCTACAATAGTAGAAATTATATCAGTCTTTCAGACCCTTTGTCAACATGAACTGTTTTGTTAAATCTACAATAGTAGAAATTATATCAGTCTTTCAGACGATAAATCGGTAGAGGTAACTGATACGAATCTACAATAGTAGAAATTATATCAGTCTTTCAGACGTTTATAAATATTGCCCCAAAGTTTTAAAATCTACAATAGTAGAAATTATATCAGTCTTTCAGACCTTTGCACTCGAAATTAGTTGCAACTTTGATCTACAATAGTAGAAATTATATCAGTCTTTCAGACGAGAGGATAGAGAATGGAGGGTTATCAAATCTACAATAGTAGAAATTATATCAGTCTTTCAGACGATAAATTCGTGAAATAATAAGCCATAATATCTACAATAGTAGAAATTATATCAGTCTTTCAGACTCCCGTTATTGATTAAGTCCCAATAAGTATCTACAATAGTAGAAATTATATCAGTCTTTCAGACCTGGCTTCGCCACTTCAAGTGTATCATTATCTACAATAGTAGAAATTATATCAGTCTTTCAGACTTATTCACATAACAAAGTTTATAAAACTCATCTACAATAGTAGAAATTATATCAGTCTTTCAGACTCTTGTCGTCCGTGCTTTCACAATCTGCAATCTACAATAGTAGAAATTATATCAGTCTTTCAGACTTTTTTTTGCGTATGCAGGCCGTTTCTGTCATCTACAATAGTAGAAATTATATCAGTCTTTCAGACAATTACGCGCCAAAAAGTTTGGTGGTAATATCTACAATAGTAGAAATTATATCAGTCTTTCAGACTAATCGGTTGCGCACTCCTTCTGCTGCATCTACAATAGTAGAAATTATATCAGTCTTTCAGACCTACGGGTAATGACACGGGTAATAATATATCTACAATAGTAGAAATTATATCAGTCTTTCAGACAACTCACGGAGGGAATGATGGCCATCGAATCTACAATAGTAGAAATTATATCAGTCTTTCAGACAACATCGCCTTGACTTAAAGTCGGTAATAATCTACAATAGTAGAAATTATATCAGTCTTTCAGACTTTCAATTCCCCCGGTTTTTCTTTCTATCTACAATAGTAGAAATTATATCAGTCTTTCAGACCCTATGTGTGTGCAAAGATAAGTGTTTAATATTATAAATCAAAGGATTGTCACTTGTTTTTTGGGGGGCTTATTTACCCCACCACTCTGAGTCTGATTAGTTTAATCAGATATAACATTGTACAGATGAGATGTTTGCGCTTTTTGGCATATTTATGTATATACTGAGGTTTGTCCATCTTTATAAATATACTATATCCACATCTCGATGTATAGCATTTCCATATTTCTTTAGTTTTACCCCTGACACATCGAATACTATAACACTATCTCCTCCATCAAACTTTGTAGCGAATTGGTCTATCTTAAGCATAAGATTTTCCAATACCCTATTTGTATTGTTTACTTCATACACGGAGTATTGCAGACGAATTGCACCATTCTTTGTCAGCATTTTGGCGAAGCGAGCACGCAACTTGGTATCGCTTATATCATAACTTATGACCAACATATCTATATCTCAAATTTAGGATATTCCGTAATCTTCTTCCCTTGCATAAAGCATCTGTAATAGGAACGGATAAATTTGAATACATCCGTCTTGTAAGGAATCAATGCATCAAAGAATACTTTTGTGTAGTCGGCATTCTTCTCTATCTTTAATCGATATTCCCCTTTGTGTATAGTAAAATCTTTTGCGGTGAACTGTTTGCGATTATAAGCGGTTCGTACTGCACGGTCTATAATACAACGAAACGGTTCTACCAAGTCGCAGATTAAGGACTTGCGCTTAAACCATAGGCGGTGATATACTCCTGCATAAACATCAAATCCGAACATGCGAACAAAACATTCGATATAGTTGAACAACATCGTATAACCAATATCCAAAGTTGCATTTATAACGTCACTCTTTGCCCTTGGTCTACGAGCCTTCCATCCTAAATCTTGATAATAGGCTGCAAAGAAGGCTTTGGATACATATCCTTCAAGTCCCATCAGTTTGTTGTAGTCTGCTATTCGTCCTAACCATTGAGATAAGGCTTTCTGGCAGATACTCTTGGCCTCAAGAGTCAAATCATCACTTTTTCGTGAGTTCTGTAGTAAGGTTAATTGGTTGGAGACTTTATTGAAGACTATCCATTTGGCAATGGTAATGTCTTCTTTTGGCAATTGATATTGCTTTTGTCTCAACAGATAGTTTGCTTCAGCAGAGTTTGACCAATAGAACACAGGACGTAGTGATGGTTTCATTACTACTAATGCAACATTGTGTTTCTTGCATTTATCTATCAAAGGGGTAGTGACATGGATATGCCCGATAATGAATAGTGCCAAAATCTTCTGAAAAGGAAGTTTGGTCAGTGTCTTCTTCTCTTCTGTCTCTTCGAGAAGAAGTTCGCCGTTACTCACTCGTAGTTCTCTATCTTTGATGCAGTTTATCACATAGATAGTTCGGTATTCTATATCCTTATTGGTAAACATTCTCTTCGTTTGTTTTGTCGCACAGATTGCAATAGATGCAATGCCTGCATTTGTTAGGATTGGTGGCAAGCACGGCTGCCGGGTTAAATTGATGGAACCGCTCAATGAAAGTAGAAAATTGTACGATATCACTATCACTGGGAAGGCTAACAGGATTCATTTTATTGGTAGAAATTTCGTAGAAAGCAATTCGCTCCACTTCGTACCCCATTTCTATAAGGCAGAAGTATTGTGCCCAAAGTTGGTAGATTTGACCTTGATAAATATTTTTCAGTTGATACTTGCGCTCTATCAAGAGTTTTTCATCTTGTCTATACACATCTACCTTGCCCATCAGCTTGTAGCGAGTAGAGTATATGGGCAACGACAATAGGTCACCTTTACGATTGCTTGATTTCTTTTTGTCAACAGACTCGTGGGCAATCTTCCCTCGTGTTTGCGGTGTGGCATGGTATAATCCTTCGTCCGTATCCATATACACGTTGTGTAGGTATATGGAGTACGGACAAAAGATAAAGTCGTTTAGCGTTGATATGGAGATATAATCATCCACGCAGATTTAGTCATTCAAGTAGGGCTTATTCTGTACAAATTGCAACCACTCCTTGTTGCTGATGGCTAACTTGAGGTTTTGCAAATCATCGGCTGCCTTGATTTGACTCACTACCCATAATCCCTTTCGGGCGATGTTGTAGGCTCCGTTGGCATCGGCATTCTGTGGTAGGGTGTCGCTGCAAGTAGTGCTATTGTAGAACACTCCGTGCTCATCGGCTACGGGTGACTGTATGTAGTCAATATCAGTACCTGTGGCGCTGTTGCGCATCTGAAGCGTCAGTTTAAGCAGATGGAGCAATCCCTTAAAGAAGTCTGCGGTATCTTGGCATGCAATGCCCTCTTTGAGGTTACCATGTATGTCTATACTATACTTGGCAAAGTGTGCCCTGAAGGCTTCAGTGAGATCTATCTCTCTGCTGCTCCAATTGGAATTCTTCGTTTCGTCACGGAAGGTCTCGATGCGTTTACCGTAAGTGCAGATAGTCCAACGTGTACGTGTGCCATCGGCCTTAGTGGTAAACTTGCTATAGTCGACTACAAACTCAAACCACCCCTTGCTCTCATTGTAGCGTATCGCATCGAACTTGCCGAAGAAGGCCTTTGCTTTTTCGCGAGTCTCATAGCGGGTGTCGAGTAGGTTGACGAAGCCAGTAACGGGGTCTATCTTACTGGTGTTCCATGCTGGTACATAGTAAAGAAATCCGCTCTGCTTACCCATTTTTTGGAAACTGACGAACTTGCTTGTCAACTGATAGGCGTTAAGTATGCCGCCAGGCATTTCGGGTTGGTTCTTTTTGTCGGCAAGGTAGTTGAGTTTGTCGATGAGCATCTTCTCGAACTTCTGGTAGACGGATGATTCCACCTTTTGGCGACCACGCATGAAACCTTGGTTGAGGTCTTCGAGCACTACGATGGCATTGTACTTTACCATCAGTTCGGCAATCTTGTGTATTACTTGGCTTAAATATCCCTCTTTCAGTTCCTTGATGTTCTCGATGGTCTGCCAGCTTTGGCGCGATTTCATTCTCTCCTCTTCACGTTTGGCCAACAGGTCGTGATAGTTGGTCTTATACAGATTGTCCTTGCACTCGTTGACAATCTCATTGAGCGAGTATTGTTCCTTAATGTTCCCCTTGGTATCAATCACGGTGAGGTAGAGCAGATGACGTTCGCCACGGTCAATGCCTATGATGTGGAGATCGGTAGCCTGCTTTATGTATTCATTTACCGATTGGTTGATGTTTTCATTACCTGTACTCTTGAAGTTCATCGTGATGGGTACATGGAACTGGAACTTGTCTACCGTGTAACGCCTGTCTTTGATGAGGTCGTAGGCAAAAGTGCTCTGCCTCTTCTCGTTCTGCGTATTCTTGTTGTCTATGGGCTGATGGGCAGGATGTGTGGGGCGCTCATAGTTGATACTGCGCTTGCGGAAGAACACCTCGGCTTGGCCATTGAGTTTGTACACTACATCAGCAAGATTACGTTCATCGAAGAGCATCTTCCAATAGAGGGTATGCAGATTGGGGGTACCTTTGCTATAGGGTGAGAAGTCTTTGTTGTAGATTTGGAAGAGATAAATCTTGCCTTCTTCGACCAAAGCGTTGATATAGTCTACGGATACGTTGCGGAAGGTTATCTTGTAGCCTTGCTGCTCAACTTCGCGATAAAAACCACTTAAGTCTTCGTAGGTAGAGGTGTCTGAGAATTGGAAACCAAACTTACACCAATCTTCATGTTTGTCGATTGAAGCCTTGAAGAAGTCAATCAACGCATGGCAATCATTGATATTGAAGTTTGGTCCTTTCTTATGAGTCTCATTTTTATAGTTCTCCAATAAGGCTTCACTAGGAGCAAACTCTCCGATCCTTGATTTGGAAAAGAACACCTTAGGTAACATCTTGTTGGCACCGGGGAGTAACTTGTACTCCATCTTCTCGTAGCACTCGCCCTCTGAAACGATATTCTTGATGTTGAATACCTTGTTGTGCTTCTTGTTCATGATGGCAAGGTAGTACAGTCCATCTTTGCGTAGGATAACGGTCGTATTGTCCGACTCCTTATTCAAGTCCCAACCATCCATAAGGGTGGAGTTCTCAAAGTTCAGTTTAATCTTCTCCGTTGAATAGGGCTTGCGTGTCATATAGTTGCGCACCATATTGTATAGGGGAGTAATCTTGTCGAGTTCGTCCCATAAGGCTGTAAACTCTCCGTAGAACTTCTCGTCTTTTTCAGACTCCGTGCCATCACCAAGCAATGGTTTCACAAAGTGCTGCAATGCCTTGATAGCATCGAGCAGATTCTTTATCTTCTCTACATTGGGCTTATCCTGTGCAAGGTTCTTATCGGTAGGATATGGTGTGTTGAGCAGATCTTTTACTTCGGTATATGCATTCTCTATTTGTGCAAAGAGATTCTCTTTCTGCAAGGTGTCAGTATCTACAGCCCCTAAAGCGGCAAAGTAGGCTTGCAAGGTATTGGAAACTTCACTATTGAGGGCTTGCACACTTTGGTTTATCTGCGCTATAGAGATACTTCCTTGCGCCTTCAGCACTTTGCCTAATCGCTCTTCGTAGGCTTCGTCAGACTCTTTCTTTGATTTCTTGGGGACTGCTCTCTTTAACTCCTCCAACAAGGCTTTAGAAATTACGCTCCAGTGGCCAAATACCTTTTGGGATATATCTGTCAGTTGTTGGTCGTTGCTGATGTATATCTTGTCAAGGTCGTAGGAGGCCAGTGATTGCAGGAGTTGCTTCAAAGAGTGCTCTCCTTCTTTATTGCGATTAAGAACCTGTTCCTCCAGTTCTTGATAGACCTTTTGTATAGATGTTAACAACTTTTCATCCGACTCAAATTGCTCGGTGAGCCATGAGCTGGCATTCCTGTCGCTAAGAATCTGCTTGTAGAGAGGCTTCAGTTTAGGCAAGCGTGCAGCCTTATCCTTTTGCTGCTGGTTGTAGAGGTTGATATGCTTATTTAATTCTCCCACAACCGCATTGTATATATCTATTTGTTTTTGGGTAAGTACAATATTAAAGTAGTTGAGGGTGAACATCTCAGAAATGTGCATAACGCTCAAACATTCTCCAAAGTTTGCATACAACTCAGCAAATTGGTTTGCTACGGACGATGCTGCTACCTTCTCAAATACCGACATATTATCAATAAATCGAGGTAGATTCTCATGAATGAGCCTGTAGGCTATGGCTGTAGACTGCGCTTCGGCCGAATACATATTCTTGCGGTTCTCATGGAATCCCGTGAAATAAGTGGTAAAGTCTTTGAACTCTTCGATGAGCTGGCGCTCTTCTATTTCTTTAACAAAATCTACCAAGTCTTTTTGTATTAGCTCCTTCTTGTCAATACGCTTAAATCTGTCATCAGCAGAGAAGCTATCGGCAATCTGCTTGCGCAGATTTTTCTGCACTTCTTCGAAATGTTTTTTTTGTGTTTCGTCTTTTGACTTACACATATAATCGGTGTATAACTCTTCCAATGAATTCTTCCTGCCTTCACTAGCATAAGTCAGTTTGAAGTTTTCAAGTACACTCTCGATAAATGCCTTATGGTATTCGTCGATAATCTTCTTTACTTGCTGATAACTTGCATCGCGATGTTCATCCTGTTCGAGCAGTCCACTGCGGATAATATTCTCTAAAGTATGACCAATAGGTTTCAACTCAAAGCGTAAGGTCTTTGATAAAGGGTAGCTTTTTGTAAATTTTTCAAATGTGTTCATGGCTACAACAAGTTAATTAAAGAATCTTTTAATTGACTGAATTTTAGCATTTAGCATTACACATATCTACAATAGTAGAAATTAATAATGTTGTTATCAAGTGCAAAGATACAAATATATTTTAATGTGTAATGCATTTTGTAAAATATTTTCATTCAATTGTATTTTTATCATAGAATTGGATTTCGACGGGATGTTTTTTGAGGGATTCAAACGAAATTTGGAATAAGAAGTTATGGTTAGCGCACTCTTTCCTTTACGGTCGAGGACTACGGCAACCGTGTGTTTTCAATCCATTACAAGAAGGCATAAAGAAAGCGTGAAGCCCTGCACTGTCGCTCGCTCCACGTTCTGAGGCTCGTAGGAATTGCCCTGTTTGTCAAAGCGAGCAACGTCAAAGCCCCACGCTGTAGGTATACTAACAACCTTGCTGTGCCCAAAGTTGCCATTGGTGTAGGGGGTACACCAATGGCCTTGACACAATGAGGGCTGTACGTAGATACAACCAAGGGGCATTCACCGTTGCTTTGTTTCTGACAAACATTTTGAAATTTTCCTACGATTTCAGAACGTCAAAACCAAAGCGTAGTAAACGCCTTTCAATATGTCTTGCCACTCACACGACGCAGCCACAAGGGATGGTGGCGTGAGTGACGGTGCGAAATTACACAATTATTTACAATTGACAAACGATGAGTGGGGAAAAGTTGCTGAGCAATGATGATTAACGATTAAAGATGAAAGATTAAAGGTGAGGGGTAACGATGTACAATTGAAGAAGAATGTATATAAAAGCTGTCTCAATAAAACAAGTGTTGCAGAATAGGTTGTCCGGCTGTCCTTGCTGGGCATAACACACTGACACATTGCCAGTAAACAAGGACAACCTGGGTTGTCCTGGGGTGTCTGCCATTAGCGGGTCGCAGACCCTGACACTCTACTACGGCCGATTGCAAATCAGCCGTGACTAACAGTCTTCCTATTATATCGAAACGCCTGCCCGATAAATTCTTTCTCTCAATCCATAAAATACCGAGAAGACTTAGAAAAAGTAAATCATAAGCACTGAATAGTAAATCAAAGCTTATGATTTATTATTCACAAGCTTTGAATATTAAATCAGTGCTTATGATTTAAGAATTGGCTTGTGGAAACGGAAAAACAGGACATGCTTTTCCAGGAAAGAGCAAGTGCATTTCCCGATTTATCTTAACGTGAGTTGTTGCAACAAAAGCTATGTAGAAAAATTGTGTTTTCCCCTTTTGGGGTTGCGGGTGTCAGTAATTGTGCGTAAAGTGTTATATATAAAGCACATAACGACCGACACCCCCGTTGCTGAGGTATCGGTGTTGTAAGTCGCAGAGCTACCGACACCCCGCAGCAGGGGGTATCGGTCGGTAACATGCTATACATCATAAGATTACAACCGATTACCGACACCTGCAACCCCAAAAGGGGAAACATAAATATTGGGTTCACCCAATAACTCGCAAGGGTAGACCCTCGAAGATTGTTCAGTATACCCTCGGAGCGTGGAGGGTATACCCGAAAGGGAAAACGAAAGGCTCCGTCAGGAAAAACAAACAAAGAGATTTTTCCTAATGCAAGGCTCCGTCAGTTTTATTGAAAGGCTCCGTTTCAACACGCGGAGCGTGACGATAACGATAACGATAACGATGACGATAACCTTTTTGAATTATTCAATTACATCAATCACTTAGCCTTGCGTTTCGCGCGGTACATGCATGTACCGATTTGGTTGCATATACCCAATTTTCTACAAATGGCAGTGGCGGACATTCAGCAGACATGGAGAATTGTACTTAGTATCCGCCACTATAATACAAGATAACAATCAGTTAACCTATATTGGCGGACACTGGCAGGTAGAAAAGGAAGAATTGTAAGATGCTTCGTTTCACTCAGCATGACACAAAGCGTTTGGGACAACCTTTATATTACCGCCTTGCTCATAGCTCATAGCTCATAACTCAAAGTTCTCAACTCTTACGTTGCCTCTCATATCAGTTACCCGAATCTCTACTTGGTGACGGCCGGGGCCGATGCCTTCGGCACGGAGGTCGCAGGTGAGGCGGGCATTCTTGCTGCTATACTTGAAGAGTACCCAGCGGCCGTCTATCGTGCCGCGGTAGTCGCGGATGCCCGTCTCGGCATCGGCAATGCGAACAACAACCCTACCCTGCTTGCGCCACGAGGTACTGCCTATGGGGGTTATCTTGGGGGCTACGGTATCGACACACACGGTATAGGTGCCCAGTTCGGTGATACCAGCCGTGATGCGGCCATACTTGTAGGTGCCTCCGCTATAGATGCGGCGCTTGCCGTCGACACGGGCCACGTAGAGCTTGGAGCCGTCGATAGCCTCATCCTTGTGGGTAGGCAAAGTAACCTCGGCCGCACGGCGCAAAGGTATGCGTGTGGTGGAGAGCTGGTAGATATCGGCTTGGTCTGACGCGGAGGGCGAGACGGCATAGTCAAGCTCTACATCATCGAACAGCGTGCCCTGGGGCATCCATAGCTCGAAGCCTTGGGTGTAGAAGCGGTTGTCGCGCGAGGCGTCCATATAGTAATAGTAGTTGGGAAGGCGACAAGGAATCTCCATCCGCTTGCCGCGCACCACGAAGCGGTAGGTGGAGCGGTTGCCGTAGAGGTCCTCCAGCTCGTAGCGAAAGTGGTAGTCGCGCTCTTCGTCGATGGTGACCCAGCCCCGATTGGCATCGGCATGGAGCATGCGCAGCTCGTTGTTCTCGGCTATGGAGGAGCGCATATACCAACGGCCCGTGCTGCGCTGCTCGGCATAGTCGGTCCATGAGTTGATGAGGCGGTTCTCATCGAATGAGAAGCGGTCTACATCACTGCTGCTCACCAAACGGTCGTCCACATAGAGGCGCACGTAGCGCACGCCGTAGTTGTTGGTGGTGCCATTCATATAGTCGTTGGCGGAGATGGCGGCGGAGATGCGGCCCCAACAATAAAAGCGGAGGCCCCCCTCGTTCCCCCCAAGGGGGGATGACACGAATTGCGAAGTTTCATTTTGAATATCTTTGAGGGATTTCAGGACCCTCCCCCCTTGGGGGGATGAGAGGGGGGCTCCATATACCATAATACGCGTGGCGCGTGGAGCGATATTGTCCGTTATCTTGTCCATATAGAAGGGCAATGGGTCGATGGGCTCGTTGGTGGCGGTCTTGCGTATCTCCATATGCAGATGGGGACCGAAGGAGTAGCCCGTGTTGCCGGCGTAGGCCACCACCTCGCCTTGGCGGAAGCGGAACTCATCGGGGGCAAACTCGAGGGTGACGGCAAAGGATTGCTCGGCATACTGCCGCTGGCGCACCAGGGCAGCTATCTCGGGCAGGAAGCGGTCGAGGTGACCGTGCACGGAGGTGTAGCCGTTGTCGTGGGTGAGGTAGAGGGCGTTGCCGTAGCCGCCGGGCGTGACGGTGACCTTGGAGATATAGCCATCGGCAATGGCGAGGAGCGGCTTGCCCGTGACACCCTGCGTCTTGAAATCGAGTCCACCGTGGAAATGGTTCGACCGAAGCTCACCGAAGTTGCCGCTCAAGTAGAGCGGGAAGTCGAACGGCACGCCGAAACGCGGCGCGGCAGTCTGCGCCATCAGCGACATTGCACCGACCAGGACACCTATCATATAGAGAAAGAGACACCTCATCGCTTGTTCCTCCTTTTCAGTTTTACCAACAGACGATGGATGAGGTCGGTGTTCTTATACAAGAAACGGAAGGAGAACAACGCCGACCAAGCCATCACCACTATGCCTAAGAGCACATATACCCAACCGTTGGTAAAGAGACACACAAGTAGCATAGCCACCAGCATAGGGAGCTGCATGGAGAGCAACGTCCACACACGACGACTATAGCCGAAGCCGTAGCAACACGCGGAGATGAGCCATACGGAAAGCCAGTCGAACGCCCCCGAAAGGAGCATGCCTATACCCAACCCTCTTAGGCCATAATACCAGAATCCGCCAATCATCACTGCAGCCATAAAGGTGTAGGACAAGACCTCCTGCAAGAGGAAGATGCGCGACTCGCCCTTTGAGAGCGAGAGGTAGGCAGGCGGTAGCATCAGAGCCTTGAAAAAGAGGCTCACCACACCCCACTGGGCCATGGCAACAAGCGGCATAAACTCGGCATCGATCAGCAAGCGGGGTACCAGAGGCAAGCAGATGGCAAAGCAAATGATGAGCGGGGTGATGAGCACCATGAGCATCTCGACCTGACTATTGACCAATCGGTTAGATTGAAGTTTGTCCTTATTTACCGCCGAGAGACGAGAGAAGAACTCACTATCGAGCGCGGCAAACACGAGCATACTCAGATAGGATATCAGCAGGTTGCCATACGAGTAGCAACCCACCTCGCCTTCGTTGCCTTGAGTGAACAGATAGATAGACACGAGGTAGTAGGCACCCGAGTTGAGAAGGCCTGCAATGGTGTAATTGATGCCCTGGCGAATGATATACAGTCCGTCGGCAATAACACGCTTGGAGAAGAGTGCCACACGATAGGGAAACACCTGGAACGAGTGCCAGCAGGCCACGGCCAACATGCCCACGGCACTGAGCAACAAGCCAGGGACAATACCCCCGAAGCCCCAAAAATAGTAGCAGGGAACCACTACGACAAGCATCACCACGGCACTAAGCAACTGATACCAGGCCACGCGCCCCAGCATACGGCCACCCTTGAGCACGGCCAGCTCGCCCATCATCAGAGCCGAGCAGCCTACGGTGACCGATAGCAAGCGGAACATTATAGTATAAGTAACATCGCCCTCGAAACTCCAACGGCTCAGCAGGGGAGCCAAGAAGAAGAAGAGCAGTGTGCCGAAAACAGCCAGCCAAAGCGACCACGAACGCACTACTTTGATGGCATACTCCATAGTAGCGCCTCCCGCACTCTCGCCACGCCGCTCCGAGATGGCCTGCACGGCGCTATAGGAGATACCAAGGTCCGTAGCCTTCTTGCCCAACTCGATGGAGCGGTTATACACATCGAGAATACCCACACCCACCTTTCCGAGCAGGCGCGACACGATGCTCACCTTGAGCAAGGTAATCAGGCAGACAACCCCTTGTACACCGCCAAATATGCCTGTGTATTTCAAGATACCGTTGTATCCCGAGTCTTTGGCCGTAGTATTGTCTTGCTCTTGCTTCACGTGCGTGCATTATTGAATAGGAAACACAAAAGTAGTGCAAAATTTCGATTTAGCGAAATTTTGCTGTATCTTTGCGAGAGTTGAGACAACCGGCCATGAACCTAAGCATCATCGTACCCGTATATAATGTAGAGAAGCACCTTGAGCGATGCATAAAATCCATCATTGCACAAGGGCTAACAGACTATGAGCTTATACTTGTGGACGATGGTTCTACCGACCGTAGCGCCACCCTGTGCGATGACCTGCAAAGGGAACACTGTTGCATCAGTGTGATACACCAGGCCAACGGCGGACTCAGCGCAGCACGCAACACGGGCATAGTGGCGGCAAAGGGCAGCTACATCACCTTTGTGGACTCTGACGATGAGCTATCTCCCAACACACTAAAAACAAACATTGACTATCTCACCAGCCATCCCGAGGTAGACATGCTGGAATACCCCGTCGAGGTACATGCCGACAGTCCCCAAGCCTACCGCCTGAGTTTCCCCGACGAGACGCAGACTACCGACATCTTTGCCGACTGGATACGTCGCGAGGGCTACGCACACTGCTATGCCTGGAACAAGATCTATCGTGCCCAGCTATGGAGCGAGATGCGCTTCCCCGTAGGTGCCTACTACGAAGACACCGCCGTGATGCCCGCCATCGTGCGCCAATGCCGCTGCATACACTACTCGAGCCATGGATGCTACCGCTACATCATGCACCTGGGCACCATCACCACCAGCTACCGATACGACAAGCAACGCCAGCTCTTCGAGAACAACCATCGACTCTACAAGGAGATAAAAGATGACAAGGCACTGCAACTCGAAGCACTGAGGCTGTGGATATGCTGCCTCAACCTACTCATCGACATGGGACGATGCACCGATGCCGACCAAGCCGACTACCACTACATGCTCGACGAGGCCGATGCACACCACCCCGCATACAAGGCACTGATTAAAGCAGCGCCCGATATTGCCACACGCGCCAAGCTGCTGCCCCTTCCCCTCGTAGGGCTAAAAGCCTATTGCCGCTCATACACGACACTCACCCGACCGCTACAACCATGATAACATTCATCGTCACCACATACAACCTGGAGGACTGGCTGCTACGCCGCTGCCTCGAAAGCATCGTCGCGCAAGGGATTGAGCGCGAAAACTACGAAATCATCGTCGTGGACGATGAGAGCATCGTAAGTCCGCAACATATCATTGACGAGTTTGCCGGGAAGGCTAATATCACGCTTTATATTCAAGAACATGCACGCCAAGGTGCAGCCCGCAACCTCGCCCTGCAACACGCCAAGGGAGAGTGGATACAGTTTGTCGATGGCGACGACTACCTATATGCAGGCACCATCGTCCCCCTGCTGAAGGCCGCCGAGGAGAATGCACTGAATCTACTGACCTATGGCTTCCGCGAGGTAGAAGATGAAGCCCCCCTCTTATCCCCCCAAGGGGGGAAGAAAGGCCCTGCGAAGTCTAAGCACCTCCCCCTTGGGGGAGGAAGGGAGGGGGCCTCCGGCGACTCCTACATGCTCCACCATAACCTCTTTGGCAGTTGCTGCACCCTACTCTTCCGCCGCGCATTGCTCGACGATGCCCGCTACGGAGCCCCACTGCGCTTCACCGAAAACATCTATATAGAGGACGAGGAGTTCATCACCAAGCTCGTATGGAGAGCACAACGTATGGCCTCAACAGACGCCATCGCTTACGCTTACTACCAGCGCCCAGGCTCCACCGTACACAACCGCAGTCGCGAGCACACCGACGAGCTCTTCCGCAACTACTTTGTAGTACTGAAGCGCCTGATTGATTTTGAGAGAGAAGTAGCAGCCCATCCCCATGATGGACTCACACGCAAGATACGCTTCTTCGCCATTGACATACTGCGCCGCGCACTGCGCGAACCAGACTGGAAGGACAGATGGTACCGTTCGGCCATGGAACTGCTCAAGCAGAACCTCTACCCTATCCCACCCGCCGACTACTCATGGAAGTACCGGCTCTTCCGCCTTCTGGCACAGAGAAGTCCCGGACGCCACGCACTAAGATTCATTGAAAAAAGACAACAGAAATGAAAATACTGCTCTTGGGAGAATACAGCAACGTACACTGGACACTGGCCTGCGCCCTGCGCAAGCTGGGGCACGAGGTGTGCGTGATATCAAACGGCGACGAGTGGAAGGGCTACCCCGCCGACATATCACTTATCCGCAAACCCGGCCGTTGGGGAGCCATCAGCTATTTATACAAGGTGCTGCGCCTGCTGCCCAAACTCAGAGGATACGACGTGGTGCAGCTCATCAATCCCGTACACTTCATCGACCTCAAAGCCGAACGCGGCATCCGCATCTACGACTACCTGCGACGCCACAACAAACGAGTATTCCTCGGCGCTTTCGGGTACGACTACTACTATGTATACGATAGCGTGGTGCGCCGCACATTACGCTATTGCGACTTCTACACCCCCACACACGAAGTGCACCACGAATGGAACACGGCCAACGAGTACGACTGGCTACACACCTTCAAGAAGGAGGCCAACATCCATATCGCCGAGACTTGCGACGGCATCATCAGCGGACTCTACGAGTACGACGTGGCCTACCGCCCTCACTTCCCCAAGAAGACGACATTCATCCCCTTCCCCATCGAACTGAACGGCACACCGGAAGAGATACAATCACCAGCAGAGAACGACCACAAGATACGCTTCTTCATCGGCGTACAGCGCCACCGCACCGCACTGAAAGGTACTGACCTCATGCAACGTGCCCTGGAGAGGCTTGTGGCCGACTACCCCGACCGCGCCGAGATGATAAAAGCAGAGTCCGTACCCTTCAATCAATACAAGGAGATGATGCGTAGCAGCGATGTGTTGCTCGATCAGATATACTCATACACCCCTGCCATGAATGCCCTGCTGGCCATGAGCCAAGGACTGATATTGGTAGGCGGAGGAGAAGAGGAGAACTACACCATTCTTGGAGAAGACGAGCTGCGCCCCATCATCAATGTGCAGCCCGACGAGGACGACATATATCGCCAGCTGAAGCAACTGGTGCTGCATCCCGAGCGTATAGCCCAGCTCAAGCACGACAGCATAGCCTACATCCACCACCATCACGACAGCGTCAAAGTGGCCAAGAGGTATCTGGAGACATGGAATAATGCATAAAGAAAAAGACTCAAGCCAAAGCTTGAGTCTTCATTTTGGTAGCGCCTACGGGAATCGAACCCGTGTTCCATGCGTGAGAGGCATGTGTCCTAG
>CAZMZC010000063.1:0-15559 GCA_964570685.1 uncultured Bacteroidaceae bacterium | reverse complement strand
CTAAGTGAACGGATATCACCGGAATTGGTGAACGGGTATCGCCGGAATATGCAAATAAAAAAAGGAAGTGTCATTGCTGGGGGATGTGTTTTATGTAAAGACTTTCCCGAATACTCAGTCATTGGAGGTAATCCTTCACGGCTTATTAAAAGCCGCAAGTGAGGTTTACCCTTTTATATTGAGGAGCAAAACGTTTTTCTATAATACAAATATAAGGCAGCACAATACACAAATGAACTCATGATATGTGTTATGATTGCGCCATTTATATCCCACAGCCATACCAGAACGACAAAGCCTACAATTTTTATTAAGCCACAAGCATAACTGCTATTACGAATAGGTTTTCCGATACCATGTGAGCCTAAAAAACGGTTAAGCATATCACCAACGCCATGGATAGAGAAGCTGACAGCTAACCATGAGGCATAGACCCCGACCATAGCGTAAGAGTCTGGATAAAACAAATGTACAAATACCCGAACAAACAATATGAAACAGATGCACGAGAGTGCTGTTAGCAATAGCGTACTCTTCATAACCCTATCGGGTATGCGGGGCTCATCTACAAACTTCTTAAAATAAACTGTTCCTATAATACCAGGCAAATAAGACAACGGAGTAGTTAAAGTAAGGGCCAATGTGTAATATCCCACATGGACATTATCCTCATTAAAGATGCCAAGAGTCACGCCTGCCAAATAGCTGGTAGCCACCATTGCCAATGAACCATAATACAAATGTAGGCCATAAGTCTTGTTTTCAGATTGTAGCTCTATGAATATTGGTCTAAGTTTCTTAAAAGAAGGATTCGTTGACGCTATTATCAGGACCAATACCAAGCAATATAATCCCCACTGCAGCAATACCATCAATGTTGGAGTAGCGCCATAACAGGAGTATATCCAATATGCAACCGGAATATATAAAAAGGCAGGCAACACGCGAGACAAAGCCAACCGGCCGATAAAATTGTCGCCTTGGGCAGTCGTATTTATGTAATTTGTAAGTAGGGGATAGAAACATACAGGCAAGGATGCAACAAAAAGATGTTTTACTGCATACGAATCAGAATGTAAAATTCCCACCAAATAGGTTATCCCCATCAATATTATGCTGCTGGCAAGTAGCACAAGAATCATTGCACCACGCACCTTGCGCCTGTAACAATCATTCCGCGAAACAGCCAACAGGCGGCTGCCGCTAAGAAAAAAACCCAACAACAACACCCAAGAAAAAAAGGATATCAGATTCTGTACATACCGCACATCCCCATAATCAGATTCCGATAGAAAGTTGGTATTGATAACGGAAGTCACGAAGCCCAGCAATGAGCCAAGCAGTGTAGCTATATAAAGATATAGTGCTTGAATATTATGTTTTGAAAGTTTTATCATATCAAACATTTTTCCAAATAGAGGTTAATTGGTTCCATATCGAAGAAATAGAGTACACCTTATTCACTCGCTCCTTTCCCAATGTTGCATACCGAACCTTTCTCTGCTCATCATACATAAAACTTTCAACGGCGGCAACAATAGCCTCTACACTGCGAGGTTCTATCAGCTCCCCGCACGAACCATTGTCCAACATCTCAGGAATACCTCCTACCCGGCTTGCGATGATGGGCGTTCCACAAGCCATAGCCTCAAGTATCACATTCGGAAAACCTTCTATATGAGACGGAACAATAAGCACATCTGCTGACAAGATTTCTTGAATGGTCTCTTCACGACTGAGGCCACCCGTAAACTCCAACCAGTCGTCCTGGCGTTTTGAAGCAATAGTAAGCAAACGCTGCTTGACATCCTCCTCTGCATAGCCAACCATACGCAAGCGAATGTCTCTCATACGCGTACAAGCCTCCACTAACTCGTAGACACCTTTGATATCCACGATATGACCAACAAACAGCAAACGTCCTTTGACACGTTCAGGCAAAGGAGTACAAGAATCTATAGTTTGGCAAACAAAGGTGGACAACGGATTGGGGAGATTGATTGCAGAAGTGATTCCCCACTCTCTCAACGCGTCAAACGAAAAGGCATCCATAACAATGGGTACGTCAACAACTTTCAAGACACGCCGCAACAAACAGGTTTCCCAATTCTTTCGATGGACAATTCCATACACTCTGCCATTATGGAAATGCAAAAATGTCTTCAGCCCTTTGCGGTGTGCATAGCCCAGAATGAGCCAATCTTTTATCAGGCTCAAAGAAGCCGTTGTACACAGATGGACAGCATCATACCCCTCATCATCCATTTGTCTCCATACCTCACGCACCAATCGTATATACTCTACAATACCTGTCCAGATACGCACAAATGTGTTTACACCTCTGACATAAGTCTTGCGATCTAATGCAAAAACGTCTAACTCTATGTCGGAATCTGATGCCACACTCCGATGCTGGGCAACAATAGCCTTTGCCCAAACAGAGATTCCTCCGATGTTATCCTTTGTTATATCACCATATGGTGTACAAAACAGCACTTTCACAATACGTCGACCTTTGATGTGTTAAAAGAAAAATAGGTATTGTCAAACATCAATGCCGAGAAATCGGCATGGCTGAAGCCTGTATGTGTCTTCACATCCCTCAACAAGCGTTTTAGAATCTTCCACGCAATACGATACGAACCCGTATATTGTTTGAAATATTTGAAACACAACGGACAACTAAGTAAGCGAATCAAAAGAAAACTCAATGAAGAATAATACAGACGGGCACATACCAAGCGGTTATGATAATACATATATACACGCCCCAAGCCGCGAGTGTCATTCGTACGCTTCTGAGAGGAACCCACCTTATGATACACCACAGACTGAGGCACACACACCATCTTCACTCCTTCTTTCTTCATCCTTAAAGAAAACTCGTAGTCTTCTTCGCCAAAAAAGAAGCCACTGTACAGTAACTCTGCCTGCTCATTTAACAATGATGTGTGGAAGAATAATGCACATCCCGAGATAAATGATATGGGAAATGGAGTCTTTCCTACTTCCCTCAGATTCTTTTCGGCATAAAGATTCTTTCGCGACCCGAAGATGAGTTGTCCTCCACTAAACCACACTTTGTCTCTTTGTGAATGATAACAAATACAAGGTGAAAGGACCTTGACCTCCTTGTTGTTCTCAGCGTAAGTTTCCAACTTACTCAGGAAGTCAGGTTCTACCTCAGTATCATTGTTGAGCAACATACAATAATCTGGATTGCGCAGCATTGCTGCTGCAAGTGCCTTGTTGTTTCCCACTGCAAAACCATAGTTCGCATCCAATGAGAGTAGCTGATATTCCTTTACCACAGGGTTGTCTTGCCCAGACTCGTCTATCCATGCTTGGATACGAGACACAGAATCATCCGAGGAAGAATTATCGGCAATCACTACAAAGTGCGGCTCCGCCATTCTACTCAACGACTCTAAACAAGCAATAGTGTCATCTGCCCCATTCCAGTTAACAAGTATAATAGCTGTCATTATATTTTTTCATTATTATTTTTCACTGGTACTAAAGAAGAAACATAGTACATAGCGATAGTTATAATAGGAAATTCATAGATTATCAGTCCAGAAAAAAAGAAATCAAACCACCCCATAAACAGCAATGCACAATAAAAAAAGTATATTGTGTAGCAATATATATTATTATACCGTGTCATCGCAATTTTTATAAGATACATGGAGGTACTGAGAAATAAAATATACAGGACATATTCTACTAAATTAGAATTGATGTATAAAGTGCCAAAAATTGTGCGCACATTAGTAAGAGTAATACCCGTATTGTAGAACAAAGGATTTATCGGATACACCAGTTCTCCGCTTCCCGTTAAGGACCTAACCAAATTGACAACTTGTGCAATGATATTCTCAAAGCTTCCCCAAGACGCATCTGGCAAACTATTCTCCAAATCAACGCTCCATCCCAATGTGCCACTAGTCAAGTAATGAAAGAAACCACTAAATACAAGCTCCATAAAACTCTCAGAAACCCCTCTGTCATTTACGACAAGTATGGACAATGCATAGGACAAAAAAAAGACCAACATAGCCCCAAATACAACAAAAAATAGCAATCGGAGAGTTAGTTTCATCTTCTTTGTATACAATCTCATAAACACAGCTGCCAATACTGGTATAATAACCCAACTCTTCACTTGGTTTAAAAGACCCACAATGAGAAAAACAAAAATGATAGGCCAAAGCCACCAACGTTGTTTCGAAACCGAATAGATACACATTATCAACAAAGGTATGGTGAGCTGACGCAAATGCCCCCATAATCCTCCTCCGCTAAATTCTTCTCCAAAATCTTCAGATCCTATAGCTAATGAAGGGTTGCCCAGCATCCCCTTAAGATGCCATAAGAATAGGACGGAAAGGATTACCGAGAAGGCGACGAGAATTTTAGGAATAGAATCTTTTGAAACATCCAAACACTTCGGCTCTATACATTTCCCACTTTTATTACTTAAGAAACCTAACGTCAAACTTGGTATTGCAAAGATCAATAAGCTCACATTCCATATTAGGACACTTGGGTAATAAAAATCAACAAATCCCCATTCACTACCTGCTAACATCAGAGTAATCAACAGAACAGCCAAATAAGGAAGCATGAGAAAGTTGAGCGGGGTATATACTGTTTTCCACGTCTTTAATTCCAAAAAAAACAGAACCATAATCTCCAACAAGATTGAGATTACGATAAGTATGTTTTGGAATACTTCCATACCCTAAATACAAAGAAGTACTTTCAATAAACTATTCTTCAACTACACGACGAGAAATAATATACTCATCTACGAGTATCCACGCTACCGTACCAAAGAAGGCCAGGAACACATACAAGAGTCCCATCATCATCTTCTTTGGTGACGATGCCTTAACAGGCACAATAGCTGGTTGCATCACTACACATACGGGTGTACTCTCAGCTACCTTTGCTCGTGCCATTTCCAGTTGCTGGGCTATTTGGTTATAGACATTGAATGCCAAGTCCTGTTCGTTCGAAAGCCTATCTTGTTCAATTTGATACTGCATTTTTACCACACCTTGGTGTTGGTCAGCATAGGTTGCATAGGCTTGCTGAGCTTTATAATATTTTTCCTGTGCTTCTGTGTACAGCTTCTCCGTATAGGCCAAATCCTTACGCGCCTTGGCTGAACGATATTTGCCGATATACTCCTGCAGATTCTCCGACACTACCGTTGCCACATACGACGCTATCTTCGGATCCTGCATCGTCACATTCAACGTAATCACAAAGTTGCCCTTGTCAACGCTTACCGAAATTAAATCATCCAACGACTTGAGCGTAAGGAACTGACGTCGCGAAAGAGTCATTTCTTCGGCATCGAGTGGTATGATATCTTCCTTTTTCTCTCCTCCTGTCAGGCGTTTTATCCATTTGAAAGGAGCTGCAATCATCTTGCTCCACCAAGGGCTTTTCTGGTGATTCACTAAATAATCATATACAGAGGTCTTTAACTCGCCATCCATTGTTTCCACCTGAAGGTTCATTATATCACAGAGGAATGGTGTTGACGACACTATTTGTGGATACAATTCGGGGTATAAGGCATCCTCGCTCCCTGACAAACCTCCAAGATTAAAACCCGCCATAGAGGCCAAAGCTCCGAGACTACCCGATACGCTCGCACCTGACGAGAATTCTGGTGCCATCACCACTGTTGATGTGTATTGCTTGGGAATACTAAATGCTACGATAATTGAAAGTATACCGCCAATGAAACAGTTGATAATGATGCGCTTGCGCTTGCTCCATAATAGCAATACAAGACCTACTATATCCATCTCTTTTTGCTTCTTTATATTCTGTTCCTCCATATCTCTCTTATTTCTTATTAGCGGAACACATTAATCAAAGCTAACACTACGGTAGCCAATGATGCGGCCGTTGAGCTTAAACTTAGGATTTCACTGGCCGACATACCTTCCTTTTCTTCTTTCGTAGGTACTACCACTTCACAACCAGGCTCTACTACCTTCCGGCTCCAGCGGTTAGCCTTCGATACCGTACCGTTCATATATACGATATACACGTTCGACTTGTTGGCGTTTTCATTATATCCACCTGCTTGGTTTACGTAATAGTTCAAACGCTTCCCTTGATTATAGGCAATGGTGTTAGCATACATCACCTCACCACTAACCTTCACCGTATTGGAGAACTGGGGTATTATCAGGCGGTCGCCGTCACGTAGGGTGATATCGGCATCTGACCCAGGCTTGTCCAGCGCCTTGTCCAACTCGATACCTACGGGATAGGTCGTTTGGCTCATCATATTACGGCGTATAGCTACCGAGTCCTTCTTGTTTTCGGCCATTTGGATAGCCGCTTCGATGGTAGATTCCAAACGCATCTTTTCTTCCTCGGTCATCGTACGTTCCAGACGTGCTCCTTTAATATTCGCTTGCGGTGTCAGACCACCGGCATTAGTCACTAACTCACTCAATCGCTGGTTCTTCTTCTCCAAAGCATAGGTGCCTCCAAAGAGTACTTCACCTTCAATGGTTACATTCTCCTGCTCGTGATAACCGGGGCTTTTGCGCACATATACCTCATCGAAAGGCTTCAGCGTGAAGTCCGGGTTGCCTTCTACCACCAGTCCATCGCTGATGGAGAATGAGTATGTATGTGAAATGGTGTCGCTTGCTGATGTGGCTCGTGAGTTTTTTACACGACGTGCCACATCCACCTTGGCTGTGGAGGCTGCCTCTTTCAGTCCGCCCGCATTCACGATAAAATCCTCAACAGACATATTATCCACATACTGATAGGTGCCAGGAAATGCCACTTCACCGAAGATAGTCACCGTCTGCACCTCCTGCATATCAAAAATACTGGGTACCAACAGCACGTCATTTTTCCTTAGCTGCACATCATCAATAGTGCCGTCCATCAGTTGCTCAAGATTGATGGCCAAGTTCTCCATTGTATTGTTCGGATTGCGACGGTTCAAGATGGCACGATTGAGGAATGCCTCATCCTTTAGTCCTCCTGCGCTCTCGATGAGCTGTTTCACTGTGCTAATGCGCCCATCCATTTGGAACATTCCAGGACGGTATACCGCTCCTTTCACCTCCACCATGTTGGCAAAGGTGGACATGATGGAGTCTACTGATATGGAGTCGCCGTCAGCTATAGTAAAGTTCTGTCGCTCAGCAGAGTCAAGTGTATATATCTCACGTTCCCGCTTTCCATTACGTATCAGTCTAACGTCTGTCTTGTAGGCATTACCGGTAAATCCTCCGGCATATTTTAGCAGTTGCTCAACGGATTCACCATCGAGCATCTCATAGTACATCGGACGCTTCACATTGCCCGTCACACTCACGAGGTTCTTGTAGGCATCTATCGTCACAACGTCATTGTCTTCAAGGCGGATGCCTGTATTGTTATTGCCATTGAGGATAAAGTCGTACACGTCATAGGTGGCCACAGGCTTGTCGTTACGGTACACCTTCACCTCACGCAGCGTTCCCACCTCATTCACGCCTCCAGCCTGATATAGAGCATTGAAGATGGTGGCAAATGATGACATTGTATAGGTTCCTGGATTTTCCACTTCACCCATCACATGCACCTGAATAGAACGGTTTTGTGCCAACGAGAGACGTATGTTTGAATCTGGCTCTTCACCATTAATGCTTGAGTATATCTGTCCGAATTGCTCTTTCAGATATTTGTTGGCCTGTGTTACGGTTAGCCCGCTGAGATGTATAGGTCCCAGGTTTTCTACGTAGATGTTCCCGTCAGGTGAAATGGTTTCTTGGATATTTGATTGCGATGCACCCCAGATGTCAATAGCCACTTCATCACCCGGTCCCAATCGGTAGTTGGCAGGCGTAGGCAGGTTATAGCTTGCCTCGAAAGCGACATCTTTGTTTTGGAAGATACGATGACCGAAAATCTCTTTCTTGTTCTGCTCTTTCATCATATACATCATGGTCGAGTCTGGGAAGAAGAATTCCATCTCTCCCATCATCATTTCTTCGCGTTCCGTAGCATTGAGCTTGCTCTTACCCTCCTTGTCACTCTGCAGCTCAATGGCACCATTTTTCTTGGGTGCTGTACGTGTGCGCGATTTCTCAGTCAACGAGTTGCCCACTCCTGTTTTCTTTTGACTCTCCATCTTGCGCTTGATACGGTTCACCTGATCCATGGTCACTCCTTTGCGCAAAAGGCCCTTGGCTATTTGCTGTTGGCTTTCACCCTTTTCTTGTGCCTGTAGTACATATTCTATCACTTGGTCATCGGTCATCTTTTGTGCCGATACTACTTGCACGCAAAGCAGTAGTAGTACGAGTATAGATAGTTTCTTCATATTATATTGCGCAATCAAACTTTATTGTATAATTAGGAACGTCGATCCGTATAGATTATTGTTCCTGATTACTGTTTTTTCAATTATTGTGCAAAGGTATAATATTTTCTGCTTATAACCAACATGGAAATGTATATTTGGGTTGTTTGGGGTGATTGGGGTGTCTATCGGAAAGTAGTTTATTCCTGTGCGAACTTCACCTGTTGCGCTGCCACAAGGCGGTCGTAACGCCCGCCGAAGGGACGGTGGTAGATATATACCTGATACTCGTTCTCGGCTTCGTAGAAGTTGCCTTCGGCAGGAGCGGTTTGTCCGGCAGTGCTGCCATCTGGAACCCACAGGTAGAGAAAGTCGTAGGCACCCTGCTTGAGCATGATGGTGGACTCGTAGGCTTGGTCAGCATCGTCGTAGGTGACTTGGTAAGTGGAAGTGAAGTCGTTGTAGGTGAACTCGCCCGACAGATAGAAGTTGCCTCCTGTGCGGCGTGGCATGTCGAGACGGAAGTGTACGAAGAGGTAGTCGGCTTCAATGGCGCTGTCGTCGGCAAGGTTGTAGCGTATGAGGTAGCGCCCGTCGTGGTCCTCGTCGTAGCTGTAGTTGCGGCGCGGAGCGTCGGGATAGAGCGTGGCATGGTAGTAGGGGGCGAAGAAACTGATTTTGTCAACACCTTGCGTGGCATAGTGTACGTTGACAATCTCGAAGCGGCGGTATTCGTTGCCTGCGGGGAAGATGAGTGCCTTGTTGTGGGTGTATTCGAGGCGGCCAGGGGTGGAGTAGGTGGGTTTGACGAGGGATACACAGTTGTCGGTGCGGCTATTCTGGTAGATGTAGGGCTTGATTTCCGTGGCGGGGTCTACCACTTCGCTGGTGTTGTATCCTACAGTGAACGACACTTGCTGATGGCTCAGATTGGTGTCGATGTCGGTGTTGCTCGTGACGGTGGTCTGCAATGCCATGCGCGGCTCTACGATGCGGAAGCAAGCAACGGCGACGGGGGAGGAGAGGGGAACTTCATCGTTCTCGTTATCGTCAACGTTATCGTTATCGTTATCGTCATCGTTATCCTCATCCAAATATATCTCCACCCTATAGTTGCCCGATGCCTTGAACTGTACCTCGTCGTTGGGCAGGTCGAGGTGATAGTGGGTATAGAGCATGGTGGTGTTGAGCGAGTTTTCATAATCTTCGATGGGCAGTCCGTTGAAGCCGTCCATGTAATCCACCTCGAAGAGGTCCGAGGGGGTCCAATCGGCATTGCAGTGCACAATCTTGTAGATGAAGCGGTGATAGTCGTGCGAGAAGTGGTCGAACGTGATGCTCACCCAATCGTCGGTGCCGAGCGTGATGACATCGTCGCGCAGCCAGTCGTCGTTGACGATAGTCTGTAGGGTATGTATCATCGGATGATACACCTTGTTGCTCTGTGCTGGGGCGCTTCCTCCAAGAAGCAATGCTGTGGCTATAAATAATACGTATCGTTTCATTATAAACTTTTGCTTTATGGGACAAAGGTAATAAAAACTTTTGTATCTTTACGCCATGAAACAATGGATGTTGGTATTATGTTTGTTGTGGGGCTGTTTGGCAGATGTGCTCGATGTGGCTAAGCAGTATCTTGGAGTGCCTTATGTGGCTGGTACCTTAGAGGTGGATGGCGACGAACGGCTCATCGTCAATGAGGACTCTCTCGATTGTACCACCTTCGTGGAACTCTCTGTGGCCCGGTGGCTGGCTGCAAGATACGATAGTTTCACCTTCGGGCAACACGTGCAGGCTCTTCGCTATCGCGATGGGGTGGTCGATGGCTATCTCTCGCGACTCCACTATTTTACCGACTGGGTGGCTTGCAATGCCCGGCGCGGTGTGTGGTATGAACTGATGCCTACGGAGAGTGATGCCCGTCTGTGGCGGACCGATACGCTCACTCTCAACTTCATGAGTACTCATCCAGAGAGTTATCCTTACCTCAAGACCCATGTGTGGGCGGTAGACTCGATGAGGAGGATAGAGCAGCAGTATGCGCGTTACCCTATCTCCTATATAGATAAGTCGCACTTGAATCTTTCGCCTGAGGAGCTACCTATTCGTGACGGTGATATTCTAGCCTTGGTTACTACCATAGGCGGACTTGATGTGACTCACCTCGGTTTTGCCGTGTGGCAAGATGGTAAGTTGCATCTTATGCACGCCTCGATGAGCCATGGGCGCGTGGTAATCGATGAGCGCACCCTTTATGACTATCTGAAGGGACGCAAGAACTGCCTGGGAGTGAGGGTGGTGAGGTTGTGTGGTCGTTTGTCATCCTAGGGCTACGTCGAGCACCATCATAATGATGAAGCCTACCATTACGCCCCAAGTACCGGTGTGGGGGTATTCGTTGATGTTGGAGTCGGGGATGAGGTCCTCGGCCACAACGAAGATCATGGCACCGGCAGCAAAACCGAGGAACCAGGGTTGCAGCGTGGCCAGTTCGGTGGAGAGGAAGAATCCCAAAGTGGCAGCAATGGGCTCGACTGCTCCACTGCCCATACCATACAGGAAAGCACGGTGCTTGCTGCGGGTGGCCGTACGCATTGGGAGGGCGATGGCGGCTCCTTCGGGAAAGTTCTGTATGGACATACCGATGGCAAGTCCTAGAGCGGCGTAATAGGCAGTGGGCTCACCGCTTATGGCGGCGGCTCCGAAAGCGAATCCTACGGCTAGTCCTTCGGGGATGTTGTGAATGGTGACGGCGAGAAAGAGCTTGGTGCTTTTGCGGGCTGATGAGTGGGGACCCTCCTCATGGTTGCTGCCAGCGTGGAAGTGGGGGATGACGTGATCGAGCAGCATTACGAATAGGCCGCCAAGCAGAAAGCTGACGGCGGCAGGCACCCAAGAAAAATTTCCGTACGTAGCCTCGGCCTCCTCAATGGAGGGTATAATCAGCGACCACACGGAGGCGGCTATCATCACGCCGGCTGCAAAGCCGAGAAGGATGGAGTTGGTGCGCTTGGAGATGTCGCCACGAAAACAGTATACAAGTGCCGAGCCGGCTGTAGTGGCGAGGAAGATGAGGACGAATCCGAGGATGGTGAGATGCATAATGACAGATTTTAATGGTATTTTCGCTTCGGGTTTTTGGGGAACCAACCTTTACGCACTCGTTCGCGTTGTTGGAAGAGTTCCTTGATGCTCCAAAAAGAGGAGAAGGCGAAGACGCCGAGTAGCGTTGAGAGCAGCGAACTGCAAACAAAAAGCGAGCCAATGACGCCTGCAATGCCAGCGATAAGAAACATCCACCAGCACTTGACACCAAGGTAGTATTCGGCCTTGATGACTAAGGGGTGAAACAGTCCGATGGTGAGAAAGGTAGCGGCTCCTATAAGCAGCCCGTCGAAATAGATATTCATAGTTGAGATTAGGTTATGTATTGTTTCGTCAAAGTACCCGACCAGGTGTTAACCTTGGTCGGGTAAAAAAGGTTCATTGTCAGTAATGGTTATTTGGTTGCTTCAGCGTTAGCGGCATCAATCATGGCCTGGCTTGCATACATGTAAACCTCTACGCGACGGTTCTGTGCACGGCCCTCTTCGGTGTCGTTGGAGGCTACAGGTTGGCTGTAGTTCATACCCTGCACATCCTTGATTTGGCTGGCGGGCACATTTTGTGACTTCAGATAGTCAGCTACGGCCTTGGCGCGCTTCTCTGATACAGACTGGTTGGCCTTCTCGGTGCCTACGTTGTCGGTGTGACCGAGGATGGCAACGTCAGCGTCAGGGGTGCTCTTCAGTACCTCAGCAAACTTGGTGAGGCTTTCCTTTGCCTCGTCACTCAGCTTAGAACTGTTGAAGTCGAAAAGGATACCAGACTCGAAGGTCACCTTTACTGCGGGCAGACCGTTGATTTCTACGAGCTGTACCTGTGCTCCTTCTACCTGCTTAGCGGCTTCGGCGGCTTTGTCCATCTTACGGCCGATGAGTGCACCGGCACCAGCACCTACAGCAGCACCTACGGCTGTACCTACAGTCTTGTTACCTGCCAAGTGACCGATACCCAGACCGATAGCAGCACCAGCGGCTGTTCCGATTGCTGTACCATAACCTGTGTTCTTCCAACTGCCGCAAGAGCTGAGAAGCAATGCTGCGCACAAACTCAAAGCTAAAACTTTTAATTTCATACTTAATCTTTTTAATGTTAGTAAATAATATTTCTCGTGCGAAAGTAGTAAAAAAATAAGATATTACCATATTTTATGTAAAAAAGAAGTGCAAAACGATGAAAAAAATGTAATTTTGCATACCGAATGCGGCGTGCCGAGAATTTATGAGGTGATAAACTCTTCTCTGGCCGCCCAAATATATAGATATATACATTATAAATAATATGGCAAAAGAACTGAAAGAACTTACCAAACGTAGCGAAAACTATTCGCAGTGGTACAATGACTTGGTGTTGAAGGCCGATCTAGCAGAGCAGTCGGCAGTGCGTGGATGTATGGTAATCAAACCCTACGGCTACGCCATTTGGGAAAAGATACAGCGTCAACTCGACGACATGTTCAAGGCTACAGGCGTAGTCAATGCCTACTTCCCCCTACTCATCCCGAAATCGTATCTCTCACGTGAGGCCGACCACGTGGAGGGCTTCGCCAAGGAGTGTGCTGTGGTGACTCACTACCGCTTGAAGAATGCCGAGGATGGCTGCGGCGTGATTGTTGACCCGGCCGCACGTCTTGAGGAGGAGCTTATTATCCGTCCTACCTCGGAGACCATTATCTGGAGCACTTATAAGAATTGGATTCACTCATACCGCGACCTGCCCATCCTGTGCAACCAGTGGGCAAACGTGATGCGCTGGGAGATGCGTACCCGCCTGTTCCTCCGCACCGCCGAGTTCCTATGGCAGGAGGGCCATACCGCCCACGCTACTCGCGAGGAGGCCGAGGCCAAGACCAAAGAGATGATCAACCTCTACGGCGAGTTTGCCGAAAAGTACATGGCCTTGCCCGTAGTCAAGGGTGTAAAGAGCGCCAATGAACGCTTTGCCGGTGCACTCGATACCTATACCATCGAAGCGCTGATGCAGGACGGTAAGGCATTGCAGAGTGGTACCTCACATTTCCTCGGACAAAACTTTGCCAAGGCATTCGATGTGCAGTACGTCGACAAGGAGAACAACATGCAGTACGTATGGGCTAGTTCATGGGGCGTGTCAACCCGCTTGATGGGTGCCCTCATCATGGCACACTCCGACGATAATGGCCTTGTATTGCCTCCGAAGCTCGCCCCCATACAGGTTGTCATCGTACCTATATATAAGAATGCCGAGCAGCTTAGTGCTATCGATGCTAAGGTTGAGGGTATCGTATCGAAGTTGCGTGCCATGGGTGTGAGTGTCAAGTACGACAATGCCGACAACAAGCGTCCTGGTTTCAAATTTGCCGACTATGAACTCAAGGGCGTGCCCGTACGTCTCGTGATGGGTGGTCGCGACCTCGAGAACAACACGATGGAGGTGATGCGCCGCGATACCTTGGAGAAGGAGACCCGCTCATGCGACGGCATCGAAGAGTACGTACTCGGTCTGCTCGATGAGATTCAGGAGGGTATCTACCAGAAGGCACTCAAGTATCGCGAGGAGCACACCGTAGCCGTAGACACCTACGAGGAGTTCAAGGAACAGATTGAGAAAGGAGGCTTCGTGCTCGCTCATTGGGACGGCACAACCGAGACCGAGGAACGCATCAAGGAGGAAACCAAGGCTACTATCCGTTGCATTCCCTTGGAGGGCGACACCACACCTGGCACCTGCATGGTGACAGGCAAACCCTCGGCACGTCGAGTACTCTTTGCCCGAGCCTATTGATGGTATTCCCCTCTGGCGGGAAATGTAAAGAGGTTGCGACATGTCGCAACCTCTTTTTTTTGTTATAGTTTTTAGAATCTGTACAGATTCTTATATTGCAAACATCTAGTATTTCCCTTCTTCGAAAGATTGACGCACCTCGTATCGCCCACTATCGGCTGCTACGATGAAGTAACCATCAATTTCGGGATGGCGCTTGCAGTAGGCCATGGCCGAGTCTGCACCCAGTACCATGAAGGCAGTGGCGAGGGCGTCGGCACGCATGCAGTTGTCGGCTATTACCGTGGCTGATAGCAAGGAGTGCTGCACAGGGTAACCACTGCGTGGGTCTATGGTATGGGTATATTTCACGCCGTCCTTATAATAGTAGTTGCGGTAGTTGCCCGAGGTGGCGATGGCGCAATCAGTGAGGCGGAGCACCGTTTGCAGCTCTTGGTTGGTAGAGAGCGAGTCGTCGATAGGTTTGTTGATGCCGATACCCCAAGGGTTGCCGTGGCGGTTTTTCCCTTTTACTACTACCTCGCCTCCAATCTCCACCATGTAGTTTTTTACACCACAACTGTCGAGTACACGAGCCACGCGGTCGCTGCCATATCCCTTGGCGATGGCGCTGAAGTCGAGCATGATGCGCGGATCCTCCTTTGCTATGCGCCCTTCGGGGGTAAGGCTGATGCGCTTCATGCCGATAAGTGGGCGCAGGCTGTCGATAGTAGAGGTGGTGACCTCAATGCCGTTTTTGAATCCGAAGCCCCAAGCGTTGACAAGTGGAGCTACTGTAGGGTCAAAGGCACCATGGCTTTCATTATATATATATAAGGAGTTGCGGAACACCTCTGCGAAGAGCGAGTCTATGGTGATGGAGTCATTGTTGTTGACGTGGGTGATGACGGAGCGTGAGTTGAATGGAGATAGCGAATTGTCTACAGCCTGCATCGCTCCCACTATTAGTGTCTGCAAGTCGGCATTGTGTTCATAAGTCACGGTGTAGAGTGTGCCGAATATCTTGCCTTGTTGGGTGCGGTAGGTAGGGTTGTTTTTACTTAAAATAATAACACTTCCTATAATAAGAAATAGGAGAAAGGGGAAGTTCCAACGCTTTTTCATTGTCTTGGTGCTAATGTTTGCTGCAAAATTACAGAAAATACCCGAATGATGGTATGGTATTGGGCTAAATTGTGTGTAATTACTAATGAAAGTTGTGTGGCTCTTGGGGCTTGGTCTTTTCTTCCGAAATACCTCTTTTGTAATGCGCAGATGTCAATTTTTGTAAAGTGTGGTTTTTGAGTCTGCAGGGGTGATAGGTGTAAATCAGACACTTATTATAAAAGTGGGAAAATTCTTTAAAAAAAAGTTTGT
>CAZMZC010000062.1:0-15739 GCA_964570685.1 uncultured Bacteroidaceae bacterium | reverse complement strand
AAGGAAGCTGCCGATCTTAAGATTGGTGGTGAGGTTCTTTGCTACGTATATTAATGTGGAGGATTTGCTATGTCTAGAATTGGAAAATTGCCTATCGCTGTTCCTGCAGGTGTTACAGTAACACTGAAGGATGATGTGGTTACCGTTAAGGGACCCAAGGGTGAGTTGAGTCAATATGTAAATCCCCTGATTACTGTTACTATCAATCCCGGTGAGGTGATTGTATCACGTAGCAGCGACGAGAAGCAGGAGCGTGCATTCCACGGCTTGTACCGCGCATTGATCAATAATATGGTTGTTGGCGTGTCAGAAGGCTACAAGAAGGAGCTTGAGCTCGTAGGTGTCGGTTTCCGTGTATCTAACACTGGTAACGTGATGGAGCTCGCTTTGGGTTTCACACACCCCATCTACATGGTATTGCCTCCTGAAATCAAGGTTGAGACCAAGACCGAAAGAAATAAGAACCCGCTGATCACGTTGGAGTCTTGTGACAAGCAACTGCTTGGTGCAGTATGCGCTAAGATTCGCTCTTTCCGCAAGCCTGAACCGTACAAGGGCAAGGGTGTTAAGTTTGTTGGTGAGGTTATCCGTAGAAAGTCGGGTAAGTCAGCCGGCGCTAAGTAATTAATTCTTTAAAAGAAGTACGATTATGATTACAAAACAAGAAAGACGAATCAAAATTAAATATAGAGTACGTAATAAGATTTCAGGTACTCTGGAACGTCCCCGTATGACCGTGTTCCGCAGCAACAAGCAGATTTACGTTCAGATTATCGAGGACTTGAATGGCCGTACATTGGCTGCTGCTTCTTCATTGGGTATGGAGAAGATGCCTAAGAAGGAGCAGGCTGCTAAGGTAGGTGAGCTTATCGCCCAGAAGGCTCAAGAGGCAGGTATCACAACTGTTGTATTTGACCGTAACGGATACCTCTATCACGGGAGAGTAAAGGAAGTGGCTGATGCCGCACGTAAAGGTGGACTTAAATTTTAATCATCATGGCAGTAAATAAAGTTAAGATAACTAACGATATCGAGTTGAAAGACAGACTCGTTGCTATCAACCGTGTTACTAAGGTAACCAAAGGTGGACGTACCTTCACATTCGCTGCAATCGTTGTAGTAGGTAATGAAGATGGCGTTATCGGTTGGGGCTTAGGTAAAGCTGGTGAAGTTACTGCTGCTATCTCTAAGGGTGTAGAGGCTGCGAAGAAGAACCTTGTTCGCGTACCCGTGCTCAAGGGCACTATCCCCCATGAGGTAGAAGTTCGCTTCGGTGGTGCTCAAGTATTCTTGAAGCCTGCATCTGCTGGTACTGGTGTTGTTGCTGGTGGCGCTATGCGTGCTGTGCTTGAGAGTGTTGGTGTTACTGACGTTTTGGCCAAGTCAAAAGGCTCTTCAAATCCCCACAACCTTGTAAAGGCTACTATCAAGGCTTTGGAAGAGTTGCGTGATGCAAGAACCGTTGCCCAGAATAGAGGTATCAGTGTAGAACGTGTATTTAAAGGATAAGGAGGAACAGAAATGGCAACTATTAAGGTAAAGCAAGTAAAAAGTAGAATCGGTGCTCCGATAGATCAGAAGAGAACGCTTGATGCTCTCGGTTTGCGCAAGATGAACAAGGTAGTTGAGCATGAGGCTACTCCTTCTATTTTAGGTATGATCAACAAGGTTAAGCACTTGGTTGCAGTTGTTGAGTAATTTAATTAAAACAAAAGATTACGATTATGAAATTAAATAGTTTAAAACCTGCTGAAGGCTCAACTAAGACGAGAAAGAGAATTGGCCGTGGTTCCGGTTCTGGCTTGGGTGGTACCTCTACCCGTGGTCACAAGGGTGCCAAGTCGCGTTCTGGTTACTCAAAGAAGATTGGCTTCGAGGGTGGTCAGATGCCTTTGCAGCGTCGTGTTCCCAAGTTCGGCTTCAAGAATATCAACCGTGTTGAATACAAGGCTATCAATATTGGTGTAATCCAAGCATTGGCTGACGCTCAGAATTTGACAAAGGTTACTGTTGCTGATTTGATTGCTGCAGGCTTTGTGTCTTCAAAGCATTTGGTTAAGATTCTTGGTAATGGCGAGATTACTTCTAAGCTTGAGGTAGAGGCCCATGCATTCTCTAAGAGTGCAGTTGCTGCTATTGAGGCTCAGGGTGGTAGCGCAGTAAAACTCTAATCTATGCATCCTTTATTAGTAGTATTAGTTATCGTAGCTGTTCTTGCCGCTTTCGCTTGGTGGAAGCGCAAGACAGTTATGAATATGTGGAATATCGAGGACCTCAAGACGAAGATTCTTGTAACCGTTGGTTTCATTGCAATCTATCGTTTCGGTACCCAGATTGTGCTTCCTGGCATTGACCCTGGTATGTTGGTTCAATTGCGCGAGCAGACTGGTACTGGTCTTCTTTCTCTCCTCGATATGTTCTCCGGCGGTGCATTCTCTAACGCTTCTATCTTTGCGTTAGGTGTGATGCCCTACATCTCTGCCTCTATCGTAGTGCAGCTTTTGGGTATGGTTATCCCTTACTTCCAGAAGATGCAGCGCGAGGGTGAGAGTGGCCGTAGAAAGATGAACCAGATTACCCGTTATTTGACTATCGCCATTCTTTTGGTTCAGGGTCCTGCCTACCTTTTGAATCTGCGTTATCAGGCAATGGGTGCTATCAATGAGTCAATCAGCTGGACAACATTCATGATTACCTCTACCATTATCCTTGCAGCTGGTAGTATGTTCATCCTTTGGTTGGGTGAGCGTATCACAGACAAGGGTCTCGGTAACGGTGTGTCATTGATTATCTTGGTTGGTATTATCGCTCGTCTGCCCGAGGCTTTCGTACAGGAGTTGACTTCTCGTATGGCTTCTCCTGGTGCAGGTGGTCTGGTGATGTTCATCATTGAGATTCTGGCATTGTTGGCAATCATCTGTGGTGCTATCATGCTTGTTCAGGGTGTTCGTAAGGTCCCCGTGCAGTATGCCAAGCAGATGGTAAGTGGCAAGCAGTATGGTGGTGCACGTCAGTATATTCCTTTGAAGGTGAATGCTGCCAACGTGATGCCTATCATCTTTGCTCAGGCTATCATGTTCATACCTTTGACCTTTATCAACTATGCTACCATTGAGAGCGCTCCCGAGTGGATTCGTTTGATGGTAGATATGAACAGCTGGCTCTACAACTTGATCTTTGCTATCTTGATTATCGCGTTCACCCTGTTCTATACAGCGATTACCGTTAATCCGACCCAGATGGCCGAGGATATCAAGCGCAACAATGGCTTTATTCCTGGTGTTAAGCCTGGCAAGCCTACAGCTGATTACCTTGATACTATTATGTCTCGTATCACATGGCCCGGTGCTTTGTTCTTGGCCGTTGTGGCTATCCTTCCCTCTTTTGCATCGCTCTTCGGTGTGAAGGCAGAGTTCGCTCAGTTCTTCGGTGGTACATCACTGCTCATCTTGGTAGGTGTTGTACTCGATACACTGCAGCAGATTGAGAGTCACTTGTTGATGCGTCATTATGATGGTTTGTTGAAGACCGGCCGTATTAAGGGTCGTTCAGGTGCAGCCTATTAAGAATTATTGTAATGATATTTCTTAAGACACAGGATGAGATAGAACTACTTCGCCAAAGCAATCTCCTTGTCGGGAGAACTTTGGCGGAGATTGCCAAAATAATCAAGCCGGGTGTGACCACTCGTCAGCTCGATAAGGTGGCTGAGGAGTTTATCCGTGACCATGGTGCGGTGCCCACATTCAAGGGCTTTCCTCACTACGAGAAGGGTTACCCCGCATTCCCCGGTACCTTGTGTACCTCGGTCAATGATATGATTGTTCATGGCATACCCAACGATATCGAGCTGAAGGATGGCGACATCGTTTCAGTGGATTGTGGAACCTATATGAATGGTTTTTGTGGTGACTCTGCATACACCTTTTGTGTAGGTGAGGTTTCGGAAGGGGTTAAGGAACTTCTTCGCGTGACCAAGGAAGCGCTCTATTTAGGTATTGAGAATGCTGTTCACGGCAAGCGCCTGGGCGATATAGGATACGCTGTCCAGAAGCATTGCGAGTCGCACGGATATGGTGTCGTTCGCGAGTTTGTAGGACATGGTATCGGCCGTGAGATGCACGAAGACCCGCAAGTGCCCAATTACGGTAGCCGCGGTCGTGGCACACTGCTCAAGAAGGGTATGTGTATCGCTATCGAACCGATGATTACTCAGGGTGTCCGTAAGATTAAGTGGCATGACGACGGATGGGGTGTTTCTACTGCCGATGGCAAGTGTGCTGCTCACTTTGAGCACACCGTTGCCGTAGGTATGGGTAAGGCAGATATTCTGTCTTCGTTCGAGTTTGTTGAGGAAGTATTACGTAACAAAGAGAATTAATATGGCAAAGCAGACAGCTATTGAACAAGATGGTACCATTGTAGAGGCATTGTCCAATGCAATGTTCCGCGTTGAGTTGGAGAACGGGCATGAGATTACCGCTCACATTTCAGGAAAGATGCGTATGCATTATATCAAGATCCTTCCTGGCGACCGTGTGAAGGTAGAAATGTCTCCGTATGACCTTACAAAAGGTAGAATCAGTTTCAGATATAAATAAAACAAAATACGAATATGAAAGTAAGAGCATCATTGAAAAAACGTTCCGCAGATTGCAAAATTGTAAGACGTAACGGCGTTTTGTATGTAATTAACAAGAAAAATCCTAAGGAAAAGCAACGTCAAGGATAATTTTTTAGTAATTTTGCAGAAAATTTAGAAAATATATGGCTATAAGAATTGCTGGAGTAGACATACCTCAGAACAAAAGAGGTGAAATCGCACTGACCTATATCTATGGTATCGGTCGCAGCAGTGCAAACCAGATTTTGGAGAAAGCTGGTGTAGATAAGGATGTTAAAGTAAAGGACTGGACCGATGATATGGCAGCTGCTGTCCGTGAGGTTATCGGTGCTGAGTACAAGGTGGAGGGTGACCTTCGCTCTGAGGTTCAGTTGAACATCAAGCGTCTGATGGATATCGGTTGCTACCGTGGTGTCCGTCATCGTATTGGCTTGCCTGTTCGTGGTCAAAGCACAAAGAACAATGCCCGCACACGTAAGGGTCGCAAGAAAACTGTTGCTAACAAGAAGAAAGCCACAAAGTAAGAATTAAAAGTTGATATATAAACTATGGCAAAAAAATCAGTCGTAACAAAGAAAAGAAATGTGAAGGTTGATGCAATCGGACAGCTTCATGTTCATTCATCATTCAACAACATTATTGTTTCGCTTGCTAACAGTGAAGGCGAGGTTATCTCTTGGTCTTCGGCAGGTAAGATGGGATTCCGTGGTTCTAAGAAGAACACACCGTATGCTGCTCAGATGGCAGCAGAGGATTGCGCTAAGGTGGCTTACGACCTTGGCTTGAGAAAGGTGAAGGCTTATGTGAAGGGTCCTGGTAACGGACGTGAGTCTGCTATCCGCTCGGTACACGGAGCCGGTATTGAGGTTATGGAAATTATCGACGTTACACCGCTGCCCCACAACGGTTGTCGTCCTCCCAAGAGAAGAAAAGTATAAAATAACCTGTTCCCGACAGCTATTCAGCCCCGCTTTTTTGGATTGTACTCTTCCTATCTGCAATCGCGGCTGTAGGCGGGCTGAGTAAATGTTGAGAATGCTTAATTGAAAATAAAATGGCAAGATATACTGGACCAAAAACAAAGATTGCCCGTAGATTTGGTGAGCCCATCTTCGGACCTGATAAAATTTTAGCTAAGAGAAACTTCCCTCCTGGCCAGCACGGTAACAACAAGCGTCGCAAGACCTCTGAGTATGGTCTTATGTTGGCAGAGAAGCAGAAGGCTAAGTATACATACGGTGTATTGGAGCGTCAGTTCCGCAACCTGTTCGACCATGCTGCCCGTAAGAACGGTATTACTGGTGTAATCCTTCTTCAGAGCCTCGAGTCACGTCTCGACAATGTAGTATATCGTCTGGGTATTGCTCCCACACGTGCTGCTGCCCGTCAGCTTGTATCACACAAGCACATCGTGCTCAACGGCAAGGTGGTTAACATCCCCTCTTGCGTAGTTAAGCCTGGCGATGTAGTAGGTGTTCGCGAGAAGTCTAAGTCTCTTGAGGTGATCGAGGCTGCTTTGGCTGGCTTCAACCACAGCAAGTATCCTTGGATTGAGTGGGACGAGTCTGCAAAGGCTGGTAAGTTCCTCCACGTTCCCGCACGTGAGGATATCCCCGAGAACATCAAGGAGCAACTGATTGTAGAATTGTACTCTAAAAATTAATAATTTATTCATGGCGATATTAGCATTTCAAAAACCTGATAAGGTTATAATGTTGGAGGCCGACTCGAAGTATGGTAAGTTCGAGTTCCGTCCCTTGGAACCAGGTTTCGGTATTACTATCGGTAATGCGCTCCGTCGCATTCTCCTCTCTTCGTTGGAGGGCTTTGCTATCAACACCATCAAGATTGACGGTGTCGAGCACGAGTTTGCCACAGTGCCGGGTGTAAAGGAAGACGTCACCAACATTATCTTGAACCTGAAGCAAGTTCGGTTCAAGCAGATTGTAGAAGAAGTTGAGACGGAAAAGGTTAGTATTACCGTTGAAAACGTAACCGAATTCAAGGCTGGCGATATAGGCAAGTGCTTGAGTGGATTTGAAGTGTTAAATCCTGAATTGGTTATTTGCCGTTTAGATTCCAAAGCTACCATGCAGATAGAGCTTACTATCAACAAGGGCCGTGGTTATGTACCCTCTGATGAGAATCGTGTGTACTGCACCGATATCAACACCATCCCCGTTGACTCTATCTACACTCCGATCCGTAATGTCAAGTACGCTATCGAGCAGTACCGCGTAGAGCAGAAGACTGACTACGATAAGCTCGTGCTTGAGATATCCACCGATGGTTCCATCCACCCGAAGGATGCCTTGAAGGAGGCTGCCAAGATACTGATTCATCACTTCATGCTGTTCTCTGACGAGAAGATTACACTCGAGGATACAGAGTTCGATGCAAACGAAGAGTTTGATGAGGAAGTACTCCACATGCGCCAGCTGCTCAAGACCAAGTTGACCGACATGAACCTCTCTGTTCGTGCCCTCAACTGCTTGAAGGCTGCTGAGGTAGACACCCTGGGCGATCTTGTACAGTTCAACAAGACCGACCTCCTCAAGTTCCGCAACTTCGGTAAGAAATCGCTCACCGAGCTTGATGATTTGCTCGAGGGTCTGAATCTGTCGTTTGGAACTGATATTAGTAAATACAAATTAGATAAAGATTAATTGAAATGAGACACAATAAGAAATTCAACCATCTGGGTCGTACTGCTTCTCACAGAAGCGCTATGTTGGCAAACATGGCTTGCTCCTTGATCAAGCACAAAAGAATCACTACGACTCTCGCAAAGGCCAAGGCACTGAAGAAGTACGTTGAGCCTCTGATCACCAAGTCAAAGAACGACACTACCAACTCTCGTCGTGTAGTATTCAGCTACCTGCAGGACAAGTATGCTGTTACTGAGCTCTTCAAGGAGGTTGCTGTAAAGGTAGGCGACCGTCCCGGTGGCTACACCCGTATCATCAAGCTCGGCTCACGTATGAGCGACGCCGCTCCCATGGCATTCATCGAGCTGGTTGACTACAACGAGAACATGGCCAAGGTTGCCAAGAAGGCTACCCGCACCCGTCGTTCTAAGAAGAGCGCAGCAGCTGCTCCGGCTGTTGAAGCTCCTGCTACCGAGGCTCCCGCAGCTGAGGAGGCAAAGGCAGAGTAATTCATTTATAGCTATATCTAGTGTTTGGGCGCAACGTGAGTTGCGCCCAAACTGTTTATATGCCCGCCTCAGGTGAAAAAAGTTCGACCTGTACGATTGGATTTCTCTCTCACGAGAATGATTTTGTTTCACGCAGAGGCCGCGGAGAACGCAAAGCATACGTCGCTGGCGCTTGTATGTTCCATTCGGGGTGTGTACACTCGGCCGAACGCCGACAAGCGCGGGCGAAGCGACGCGCCTCTGTGCTCTTCGTGTCTCTGCGTGATACCATAAACATCTTCGTGAGGCATCTGGGTCAATCGTGCAGGTGAAAAAAGTTTATTTTTGAGGTGGCAGTGGCAGCGCGAGCGCTGCAGGTGAGCGGTGAGCGATGAGCGGTGAGTGGTGAGCGGTGGCATGCCAAGTCTCTACCGAGCGGTGGCAACGTTAACGTTAACGATAACGTTAACTCTAAACCCTAAACCCTAAACCCCTCAACCCTCAATTGCCACCACCCCATACACCCTGCGGTTCTTCACGCGGGTCTGCGGAGCACCCATGCGTTTCAGGTAATGGGCAAAGCCGGTGCGCTCGATGCCCGCCATGGCTGCGGGCGACAGCTCGTGCAGGTAGTCATACACCTCGGTGGCGCTCCATAGCCTCTCCTCCTTCTCCTCGGCCGATTCGGGCACCTTGCAGGGTGTGAAGTGCTCGTTGAGCAGGTCCCATGCACCGCGCGATGCCGCATAGCCCGCGTTGTGTGCCTCGAGCCGGCGTGTCTCCTCCTCGTCCATCCAGCAGCGCTCGCCTGCGGCCAGTGCCGCCATGGCCTCGGCATACAGCTGCTCGTGGTCGATGGGCGTAGCCGTGTCGATAGGGTGGGAGAGCTCCACGCAGATGAAGCGTCGGCTGCCCGTCTCGTCGTGCAGCAGGTAGCGGCGGTTGCTCGTGGCTATGAACGATGCCATGCGCTCCTTCTCCTCCATGTGTGAGCGGTAGGCCCGCTTCATCGACACGGCCGACAGCTGCACCATGTTCTTCAGCGTCGCCATGCGCGTATCCCTGAATCGGTCCATCTCGTCCACGTTGATGAGCATGTAGCTCGTCATGCGGCGCAGGCAGGCATCCTCCTGCTGCAGGTTGAAGGTGTCCGTGTAGAACATCCTCAGCTCGCGCGGCAGCAGCATCTTGGCAAACTGGCTCTTGCCCCATCCCTGCTTCCGGCTGATGAGTATGGGGCATAGGCTGTTGCCATACGTCCCCATGCGTCCCATCACCTGCGCCACCATGCCGATGAACCACTTCCTCAGCCACCCGAGCAGCTGCTCATCGTCGGTCACGCGGCGGAACAGCGCCTCTATGTGCCCCGTACCGTCCCACTGGGGCAGACTCTCCAGGTAGCTGCACACGGGGTGGTACCTCTGTGCCAGCCCGCCACCCTGCACCACGGCCCTCACCAGATGAGCCTTCGTGATGGCAATGCCCTCGCGGTTCATCTCCATCATCAGGCGGCTACACAGCTCGTCGTCGAGCCTCGCCCACTGTCCGCTGCCTGGTGCCGACAGCTCGTACTGTTGCGACAGCTGGTTCATGCGCACCTCATAGTGCTCCCTCACGAACTCCTCCATCCGCATCATCAGCGTTTCGGCATTCGGTGTCGAGCGGTTGGTGCCTAATGCCGCACGGCTCTCTGCCAGCTCTTCGCTCTTGGGTGCCAGCTCTTCGTAGGTGTCAGTCGCCAACTGCTCACCCTTAACCCTCACGATGTTTTCGTTAACGTTATCGTTATCGTCAACGTTAACGTACACGCTTTGCGTGTCCTTAAGTGCTGTTACTCTTCTTCGCAGCCACTCACTTACTTTCAACAATAGGTTCTTTACATTCATAATAAATAGGTATATATAGTTGTTTGTTTATTTATTGTCTAAGGTTCCTTAAGGGCGATTAAGGGTGATTAATGGCGGTTAAGGTCGATTAAGGAAGTTAAGGCAACCACTCACCACTAACCCGCTCACCACTAACCCACTCACCACTCACCACTAACCTCTCACCGCTAATCCCTAACCCTTTCACGGTGCACCATCGCGATTCAGCGAGAGCAGAGAGAAACTTGTTTATCTATGCCGAGCGTTAGCGATGTCGCTGTAGAAAGAATATCGGATGATATTCCGAGCTATTTGTATGAATAGCTCGAGAGGGTGTCAAGCCTCATTTCTACAGCAAAGTTACAACACCAAAACCCCGAAGTCAATACCCCTACCGCCCTGAAAACGTGATATTTCAGGAGCCTCCTATTGCGCGGCTCGGCACTATTGATTATCTTTGTAGGGCAAAGAAAAAAGCGCACGCCATCGCGGTGACGTTTTGGCGCCACCGCGGTGGCGCGAGCACGTCACCGCGGTGACAGATACACGCCACCGCGGTGGCGTGAGCGCCGATTGCAAACCATTAGAAATAAAGGGGATACCCGAACGGCAAAAAAGACAAAGAAAAGCGGCATCCGCTGCCATTGCCACCCCAAAAATAAACTTTTTTCACCTGCCGAAGCCCATATCGCGCGTGCGTTCCTTCTAAAAAACGCCGATTTCATCGGGGAATGGTAATTTATTTCTCACTTTCCACAATTATTCGTACCTTCGCACCATGAAGCTCCGCACCGTAACATACCTGCTGCTCCTTGCCATCCTCTGCGTAGGGTGTGGTGGGCATGGCCACATGCGCCAGCTGGAGCAGTTGGAGGCGCAGCTCGACACTGCGCCCGATGCCGTGCGCCTCGCGCTCGACAGCATCCCCCTCGCTACGCTCGATGGCGAGGCACGGGCGCTCTATGCCATACTGCGCACGCAGGCCGACTACAAGTGTTATGTGCCCCTCACCACCGACACCCTCATCCGCTACGCCACCACCTATTATAATAGGAATAGGAAGAGCTACCGCGCGGCCATGGCCTGGTACTCCTTGGGCTGCGTGTATACCGAGCTGAAGTACGATGCCGCAGCCGTGGATGCTTACCTACAGGCGCAGAGCCTCTTTCCCGATACCACGGTAAGGTATTATGCGTTGTGTCATCAGAATTTGGGGCGTCACTACCTCAATCGCCGTATGCTTGATGATGCCCTCTCCTCTTTCCGCCAGTGCAAACAGTGGCAGTGTTCAAAAGTGATTCTGCTACAGTAGGATATTGCGATTACTACATAGGACTGATATATCTGTATGGGGAACAACACAGAGAGTCCAACGATTGCTTCTCATCAGTAATTGCCAATAGACATTCAGCCTCATTGATAGTCCCACGCGCCTATCTCCACTTAGCCAAGAGTGAGTGTTATATACGGGAGAACTATGACCTGTCAATGGAATATCTGGACAAGGAGATAAGTTTGGAGCCTAACTCCAATGATTTGAGTGCAAACTATTGTGTTCGTGCAGACATCTATATGAATAGAGGTATTCTTGATTCCTCCTACATATACACCATGCGTTCGTTGTCATGTTTACCCGAACTTCATACAGCATGCCGCAATCATTACCGTATGATTTTCTTGTCCCATCACATGGGCTTCCCCTCCGATTCCGTCGACTACCACCTTTCTCAATATACCATACTTTTGGATTCCATCCATAAGCAACGTCGACTCACTGAGATAAACGGCATTCTCAGCGATCACTCTATAGCACTCATAAAACAGGAGTTGAAAACCGAACACATCCGTTGGATATTTATAATCGCTATAGGAGTCATCCTCTTTATTGCCATTGTCATATTGTTTGCCATCGACATAGACCGTCGCAGAAAGTCGCGGTACATATCGCTGATAAACAAATTGCGTGCCAATAAGGTCAAGCTATGGGAGTCGGTATCGCCTCCATCTAATAAAATAGTGTCTATAGACACGTGTACCACGCTCGCCGAACATATGGCATTAGACCTTGCAATGTGTACTAAATTGTATTCCGAGACCTCTTCTTGTAGCAATATGCAAAAGAAGAACAAGGAACGTACCCCCGAATTTAGTGCCGAAGAGCGCCAAGCAGCAAAAAGTGAAATCAAGGTTGCCTTCATGGATGTGATAGATGATCTCCGCCAAGCGGGTCCGAAGCTGAATGAGAATGAACATCTCTACTGCATCCTCAAGTCTATGGGATATTCTACCCGATTGATAGCCGCCTTGCTGCTCCGCACAGAAAGTGGACTGCGAAACAATAAGGCGCGAATAAGAGAGAAACTCCCTGAAGACATTTATCACATTTTCCTTGGTGAAAAGGAGAAATAATAACCACAAACTCCTATGTTTGTGCCCAACGTACATTTTGGGACGCACTTTGGGACGCATCTATATACAAGCTGATAGGATTTTCAACGTATATTTGTGGCAAACTCTAATACCACAAAGATATGAGAAAGCTATTACTTGCATGCTTGACATCGCTGCTATGCGTATGTTATGCTAATGCTCAGAGCAACGACATACCTCTGAGTATAGGGAAAGGTACTCCCGATGGCGGTTCACGTACCGTAATCATGTTGCCCACAGCTACTATCGACGGGAAGGTGCTGACAATCAACTTTGCTGACGATACAGATTTCAGTATCACTGTCACTGATGCTTCGGGTTCAGTAGTATATGTAGGCACATATACTGCTCACGAGGTTACTATCACCCTTCCGCAACTATCCGAGGACCGTTACTATCTACGTATCGAGGACGAGTACTACGAATATGTAGGAGAGTTTGAGATAGCAGATTAATTATACGCTTTTCCCCCATTTTCCCCGTTTTCATCGGGGAAAATGGGAAATTTCTATTTGCTGACTTTAAAATACATACGATTATGAAAAAGACATTTATTACGATGCTTATAATAGCATCATGTTTTAGCATGGCTAATGCGCAATTATTGGTGGACCAAAATGGGAAAGTTGGAATAGGAAATTTGAGTGGTAGCGATACCCTGTCTTCTGCTATTGCTATAAATAGTCCAGGTAACTCTTCGTATACTTTATATTCATTAACTTCTCCTACCGCTTCTTCTAATCTAGGGGTAAATCACCATTCTTCAATTTCATCTCAAAACAGCTATGGAATAAGCTCCGCAGTATATTATACTCCCAACGTAACGAATTATGCAATAAGCGGAAGTGTTGGAGGTGCAGGCGGTGGCACAACTAAAGCAATCGGAGTTTATGGACTGGTTTCAACATCAAACAATGGATATAATTATGGTGTATATGGTAGATTAAACACAACGAAGAATGGTGCTGGTGTGTTTGGTAGTACATCTACTGCTATGAGTACGGAATTTCCAAGTATACCAGGTGCTTACGCAGGTTTCTTCTATGGTGATACGCGCGTTGTGGGTACGTTAACAGCCACTTCTGTGGTGCAATCATCAGATTATCGCTTAAAAGAAAATATACGTTCGTTATCTAATTCTGACGCTTGCTTGAATAAGGTGATGAACATGAATGTTGTTGAATACAATCTGAAACAGCGTGAGTTCGAAACAAATGTTACAGAGCAGGACAAAGCAGACGAAGCTGCTCGTGAGGCCGAACTTATAGCGCGTGGCGTTTCAAAACAAGAAATAGCAGAACGAAAGAAAAAAGACAAAGGACGTGCTTTTTGGCACGATGAAGCGTCCCCGAACATAAAGAATAAGCATTATGGCCTTATTGCACAAGAATTGAAAGAGATATATCCTAACCTTGTAACCGAAAGTCAAGATGGTTACTTGGCTATTAACTATACCGAGATAATACCTCTTCTGATTTGCTCCATCCAGGAACTGAATGCCAAAGTTGAGCAATACGAGAATGGTAATGCTCCCATCATGAAGGCACAAGCACGCAATACCAATGTTACTGACATTGATGCTGTAGTGACTACGCTCTATCAGAATACCCCCAACCCCTTTACAGAGAGTACACTCATCGAATGTGATGTGGCAGAGGACGTTGTAAAAGCCGACCTTTACATCTATGATATGAATGGTAAGCAGATTGACACCTACCCCATCACGGAGCGCGGTGCCACAAGCATTACTATCGCAGGCCATAGTCTGGAAGCCGGTATGTATCTATATGCCCTTATTGCCGATGGTCAGGTGATTGATACAAAGAGAATGATATTAACGAAATAATGCTAAATGCCATTTTTATGAAAAGGTTATATGGTTTCTTGTGTACTATCATATTAATCGTTGGCGTAAAAGGTCAAAGTAATTTGATTTTACCACCTAGCAATATTGATTTAGTGTATGACAATCTAAACATTATTGCTCAAAATGACACTATTGTTGAACTGAATATTCCATCCTCCATTTCTGGAATTTCAGTTTCAGGATGTGCAACGCTTTCTCACACATCCAATAGTCTTGTGCGTATAACATTACAAGATGAATACAATACGGAATTATTGGTGTATGAAGTTTACCCTTTGTTGGCAGATAGTTCTATTGTTGTGTTTGATAATATGGCTTTTGAGACCGCTGTATTAGATAATGTGACAGCAACGCAATTGAATATTACAATAATAAATGCGACTCTTCGATTGGATAAGATAAACTTATCTACAGAGCCTGTCTTATTTGCACCTTCACTGCAAGATTCTGTCCTAAACTCTACAAGTTCGTATTATATAAACAAGTTAAATGAAGAACTCGAAGAAAGGGAAATGCCATGGGTGGCTGGTGAAACATCTGTTTCACGATTGACCTTTGAGGAAAAGAAGGCTCTGTTCGGTGGTGAAGTCCCCAATCTAGGTGGTTTTGAATATTATGTAGGAGGTATCTTTGTAATGCCAGATTACGAGTGTACAAGTGTGGACAATACCATTTCCACATTGAGCGAAACTGACGCCCCAACTTCCTATGCCTCGGAATGGGACTGGCGTAATCGTCACGGCAAAAATTGGATGACTTCTGTTAAAAATCAAGGGCTGTGTGGATCTTGTTGGGCTTTTTCAACTATAGGGGCGGTAGAAGCATATGCTAATTTATATTATAATGATTTGTTAAATCTGGATTTATCTGAACAAGAACTAGTGTCGTGTAATGATTTGAACAATGGTTGTGCTGGAGGTATAATTGATGAGGCATTAGATTATATTATAGATAAAGGTGTTATTGATGAGCAAAGTTACGCATATATAGAGGCTGATGGAAATTGTGATGATAAACCAACCAATTCAGATGAGCGAATTAAGATTGGTAGTTATCGAACCTTTGTTAATAAAAATGAGGGAAGTCTAAAATTGCTTCTTATGAAATCTCCAATGACAGTCGGTTTTTCTACATGGCGACATGCTGTAGTTCTTGCTGGGTATAAGGTGTTAAAGGCGGGTGATTGTGTCTATAATCGTTCAAAGGAACGTATAGTGTTAAAAGAAAATAGCGCTCTAATAGGAACGACGGCTTGGCTGATAAAAAACAGCTACGGGGAATCATGGGGAGATGAAGGTTACGGATATGTTACTCTTGGTGTCTCTTGGATGGTGGATAGGAACACATGTTCCATAAGGGGAGGTGTCGTAAGTCCTAACTATGATGATAGTGATATTATAGTAGAAGATGCTGACAATGACGGTTACTATTTCTGGGGAATTGGCGAAAAACCTGAGAATGTCCCTTCTTGGGCGCAGGAGAAGGCTGACGGCGATGATTCCAATCCTTTATATGGTGCACTTGACGCGTTTGGAAATTTAGAAAACATATCATTGGCATCTTACCCAGATATCGTAATTAATGCGGATACAGTGTGGAATGAGGATAATTATGTCTATAACAATGTACGTATTGTCAGTGGTGGAAAGTTGACGGTTTCGGCTGATGTAAAGAAATATCCTACTTCATCTATAATAGTTGAGAGTGGTGGTGAACTTGTCATTGATGGTGGAACTATTATTCATGGAAACACGATTGTGAAAGACAATGGAACAATGTCGATAATAGGTGGAGGAGAGATTCGACTGAGCGATTCT
>CAZMZC010000061.1:0-15741 GCA_964570685.1 uncultured Bacteroidaceae bacterium | reverse complement strand
ACATTTGAAGTAAACTTTTGTTGGCAAGATGACAAACAATATTGGCAGAATGACAGACTGTTGTTCGACTTCGGCATAGACCGTCATGATTATTTCTTTGGAGTAGACAGCAATTCCGAAGATGCTTCATTCAGATATGTAGTGGAATCTGGGGATACTGTTCTATACGATGGCATAACACGCCGATATGTGGTTGTATCCAAGGAGGTTGATGATGACTCCCCATCTCCTGAAAACGCGGACATTTGGGTAGAAGGAATAGGATCGCTAAAGACAGGAGTCCTTGATTACAATATGCTTGCAGAGGGTAAGAATGTAGAATTATTGACTTGTACTTACAACGGAGTGTATTTGTACAAAAACGATAATACAAATATCAAGGACTTACCTCTTATTCTTGAAATAAAAGTCACTCACTACTACGACCTCCAAGGTCGCCCCGTAGCTAATCCCACACGTGGCATCTATATCAAGGATGGAAGAAAAGTTATTCTCAAATGACTTTCCAACGATAGCGAAAATGATGACGTTGACTCGCTGCGTGTACGATGACTAAAACCTATTAACGATTTAGCGAACGGGCACCGAAGATTGCATGCATGAAACACGGACGGTACATGCATGTGCCAAATCCCGTGCATGCATGTGATTTGCCGCGTGCACGATTCTTACGATGGAATGGACGTTTTTTTGAGAATTCACGCCATTTTTACTGAGTAAAAAAGTTTTATTTTTGGCCTGGCAAGGAGCAGCGGAGCATCCGCTCCGCTGCAACGAAAACGATGACGATGACGAAAACTGGGTAGCGGAGTTGCGGTTGAAATCGCACTCCGCTCCATTTTCTATATGGCGAAAGTTCATAAATCGGTTGGCTTTGGCACACCGTAGTACCGTCGCACTTGTTGCTATGTGCTGACGGTTTGTGTTTTTGCTCACGCCACCGCGGTGGCGCCAATCTTTCACCGCGGTGACACTATTCCGCCACCGCGGTGACAGGAAAACGCCACCGCGGTGGCGTGAGTTTTTCTCTTTGTATTACAAAGGTAATCAAAGGCTTTTGATTTACATGATGGTAGTGTGCGAAATGCCGCATGTTTTTTACCCTATCTGAAGGTTGGCATGGATAAACAGCAGTAATATATAATATAGGTGTTCTCTGCCAAAGCCAACCGATTTATGAACTTTCGGCATATAGGTGATTTTTATCTTTTTTGTGAGTCATCGAGCATATTTTTACTTGATAATTTCATCATTTCACAAAAATGCTCTATCTTTGCTCTGTTAATAGGCAACGTATACCATGATTTATATATGACTATTACACAACTATCATATTTTACACTTAATAATTAACTAAAATTATGAGCGAAAAAAGAGTTTACTTATTCGGTAACGGTAAAGCCGAAGGTAAGGCAGACATGAGAAATCTGCTCGGTGGTAAAGGTGCCAATCTGGCTGAGATGAACCTGATTGGTGTACCCGTGCCTCCCGGTTTCACCATTACTACAGACACTTGCAACGATTACTATCGTTTGGGAAAGGCTGAAGTAGTAGAGTTGTTGAAGGATGACGTACATGCTGCTGTAGCACACGTTGAGACTTTGATGAACTCTAAGTTCGGTGATGTAGAGAACCCCTTGTTGGTATCAGTACGTTCTGGTGCTCGCGCTTCAATGCCCGGTATGATGGATACTATCCTCAACCTCGGTTTGAACGATGAAGTAGTAGAGGGTATGGTACGCAAGACTGGCAATGCACGCTTTGCATGGGACTCATACCGTCGTTTCGTACAGATGTACGGTGACGTGGTATTGGGCATGAAGCCGGTTAACAAAGAAGATATTGATCCGTTCGAGGCTATCATCGAAGAGGTGAAGGAGGCTAAGGGCGTGAAGCTTGACAACGAGCTTGAGGTAGAAGACCTCAAGGAGTTGGTTAAGAAGTTCAAGGCTGCCGTGAAGGCTCAGACTGGTCAGGACTTCCCCACCGACGCTTACGAACAGCTCTGGGGCGCTATCTGTGCTGTATTCGACAGTTGGATGAACGAGCGTGCTATCCTCTACCGTAAGATGGAGGGTATCCCTGCTGAGTGGGGTACTGCCGTAAACGTACAGGCTATGGTATTCGGTAACATGGGCGATACATCAGCTACTGGTGTATGCTTCTCTCGTGATGCTGGTAATGGTGAGAACCTCTTCAACGGTGAGTACCTTATCAATGCACAGGGTGAGGACGTAGTAGCAGGTATCCGTACACCGCAGCAGATTACCAAGATAGGTTCACAGCGTTGGGCTGAGCGTGCCGGCATCTCTGAGGAGGAGCGCGTAGCCAAGTATCCTTCAATGGAGGAGGCAATGCCCGAGATTTACAAGGAGCTCGACTCACTGCAGAACAAGCTTGAGAACCACTACCGCGACATGCAGGATATGGAGTTCACCGTACAGGAAGGTAAGCTCTGGTTCCTCCAGACACGTAACGGTAAGCGTACAGGTTCTGCCATGGTTAAGATTGCTATGGACCTGCTCCGCGAAGGTCTCATCGACGAGAAGACCGCTATCAAGCGTTGCGAGCCCAACAAGCTCGACGAGCTTCTCCACCCCGTATTCGACAAGAAGGCTCTTGCAAGCGCTAAGGTGCTGACTCGCGGTCTTCCAGCATCTCCCGGTGCTGCTACCGGTCAGATTGTATTCTTCGCTGACGATGCCGCTAAGTGGGCCGAGGATGGCAAGAAGGTGATCATGGTTCGTATCGAGACATCTCCCGAAGACCTCGCTGGTATGGCCGTTGCCGAGGGTATCTTGACTGCTCGTGGTGGTATGACCTCTCACGCTGCCGTTGTTGCCCGTGGTATGGGTAAGTGCTGCGTATCAGGTGCAGGTGCTCTGAATATCGACTACAAGGCTCGCACTGTAGAGGTTGACGGCGTGGTATTGAAGGAGGGTGACTTCATCTCACTCAACGGTACTACCGGTGAAATCTACAACGGTCAGGTTGAAACTAAGGCTGCTGAGCTCTCAGGCGACTTCGCCGAGTTGATGGCTCTTTGCGAGAAATATACAAAGCTCGTTGTTCGTACCAACGCTGATACTCCCCACGATGCACAGGTTGCTCGCGACTTCGGTGCTGTAGGTATCGGTCTTTGCCGTACCGAGCACATGTTCTTCGAGGCGGAGAAGATTGTTGCTATGCGTGAGATGATCCTTTCTCAGGATGCAGAAGGCCGCAAGGCTGCTCTCGCTAAGCTGTTGCCCTACCAGAAGGCCGACTTCTACGGTATCTTCAAGGCAATGGACGGATGCCCCGTGAACGTACGTCTGCTCGATCCTCCTTTGCACGAGTTCGTACCCCACGATCTTAAGGGTCAGGAAGAGATGGCTAAGGCTATGGGCGTAACTGTAGAGTACATCCAGCAGCGTGTTGACAGCCTCTGCGAGGCTAACCCGATGCTCGGTCACCGCGGTTGCCGCTTGGGTAACACCTATCCCGAAATCACTGAGATGCAGACTCGCGCTATCCTTGGTGCAGCTATCCAGTTGAAGAAGGAGGGTCACGATCCCCATCCCGAAATCATGGTTCCTCTGACAGGTATCCTCTACGAGTTTGAGGCTCAGGAGAAGGTAATCCGCGAGACTGCTGCTGCCCTCTTCGCTGAGGAAGGCGAGAGCGTAGAGTTCAAGGTAGGTACTATGATTGAGATTCCTCGTGCCGCTCTTACTGCTAACCGCATCGCAAGCCGTGCCGAGTACTTCTCATTCGGTACCAACGACTTGACACAGATGACCTTCGGTTACTCACGTGATGACATCGCTTCATTCCTCCCCGTATACTTGGAGAAGAAGATCCTGAAGGTAGACCCCTTCCAGGTACTCGACCAGAACGGTGTAGGTCAGCTCGTAGAGATGGCCGTTGAGCGTGGTCGTGCCGTACGTCCCGAGCTCAAGTGCGGTATCTGCGGCGAGCACGGTGGTGAGCCCTCATCAGTGAAGTTCTGCCACAAGGTAGGTCTCAACTACGTATCTTGCTCACCCTTCCGCGTGCCCATCGCACGTCTTGCCGCTGCACAGGCTGCTGTGGAAGAAGCATAAGCTTGATGAAGAATTAATTCTTTATAATTTGAAAGAGGGATTGCCTATGGGTAGTCCCTCTTTCCTTTATGTGTTCAAATGGATTTTGTCGCTAATATGGTAGTATGATCGTAATGCAACTTTGCTCAGTGAAGAAAATTTTGGATTTTCTTTACTTTCGTTCGTTGAGATTTGGCATTTTATTAGGTTTGCATTATATTTGCAGGCAAAGAAACGTAATCTAAACATTGCACCATGGAAGAACTGAAACTAACTTGTCTGCACGACAAACACGTGGCTCTCGGAGCCAAGATGAGTCCCTTCGGCGGATTTGACATGCCTATCGAATATTCAAGCATCAAGGAAGAGCACCACGCTGTGCGCGAGGCTTGCGGCGTGTTCGATGTGTCGCACATGGGCGAGATATTCGTCAGCGGTCCCGATGCGGAGCGATTCGTAAACCACATCTTTACCAACGATATCACCGATGCGCCTTACGGCAAGATTTACTATGGCATCATGTGCTACCCCAATGGTGGCAGCGTGGATGACCTGCTCGTATATGCGATGGGCGAAGGGAAATATCTGCTTGTGGTAAATGCATCGAACATTGACAAGGACCATGCTTGGATAGTGGAGCAGAGCAAGGGCTACGCTGTAGTCATTGACAATCAGTCGGACCGCTATGGACAGGTAGCCGTGCAGGGTCCCAAGAGCGAGGAACTCGTGGAGCGCCTGCTTGGCCTCGCGGTGGGTGACCTGGCATTCTACACCTTCAAGGAGATTGATGTGGATGGCGAGACTATCATCGCCAGCCGCACCGGATATACGGGTGAGGACGGATTCGAGCTGTACGGCTCGCACGCCTATATTAATAAGGTATGGGATGTGCTCATCGCATCGGGCGAAGTACTTCCCTGCGGACTCGGCTGCCGCGACACGCTGCGCTTCGAGGTGGCTCTTCCCCTCTATGGACATGAGCTGAGCGACGATATCACCCCGATAGAAGCTGGCTTGGGTATCTTCGTCAAGCTCGACAAGGAGGAGTTTATCGGTAAGAACGCCTTGGCCGAACAGAAGGCGCTGGGACTGAAGAAGAAGGTGGTGGGCATCGAACTGCTCGACCGCGCCATCCCTCGTGCCGGATACCCCATTGAGGTGGAGGGCGAGGAGATAGGTACCGTGACCACGGGTTACCATTGCCTCTCGGTAGACAAGAGCGTATGTATGGCACTCATCGATGCACGCTACAGCGCACTGGAGACTCCTGTGGAGATACGCATTCGCAAGAAGACCTTTGCGGGCAAGGTGGTAAAGAAGAAATTCTATCAGAAGAACTATAAGAAATAAGAGAAGGAGCCCCTCCCTATCCCTCCCAAGGGGAGGGGATTTCAAACAATCGATAATAATCAAAATAGTAACCATACCCCTGCGATGATAGCATCCTCCCCCCTTGGGGGAGTTAGAGGGGACCAGAAATTTAATTTATTATGAGCAAAGTAATTGAAGGCATCAAGTATGCCGACTCACACGAATGGGTCAAAGTAGAAGGTAATGTAGGTATCATCGGTATCAGTGACTATGCACAGCACTCACTGGGCGATATCGTGTATGTAGATCTCCCCTCAGAAGGTGACGAAATCAGCAAGGGTGAGGAGTTTGGCGCAGTGGAAAGCGTAAAGGCTGCCAGCGACCTGTACTCTCCCGTAAGCGGCACCATCATCGAGATCAACAGCGAGCTGGAAGCATCGCCCGAACTCATCAATCAGGATGCCTACGAGAACTGGATCATCAAGGTGGAACTTGCCGACCCCTCAGAGCTCGACAGCCTGCTCGATGCCGCTGCATACGAGAAGATTTGTGAGTAAAGAGGGGGCTCCTACCATGAACAAATACATTCCCCACACCCCTGACGATATCCGTCAGATGCTCGACAAGATAGGCGTCAGCAGCATTGACGACCTCTTTGCCGATATCCCTGCAAGCGTACGCCTGCAGAAAGAGTATGACCTGCCCGAAGCTATGTCCGAAGAGGAGATACGTGCCTACTTCAAGGCCTTGGGCGATAAGAACCAGCAGCAAGTGATCTTTGCTGGTGGTGGTGCTTATGACCACTACACACCGTCGGCCATCGATGCACTGCTCTCGCGTAGCGAGTTTCTCACTGCCTATACTCCCTACCAGCCGGAGATTTCGCAAGGTACCTTGCAATATATCTTCGAATACCAGAGCCACATCTGCGAACTCACGGGCATGGACTGCACCAACGCTTCCATGTATGATGGTGCTACGGCTGCTGTAGAGGCACTCTTCATGGCAGTGGCACAGGCTAAGAAGAAGAATCGTGTATTAGTGTCGGCAACATTGAACCCGACATTGGTGAGCATCATCAACACATACGCTAAGTATAAAGGTATCCATGTGGACCTCATCCCCGAAACGGACGGACATACCGACCGCACTGCCATGCAGGCCATGCTCGCCGAAGGCGATGTGGCTGGCGTACTCGTAGCTTCGCCCAACCACTATGGTGTCATCGAGGACTACACCGGCTTTGCCGACGATATCCATGCCGCCAAGGCTCTCCTAATTATGCATTGCGACCCCTCATCGCTGGCCGTGCTGAAGACACCGGCTGCTTGGGGCGCCGATATCGCTTGTGGCGACGGCCAGCCCTTGGGCATACCTCTCAGCTTCGGTGGCCCTTACGTGGGATTCCTCGCTTGCCGCAAGGAACTGGTGCGCAAGCTGCCCGGACGTATCGTGGGTGCCACCAAGGATGTTGACGGCAAGCGTGCTTTCGTACTCACCCTGCAGGCTCGCGAGCAGCATATCCGCCGCGAGAAAGCCAACAGTAACATCTGCTCCAACCAGTCGCTCATGGCACTGCACATCACCATCTACCTTGCACTGATGGGCAAGCAGGGACTGCGCGAGGTGAACGAGCAGAGCTACAGCGCTGCCCACTACCTGCACGACGAGTTGGTGAAGACAGGGCTCTTCGCTCCTGCATTCCCCGATGCCCCTTTCCTCAAGGAGTTTGCCTTGCGCACCACTCTGCCCGTAAAAGCCCTACAGGCGCACCTCGCCAAGCAGGGCTATATGGCCGGTATCGCTCTGGGCGACTATCGTGAAGGTATGGACGACTGCATCCTCTTCTGTGCCACAGAGAAGCGCACTAAGCAGCAGATTGACGAACTTGTTAAATTGGTAAAGGAGGCAAAGCTATGAAATACTACGACAAACTGATATTTGAGATTTCACGTCCTGGACGCGTAGGCTATAGCCTTCCAAAGTCAGAATGGAAAGGCCTCACCCCAACCCTCTCCCAAGGAGAGGGAGCCTTAGGCATCGATGAGGAAGTCGATGAATATTTTTCCTCTATCCCCGCTAACCTGCTTCGTGAGACTCCTGCCGAGCTTCCCGAGGTGAGCGAATTGGATGTCGTGCGCCACTATACCAACGTATCGAACAAGAATTTCGGTGTGGAGACAGGCTTCTATCCCTTGGGCAGCTGCACCATGAAGTACAACCCCAAGATCAATGAAGAGATAGCCCACCACCCCGCTTTCAGTGGTTTGCACCCTCTGCAGAATGAGGAGAGCGTGCAGGGAGCGCTGGCCATCTACTACCATACGGCACGCGCACTGAGCGAGCTCACCGGACTTGCCGACTTCACACTGACCCCGTTTGCCGGAGCACATGGTGAACTTACCGGACTCATGGTGATGCGCCAGTACCATCTGTTGCGTGGCGATACCAAGCGTACCCGTGTCATCGTTCCCGACAGTGCCCATGGCACCAACCCTGCCAGTGCTGCGGTGTGCGGACTCGAGATCGTGGAGGTGAAGTCCACAGCCAATGGCACCGTCGACACCAACGACCTCAAAGGCCTGCTCGACGACACCATTGCAGGTATCATGATGACCAACCCTAACACCCTTGGCATCTATGAGACTCAGGTGGTGGAGATTGCCCGCCTTGTGCACGAAGCAGGTGGCTTGCTCTACTACGATGGAGCCAACCTCAACCCCATGCTCGGTGCCTCACGCCCCGGCGACATGGGCTTCGACATCATGCACATCAACCTGCACAAGACCTTCTCTACACCTCATGGTGGTGGCGGTCCTGGTAGCGGTCCTGTAGGCGTAGCAGCACACTTGGTAGATTGTCTGCCCAACCCGAGAGTGGTCATGGGAGAAAATGGAGAGTTCAAGATTCAGAATTCGTCAACTGCATGTGGCCGTGTGGCTGCCTTCATGGGCAACTTCGGCGTAGTGATGAAGGCTTATACCTATATATTAAGTCTGGGCAAGGATATCAAGCACGTGGGTCCCATCGCTACACTCAATGCCAACTACGTGAAGGAGAGCCTGCGCGATGCCTACTACCTCCCTGTAGATACGGTATGCAAGCACGAGTTTGTATTCGACGGTCTGGCCGACAAGAGCACCGGTGTCACCACACTCGACATCGCCAAGCGCCTGCTCGACTATGGCTACCATGCTCCTACCATCTACTTCCCGCTGCTCTTCCATCAGAGCATCATGATAGAGCCTACGGAGACCGAGTCGAAGGAGACACTCGATGACTTCATCGACATCATGCATCGTGTGGCTGAGGAAGCCCTCTCTGATCCCGACATGGTGAAGAGCGCTCCGCACACCACGCCTGTGCGCCGTCTTGACGAGACTACAGCAGCCAAGAATCCGTTGATTAAGTATCGGGACCTGTGTTGAACGGTCGATTGGTCTTGTAAAAAAGATGCGGGTAGCTGAGGCTACCCGCATCTTTTTTGTGTATAAGTAAGAATTATTTGTCTGAGAATTCCTTGATACGTTGTTCGTCTTCAAGTTTGCAGATGAGCAATTGATCATTGTTCTCGGCTACGATATATCCATCAAGTCCGATGATGACCACCTTTTTCTCTTGCACGGTATGTACCACGCAACCACGACTCTCATACATGCTGATGTCTGAACCTATGCAGACGTTTCCTGCCAAGTCCTTGTCCATCTGTACATGTAGTGATCCCCATGTGCCGAGGTCGCTCCATCCGAAATCAGCCGGGAATACATAAATCTCGTCGGACTTCTCGAGGATGGCATAGTCAACCGATATGTTGGGACATTCGGGAAAATGTGTGTCAATCTCCTGTTGCTCGCTCGGAGTATAGAAGTGGGGCATCAGGTTGGTGAATATCTCTGCTATTTCGGGCTGGTAGATGCGGAAAGCGTTTACGATAGTGTTGACATTCCAAATGAAGATACCCGCATTCCAGTAATAGTTGTTTTGGCGGATATATCGCTCTGCAGTCTCCACGTCAGGCTTCTCCTTGAAAGAGTCTACGCGAAAGATTTCGCTATTCGATGTTGAGGCGCTGCTGAGGTCTGCTTCAATATAACCGTATCCCGTTTCAGGGCGGGTAGGTTTCATGCCTAAGGTCAGTATGGCATCAGAGCTTTGTGTGTAGTCGAGTGCTGAGGTGATAACCCGCTGAAACTCCTTGACGTTCATTACCACATGGTCGCTCGGTGTGACCACGACGTTAGCCTTAGGGTTGCGAGCCTTGATTTTCCAACATACATAAGCGATACAGGGAGCGGTATTGCGGCGGCATGGCTCTTTGAGGATATTACTCTCAGGTATGTCGGGCAGTTGTTCATGTACAATGTCGGCATATTTCTCAGAGGTTACGACCCAGATGTTCTCTTTGGGGCATACTCCTTCAAAGCGGTCTACTGTGAGCTGTATCAAGGTACGGCCGCATCCCATCACGTCAATAAACTGTTTGGGACGCTCTTGCGTACTCATCGGCCAGAAGCGACTACCTATGCCGCCAGCCATTATCACCAGATGGTTGTTGTCAGATGCCATAATAATCTTTCGTTATCAACAATACATATTCAATATAGCCTCGTACAGCTCCTGCTTGCCACTGGTCTGTGCTGGTTCGCCATGCTGCTTGGCATAGGCTACAAGCTCTTCTATCCCGAGCTTGCCCTCTTCGAAAGCCTTGCCTTCACCGCTGTCGAACGAAGCATAACGCTCCTTCAGCATCTGCTTGTAGGGCGACTCTTCGAGCATCGCTGCAGCCGATTCCAGAGCGCGTGCCATAGCATCCATGCCAGCAATGTGAGCAATGAAGATGTCCTCCAGGTCGGTCGAGTTGCGGCGTGTCTTGGCATCGAAGTTGGTACCACCGTTTCCGAATCCACCGTTTCGGATAATATGTATCATGGCTTGCGTCAACTCATAGTTGTCGATGGGGAACTGGTCGGTGTCCCAGCCGTTCTGATAGTCGCCACGGTTGGCATCGATAGAGCCTAACATGTCGTTGTCTACTGCTACGGCCAGTTCGTGTTCGAAGGTGTGGCCAGCCAATGTGGCGTGGTTTACTTCGATATTCACCTTGAAGTCCTTGTCCAGTCCGTGTGCTTTGAGGAAGCCGATAACAGTTTCCGTGTCTACATCATATTGGTGCTTGGTAGGCTCCATGGGTTTGGGCTCGATGAGGAAGGTGCCTGTGAATCCCTTGGCACGGGCATAGTCGCGTGCTTTAGTCAGCATCATAGCCAAGTGCTCCTTCTCACGTTTCTGGTCGGTATTGAGCAAACTCATATAGCCTTCGCGTCCACCCCAGAATACATAGTTCTGTCCGCCCAGTTCGATGGTGGCATCAATGGCATTCTTGATTTGTACGGCTGCACGTGCCACTACGTCGAAGTTGGGGTTCGTAGCTGCACCATTCATATAGCGTTTGTGTCCGAATACGTTGGCTGTTCCCCACAGCAGTTTGATACCTGTCTCCTGCTGTTTCTGCTTGGCATAGGCTACCAGTTCCTTGAGGTTGGCTTCATACTCTTCGATGCTGCAGCCCTCGCTCACGAGGTCCACATCATGGAAGCAGTAGTACTCGATGCCAATCTTCTGCATAAACTCAAAGCCTGCATCCATTTTGTCCTTGGCAGCTTGTATGGGGTCGGTCGATGTATTCCAAGGAAACTCCTTGGTGCCACCTCCAAACTGGTCGCCTCCCTCGGCGCACAGTGTGTGCCACCATGCCATGGAGAACTTGAGCCAGTCCTTCATCTTCTTGCCCATAATGACCTTCTCGGCATCATAATAGCGGAATGCCATGGGATTTCTACTCTCCTTGCCTTCAAAATGAATCTTGCTGATTCCAGGGAAAAATTCTTTAGCCATAGTTTGTTATCGTAAGCGTTAAGTTGATGTTCGTTCTTTCCATACATCGCCGTCTGTCAGGTTTCTTCCTGATTATGGCAGCCGTCATCATATGTAGGGCAAAAGTACGAAAAAAAACTATATCTGCAACATTCTGCAGGCGAAAAGTTTTATGCGAATCCTCTTGGGAATAGGGTGGGGTGGTCGTCGTCTTAGGTGGTGTGATTCTGTGGCGGATGGTTTTGCTAAATGATAGAGAACGCTGTCTCTTGTCTGCGGGTGATGAACAAATATGCTAAAGAATGTGTTGATTTGATAAGTTTAATATGGAGGTTTGTTAAATTTATTTATAGATATGATTAATCTTGGTTAATTTGTTGGGAGGTTTTTAAGAAGTCGTGTATATTTGCAATATGAAAAGGAGGACGATTATAATATTAGGCTTGATAATGGGCTGTTCATTCCTCGCTCTGCTTTCTTTGCAAGTAAGGTATATAGAGGAGATGGTGGCTATGCGTCGTGAGCAGTTCGACGAATCGGTGAAGCGTAGTCTCTACAATGCCGCCCATAAGTTGGAGCTGTATGAGACGATGCGTTATCTGGAGAAGGATGCTGCTGAGGCTGTCAACCGACCCGAGGCAGGTGTGGAGATTCACCAATATGATTTCAAGAGCTCGAAGGATGGCAAGGTGTCGTCTTTTGAGATGCGCACAATCATTATGCCTAGACGTCCTCAGCTGAAAAAGAACGATATACCTGAGGCTTCGCGCTCGCTGCAGGATGTGATCCGCAGCCGCTATGCGCACCAACGGGCGCTGATGGACGAGGTCATATATAAGATATTGTATACGGCGAGCGACCAACCTCTTGAGACCCGGGTCAACTTTCGGGCATTGGACCGTGACCTGCAGGCCGAGTTGCAGAATAATGGTATCGAGATACCTTATCACTTTACGGTGTCGACGGGCGACGGACGTGAGGTGTATCGTTGTTCGGACTATGAGGCTGCGGGCGAGGAAGATGCCTATTCGCAAATTTTATTTAGCAATGACCCGCCCAGCAAGATGGGAGTGCTCAAAATACACTTCCCCACAATGAACAGTTATATATTCAGTTCCGTTCGTTTTATGATACCTGCTCTGTTCTTTACGGTAGTGTTGTGTGTAACATTTATGTTTACCATTTATATTATATTTAGACAGAAGAAGGTAACGGAACTTAAAAATGACTTCATCAATAATATGACGCACGAGTTCAAGACACCGGTTTCGACCATTTCGCTGGCTGCGCAGATGCTGGCAGATGACTCTGTGACGAAATCGCCGCAGATGATGCAGCACGTGACCGGTATCATCAACGATGAGGCCAAGCGCTTGCGCTTCCAGGTGGAAAAAGTGCTGCAGGTATCCTTGTTCGATGGACAGAAGGCCACCTTGAAGACACGCGAACTCGATGTCAACGACCTGGTGACGGGAGTGGTGAATACCTTTGCACTCAAGGTGGAGAAGAACGGAGGCACGATAGTGACACATCTGGATGCAACGATGCCGATTGTGATGGGCGACGAGATGCACATCACCAATGTCGTCTTCAACCTGCTGGACAATGCAGTGAAGTATAAGCGTGACGACGAGCCGCTGCGTCTCACCATCCGCACGTGGAACGAGTCTGGCAAGTTCTGCCTCTCTATACAGGACAACGGCATAGGCATCAAGAAGGACAACCTGAAGCGCGTGTTCGACCGCTTCTATCGGGTGCATACCGGGAATGTGCACGACGTGAAAGGCTTCGGCCTTGGCCTGGCGTATGTGAAGAAAGTCATACAGGATCATCGAGGCTCTATACGGGCCGAGAGTGAGCTTGGTGTGGGAACAAAGTTTATAATTGTATTACCTTTATTAAATAGTAAGTGACTATGGGCGAAAAATTAAGTATTTTGCTATGCGAAGATGATGAGAATCTTGGCATGCTTCTAAGAGAGTATTTGAATGCTAAAGGATATAGCGCAGAGCTGTTTCCTGATGGCGAAGCTGGCTATAAGGCCTTTCTGAAGAATAAGTACGACCTGTGTGTGCTGGATGTGATGATGCCCAAGAAGGATGGGTTCGCTTTGGCGCAAGAGATACGTCAGGTGAATGCGGAGATACCTATTGTGTTCCTCACGGCCAAGACCCTCAAGGAGGATGTGCTCGAAGGCTTCAAGATAGGTGCCGATGATTATCTGACCAAACCCTTCAGCATGGAGGAACTTACGTTCCGTATCGAGGCTATCTTGCGCCGTGTGCGTGGCAAGAAGAGCAAGGAGAGCAACATGTATAAGATTGGCCGCTTTACCTTCGATACCCAGAAGCAGCTGCTGACAATTGACGGCCGACAGACCAAGTTGACCACAAAAGAGTCGGAACTGCTGGCACTGTTGTGTGCTCACTCGAATGAGATACTACAGCGCGACTTTGCCTTGAAGACTATCTGGATTGACGACAATTACTTCAATGCGCGTAGCATGGATGTGTATATCACCAAGCTGCGCAAGCACCTGAAGGAGGACTCGTCTATCGAGATTATCAATATCCACGGCAAGGGATACAAGCTTATCATCCCCGAAGCAGTAGAGGCCTGACAGGCGCGTGCATAAAACAAAAGCGAGAGCAATGCTCTCGCTTTTGTTTTTTTCTTAGTGTGCGTTTACGTCTCTTTATTGGAGTTTCTTGTTGAGGATAACGTATAGTACGACTCCTACAATCATGGCGCCAAATGCACCAAACTGAATTCCATTGATGTTGTTCCAGCCCATGAAGTAGCTGAGCACCAGCACGATGGCTGCAATAACAACAATGATGAGACCTGAGTTTTTCAAAAATCCATTCATAATATTATCGTTTTTTTAGTTCTATTGCAAGTAATTATTTGCAAAGGAACACAATATTCTTCAATTAAGAAAATAATTTGCTCGAAATTTTTTCAATTCGATGAAAAGAATCCGTTTTTGGGTGTGGGGCGTGAGCAGAAATTAGGCTGCACCTCGGAAAAAAGCAAATAAAATTTGTTTTTTCGCTCGGTTTGCACTAATTTTGCAGCCGATTTCTAAAAACACATTTATTAATTAACAAAAACAGAGTATGAATCAGTACGAAACCGTTTTCATTTTGACTCCCGTTTTATCTGATGTTCAGGTAAAGGAAGCGGTCGAAAAGTTCAAAGGTATTCTTACCGCTGCTGGCGCTGAGATTATCAATGAAGAGAATTGGGGTATGAAGAAATTGGCATACCAGATTGAGAAGAAGTCAACAGGCTTCTACCAGTTGCTTGAGTTCAAGGCTGAGCCCACAGTAATTGAGAAGTTGGAGTTGAACTTCCGTCGTGACGAACGCGTAATCCGCTACATCACTGTCAAGCTTGACAAGTATGCAGCCGAGTATGCAGCTAAGAGAAGAAGTGTTAAACAAGCTAAAGCAGAGGAGGCATAATCATGGCACAGCAGAATGGTGAAATCCGTTACTTAACTCCCCCTACCGTAGACGTTAAGAAGAAGAAATACTGCCGTTTCAAGAAAAGCGGTATTAAGTATGTAGACTACAAGGATCCCGAGTTCTTGAAGAAGTTCTTGAACGAGCAGGGTAAGATCCTTCCCCGCCGTATCACCGGTACTTCTCTGAAGTTTCAGCGTCGTGTGGCTCAGGCCGTAAAGCGTGCCCGCCACTTGGCTCTGCTCCCATTTGTAACTGATATGATGAAATAATTAAAAGGAGGAATTTAGCATGGAACTTATTTTAATTGAAGACGTAGCAGGTTTGGGCTACAAGAACGACATCGTTTCAGTGAAGAAAGGCTATGGCCGTAACTACTTGATTCCTCAAGGCAAGGCTGTCATCGCATCAGAAAGCGCCCGCAAGGTGTTGGCTGAGAACTTGAAGCAGCGTGCTCACAAGTTGGCTAAGATCAAGGCTGATGCCGAAGAGTTGGCAGCAAAGCTCGCTCCCGTGGCATTGACCATCGCTACCAAGGTAAGTGCCACTGGTACTATCTTCGGTGCTGTAGGCAACATCCAGATTGCCGAGGCTTTGGCTAAGCTTGGTTTCGAGATAGACCGCAAGACTATCGTTGTTAAGGATACTGTAAAGGAAGTAGGTTCTTACACCGCTACCGTAAAGCTCCACAAGGAGGTTTCTGTAGAGATTCCTTTCGAGGTTGTTGCTGAAGAGGCTTAATCCTCTCCTTTGACGAATTTGATAAGGGGGTAATGCGCAAGCATTACCCCCTATTTCTTTTGTAATACCCCTATAAACCACTTTCCCCAAACAGGTTGTCCGGCTGTCCTTGTTGCGGACAACGTATTGATTATGAATAGATAGACAAGGACAACCCCAGCTGTCCTATGCTGTCCCGAGGTCGCCCTATTCTGTCCTATGTTGTCCTATACTTTCGGTGTGCTCTGATATCCCCTCCCCGTTAAGACAAGTTGGGAGTGCACTTGCTCTTTTCTGGAAGAGCA
>CAZMZC010000060.1:0-16164 GCA_964570685.1 uncultured Bacteroidaceae bacterium | reverse complement strand
AAACGAGTGAGAAATATGAAGTTTACTTCAATATTTTTTGCAACGAGTGCAAGTAGGACTACGAGAAGAAAAGCTCGCTTTTAATTCTCGCAGTGCTATTTTTATTTTCAGCGAGTGCAAGTATCTTCATGGTGAAGCCATAAAAGTAGACATAAATCATGATGCAGCAAAAACAAATTCTAAAAAAACGGGACAAGAGTTTCTTCTTTTACGAATTATTCCTACATTTGCATCAAATTGCCAAAGTTAATTGTTACCAACAAAAAAATCTACCATTATGAAAAGATTTGCTTCTCTGCTCATTGCGCTGCTTGGCTTTGTGGTTCTCCATGCCGAAGAGCAGCCCATCACCTTCGGCGAGCTACCACAAAATGCGAAGATTTTCGTACTCACATACTTCAAGGACATCCCCTTCAAGGAGGTGTACATAGAGCGCCGTGCCAGCCTCACACAATACGAGGTGAAGCTCAAGGGAGGCATTGACCTGCAGTTTGACCGCACAGGCCTATGCACGGAGGTCAACTGCGAGAAGGGAGCAGTGCCCGACGATGTGATGCCCAAGAAAATTGTGGCCACCACGAAGAAACACTTCCCCCAAAACTACATCAGCAAGTACGAGAACAACGGCCGTATGTATGAGATTGAACTGGACAACGGCACCGTGCTCACCTTCAGCAAGACATTGCGACTGGTAGATATCGACGAATAATCACTCGACCGGACGAGCCGAGCAGCCGTTAGGCACGCTGATACGCAATATGTGCGACACGGTAGGCGCCACGCTCTCCACTGCGATGGGCGAGCGACTGATGGCAGGGGTAAGCCCTGCGCCATACAATATGACGGGAACAGGCACGTGGGCACGATTATAGTAGACACGCTCGCCCCAACGCTCATCGACCAAAGTCCACCCTGGCGACACCTCCAGTATCAAATCGCCCGAACGCTCGGCATTGTAGCTGTTGCGCATAGCTGCATCGGCCGAACCGGAAAGAAGGTCGAGCGACGGATATACGCGCTTGACACCTGCCATCTGACTCAGGAATTCGGTGCAACGGTCGAGCAGTTCCTTCATCTTCAGTTGGCGTTTCTCGATGAGTCCATGGTTGAGATACAGCTCATTGAGGTATGAGCCCTCCACATAGTTATCCTTGCCATACAAGGCACCGAGATACATATTGAGCAAGGCCACACAGCGGTCCATCTTGAGTTCGCCCGTAGGCAGTGTAAAGTATTTGCTATCGGGCATATAGGCATCAGAATAGCCGGTAGAGGTGATAAAGAAGAGGGCATTATCAATACCCACCTTCTCATCTACAGCACGCAGCAGGTCGGCGACATTGCGGTCGAGCCGGCAATAGATGTCCTGCAGTTCGAGCGGACGCTCCCATTCGGAGAGATGTTCGTAATTGCCCGCGTAATAGCCCACGCAGAGCATATCGGTAGTCTTATTCCGCCCGAAGAGGCTGCCCGCGATGCAGGCTTGTGCCAGCTGGGTGACCTCATCGTTGACACAGGCCGATGTCTTATAGCGCCTTACTGCCTCGGCATCGCCGCCACGGAAGGTATGATGGAAGGCCTTGGGCACGCCATCATAGGCCGAATAGTTATACACACCGGTAGGATAATAGGGTTCCCACTCCACATTGCTCCAGTCGAAATGAGTCCCGAAACGATGATTGAAGGGGCGCACCCAAGCAGGCACACCATTATAATAGTCTGACGAAGCCCACATCGCCTTATCCTCGGCCAGCCAGATCACCGCATTGGGGGCATGGCCACCAGCAAGGACAGCCATATCACGCTCGGGAGCCACCGAGAGCACATAAGCATGTCCCTTGGTGGCAAGCTTAAGTTCGTCAGTCACCGTAGTCACAAGCAAGCAAGCAGGCGAGGTGGCAGCAGAGGTATTGATGCCTGCATACGAAGCATCGTCGACAGCTCCCAACACACGCATACTCTTACGTTCCAGAAAGCGGTTGCCCGTAATACCGTGATAATAAGGTGTAGAACCACTGTATACAGAGGCTACGGCCGACGAGCGGTCGGGGCCGGCATGCTCGAAATAGCCGTTGGTATACACGCGACCCTCGGCAAAGAGTTTCTTGAAACCATCCTCACCATACAGGTTTGAAAACTTCTCCAGATAGTCGGAGCGCAGCTGGTCTACTACAATGCCTATCACCACCTTGGGCACTTCATTGCCGCCCCCGGCCATGAGTGAGGCAGGGAACAGCATGGCTACCAGCACCGTCACCGCGCGTATGCGCTTGCTTCGCGAAGGGCCCGACTTGCGATGAGCAAGCAGGCGCGAAAGCAACGGATAGAGCCACACGTTGTGCACCACGCGTAGCAACAGAACAGCTACCAATACATAAGCCGCAGGCTGTATGTACTGGCCAGCCAGGAGCGCCACCACCAAGAAAATCATCAGCAGTCCTCCCAGCACATAGCTGAGCACACTCTTGCGGTTCTTCACCAAGTCGCGTATGATGAAGGGCATGAAGAGCAGCGGAAGCGGATTGAGGTATATGACGTGCAGATTGCTACCCACCGTGGGATGCGCCGAGAAGAAGAAGAGGAATGCCACCACGCACCCCATCAGTCCCTGAAGGGTGAGCAGGAGTATGTCGTACCACCACTGACGGCGCTCCACAAAGAACTCCAGCGTACCGATGCAGGCGGTGAACAAGAGCAGCAGTATCACCGTCTGCACAGGAGAGAGCAGGAAGGAGAATGTATCGGGCTGCGGAGCAATGGGCTCCACCACACGTTCGCTTACCACATACGGGTACTCACGCTCCTGCACGGTCAAATGCGTAGCAGCCGTATAGTCCTTCAGATACTCGGGAGCAAACATCTGCTCACGTGCACCGATGGGGCGGTCGGCCTCCACCCCCAACAGATAGTCGATGCCGAACTGCATCCAAGGATAATCGGCCGTATATTGATGGATGATAGTGCGGTATGCAGAAGCCGAGTCGGCCGAGCCTACCGAGAGGCTACCGCGAAGCACCTCCTCTACCTTATCGCGTGCCTTGGTGCTGCAGTTATTATAAAGGAAGTTATAGCGATATTCCCGATTCTCGGGGCGCAGGTTCTCGCCGAGCGACTTCACCAGCGCTATCTTCTCGGCCTCAGTGAGGTTGAGCTCCTGCAACGTCACCGACGAACCGCGCTCGATATACTCCCGCTCAAAGATGGGATAGCTCACCGCCCCCGCCATATAATCCGTCTCACCCTTGATGAACAGCCACACGAAGTTGGGTTTCCCGAAATCAAAGAGGCCATAGTTGACCGCCACGTCGACTCCTTGGGTGGGAATCTCCACACGCAGCGCCGTGTGCCCATATACGGAATACACCTCCGTGCCGGGCGAGCAGGTCACCAGGCTTACACGAATAGAGTCACTATGGTCGCGCACCAGCGTCGAGTCCACCTGTGCCGACACGCCCAGTACCGACAACCCTAACAGCAGCAATGCAATGATATATCTTCTCATAAGAATCGTGCGTTTTCTGAAAGAAAAGACAAAAGTAGTGCAAATTTTTCATTATTTGCACACCTGGTCTCAAGAATCTAAAAATTTACGCCGAGAGACGTAATGAACTACTTGAACATCACCTTTCTATTGCCATGGATATAAACGCCACGCTCGGGGTTGCCGCTGACAGGACGGCCCTGAAGATCGTAGACGATGGACGACTGAGCCTCATCGGCCGATGCCGTATGGATAGAGCTACCGTCCTTCACCTGCAAGGTGGTATCCACGATAACGCCTCCGTTGGCAAGGATGCCATTGGTGCCGGTGCAGGTGCCGTCGGCAGCGACTTGCCCGCCGGCATCAATACTGTTCCAGTCCATCTTGAAGCGTATGCGATAGTCGCCCTCCTCAGCGGGCGCCACAAACGAGGGGCACTCCATGGTGTTGCGGGCATTGCCCGTGAGGGTGGCTCCAGCCGAGTTGACACCGCTGGTTTCATTGTTGAAGTCGCCCGAATAGAAGCTGAACGACACTACGTCGGTACCGCTTTGGTCGGTTTGCCCGTCATTGAAGGAGAACTGCTGGTCGCCATCGAGGTCGATATACACGTAACCGTGCATCCAGTTGGTCTGTTTGTCGAAGGTGACCTTCACGGTACTACCTGCGGTGCAGGTAAGCAGCTGGTCGGTCTTGTCCATATAGGGCTTGCCCTGGCCTACGACCAAGGTCTGTGCCTCGGCACCCTCCTCCTCGAAGATTATATTATTGATGAATCGGTCGGTGCGTGTGGCATTGGTATTCTTGTCGAAGTTGACGGCATAGGGTTCCACCACTTTGGGAGTGACGGTGATGGCGACCGATGCCGTGATGCCCGAACCGTCGGTGGCAGTAGCGGTGATGGTCACCTCGCCCTCCTTCACGGGCACCACAAGTCCGCCCTTTACGGTAGCCACCTCGGGGTTGCTGCTACTCCATGCGATGGCAGGGAAGGTAGCCTTGGCGGGTGTCACGGCCGCGTTGATTACGAGTGTGCGGTTGGCGGCTACAGAGGTTGCTCCATTCTCGGTAGTGAGCGTGATGCTCTCCACCTTATTGATGGTAGCCTCAGCGTCGATGCCCTCGAATCCGTAGATGCTGCTACCGGGGAGCTTCACGGTAAGCTCGGTGTCGATGTCGATGGCTGTACCCTCAGCGAGTCCTTCGAGTGTGGCCTGGTCGCCGAATGCGCTACGCAGGATGATGCTGCCGTTCACATTCTTCGGGATGTTGAGTGCTTGGCGCAGGGTGAAGGTAAAGGTCTGTGCATCGTTGGCACCGTTACGGAGTGCGAGTGTCGACTTGAAACCGTTCCATGCAGCCCAACCATATACCTCGGCCTTGGAGCCTGTCCATGGGTTTCCGCCTACCCAATGAGCGTCGGGGAGCACATCGGCATTGCGCTTCTGCCAAGCGATACACTCGGCAAGGTCTGCCCAGAGAGCGCCACCATTGATGCTGCCCATCAGGTCGTAGTCGTTGTAGAGCTCTACCATGCCCGAGCCGCAGAGGAAGGCTGCACGAAGCTCGCGACGTACTGCCTCGTAGTCGCGCTCGTCGCTTGCGGGAGGGCCAAACTTGGTGAGCATGAATCCGTGGGTCATCAAGGTGTTGATGGGGCAGATGGGTGAGTTCTTCACGTAGTTCTGATATACCAGTCGGTCGCGGTAGGTAATCCAGTTCTCGCGCTTGATGCTGTTGTCCCCTGCGCAGTCGTGATCGTTCTCCTGACGCCATGTGGCATCGGTAATCTGATACCAGAAGGGCGAAGCCCAAGTGCCTACGGAGGTGTTGAAGAAGATGTCTTCGCGCAACTCCTCGCGCACATACTGCTCGAGGCGGATGATACCTTCGGCGTTCTCGTTGCCTACATCACCGGCATCGGGGCCTACGGATGAGAACTGTCCTGAGATACCGTCAAACTTGAAGAAGACGTAGTTGTCGTTGCCCTGCTGATAACCCGTTTCGCCGTCCTGATTGCATACAAGATTGAATGCGGCATCCTTGAACGCCTTGTAGTAGCGGGGATTGGAGAGCTGCATGCCACCCTTGTCGCTCCAATAAGCGCGGCGATGGTTACCGCTGGCGCCATAGCCACCTACCGGGCCGAGCCAAGCGCCTATGCCTGCGCCCATCTCCTTGGCTACCTTGGACATATCGCGCATCTCGTTGGGGAAGCTCTCGTGGAAGGTCCACTCACCATACTTGTCCCATCCGTCATCGATGATGAATATCTCGGGGGCTACGCCATAGCGGTCATAGAAGTCGCTCTTCCAGTGAGCCATCACATCAAGCACATCGTCCACCTTCGTGTTGTCGAGATGCTCACGACCGGGGTCGGCATTGTTGCGGTTGATCTGCAGTTCATACCAGGTGAGATACATGGGCATGGCACGCCAGGGCACGGCACGCTCGCGCTCCGAGTAGGCGAGGAATGAGCGGCGCTTCTGCGTCTTGTGTATATCGGTGTCGGCCTCGGTGCCGTCTTGTGCGATGAGTCCCACTACGGCAGCCACCTTCCAGGTCTCGTCCTTGGCGAGGGTGGTGTTGCGGCTCCAGCGGCCCTGTATGCCTACGATGTCGGTATTGATTACCACGCCCTCCTTGGCGGTATATATCTTTGTACTGAGGGTGCTGGCGGCATCGATGCTCTCTGTCTTGTTCTCCACGATGACACGGATGGTGAACGTACCGTCGTTGGGGGCGATGAAGGCGAATACGTTCTTATCGTGCTGACTGCCCGAGTAGCCGCTGTGGTAGTCGCTGGCGGCAATATCGCCATTGGCGGCAAGCAGGTCGGCTCCACCGAAGTTGAGACGGTGGTTACCCGTCTTGTACTGCACCTTGACCTCCACCTTCTGGCCCTCCTTCAGCTCAATGCCAGTCTGCTTGTAGGCCAGGAGATTCTGATAGCCCGCGCCGGTCACCTCGGTGAGGCGTGCGATGGCCTTGTCGCCCTCCTCCATCGACACCCATGAACTGGCCGTGAGTGCCACGTCGGGCATGGTGGCAGTGAGGCTCCAGCTGTCCTCCTCTCCCGTAGCGCCGCCTACGGTGTTGTAGGCCGTGGGGGTCTCGAGCCCGGCAAATATCTTGTTGCTCATGAGCACGGCTCCGCGGGTGTTGCCCACTACGGCAGGCGTAGAACCAGCTTTCTTGGTGTCCACATTGTAGATCATGGGGATGATGTTGTACATATCCACATCGTCCACGCCCTTGAGCTCCATCTCGGTGCGCAGGTAGTGCGAGCCGTCGCGCAATACGGCACGCCATACGATGGCCACGGTAGTTTCCTTGTAGGTATACTCATAGTTGGCCACGAGCGCCTTGCCGGCATAATGCTCGGCACCGCCAATGGCTTTGTCGTTGGCCGTGAGGTCCACGAATTCGAGGCTCTTGAGTGTCATGACCGATGCAGGCACATTGTCGCCCGAGCCGAAGGCCACGGTGAAGAGCTCGGTTCCTGCCACGAGGTCCATGGCATCAGAGCCGGCAAAGTAGATGGCATCGCCCAAGCGCATGTATGAGGCTACCAGCACATTGTTGCTCAGTGTATATACGCCATCCTTCTCGTCGTTCCGCGCAGCGCCTACGGCCTCCTGCTGGGCGGGGTATACCACCGCTTGGGTGTAGGTCGCGGTAGCCGGTTGTGTGGGCAGGGTGGCAAAGTATACGTTGATGGTCTGCTCCACATCGTCGATGGCCACGGCGGCAAACTGTCCCTCGGGAGCCACCACGGTGATGTCGGCCTTGTCCACGCTGCCCTCCGTGGTGTAGGTATCGCCATCCTTGTAGGTTTCGTTGCCTATCTTGATGGTGTGCCCGTCGGGGATACTGATGGTGTAGGTGCGCTCGGCAATGACCACCTCGGTGAAGGTGTAGCGGCTACCTCCGTCGGCCGCCCCGGCATCTTGCCACAGGCCCAGCGTGTTGGTGCCGTCGTAGGGGTTACCGCCCACGCCCTGGTACCAGTTGAGGAACTTGTCGTTGGTGCCCGATGTGGTGTAGGGCTGCAGCTCGTAGTTGTCGGCCGCATAGTTGGTCACCTTGAAGTAGGCGCCCTCGACCTTCGTGTCAGAGAATTTCACGAAATCCTTGCCGTTGGCATAGCTGCCCGCCTTGGTATAGGTGAGCCACTTCTTGGCTGTATGGCTGTAGATGTAGTACGCCCCATCCGCCTCGGCCTCGTAGAAGGCAAAGAGACCATAGTTCTCGGCCGTCTGTGTGGGTGCGGTGAGCGCGTTGGAGTACACGTTGTTACCATTCATCATCGTGTACACGTGCTCGGGCCTGCCGCCGTCGGGCATCGTCGCAGAGGGTTGCACCTTATCGGCCCATGCCATGGGCGACAACAATAACAGGAGTAAGGGGAGTGTGTTTTTCAATAGCTTGTGTGTCTTCATCGCAATCAAGTTTTTATCAGTGATTCATATTCTTTTAGTCCAGCTCGGCGCATTCAGCTAAGAGCATGCAAATATAAGGTTTTCCCACGGATTGTCAACAACTCTTCGCCAGTATTTTTCAAACCCGACATCTATATTGCCATAGCGTGCGTCTATCTTCATCGTTTGACACACAAAGATACACCATCCGTCTGACAAGTTCTGGCCAAATGCAAAAGACTGCAAAAGAATTTGCGTAAGCGGTTTTATCGCAGTGAAATAAAAATTTATCGCAGGTGCGTGGCGCGGTGCTCTCTGGTGCACGAAAAATCTTTTGTAGGTATGGGAACCTTCGGGCACGGCTCGCCTGAACTAAAAATTCTCACGCTCAACAATACAAGTTCGCTTGCATTGCTTTCGCTAAATCGAAATTTTGCACTAATTTTGCAGGCGCAAATGAAAAAATAGGAATATAAAAAACTAAAAAGCATATGGGAAAAATCATTCTTACGGGCGACCGCCCTACGGGCCGCCTTCACTTGGGACACTTCGTGGGCTCGCTACGCCGTCGCGTGGAGCTGCAAAACTCGGGACTCTTCGACAAGATTTTCATCATGATTGCCGACGCTCAAGCACTGACCGACAATGCCGATAACCCCGAGAAGATACGTCAGAACATCATCGAGGTAGCCCTCGACTACCTGGCCTGCGGCATCGACCCCACGAAGAGCACCATCTTCATACAATCACAGGTGGCCGAGCTGTGCGAGCTGGCCTTCTTCTACATGAACCTCGTCACCGTGAGCCGCCTGCAGCGCAACCCGACGGTGAAGACGGAGATACAGATGCGCAACTTCGAGACCAGCATCCCCGTAGGATTCTTCACCTACCCCATCAGCCAGGCATCGGACATCACAGCCTTCCGTGCCACCACAGTACCTGCCGGCGAGGACCAACAGCCGATGATAGAGCAGGCACGCGAGATCGTGCGCCGATTCAACGGCATCTACGGCGACACCCTCGTGGAGCCCGAGATACTGCTGCCCGACAATGCTGCCTGCATGCGCCTGCCAGGAACTGACGGCAAGGCCAAAATGTCGAAGTCATTGGGCAACTGCATCTACCTGTCAGACTCATCCGAGGAGGTGCGCAAGCGCGTGATGAGCATGTATACCGACCCCGACCACATCCGCGTGGAAGACCCCGGAAAGGTGGAGGGCAACACGGTGTTCACCTACCTCGACGCATTCTGCCGCCCCGAGCATTTTGCCCAATACTGGCCCGACTACAGCAGCCTGGACGAGCTGAAGGCCCACTACATGCGTGGCGGACTGGGCGACGTGAAGGTGAAGAAATTCCTCTACGCCATCCTAGAAGAGCTGCTCACCCCCATCCGCGAGCGCCGCAAGGAGTGGGAGAAGGACATCCCTGCCGTATTCGACATCCTGAAACGTGGTAGCGAAGCCGCCCGTGAGGTAGCCGCAGGCACACTGACCGACGTGCGCCGCGCCATGCGCATCGACTACTTCGACGATGCAGAGCTCATCGCTGAACAATCACGCAAGTTTCAGGGTTAGCGGTTAGTGGTGAGTGGCCGCCAACCGCTAACCACTCACCGCTAACCCCTCACCGCTAACCCCTCACCGCTAACCGCTCCAAACCGTGCAGCATCTTATCATCGATATAGGCAATTCTTCGGCCAAGGTCGCCACCTTCGAGGGCGACACCCTCATTGAGCATACCCGCGTAGAACACACAGAGCTACCTACATGGATGAGAACCAACGCCATGAACGGCGATATAGAACGAGCCATCGTGTCGTCGGTGGTGCCGCTCAGCGATGAGCTAGAGCAGACCATCAAGAGGCTCCCCTACCCCTGCCTGCGCATGTCGGCCCAACTGAAAATGCCCTTCAGCATCGCCTATCAGACACCCGACACACTGGGTCCCGACCGCCTGGCCGCCGTGGCCGAAGCCTGCGCACAGAAGCCCGAGAGCGACCTGCTGGTCATCGATGTGGGCACCGCCATCACCTACGACATCGTGACCGCCCAGGGAGTTTACCTAGGAGGCAACATATCGCCAGGCATCGGGATGCGGTTCAAGGCGTTGCACCACTTCACCGGCAAGCTGCCATTGGTAGGCAAGGAGGGCGTGAGGACCGACATTGGCAACACCACCGAGACAGCCATCCGCGAGGGAGTTTTGCAAGGTGTATGTTATGAAATCGAGGGTTACATACGCGCCTGTAGTCTTAAATATCCCAAACTTTTGATTTTTTTAACAGGCGGTGGCACGTTTCTCTTGGATAATCGGGCAAAAAGTCGCACCTTTGCAGATAATTTGCTCGTCGCAAAAGGACTGAACAGAATTTTAACGCTAAACAAATGAAAGCATTCAAGGCACTATCCATATTGGCCGTAGCATTGTTCACACTGCCCATTTTCGCTGAAAACGGCATGAATTCGCCGTATACACGATATGGGTTCGGACAGCTTTCTACCGCAGAGGTCGGCGTAAACAAAGGCATGGGAGGCACGGGCATCGGCTTGCAGAACAGCAGCCAAATCAACATGCTCAACCCAGCCTCATATGCTGCTGTTGACACACTCACCTTCCTGCTCGATGTGGGAATGAGCCTGCATAACGCCAACTTTGCCGAAGGCAACGTGAGGATGAATGCCCGCAACACCACTTTCGACTATATCGTCATGCAGTTCCGCCTGATGCCCAAGTTCGGCATGACCATCGGCATGACACCCTTCTCGAACATCGGGTACAACTTCAGCAACACGCAGGTCATCCGCGACGACGAAGACGGACAAGTGACCACCACCAACCGCTACTATGGCGACGGAGGTCTGCGCCAAGTGACTATGGGTGTAGGATGGAGCCCCTTCAAAGGTTTCTCCGTAGGTGCCAACCTCGCCTACATGTACGGAGAAGTGTACCACTACGTATATAACCAGTACAGCGAATCGGCTATCAGCACCCGCACCAAGCAGTACATGGCCGACATCACCACCTACAAGACCGACTTCGGTGTGCAGTACCAAACCATGTTCGGCAAGAACCGCATCACGCTGGGTGCCACCTATCAGTTGGGGCACGCCATCGACGACAAAGGCTACACAATCGACGTGACATCCGCAAACGGCAGCGCCAACTATGACACACTGAGCGTATCCTCATTCAGTATCCCCGCAGGTATAGGAGCCGGTATATCATACACCTACGACGACCGCCTCACATTTGCCGCCGACTACAGCGTGCAACAATACGGCACCACCAACTTCTTCGGCTACAAGGGTGCCGACTATCACCGTGCATCGGTGGGCTTCGAATATATCCCCGAACGTGTCACCCGCAAGCTATTCCGCCGTGCACGCTACCGCGCTGGCCTCCACTATGCCACCTCACACTACTATGTAGGCGAGCACAGAGGTCCTACCGAATATGGAGCCAGCATCGGCATAGGGCTCCCCATCATGAACGGTTGGAGTGCCAAGAGCATCGTCAACATATCAGGCCAAGCCGTACACGTACGCCCCGCACCAGGTTCGGGCATGATTACCGAGAACTACCTCCGCCTGAGCATAGGGCTCTCGTTCAACGAAGGATGGTTCGACAAGTGGAAAGTGCAGTAAGCCAGTCGCGGATTAATGGTTATGGGGCAAGATGGAGCCTGCCATTAAACTGTCGCCCAATATAGGAACAAGAATAACAACAACTAAATACACTAAAAGAACAATGAGAATTAAAGCTATCATCGCATTATTTGCATTGACCTCTACTGTGGCTATGGCACAGAAGGGAGTAGAAGACGGTTCACGTTACGGACACGGACAAGACAGTATCGACTGCTTGAACAACCTCAGCCTCTACGGCGAGTATGTAAAGACCAAAAACTACGCCGAAGCATATCCCTACTGGCAGAAAGTATTCGCAGATGCACCTGTATCACAGCATGGTATCTACACCAACGGTGCGGTCATCCTGAAGAAGTTGATTGCAGCTACCAAGGATATGGCCGAACGCAAGAAATATGCCGACGAGCTGATGAGCGTATACGACCAGCAACTCAAGTACCTCGACAAGCTGAATATGCTGAAGAAGTCTCCCTGGACAGACTTCTATGTAAAGGGCGAGAAGGCACATACCTACATCACCCACTATCCCGGCATGGATGTAAACAAGGCCTATGAGATGCTCTCAGAAGCCATTGAACTTGGCAAGGCCGATAACCAGTACTACATCATCGGTGACTTCATGAAGATTTCTACCCAAAAGTTCAAGAGCGACGACACTCACCGCGAACAACTCATCCAAGACTACATCACCGCCTCTGGGTACATCAACACTATAGCTGAAGCCGCCAACAACAGCACATCAGCCCAGAAAGAAGCTCTGCTGAAGGCTGTAGCCACCACCAAGGAGAACGTGGACGCCTACTTCATCAACAGCGGTGCTGCCGACTGCGGCCAGTTGGAAGCCATCTACGCTCCCAAGGTAGAGGAAAACAAGGAAAACCTTGAATACCTGAAAAAGGTAGTAAGCATCATGGGCATGCTCTCTTGCACCGAGTCAGACACCTACTACACTGCCTCAGAGTATGCACACAACATTGCACCTACTGCCGAGACAGCTGCAGGATGCGCTTACCGCTACTTCAAGCGTGGTGAAGTGAACAAGTCCATCGAGTTCTTCGACCAAGCCATCGAGCTCGACAGCACCAATTTGGGCAAGGCCGAGTACTGCTACAAGGCAGCCGTCATCCTCAACTCTGACAAGCAGCTGGGCAAAGCCAAGGGGTATGTGACACGCGCCATCAGCCTCAACGGCAACAAGGGTGCCTACTACATCCTGCTGGCTAACATCTACGCCGCAGCTCCCCGCTGGAACGACGATGCCAACCTCAACAACTGCAAGTACTTCGCAGTGCTCGACAAACTGTATCAGGCAAAGCGTGTTGACGAGTCAGTAGCCGAAGAGGCCAACAAGATGATTGCAGCCTACTCTACCCACACACCCGCAGTAGAGGAACTCTTCTTCCTCGGTTACAAGAAAGGCGACCAAGTAAAGGTTGGCGGTATTATCAACGAGACTGTTACTATCCGCTAATTGATTTACGCCAAGCATACCAAGACCTATAGCATAGCAACCGCCTGTCTGGCGGTTGTTATGCTGTTTCTATCCGCATCCTGTTCCAAAGGCGAGAAATCGGTTAGTGCAGCCATCACAAACCGCGATTCCGTGCCCGTAATGGTGACCCGCGACGTGGCTACCTACATCAGCGACTCAGGCGTAGTGCGCTACAAAATCATTGCCGACGAATGGCAAGTGTTTGATCGGCTCGACCCCTCCATGTGGACATTCGAACAAGGAGTCTATCTGGAGAAGTTCAACAACGACCTCAGCATAGAAGCTACCATCGTGGCCGACACCGCCTATTACTACGACAAAGAAGAGCTATGGGAACTGCGTGGCAACGTACACATTGAAAACGAGCAGGACGAGCAGTTCGACACCCAACTCCTTTTCTGGAACCAGAAGACCAAGCGAGTATACTCAGATCTATTCATCCGCATCCGCCAACAGAAACGTATCATCACCGGCATAGGATTCACCTCCAACCAAGACTTCACCCGATACACCATCAAGCAGACCCAAGGCATCTTCCCCATCAAGGAAGAGAGCGCCACTGCCGACACCACAGTAGTGGCCACCGACAGCATAGGATAGGCGTTGCAATTTGATAGTTCTTGCTTATAAATCGAGGAGTAGCGATAGGGAATTTCAAGAAAAACGCATATAAATTAGGGGCATGCCACATTTTTTTGGCCTAATCTTTATGTCGTTAAAGGGTTTTTTCGTACCTTCGTGCGCTCAAACCGATTTTGAAACAATAAAAAACTAAAAATAACACAAAATGGCAACATTACAATCAATCAGAAAACACAGTGGCTGGCTGGTGGCTGTTATCGGTCTCGCCCTGTTCGCATTCATTGCAGGCGATGCCGCACAGGTATTGCAACCCCACCAGAACTCACAAAACGTAGGCGAAATCAACGGCAACAAAATTGATGCACAGACCTACCAGAGACTGGTAGAAGAGTACACTCAAGCCATCAATTTCATCCGTGGCGGCAATTCACTCACCGAAGCCGAGAACGCACAGCTCAAGGATGAGGTATGGAACACCCTCGTGACCAACACTCTCGTAGGCGAGCAGGCCAAGAAACTCGGTCTTACCGTTACTACCACAGAGCTTCAAGCTGCAATCGACGAAGGCACTGACCCGCTGTTGACCCAATCTGCATTCCGCAACCAAGCAACAGGCAAGTTCGACCGCGACGTACTCATGAACTTCCTCGCCGAGTACGCCAACATGGATCCCGAGGTGATGCCCGCTGAGTACGTAGACTACTACCACCAGCTCTATAACTATTGGAAGTTCATTGAGAGCAACCTGCAGAGCAGTCTCTTGATGCAGAAGTACGAAGCACTCATCACCAATGCACAGCTCACCAACCCCGTAGCTGCCGAGTACAACTTCAACGCACGCAACTCACACGCAGAGGTAGCCTATGCAGTAGTGCCCTTCAATAGCATTGCCGATTCACTTGTAAAGGTAAGCAACAGCGACATAAATAAACTCTACGAAGCAAAGAAAGAGCTTTACAAGCAGCCTGCCGAGACACGCGTCATCAAGTACATTGATGTAGTAGTGACACCCAGTCAGGCCGACCGCGACGAACTTCAGAAAGAAGTAGCCGAATATGCTGAGCAGCTCGCTACCACAGAGGATCTGGCTGCCCTCACCCGTTTGGCTAACTCTACAGTAGCCTATTCAGAAGTTTCCGTTTCTGAGAACGGTCTTCCCACCGACATCGTAGCTCACCTCGATTCTGTAAAGGGCGACGAAGTATACGGCCCCTACTACAACCAGGCCGACGACTCATACAACGCATTCCGTCTCCTTGCCAAGACACAACTCCCCGACTCTGTACAGTTCCGTCAGATTCAGGTAGCTGATGCCGATGCTGCACGCACCAAGACCTTGGCCGACAGTATCTACAACGCATTGAGACAGGGTGCCGACTTTGCAGAGCTTGCAGCCAAGTACGGCCAGCCCTCTGAACCCGCATGGATTGCAACAGCAAACTTCGAAGGTGCAGGCATCACTGGCGATAACGCTACCTACCTCAACACCCTCTTCGGTATGAATAGGAACGAGCTTAAGCAACTCAGCCTTGCTGGTGGCGAACTCATCATTCAGGTACTCGACACCAAGAACCCCGTAGAGAAGTACACTGCAGCCATCATCAAGCGTCCCGCATACTTCAGCAACGAGACCTACGCTGAGGCATATAACAAGCTCAGTGCCTTCGTAGCCGACAATCAGACACTCGAAGACATCGAGGCCAATGCCGAGGAAGCAGGTTTCCGCCTCTACCCCGTCAATGAGGTGAACAATGCCGCACACACCATCGGTGGTGTGCAAGGCACCCGCGAGGCACTCCGTTGGGCTTTCGGAGCCAAGAAAGGCGAAGTGTCACAGATTTTCGAGGCAGGTGAGAATGACCACCTGATGGTAGTAGCCGTATCAGACATACACAAGGCAGGCTATCGTCCCGTCGACCAGTTCACCGAGATGTTCCGCATGCAGGCCATCGCCGACAAGAAGGCCGACAAAATTTTGGCCGATGTGAAGGGCGTGAAGACCATGCAGGAGGCTCTTGCGCTGAACGGTGTGAAGTCCGACACACTCCGTCGCGTGAGCTTCTCTTCACCCGCCTATGTAAGCAAGGTACCCGCTAGCGAACCCGCACTCAGCGGTGCAGCAGCTACCCTCGAGGAGGGCACACTGAGCGCTCCTATCAAGGGCAACGGCGGTATCTACTTCATTCAAGTACTCAAGAAGAGCAACGGCGTAGCCAAGTTCGACGCTACTGCAGAGCAGAAGACCCTCGAGGCCACTGCTACCCGCAACATCAACAGCAACACCATCCTCAACGAACTCTATCGTCAGGGAAATATTGAGGACAACCGATATCTCTTCTTCTAATTCGACATTCAATCCATTAGATACAATGCGAGGATACACCCATCAGGATGTATCCTCGCATTCATTTTATCCCTAAATACATTTCATAACACTTCGTTAAAGTCTTTCCAATCCGTTGAAAATAAGATAGTTAGATAATATTATTTAGCATAATAAATTAGGTCAAGTGACTGATTTTCAGTATCTTTAATGGT
>CAZMZC010000059.1:0-16403 GCA_964570685.1 uncultured Bacteroidaceae bacterium | reverse complement strand
TATGGGTAGTTGCAGCAGTTGTTGTTTTTAGGGGTATTTCGTCGAATGCTTACGAAAGTACATCAATGATACGTACAACGAATTAGGGCGCATCCTTACGGACACGCCCTAATTCTTTCTATGCTATTATGCGTATGGATTAGAACCAACGAACGTAGCAGAAGTCCTGACGGTGAGGCAGATCTACATTCTTGGGATACATACGGTAAGCAACCTTGAAGGTACCAGCGTTGTTCACATCGTGCATGCCCTCGAAGGTGTGGATGTTATTCTCACGCTTCACGAGGTTCATGGTATCGATGCTGTGGATGTGCTCCTTGCCCTCGGTGTCGGTAACGATAGTTACCACCTCTACGCCTACTGCATCGTCGAGACCCTTCTCGTCGAGTACTACGGTGAGCTTCACATCGTCGCCGCTGACTACTTCCATGTCGGCTACGTTGGTAGCTGATAGTACCTCGATAGCATCCCAGCGCTCAGCTACGGTCTCCTTCCAAGCGGCAATTTCCTTAGCCTTGGCATTGTCGTTGGCCGAGAGTGCAGCAAAGCGGCTGCCGAGCTTGTTGTAGAACTTGGTGTAGTAGTCGTCGAGCTGACGCTTCATGGTGTAGTGGGGAGCAATCTGTGCGATTGAGTTCTTCACTACCTGAATCCAACCCTCAGAGTAGCCCTTGGCGTTCTTGTTGTAGTAGAGAGGTACAATCTCGTTCTCGAGGATGCTGTAGATGGTAGCAGCGTCGAGCTGATCCTGGTAATCCTGGTTCTGATAGGTGCGCTTCTCAGTGAGTGCCCAACCTGCACCGGGACGATAGCCCTCGAGCCACCAACCGTCGAGTACAGAGAAGTTTACAACACCGTTCATCAATGCCTTCTCACCTGATGTACCAGATGCCTCGAGAGGACGTGTAGGTGTGTTCAACCAGATGTCTACGCCCGATACGAGACGGCGTGCGAGCTGCATGTCGTAGTTCTCGAGGAAGATGATCTTGCCGAGGAACTCGGGACGACGTGAGATCTCGATAATCTTCTTGATGAGACCCTGACCAGCACCATCGTGGGGGTGAGCCTTACCGGTGAAGAGGAACTGTACGGGGTAGTCGGGGTTGTTGACGATCTTGGCCAAGCGGTCGAGGTCGGTGAAGAGCAGGTGTGCACGCTTGTAAGTAGCGAAGCGACGTCCGAAACCGATGAGCAGTGCGTTGGGGTTGATCTTCTGCATCAGCGATACTACACGTGAGGGATCGCCCTGGTTCTTCAACCAGCTGCTGCGGAACTCCTCGCGGATGTATGCGATGAGCTTGTTCTTCAAGCCCTGACGGGTCTCCCAGATGGTCTCGTCAGATACGTTGTAGATGGCCTCCCAGATCTTCTCGTTTGACTGGTCGCCAAGGAATGTCTTGTCGAATACCTTGGTGTAAAGGCTCTTCCACTCTGAAGCCACCCATGTGGGGAAGTGTACACCGTTGGTAACATAGCCCACGTGGTTCTCCTCGGGATAGTAGCCCTTCCAGATGCCTGAGAACATGTCCTGTGATACCTTGCCGTGGAGCCAGCTTACGCCGTTAACCTCCTGACAGGTGTTGCAAGCGAAGGTTGACATGCAGAAACGCTCGCCCTTGTCACCGGGATTGATGCGGCCCATATCCATGAGCTCATCCCAGCTGATGCCGAGCTGCTGTGCATAGCCGCTCATGTACTTGCCGAAGAGACCCTCGTCGAAGTAGTCGTGGCCGGCAGGTACGGGGGTGTGTACGGTGTAGAGACCTGAAGCACGAACGAGCTCCATAGCCTGATTGAAGCTGAGACCCTGCTTTACATAGTCGGTCAAGCGATAGAGGTTGCAGAGTGCTGCGTGACCCTCGTTGCAGTGGTATACATCCTTGGTGATGCCCATAGCCTTGAGGGTGAGCATACCACCGATACCGAGCAGGATTTCCTGCTTCAGACGGTTCTCCCAATCGCCACCATAGAGCTGGAAGGTGATAGGACGGTCAAACTCAGAGTTGAGCTCGTTGTCAGTGTCGAGGAGGTACAAGGGCACACGACCTACCTGTACTTTCCATACGTATGCATATACCTGATAGTTGATGTAGGGCACAGCTACTACGAGGGGCTTGCCGTTCTCGTCCATCACGCGCTCCAAGGGGAGGTTGGCGAAGTTTGAAGCCTCGTAGTTGGCAATCTGCTGGCCATCGATAGAGAGGCTCTGTGTGAAGTAGCCATAACGATAGAGGAAGCCGATAGCGCACATGTCGACGTTAGAGTCAGAAGCCTCCTTCAAGTAGTCACCGGCGAGCACGCCCAGACCACCTGAGTAGATGCGCAGTACGTGTGTGAGACCATATTCCATGCAGAAGTAAGCCACTGAGGGGCGCTCTGCATTGGGCTTCACATCCATATATGCCCGGAACTGCTTGTACACCTTGTTGATGCGTGCAAGTACAGCTTCGTCCTTAGCCAGTTCTTCCAATGTCTCGTAGCTGAGACGCTCAAGCAGCAGCACGGGGTTTTGTCTGCACTCTTTCCAGAGAGTAGGGTTCAAGCTCTTGAACATGTCGCGGGCCTCGGGAGTCCAAGACCACCAGATGTTGCGCGCCATCTCGCTCAAGCAAGCAAGCTCAGCGGGGATGTGCGACTTTACGTTCACCTCTTTCCATGCGGGTGAATTTGCATTACTAACTTTAATCTTCATATTAGTTATAATGGTTAATAAGTTATTATTTACTCAATGCTACCTCGTATGCTTCGAGGTAATATTTTACGAACTTGTCCCACAAGGCCTTCTTGGAGATGTCGGCAGCACGACGGCGAAGCTGAGTCACCATCTTGGCATCCATCTTGGTAAAGGCAAGGATACTGTTCTTGATTTCGTTGGCAGCCTCGTCCCAGTTGCTGTCGGTGCGGTGTATCACCTTCACACCATCTTCCAATTGGCTATAGCTACCCTTGAGCGAATTTGCCCAAAGGCCGAAACCTGCGAGGTCGGTGGTGATGGTGGGTACATGGAAGGCTACGCTCTCGAGCGGAGTGTATCCCCAAGGCTCATAGTACGAGGGGTATACGGCGAGGTCATCGCCAGGCAACAGGTCGTAGTACGGGAGATTGAAGATACCGTCGTCACCGTTGAGATAGCAAGGTACGAAGATAACCTTCACGCGGCTCTCAGGGGCATTGTTGATCCCGATGGCACGCATCATAGAGAGGGCCTTGTCATCGTCCATGTTGTAGAGTTCATGGGTGATGACAGGATTCTCCAATTGACAATTGACAGTTGACAATTGACAATTACTTTCATATTTAATCTTTAATCTTTCAACTAAATCAACGCGCGGACCTTTTACCCAAGCAGGCACGTTGATGAATGCCAATACGTCGCGGTCGAGCGAAGGCTCATGGGCAAGGCGGTTGAGCGACTCGAGCAGGATGTCGATACCCTTGTTGCGGAACTCGTAGCGACCACCGGTAGATACGATGATGGTGTCGTCGGCAAACTCCTGACCGAGCAGCTTGCTGGCTACGTTCAGCATCACCTTGCGGGCCTCCTTGCGCTTAGCGGTGAAGGCAGCACCCTTGGGCACGAAATCGTCCTCAAAACCATTGACCGTGATGACATCGGCCTTCTTCTCGAGCAGCTGTGCGCACTCACGGTCGGTAATCTCACTTACCGTGGTGAAGCAGTCGACACGATGGGCAGCCTGCTTCTCGATCGAGTGCTTCGACTGCATATTAAGCTCATCGGCCATCTGGTCGCCATTGTAACCCTCCATATAGTCATACAGAGGCTTCATGTTGCCGGCGATAGAGCGGCCTATCGATGTAGCATGGGTTGTAAATATCGTAGCGATAGAGGGAATCCAATGCTTGAGGAAGAGGGCACCGAGGCCAGTCATCCACTCATGAGCCTGATAGATTACCTTGGGCAATTGACAATTATTTTCCGCCTGGCCGGTCTTAGCCTTCTTCACAATCTCGTTGCGGTAGTAGCTCTCGGCCACCTTGGCTGCTGCGTATGAGAACATGCTCGCCTCATCGTAGTCGCCATATGCGTGCAGCGAATCTACCTTAAAGAGATTCCATGCCTCGGCATAGATATCGTTCTTTATATTATAATAAGGAGTAAAATCTACAAGTACGGCTACTGGCTCACCGGGAATCATCCACCGTCCTATACGTATATTGAGCCCTTCTTCGATTGCTTTCTTGCGCCATCCGGCCATCAAGCGCTTATCTTCTTTGAACAGCGGGTTCGCCGTTTCTTTCCAAAGGTCGGGACCTATAAACATCAATTGGGCATCTGTCTTCGTCAAAATTGTCTTAGCTCTTGTCGAGAGCACTGTATAGATGCCTCCTACCTTATTGCACACCTCCCAACTAACCTCTATTATATAGTCGGGGGTCATCTTGTGTACACTCATTAATTACCTATTTTCAAATTTCAAAGTGCAAAGATACAAAAAGATTGCCTATAAAGAAAACAAAAGAGCACGATTTACACGAATAGTTGTATTTTTCACACTCAAAAACTTTTTAATTCTCTCTTTTGATAAGTGGAGTAAGCAGAGAAACAACAAGAAGAGACTCTCTCTCGAGCCTTGCAAATAAATCCGCCCAAAGACGCAAAACACTTATGAGCGCACCACTACCGTATAGAGCGACTCCGGGTGCAGATATTGCTGCGCAAGTTGTTGCAAACGGATGGCATCTGTAGCGCGAACGGCTTCCACGGTATCTTCAATGTGAGTTTGTGGAAGTCCCAGATACTCCATAAAGATATAGGCATCGGTCAATGAGAAGGCACCTTCATAGTTGCGACATATCTCTCCAGTCATGTAGTTGCGTACCATACGTAGTTCTGTATCAGGCACCGATTGCGTCTGCAAGCGCAACATCTCACTTCGCACCTCTTCCATCACCTCTTCGGCCTTGTCAGCAAGTGCCTCACAGCTCATCATAAACATCACCTGTGACGTGTTGGTCACAAGGTCAGAAGCGATATGGTAAGTATAGCCCTTATTCTCGCGCACATTCTTCATCAGTCGGCTACCAAAATACCCACCAAGCACTGTATTGAGCACTCGCATCGGCAAATAGTCAGACTCCTTCACATCCATCAGCAAGCATCCCATACGAATACTGCATTGCACGGAATCAGGATGTGTGATGACAACATTTCGCTCATTCGCTGGCGACAAAGGATACTCCCTATCAGCAACCGAGGCACAACCACCCCACCCCACCCGACCAAAAAGAGACTCTACGCGAGAGATTACATCGTCATCAATGCTGCCAGACAAATAAACAGTACAGTTACACGAACCATAATAGCAACCATAAAAGTCTGCCAAAGCCTCCGTATGCAGAGCATCATAATCTTCAGGCGTTGTCGGTATGCCACAAGGATGAGTTGCTCCATAGATGCTATGACGAAGAGCACGCATAGCGAGCACGTCGCCCTTTTTCATATTGACCAGAAACTGAGCTTTGTTATTTGCACGTATTGTCTGAAACTGCTCTTCACTGAAAGTGGGTTCAAAGAGCATACATTGCATGAGAGCAATCGTTTGCGGAAAGAACTTCTTCAACGTATAGAGTGTAACGAAAGTACGATTCATTGCAACACTCAATTCGAGCCATGCGCCATAATAGTCAAGCCGCTCGGCAAATGACGAAGATGAGTATCCACGACATCCCTCACGCAACATTCTACAAGTAAAGAGCGCCTGTAGCTTCTGCGCCTGATGCCACTGCCCCACCGAGAACACAAAATCGATGCGCACCACCTCCTGCCCTTTGGCTTCTATTATATATATAGGTATACCGTTAGGAAAGACCTGCCGCAACGGTTTGCGAAAGGCAAACGGCAGGCTCTGCACTATAGGGGGGACGGTACGATCAAGCATTTTACTCAAAGAAGCCATCCAACTGCTGTTCGTCTGTATAGTTGGTCACGACAATTTGCTGCTCACAAGGATTAAAGTCCTCTGGTATATTAAACTTCTCATCCTGCGAATAACCCAACGACTCGTCGGCATATACCTTTTTCATATACAATGCCCAAATCGGGAGTGCCATCGAGGCTCCTTGTCCGTCGCTCATACTCGTGAAGTGGATATCACGGTCGTCGCCACCAACCCAGCAGCCACTCACAAGCGAAGGCGTATAGCCCATAAACCAGCCATCGGCATTGTCGTTGGTTGTACCTGTCTTACCTGCTATTTCAGCCTTGAGGTTGTAGCGGAAACGGAGACGACGGCCCGTACCTTCATCCACCACAGCCTTCATCATATCAATCATCTTATAGGAGCTTTCCTTACTGATTACCTCATACGTCTTGGGGGTAAAGGTGGCAATGATATTGCCCTCATTATCTTCAATGCGAGTCACAAAAAGCGGTTCTGTACGTATTCCATTGTTCGGGAAGGCTGTATAGGCTCCTACCATCTCGCCCACCGAGATATCACAAGGACCGAGACAAAGCGAAGGCGTAGGTTGGATATCTTTGTTGCGAATGCCGAACTGATGAATCAGGCTCTTGAAGGCATACGGATTAAGCTTACCCATCAGATAGGCAGAAATCCAGTTGTTGGATTGTGAAAGGCCCCAACGCAATGTAACAATCTTGCCATAGTCATCCTTGTTACCCGTATTGCGCGGTATCCATATCTGTCCGTCTTCCGTAAGTATCGTCTGTTCCACATTGCGCGTCTGGTCGCAAGGCGAGAATCCATTTTCCATAGCCAGAGTATACAGATAGGGCTTGATAGTAGAGCCCACCTGGCGCCGGCCCACCATCGCCATATCATACTGGAAATGAGTATAATCAGGTCCACCCACATAAGCCTTCACATAGCCCGTGATAGGATCCATCGACATAAAGCCTACACGCAAGAAATGCTTGTAATAACGGATAGAGTCCATAGGCGACATAATGGTATCGCGACTGCCAGTGTATGCAAACACCCGCATCTCACGCTTCACATCAAATGTATCGCGTATAGCTTCGTCAGAGTAGCCGTCCTTCTTCATACCACGATAGCGGTCGGTCTGCTTCATGGCACGCACAAGCAGATTCTCTATCTCTGCTGGCTTGAGGTTATCGTACGGAGCATTGCGATGTCCCTTCTTCGACTTGAAAAAGCGAGGCTGCAGATACTCCTTGATATGTTCGTCCACTGCCTCTTCCGCATATTGCTGCATACGCGAATCCAGGGTTACATATATCTTCAAACCGTCAGTATAGAGATTGTAGTTACTGCCGTCCTTCTTCTTATTCTTATTACACCAGCCAAAAAGCGGATTATTGGCCCAGTCGAGCGAATCCTCATAGTACTTCTGCATCTGCCATCCGCGATAGTTATTCTTCACGGGCTCCTTGGCAGTAAGCACACCACGCAAATACTCGCGGAAATAGGGAGCCGGACCCAGTTTATGGTCTACCCTACGGTAGTTGAGCACCAGCGGAGTATTTTGCAGCGAGTCGGTCTCTGCTGCTGTGAGGCAATTGTTCTTCTCCATCTGCGAAAGCACCACATTACGTCGTTTCCGTGTGGTCTCATTACGACGTACGGGATTGTATAGCGACGAGTTCTTACACATACCCACCAATGTTGCAGCCTCCTCGACAGAGAGATCCTTGGGTTCCTTGGAGAAATAGGTGTTAGCCGCCGTCTTGATACCGATGGCATTGTTGCCAAAGTCATATTTATTGAGATACATCGTCAGGATCTCTTCTTTGGTATAATACTTCTCCAGTTTCACTGCAATAACCCACTCTATCGGTTTTTGGAACAGACGTTCCAACTTGCTACCCGCCACCTCTGTATACAACTGCTTGGCCAACTGCTGAGTAAGTGTACTACCACCTCCCGAGCCCGACTGACGCAACAAGCCGGTCTTGATGATGGCACGCATCAAGGCACGGAGGTCAATACCAGAATGTTCCGTAAAGCGTACATCCTCAGTGCTTATCAGTGCTTCTACCAACTTCGGAGAGAGATCCTCATAATTAGTCCAGACACGATTCTCCCGACTATACGAGTAGGTACTCAGCAACTTGCCGTCGGCCGAGATAATCTGCGTTGCAAACTTATAATTGGGATTTTCCAACTCTTCTACCGGAGGCACGAAGCCTATCCATCCTTTTGTGATAGAGTAGAAAATCAGGAATGCAGCAACGAGTCCTACTGCCAACAATGCCCAAAGAGCATATATTATTTTCTTCAGCATAGCGTATACAAATTCTGCAACAAAGATAATTATAATTATTGGATATATCCTACATATTCATTGAAAGATACACGATATAGCCAATGTAGCAAAGAAGGAAGATAGCACCTTCTACCCTATCCAGCTTTTTCTTCTTGAACGTAAATGCAGCCAACCACAACAGTACAGCCGCCACTACAACCATGGCCATATCCACCGTAGAAATGCTCTGAATCTCAAATGGAGATATCACCGCACTGGCACCAATGATAAGTGATATGTTGAATATATTGGAACCAATGATATTACCCAGCGCCAACTGGTTCTTCCCCTTCATGGCCGCCACAACACAGGTCGCCAGCTCGGGAAGCGAAGTGCCCACTGCCATCAGCGTAATAGAAATAAAGGCCTCAGACACATGGAACCTCTCGGCGATACTCACCGTATGGTCCACAAACACCTGTCCGCCAAAGATAAGCCCAGCCAATCCCAACAGAATAAAGATGATGGCCTTGCCCATCGGCATAGGCTTCACGCTTGCTTCCTCCTCTTCGGCACCATTCTTGGCCGACTTGAAAGAGTCTATCATAAATACTGCAAATATCAAAAGGAGGTAGAGTGCATCTACACGAGAGATGCCTGGAGTGCCCATTTCCCTGAATAGCCCAAAGCAGTTATAAAGCATAACTACCAAGAACAACGACACGAGAATGGCAAACGGGATATCCTTACGAATATTGCTCCTCGTATATTTGATAGGCGAGATCAGTGCCGTCACACCCAAGATAAGCAGGATGTTGCAGATATTAGAACCTGTAACATTACCCAAAGCCATATCACCATGTCCTTGGATGGCCGAAATCAGGCTCGACACCAATTCAGGCATCGAAGTGCCGATGCCGACAATAGTCATACCAATAATAAACTCACTAATACCATATTTACGGGCTACCCCCGAAGCTCCTTCCACGAGCCAGTCAGAGCCGACAAGGATCAACACCAAGCCGGCCACAATCCATAAAATATCAATCCACATCTGTTTTTCTACTTATTAATCCTTATTCAATCAGCTATTGAATCTCCTTCCCGAATGGCATCAATGCAAGTAAAGCCAACTTGAAATGCTGCCTACCAAAAGGAATGCCTACAATCGTGATGCAGAATATGAGTCCTATCACAGCATGAGTCAGTGCCATTTCTATGCCACCAAACACAATCCAAAGTACATTCAGAAACATCGACCAGCAGCCCATCTCTCCATTCCTGTCTCTCACCACACGGCCAAAAGGGAAAAGTGAAAGGCCCGCCATCTTGAACAACTGCACACCCACAGGAATACCTATGATAGTGATGCAATAGGCGATAGCCAAAATAAAATAGGCGGCAGCCATGATAAGCCCGCCAAACACTACCCAAACAACATTACCTATAAATGACATAACACATTATATTAACCAATTTAACGCAAAGGTACAACAAAGGAAGGGTAGAACAAAATTAGAGTGAAATAAATCCTGTTTTTTTTGGAAAAATCAACAATTAGCACTAATTTTGCAGCGCTTTTCAAGAAAAGCAACTAAGGTCGGTTCCGTAGCTCAGCTGGATAGAGCAACTGCCTTCTAAGCAGTAGGTCAAGCGTTCGAGTCGCTTCGGAATCACAAAAAAGAAAAGAGAGAAGTTCGAGCTTCTCTCTTTTTTCATTATAGCGATGACTTCATTGACTCCATCTTTTCTTCCAGCCCGTCGGGCAAAAGATGGAAAAAGTCTATCCCCGTCACCTCTTCTACCTCATCGATAGAGCACGCGTAGTTGCGTAAGGGTTCCGTGCCAGACTTATTCTCAAAGATAAAGCCGGCCGCCTTAGGCCTGCCCTGTTCGTAGTCACGCAGCACCACCTTGAAGAAAGCATCAGGCACGCGCACCTTATGACGACGACCAATATATTCAGGGGAAGCATCCGTGTAGAATATAGGGCCACACACGACATATACCACATTGTCCTCATCCACCCACCGCCGGCACTGTTGTTCCAGGTCGTTCCATACTCCCGTATTCAGGTTATGGTTTTGCGGACACATATTGGTCATATAGAAGCATTCATCCATTGCCCGCCAGTGATAGCGATTGTCTGCCGCAGGGCACATGTGACCACGGTCATACCCACTACCTATATAATCCTCCGTCGTGACAGCACTGCTGGCCGACAACTCCGGGTCGGGCAAGAAATCATTGGTACGGCTCTCACGCTCCACCAGTTCCTCTGCCGTGATGTTCCAGGCCACCCAGTTGGGCACATTATACTTCTTATTAAATGACACCGTATAGTTCGTTTTCTTCAAGATTCGTTCCGATACCCCTTGTGGAGTTTTGGGAATCTCTATACCCTCCGCCGATTCCACCCCAGGAACATTCTCCGCACTATCGCCGTCGTTTCCTACCGCCGGCATGCCAAAGTAATAGTACAGACCTATAACAACTATCGCAACAAGAGCACTTAACCACTTTTTCTTCATCGTCGTAAATAATTAGCTACATCACTTTTTCCTTAATCACGATGTAAAGATAGCAAATGTTTTGTATAGTAAGATAGAAACGAGAAAGATTTTTACTATCATACCATAAATGAAACGCAGAGAAAGGTGCTCACCCGAAGTCAAGTGCAGGCGATAGTCAAGTACCTCGGAGAACCGTAACTTTATAGTTTGTTTTTGCATAATAAATCTTGTTGCTCCCCGCTGGCTGTGAAGTTCGCGGGGATTTTTTTTTGTTCTGCGTTTGTTTGTTTATTCAAAGCACGACAAACAATCCTGTCACCCATTGCGCCAATTTGTCAGAAACGGCCATCCGAGACGTTTTTGGCACTCTGTTTGCAACCTATCACTGCGGAGCATTGTTCCTTATTAATTGACAAGGAACAAATGACAATTGAGAATTGAAAGTTAACGCAAGTATTCATAATTCAAAAATTAAATAAATATGAAAACAGGTAACATTGGGGTTACGACCGAGAACATCTTCCCCATCATCAAAAAGTTCCTCTACAGTGATCACGAGATTTTCCTCCGCGAGTTGGTGTCCAATGCCGTCGACGCTACGCAGAAGCTCAAGACATATGCCATGAAAGGCGACTTCCGTGGCGAGCTGGGCGACCTCACCGTACACGTATCGCTCGATAAGGAGGCTGGTACCATCACCATCAGCGACCGCGGTATAGGTATGACTGCCGAGGAGATTGACAAGTATATCAACCAGATTGCCTTCTCGGGTGCCAACGACTTCTTGGAGAAGTATAAGAACGATGCCAATGCCATCATCGGCCACTTCGGCCTCGGCTTCTACTCGGCATTCATGGTGGCCAAGAAGGTGGAGATCATTACCCGCTCGTACCGCGAAGAGGCGCAGCCTGTGAAGTGGAGCTGCGACGGTAGCCCCGAGTTCACTCTCGAAGATACCGAGAAGGCCGACCGCGGTACCGACATCGTCCTCTACATTGACGACGACTGCAAGGAGTTCCTCGAGGAGAGCCGCCTCAGCAGCCTGCTCACCAAGTACTGCCGTTTCCTGCCCATACCGATAGCCTTCGGGGCCCCCTCTAACTCCCCCAAGGGGGAGGATTCAGAGTCCGCTGAAGGTAAGTCATCCCCCCTTGGGGGGGACGAGGGGGGCCGCATCATCAACGACACCACTCCCCTGTGGACACGCACCCCGAGCGAGCTCACCGATGAGGACTACAAGAAGTTCTACCGCGACCTCTACCCTATGAGCGACGAGCCGCTGTTCTGGATACACCTCAACGTGGACTACCCCTTCAACCTCACGGGCATACTCTACTTCCCCAAGATAAAGAGCAATATCGACCTGCAGAAGAACCGCATACAGCTCTACTGCAACCAGGTGTATGTGACCGACTCGGTAGAGGGCATCGTACCCGACTTCCTCACCCTGCTGCACGGAGTCATCGACTCACCGGACATCCCGTTGAACGTGTCACGCTCGTACCTGCAGAGCGACTCGAACGTAAAGAAAATCTCCACCTACATCACCAAGAAGGTGGCCGACCGCCTCAATGGCATCTTCAAGGACAATCGCAAGGAGTTTGAGGAGAAGTGGAACGACCTGAAGATCTTCATCAACTACGGCATGCTCACCGAAGAGTCTTTCTACGACAAAGCCAAGCAGTTTGCCCTCTTCACAGACACCGAAGGCAAGCACTTCACCTACGAGGAGTATCAGACACTCATCAAGGATAGTCAGACCGACAAGGAGGGCAACCTCATCTACCTCTATGCCACCGACCGCGATGAGCAGTACACCTACATCGAGGCAGCAGAGGCCAAGGGTTACAATGTGCTCCTCTTCGACGGACAGCTCGACACTGCCATGCTCAACCTCTATGAGCAGAAGTTCGAGAAATCACGTTTCTCACGTGTAGATGCCGATGTCATTGACCGCCTCATAGTCAAGGAAGATGCCACCAAGACCGAGCTTCCCACCGATGACAAGGAGATGCTTACAGTAGCCTTCAAGAGTCAGATGCCCGAGGTGAAGAAGACCGAGTTCCATGTTGATGCACAATCACTTGGAGCCAATGCCTCACCCATCATCATCACCCAGAGCGAGTATATGCGCCGTATGAAGGAGATGGCAGCCATCAATGCAGGCATGAGCTTCTACGGAGAGATGCCCGACATGTATACCCTCATCCTCAACACCGACCACCCCCTCATCCAGTCAGTACTGACAGCTGAGAAGGAGCAGACGGCCGAAGCCTTGAAACCCATTGCCGAGGAGACAGCCACACTGAAAGCACGTGAAGAGGCACTGGAGGCCCAGCACAAGGGTATGAAGGACGAGGAAATCCCCTCAGCCGAGAAGGACGAACTCAGCGACCTGCACACCAAGATACACGAGCAGAGCCACAAGCGCGAAGCCATCTTCGCCGACTTTGCCAAGAACAACAACCTGCTGCACCAGCTCATCGACCTTGCCCTGCTGCAAAACGGCATGCTCAAGGGCGAGGCCCTCAGCCGATTCATCAAACGCAGCGTGGAAATGCTGTAAGGGGGGGGAGGCCCAAACGACAAGAGGAGGTTGGACGATGAGTCCAGCCTCCTTCTTTATGGTATAGCTCTATCAATAGAGTTCGAAGAATCATCGGCCTCTATTTCATCGCTCCCTCCGTCCTCAGCCAAACAGGTTTTCTCACCTTCGATGAATTATCGGATGAAATGCATGGTGTCCCATGGCTCATCTACCGGGCGGCCGGGTGCCTTCTCGCCGTTGGTTGATTTAAGCAGCCAGGCCATATTGCGGGCAAGTGTCTGCATCGTCTGCATTCCCTCTCTATCCATCGCTGCTTCACCGGGTGTTCTGCCATAAACAATATTCCAGTATTGCGATGTTACTACGGGCATATTCATCATCTGGAAAGGCATATTGAGGCTCTCGAAAGCGGCGGTTGCACCACCTCGGCGACATACGGCAATCGATGCGGCAGGCTTGCCCGAGATATTGGCACCATTTGAATAGAATGCTCGTTGAATGACTGAGAGCAGTGCACCATTGGGCTGACCATAATAAACTGGTGAACCAACGATGAGTGCGTCTGCATCGGCAAATTTCTCGGATATCCGATTGCAGATGTCATCATCAAAGATGCAACGTCCTAAACCTTTGGCTGCACACTGGCCGCAGGCCACACATCCACGTATCGGCTTGTTGCCAATCCACACAATCTCACTCTCGATACCTTCTTTTGCAAGTTGCTTGGCTACTTCTGTCAGGGCTATGGATGTATTCCCCTCTTTGCGAGGACTTCCGTTAATAAGTAGTACTTTCATTCTTATTCAATATTTTACTTCAAAGTTTTACCATCCGAAAAGGCATTACCCACACGCTCGCCCATGACCAGATAGCCGTGACGGACGGGCTCGTAGGTGATGAGCTGCATCTTCTCCACATCGGGCTTGCCGTCTTCGGCCAGGTAGCGCTCGTCGACAAGGATGTTGACAATCTCAGCAATGAGGTTGTAGCCATCGTCCGTCTCATCAATCTTGCGGAGGATACGGCATTCCAACGTCATCGGGAAGTCGGTGAATACGGGAGCGTTCACGTGCTCTGCCTTGATGGCTGTCCATCCTGTCTTCTGCATCTTCTGAGGGTCGTTCTTGGCACTGACGATGCCCACGAAGTCCGAAGCCACCAGTGTCTCCTTGGTGGCAAAGGCTACGGTAAACTCATCGCAATGGGCAAGGTTCTCGGTCGTAGCGTGCGAGCCCATGCAAATCATAATCTCCTTGCTGTCCCATTGTCCGCCCCATGCGGCATTCATAGCATTGGGGGGTGCCGTCGCTGTTGTATGTACCGATAATCAGTACGGGTTGTGGGAGTACCCACGGTTTCTGTCCAAAGCTTTTCATCGTTTTCTTTCTTTTGGTGTTATAACCTATATTTCGCCCAAATGGTTTCACCCATCTTGTCTGCGCTGATAGGCAAAGTGGGTATATCAGTTGTAAAAGTACAACTTTTATTTCGTATTATCGGTAACTGATGCGGACAAAATGCAATGAGATATGATGTTCTCCCTCGAAAAGAGAAAAAGCATTGACGTGAGTATTGATTTTTCTTTTGTAAAACATATTTTTTTGTCGTTAATGTATTGGATATTGAAATTTATCAATATCTTTGCAACATAAATCATTGCACACGATAAGTAAATGATTAAATAGATTATTAAATTAACGCATAAGATAAGATAAGATAAGATAAGATAGTATGACTGATTATTATGAATATTCCATACCTGAATTGGTAAAATTGCTTGGTGCCAGATTTAAGGACTATCGCTTGCGTTCTCATATGACGCAAAAGGATGTTGCAGAGCAATCAGGAATCACGGTCAATACCATTCACAAATTCGAGAATGGCACAACCGGTAATATGTCCTTGGGAACATTTTTGTCGCTTATGAAAGCCATTGGCCAGATTGACGCATTGGATGACATGATGCCGGAACTTCCTGAATCAGCATATTTAATCAGAGATAATCAAAAGAGAGTTCAACGTATAAGACATAAAAAACAATGATTACCAGCTCGCTTAAAGTCTTTCTATGGGGTGAGGAAATAGGACGTTTGTCATGGGATTCCCGAAGAGGTAATTCCTACTTCGAATACAATTATAATTTCCTTACTAAGGGATTGAATCCGTTTGCGGATGATAAAGTAAAGTTATATGTTTAAAGGTAGGGAAAAAGAACTTCATATTATTCTTTCCCTACCTTCTGTTATATATTTGCTGGCCAAAAGAAAAACATGGTTTATTTCTTTGCCTTATCGAAATCATGCGTTTGTGACACTCAAGTGACATTATTTTCTTTTCACTTCAAATTCATACTCCGCAAAAGTATTACTAACTCACAGATATAAAGACTAATACAATCACACTGCTGTTATCTGTAATATTGTAGCCTAATTCCTCATTGATTAATGACTGTACTCTGATACAACGTATTGCTTCTGCTTTCATCAGCATGTCGTTGTTAAACTCGCGCTCCATCTCATTCTTTGGGCGTGCGTAGATGTATATGCCAAGATACTCACGCCGGGACATTACCATTGTCTCTGGGTGGCGAACTGCTGGATAGTAATCCAGGTAAAGCGAGATGCGACCGTTGGTTATTTCTCTCTTACGAAGGGTAACTTTTGTACAAGTGTGTAACATAATCCTTAATTATTAATGAGTTAAATATTTTTTCTGAAAGCAAAGAAATGTGGTTATTCAATGGTGGAATAACTCACCCGAGAATAACCGACATACCCACCACAATTATTTTTTGATTTGTGGCGGTGCAAGAAACTCGTCAAGTTCAGGCTTACTTATTTTGGTGTATTTACCAACCTTGATGCGAGTGATGTTGTGATACTTCACATAGTGATAGAGCTGGTCACGCGTGAGGTTGAATTTCTCCATCGCTTCGGGGATGGTGTAGTATTGAGGTTTCTCAGGCTCGGCAACTCCTTTGGCAATGTTGAAATGTTTTTTCGAGTAATAGACCATCTTGCCCTTCTTGCGCTTGGGGATTACATTTTTATATACGAAGGTGTAGATTGCCGATAGCGTCATTCCGAACTTCTCTTGCAACTCTGCTACGCTGTACCATTCGGTGATGTTTGCATCAGGGGCTTTCTTTGCAAAGT
>CAZMZC010000058.1:0-16536 GCA_964570685.1 uncultured Bacteroidaceae bacterium | reverse complement strand
AAGCGCATGGTAGAGTGCGGCCACGACGTAGTCATCTTCCTCGACTCCATCACCCGCCTCGCCCGTGCCTACAACACCGTATCGCCCGCCTCAGGCAAGGTGCTTTCAGGTGGTGTCGATGCCAATGCCCTGCACAAGCCCAAGCGTTTCTTCGGTGCCGCACGTAACATCGAGAATGGCGGCTCGCTCACCATCATAGCCACCGCCCTCACCGAAACCGGTTCGAAAATGGACGAGGTTATCTTCGAGGAGTTCAAGGGAACAGGCAACATGGAGCTACAGCTCGACCGCAATCTCTCAAACAAGCGTATCTTCCCTGCCGTGAACATCGTGGCATCGAGCACCCGTCGCGACGACCTGCTCCACGACAAGCAGACACTCGACCGCATGTGGATACTGCGCAAGTTCCTCTCCGACATGAACCCCATCGAAGCCATGGACTTCGTCAAAGGGCGTTTGGAGAATACCAAGACCAACGAAGAGTTCCTCTTGAGTATGAATTCGTAAACGAAAAGGAATATTGGTGAAGCGCTTACTGCATCTATGGTCTTAGCCAAGAGCTACTTTAGATAGTTTTACCAAAATTAAAAAGGGGCACCCAATCGGGGTGCCCCTCAGTTATATATAGGCTTTTATCGATTCTTGTATTCTGTCAAGCCCTCTTCGAGGAACTTGATGTAGGCATCGATGTCCTCGTCGTAAGTGCGGGGAGTATTGAGCGGATGGCCTTCGTTGTCGAGCAATACGTAGAAGGGCTGCGCGTTGGCACCGAACTTGGTGCGCTGCAGGTAGCTCCACTTGTCGCCGATGCTGCGCAGCACCACCTCCTTGCCGTTTTCGGTGAGGCGGATGGGTTCGGCGAGCGGAGTCTTGTCGTCTACGTAGAGACTGATGAGTACGTAGTCGTTGTTGATGAGGTCGAGTACCTTGTCATCGGCAAGTACCGACTGCTCCATCTCACGGCAGTTGACGCAACCATAACCGCTGAAGTCGAGCATCACGGGCTTCTTCTCCTGACGGGCGATAGCCATACCCTGGTCATAATCCATCGACTGCGGGTACAGCTCCTGCTCGTAGAGGTTGAAGTCCTGCGTGCTCATAGGAGGAGCAAAGGCGCTGATGACCTTACAGGGAGCGCCCCACAAGCCGGGTACCATATAGATAGCAAAAGCAAATGACACGAGGCCGAGCATGAAGCGGGGCACACCCACCTTGCGGTCGTCATCATCGTCGTGGGGGAATTGTATCCACTTCATCAAGTAAGCACCGAGCAGTGCGGCAAGGGCAATCCAGAGGGCGAGGAAGGTCTCACGGTCGAGGATGTGCCAGCCATAGGCAAGGTCGGCCACAGAGAGGAACTTGAGCGCAAAGGCCAGCTCCACGAAAGCCAATACCACCTTCACGGTATTCATCCAGCCACCGCTCTTGGGAGCCGATTTGAGCCATGCGGGGAAGATGGCAAACAGGGTGAAAGGCAAGGCCAGTGCAATGGCGAAACCGAGCATACCGATGGTGGGAGCCAATATGTTGCCCGAGGTAGAAACCTCTACCAGGAGGAAGCCGATGATGGGACCGGTGCATGAGAACGACACCAATGTGAGCGTGAAGGCCATGAGGAAGATACCAAGCAGTCCGCCTGTCTTCTCAGCCTTGCCATCCACAGCGGTAGTCCACTTCTCCGGCAGAGTGAGTTCGAAAGCACCCATGAACGACATGGCAAATACCACCAGCAGGAGAAAGAAGAAGAGGTTGGGGATAGCAGCCGTAGACAAGGCATTGAGGGCCGAGGCACCAAACAGCAGTGTCACGAGCAAGCCCAGCAGCACGTAGATAATCACGATAGACACACCATATATATAGGCATCGCGACGGCCTTTCTTCTTGTCGCCACTGCGCTTGAGGAAGAAGCTCACGGTCATCGGTATGATAGGCCATACGCAGGGAGTCACGAGAGCCACGAGTCCGCCGGCGAGTCCGAGCAGGAAGATTGCCCAGAGCGACTGGTTGGCCGTGTCGGCTGTACCCTTAGGTTGGCCAAGCTCCTCGATGACAGGTTTCCATAGGGCGCCAAACTGAGAGGCCTCCCCCTTGCCCCTCCCGAGGAGGGGTGACTCGGACTGCGATGCCTCAGGGCTTTCAACGGGTGCAGCCTCCACGACAGGTGTTGCAGGCACTACCTCGGCAGGCTTCACGGCAGTCTGTTGACTCTTGTCCGTTGTCTGTTTACTTTTTGCCGCTGCAGGCGCGGTATATTTCCCTTCATACTTGAACTCCACGTTGGTAGGCGGCAGACAGCTCTCGTCGTCGCAGGCACCATAGGTGAAGTAGCCCTGCACGAGGTAGTCGCCCTCGAGGATGAAGCGCTGCACGAAGGTCACCTTGTCCTCAAAGTAGCGCACGTCCATACCGAACATGTCGTCATACTTGGCAATCTCCTTACCGTCGGTGAATCCCAGCTTACCATCGAGGCGAGCGCCCTTGATGGTCTCTACGGTGAGCGCCGCTGCGGTAGGGCCATCCTCCAGTTCGGTAGAATACACATGCCATCCGGCATCAATCTTGGCAGCAATGCGCAGCTCGGCCACGCCTTCGCCCACCATAGCCCACGAAGCTTCACACTTGATAGGCTCATGAATCTGTGCTTGCATCATCACCGCTACACACAGCAGCGAGAGCAATGCACCCATACGTTTAATCATAGTTTTCATCCTTTTAATCAAATTTTTCTGCAAAGGTACTACAAGCCGAGCGGAGAACAAAATAAATACATTTATTTTTTATCTCGAGGCACAGTGTACCTTCTGTTTGCACAGCAAGTTAAAGTGGCTCATCCGGCATTTAGGATGATGAACTATCCATATGGCAGTCTACAGAACTAACCAAAAGCACTGTCGCCCTTTAAGGGGGGACAGTGCTTTTTTAGATAGTTTTAGGTCGCGCTTGTAACCTATCACTTGAAAGTCTGGTGAACTACGAAATAATGCCCATTTTTCTTTGATTTTATGCGAAGTAGATGATATAAATACCGGGGGGGGGGATATGATGTTGCGCCTTGCGCTGCGTTGTGCCATTATAAAGCTATGTTTTAAGATGGCTTGCTCGCTCGGCAGAGTTCAAATACAATTGACTCTGCTCTCGCTCGCTGTGCCATTGCCAGGGGGTAAACGTAAATCATTATATAGGGTTATTTGCTGATAATCAATGGTAAGTATTGCAAAAATGGTGCTTTCTGCCAAGGGGTTGCCAAGGGGGTTGGCAAGAGATATTTGCACTCGCTTTGTAATAAATTGAAGTAAACTTCATTTATTTCGCTCATTTGTTCGTATCTTTGCACTTACAAGAGACTACACATTATGAATATCCAGCAATTAGAGTACATCGTGGCGCTCGATAAGCATCGCCACTTCCAGAGAGCCGCCGAGGCGTGCGGCGTGAGTCAACCGACACTGAGTGCACTGATACAGAAACTCGAAGAGGAACTCGACCTTACCCTCTTCGACCGCAAGAGCCATCCCATCAGCACAACAGAGAGCGGGCGCACCGTAGTAGACCAAGCACGTGTGGTGCTGTACCACATAGCACAGCTGAAGGAGATAACACGCTCGGAGAAGGAACTGGGAAGCGGCACTATACGTATAGGAGTGATACCTACCGTGGCACCCTACATCCTGCCCCGACTATTCAAACAGATGCAGCAGATGTTTCCGCAGATAGAATTACGCGCCTTCGAACTGCGTACGGCTGTCATCATAGAACAGTTGCGCAAGGCAGAGCTGGATATGGCTATCCTTGCCACTCCTTTGGAACAACCCGACTTCCTTGAAATACCGCTCTACTATGAGAAGTTTGCCGCTTATGTATCGCCCAGCGAAGAGCTGTATGCCAAAGAGGAGATTGTGGCCAATGAGATGCCCACCGAACATCTGTGGGTATTGAAAGAGGGTCACTGCATGAGAAATCAGGTGTTCAATTTCTGCCAGACACAGTCGGCCTACTCGACCACTTACGAAGCAGGAAGCATAGACACACTCATCAAAATCGTTGACGAGAATGGAGGCTACACAGTAATCCCCGAGCTGCACCTGCCACTGCTACACGAGAAACAGCAGCAGCATGTGCGCCTACTATCGGCCCCCACTCCCGTACGCGAAATATCACTTGTCATCCGTCAAGATTATGTACGCGAACGCCTGATAAATTCGGTCGCAGATGCCGTAAAAGCAATCATACCAGAAGAGATGCTTGACATGCGACTAAAAAAGTTTGCTATTAGGCTATAAAACAACATCATATATATATCAAGTTAAATGGACTTCTAAGCGAAATACTGTTGTATTTTTGTACAAATACACGCCCTTCGGACAAAGCAGACAAAAAAATAGTTGGCTCGCATGAGCCAACTATTTTTATATGCATATACCACCAAGAAAAGCACTACGAAACAATGGTTCTATTGGTATTCAGTCGGTCGTAATGGATAGTACCGTCCTTTATATATACATTACGGATGGCATAGTTGGCAATCTCCTGCTCGTGTGTGATGAGGATGATGGTGTTATCACCTTCGCGGTGCAGCTCGTCGAAGAGGCGCATAATTTCCACACCCGTCTTTGAGTCGAGCGCACCCGTAGGCTCATCGGCCAGCAAGATGCCTGGATTGGTCACCAAAGCACGGGCAATGGCTACACGCTGACGCTGACCACCCGAGAGCTCGCTTGGCTTATGGTGCATACGGTCGGCCAATTTGACACGCTCAAGCGCACGTATAGCACGTTCGCGACGCTCAGCAGCAGGTACTCCAGCATACGCCAAGGGGAGCTCAACATTCTGCACGGCATTGAGCTTGGGTAGCAGATTGAAGTTCTGGAACACAAATCCAATCTCCTTGTTGCGCATTGCCGAGAGGGCATCATCATCGAGCTTGCTCACATCGACTCCGCGAAACTTGTACTCTCCTGTAGAGGGGGTGTCAAGACAACCCAAGATATTCATAAAGGTGCTCTTGCCCGAGCCTGAGGGTCCCATGATGCTCAGGTACTCTCCGCGCTCAATCTTCAGATTGACATCTTGCAGCGCCATCACCACATTGTCGCCCATCTCATAGCGCTTGGTGATATTGTTTATCTCTATTAATAGCGTATCATTCATAGCGTATCGAATCTACAGGTTTCAGATTGGCAGCATTCTTGGCAGGCAGGTAGCCGAATACAACACCCACCACTACCGAGAAGGCAAAGGCAATCACGATACTATATAATCTAATATAGGTGCTCACATCGGTAAATACCGATACCAGGAGTGAGAGCGACACTCCAGCTACCACGCCGATGATACCACCGGCAATACTGATTACCACGGCCTCGGTGACAAACTGGGTCATGATGTCGCGCTTGCGGGCTCCGATAGCACGTCGGATACCAATCTCACGGGTACGCTCCATCACCGTAGCCAGCATAATGTTCATAATACCGATACCACCTACAAGGAGCGAGATGGCCGCAATGGCACCGAGCAGGAAGTTATATATCTGACGCTCCTTCTCCTCCTGCTTGAGCAGTTCGAGGGGTATCACGATGCCATAGTCTTCATTGTTGAAGTGGTGACGCTTAACAATCTCATTGACCAGCGTAGAGGTCTCCATCAGTTGGTCTGAGTTCTCCACCTGAATGGTGAGTTGCTGTATCTCACTATCAAGTGCATTGCCACGCGAGAAGCGGTCGAGAAACATGGAGAGCGGCACATACACGTCGGTATTGAGGTCGCGGGCAGCCAATTCACCTACTGTCTCGGTAAAGAGCGCTTTTGATTCCAACACGCCGATAACCTCTAACCATTGGTCCTCTATCTTAATCATCTTGCCGATGGGCTCCTCCTTCTGGAAAAGGGTGAAAGCAATGCCGGCTCCGAGCACGCACACCTTCTGCTTGCCGCTGTAGTGCACGTTGCCGATAAACTCTCCTTCACTAATCTTATAGTTCAGGATGTCGTAGAACTCTGGGGTAACACCAATCACCGAGGACTTCACCGAGCGGTTGGTATACTTGACATCGGCATTGATTTCTGCTTGGGCAGCAATACGGCTCACACCCGGAACAATCTCACGGATAACCTCGGCATCGTGCAGCGAGAGTCCGGGAGAGAACTTCGTGCGTACCTCTTCCAGCTCCTCGTCGGTCATGTCTTTCTCACGAACGATGATATTGTTTACACCCAAATCCTGGTACTTGGCAATGGCTTCACGCTTGGCGCCCTCACCAATCGAAAGCATCGCAATCACCGATGCCACACCAAAGATGATACCGAGCATCGTCAAGAATGAACGGAACTTATGGTCCGTCAGTCCTTGCCACGCAACTTTTATGTTTTCGCTGTATTCCATATCGTTTTCTTTATATTATCCTAGGTCCTCCTAGGATTTCCCAGACAATCTAGAACTTCTAAGTTGTATTTTAGGACTCTGACTATTATCCTACCTCCTCCAAATATTCACAACTTACGGTCATGCCTGGTTTCAAACGCTCATCCGACACTAAAAGACGTACCTCTACATCGAAGACCTTTTGGCGCGGCTTATTAGCATCACGCACATGGCAGAAACGGCCAATACGCGACACCTCACCCTCAAATGAGACATCGGGCAATGCATCCAATCGCACCAATACCTTAGTGCCTACTTTGATACGCAAGAAGTCATTCTCATTGATACAAGTCTCCACCTTCATCCAAGTAAGGTCGGGCACATAGGCCATCGAATTTCCACGCCACACTTCATCGCCCACCTGAAGCAGCTGACCAGAGCGCCAGTTGCGGTGAATCTGGAAGATTCCCGGTATCTCCGAGCGGATAGTCAGTTGGGGAATGATGTCGTAAGCATTCTGTATATCCTTCTGTATCTGATTGACACGTATTTGCTGAATCTTCAAGTCGTTGGCATTGATGATTTCATTGAGTTCGAGCTTGCGTTTGGCAAGGTTGAGCGCAATGGTAGCCTGCTGGAACTCCAGTTCTTTAATCTTTCTGGTACGCTCCGACTCAAACTGAGCCGACTCGAGTGTCAGTTTGCGAAGCTCATAGGTAGCCAGTTCTGATTTGATGGTTGATTCCGCTTCGCTGTCGCGGTTCTCCTGATTCACCAACATGGTCTCGAGCGAGGCGAGCTGTGATTCCAATGCCGTCTCACGATCAACAATATACTTGGTCACATCGGCAGGGTCGAGCTGGATGACCGAATCGCCAGGCTGTATCACCTTACCATGTTCTGCCAACCCAATAACACGCATAGAACTCCATCTTCCGAAACGAGGCATCACGAAAGCTTTCGTACGCACTGCCGAGAGTTCACCAGTTTCCACTATAGCCGTACTCTTCTGCTCAGCAGCCTCATCGCCGCCAAACACACCACCCTTACACGCAACGAGCAGAGGCAGCAACAACAGGTATTTCGATATGCCTTTCATCATTTCTTCTCCTCTTTATCTTTCTGTGCCACTAATGTAGGGTCTACAAGGGCAACCGCATCACCCTCATCAAGTCCTGATTCAATAATGACATAATCCGAATTGGTAGATCCCGTCTTTACATCCACCTTGTCGTACCCACCTACAGTCTTCTTATACACATAGCTTCTATCACCCTCAACATGCAAAGCCTCCAAAGGCACATAGCACACGTCGGGGATTTCGTCCACAATGATACGGCAACTTACCGTAAGCCCAGGAAGCAAGTTCTTATTGAATTGGTCGATGACAATTTCTACGGGGAAAACTTTTATTTTTGATTTGTTATCCTTGTTCTGTGCCAAGTTGGCTACAGTTATCACAGTTCCAGTAAATGTACTGTCGGAAAAGGCATCAGGACGTATCTGTACCTTCAGTCCTTTGGTTACCTGCGAGATATCCACTTCGTTGATATTGACCTTGGCCTTCAATTTCGAAAGGTCGGGCAACTGTATGAGTTGCTGTTGTGACCAACATTGGTCGCCTGCCTGATATTTGGCGTTGGTGCTGTAATTACGAGTTACGATAGCTATACCGGGCGAAGGAGCAATGACAAACAACCTGTCAAGTGTGCGGTGAGCCTCCTCAAGACGCTCCTCATCCTCACGTATGGAGAGGCGTTTTTTCTTTAGTTCTTCAGCTTGTATGCGCCGACGATTCTCTATCTGGTCCTTGGCACGGGCAAGCGAGATATCTGCCTTCTCCAGATTTAGCTGGATTTCGCGCTTCTTGATTTCACTCTCATGCGAAGCCGACTCGAGTTGCATACGTGATATCTCGTGACTGATACGGGTAACCTCATAATCAGCCGTGAGCTCCTCCATCTGCAGTTCGTGCTGTGCAAGCATCTTCTCCAGCTCCGCATTGCTCACTACAAGGCGGTCTTCATAGTCGAGGATTGACTTGCGCACTTCGGCAGGGTCGAAGGTGATGACGGTATCGCCGGCTTGCACCTCATTGCCATCGGTCACGATGTTCGATATCTTCAGATTACCAAATCGCCACGGAATATTGGGCGATGCAATGTTGATAGAGTTGACGGCCTCGATCTCTCCCTCTTCATATATATCTATATAGAAGATGCCTTTCGTCACTTTTGCTTCGGGCACCTGTGCCTCGGTCTTCTTGCCGCACGATACGGCGAGCGCTCCTATGCAACAGAGCATTGCGGCCAGCCCCTTGATCCTATAGTTTATCATCATAAGATATGTTTGTCATCAGGTTTTATCAATGTTATCTGTTCTCCTTCATGCAGTCCCTCGGCAATGACCGAACTTCGAGGTGTGGTGATGGAGAGTTTCACTTCGCGTTCTTCGTATTTCTTTCCCTTGCGTACATACACCACATTGGTCGAGTCGCGGTGATACACACATACGGTAGGCACAACGAGCGTGTCAGGCACATGCTGCAGATAGATACGGCAGTTGGCACTGAGTCCCGGGTCAATCGGTTGCAGGAGCGAATCTACCGAGGCCTCAATCTCAAATGTCTTCACTTCAGATCCTTCTGTACGCTTCAGCCCCATGGGCGACAGCTTGGTGATACGGCCCCATGCCCTATTGTCGGGCATCGCATCAAAGGTATACTCCACCGAGTCGCCCACTTCGATACGCTTATATTCCGTCTCCTGTGCATAGATGAGTACCTTCACGCTATCTACCGAAGGCATCGTGACCACCGCACGTCCATTCCATACGTTATCGCCCACAAGCCACGTCTGGCTGCTCCAAGGATTTCTACGGGCACGGATTGCAAGCCCATCTCTTGGGGCAAGAAGTATGAGCGACTGCAATAGTTCGCGCTGACTCTCGATTCGTCGCTCGATTCTTGAAATATCACTCTCAGCCTTCTTTATGTCGGCTTGCTGTATGATTTTTTGTTTATCAACCTGCTTGTAGAGTCGTTCGCGCCGTATGGTCGACTGTTCCATCTGCAATTCCTTGATGCGTCGTTCCGTTGGGCTTAGGTAGAGGAGTTGCACAGAGTCGAGTCCTGCAATCTGTGTCTCGGCCTCATTGGTTCTTACCTGTGCTTCGAGCATAGCCAACTCCAACTGCGCATTGGCTTTTGTAGCTTCAAGGTCCGCATAACTGTTCTCAAGGTCGATGAGAAGATTATCATATCGTTCCTCGATGCTTAGGTCCTCGATGATGCAGAGCGTATCCCCTTTTTTTACCATCGTACCGCTTTCAATGAGATATTCGATGCTACCGTCAACATCGGGTGGACAGGTGAGCGTGACTGAGCTCAGTGACTCAGTGAACCCTTCAACACGTAAAACATCGACAAAAGCGCCTCGCTCCACGGTATAGCAGGTAAGTTCTTCCCCATTCTTTGAGGAACAGGAAATAAAAGCAATACCTATAATAGCCGTTAAGCACGACTGCACAATCTTTTTACGACCTCCAAACATTAGCGGAAAATAGTCAAAAAATTATATACAGTTGCAAAAATACTTCTTTTTACACAAATATTCATTTATTTAGTAACTAATTTCCGCACAGACGAGGAACTTTAACTTTTATTGTTAGTTGCCGTATTCTTGCAGCTGAAAGAATCATTAATTTCCATTAATTTCCATTGAAAAGACACAAAGCATATCGTTTTTTGCACTAACTTTGCAAATTGAACATACAAAGAATGGATAGAAGTATCGTCAAATCGGGTATATACATATGGGTAGCCCTACTGTCATGCCTATTAAATTTAGGAATGGGAAGTAGGGCCAGCGCGACACCTCCCCCAGAAGTTCAGCCATACGATACCCAAAGGGCTATACAGACAACGGGCCACGAGGCTCAATGCAGCGAATACATTCCTATATTAGAAAGTCCTATTGACAATATCCTTGAAGCCAAGCGAGCGAGCAATCGTCTTGCCACCCCAACAGCAACCATAATGCTACAGGGGGCAAGGCGCCCTACATCAATCATTGATGCTCTACAACGCATAGTGCGTTCCCAAAGCATGGCACAGGGCGAACAAAGCAACAGCATACTGTATCAAAGCAGGACTGTGGTGCAAACGATTTCCTCGAAACGCTTTCACACAGGTTACTTTATCTATCACCGTTGCCAAATGCGGTGTTAGCAAGTTTTCCAATACTCTATCATTCCTCATGCCGGACTCGGCCATGAGGCAGGTATGTAATTCCACATACACTATTGACATATAGGCATCATACACCTTTATGCTTATGTCCAACAAATTTTCAACAACAAAAAAGAAAAGTAAAAGTATGGAAAACTTACTAAACGAGGTGGATGGCAATGTATCAACAGCCTACCCCACATCCATCATAGAATCCAAGTCCACTATCAATCCCCAATCATTGCTTTGGGCCTTGATTGCCATTGTTCTATTTGTCATCTACAGCCAACAGGAAGACAAAGAGACCACCTTAGGGATGATACAGATAGTCTTAGTGCTGGTATGCGCCATAATGGCTGCTGTAAAGATGGTTATCGGCAACAAGAAACTCATCTACAAACCTACGGGCAGCATTGTAGACAAGCAGAGCTACTACTTCAACAATACGCTCAACAATGATATCCTCCAATGCCTCAAGGAAGGCAACACAGCACGAATCAAAGCGCTCAAGAATGATAGCGCAGGCGGACTGATTGTCGAGCTGCTTGAGTCCAGAGATAAGGCATTCACTGCCGCTCGACTACTCAAATATGAGCCCCATGGATATGAAGCCCAAACCAATTGGGTTAAAATGAGCTAAACGACACAATAAAAATACACATTATATAAATATTAACCATTTTAATCAGTTATAAAGGAAAAGGACTATGAGTTATGTATTATTGGTAGTAAGCCTTGCTATGCTTGTGATAGGAGCCAACTGGCTGGTCGATGGTTCGGCCGCCATAGCACGCCGCTATCACCTGTCAGAGTATCTTATTGGAGCCACTATCGTAGGTATGGGAACTAGTACCCCCGAATTGGTAGTGAGCACCATCTCGGCCATCGGCGGCCATGAGGACATCGCCATTGGCAACGTGGTGGGAAGCAACATCTTCAATGTATTTCTCATATTGGGCGTCACCGCATTGATGATGCCTATCAAGTACACGAGAGAGAATATCCACCGCGACATCCCGCTCAACGTAGGCGTATCAGTCATTGTTGTAGCCATGTGTGCCATGGGCATTGTATGGCGCAGCAACTACGGCTTAGGACGTATTGATGGCTTGATATTGCTCGTAATCTTTGCCATCTACCTCTGGAGCACTATGAGAAGCGAAAAGAAACAGCAGCAAGCCATACAAAATGGCGAGCAATTGCCCGACGGTATACAGACCGCACCGGTAGAGACAGGACGATACAAGTCAATGTTCGTATGTATATTGGCTATCGTTTTCGGTTTGGGTGGCCTCGTCCTTGGCAGCGACATGTTTGTTGATGCAGCTTCAAACATAGCGCAAGACTTAGGTGTATCAGAAGCCATCATCGGACTCACCATCGTTGCCGGTGGAACGTCACTGCCAGAGCTGGTATCGTCAGTAATAGCTGTCACCAAGAACAAGGGGCAGATGGCCTTGGGCAATATCGTAGGCTCCAACATCTTCAACCTCTTGCTCATCCTAGGCGTAAGCTCTACCATACAGCCTCTCACAATGGGCGACATCACCTTCATCGACTGGGGCATGATGATATTCTCGGCCCTTGCACTTATGGCGGCGGCCGTTACGTTCAAGAAGAATCAGCTCGACCGCGCCGATGCCATCACATTCCTTCTTATATATGGAGGCTACCTAGCATGGCTTATCTCGGCCCAATAAGCAGCAGTCAGAAGTTTGTAATAGGCGCTCGTCCCGAGCGCCTATTTTATTTAGGCAACAACCATCCAAGGGCACTACGGAGCAATGTATTGATAGCAACCCGCATCTATAGATACAGGTTCAGTTGCAGAGCGTGGCTGCTCATCCTTATCATAAGGAGCTATATCAAGATATTCAGCAGAAGCAATGCCGCGAGCCACGGAAAGCGAGTCGAGATGGAAATCGTAAACGAAATTCTCATGATCAATAGTGCGGAAGTTGGTGCGGGCATAGGCCGCGCTGTCCTTATGCTCCCACACGATATGGGCAAAGTGTAGCGAATCGGGCTCACGAGCCTCAGCCTTAGAGTTGATGAGCGAGTGCGCAAAGGCATATTGGGCATACTCGGAATAGTCCACCGAATCAGTCTTCTCCAGCACAAGCCCTTGCAGTTCATCATCCTTCGAGCCAGTGATGATGCTGTTGATGAAATTGACGCCGAAGAGAGGATAGATTGCCTGCTCATCGGTTTGATAATTGGAGATATACACGGCAGCACCACGTTCGCTACTCCAAGGAAAGAAGTTGGCCATGGTGCAATGCAGGAAAGTGGCCTGTCCGCCAAGGATATTGACGCAATGCCCTCTAGCATTCGTAAACAGGCTGTTAGTGAATGATGCAGCGCTAAGCGTAAGTTGCAGCGCATCTTCATCTACATTGTGTATCTGGCTATTCTGCATCACCAGCTTATGATGGCTCATATCGTTACCACGGACACGAAGACCGTAAGTGCCACTATGGATATCACAATGCACAAAGACATTATCAAAGCTTGGCTCATGTAGCGTAACACCGCCCCACTGAGCCGAAAGGCGGTCGTAGGGAAGGTAAGAAAACATATGGTCGGTGCGTGCTCCACGGAAGACGACGGGCATATCAGCCGTACCTATTGCCTCCACGCGACCATACACCTGCATCTCCACCTTATCATTGAAATAGAGGCGAGTGCCTGGCTCAAGATACAAGGTACACCCCTCATCTACCCTCAGGCTATCATACACGAGGTATGGCCTACGGGCAGTAAGGCGCGTATCACGACCGACTATAAGGCCACGTATCACCGTGGCATCTTGCCCATAGGCACTCAGCTGCACTTGCTGGGCAACACCGCTCTCAAGGGTGAACAGCAGAGAATCGCGCACTTGAAAAGGAGTGTCGTAGCCACGTGGGTCGACGGTGACCTCCACGAAGACAAACAAGCTGTCGCCCCCACGCACCGTGACGTCACTGAACGAGGTACCGGCCATGCCATCAAGATTGATTCGATAGGGCGAGCCTCCCCCTCCTGCCAGGCGGGCATCCGTAATCAGCAAATCACGACTATTCCTATTATATATGAGGAAAGAGTAGGTAGCCGAGCTCACCTCTGTAAACAGGGTATCAAACGAAACAGTATCAGCCGAGAAGGTAAGGCGATGCGAGGGGTCGGTACTATAATCACGCTCATCACGGCACGCAGCCATCCCTGCCACCAGTGCGGCAGCTACACACACAGCCCCTATCTTATTTATAAATCTTGACATACACTCTATAAACGGAATATATCGTTATATATTGTGTTGCAGGAATATCGATGATAATATCCATCTCATCCCAAGAACCAGTTCACTGCCAATACACAATTGATGGTATAGCCGTCCTGCTCAATAACACGTTCCTCGCCGTCCATCATGATCAATGTAAGATTCTGGCACTTGGTTGATGCAGCACCTTTGAGCAATCCACCAACTTCACGATTATACAACTTGACCGTAGGATCCTGGAAATTGTACGTCACCTGTATCAATTCCTCTACGTGGCCCATCTTAGTACGAACAAAGTCCACTTCAAAACTTTTGTGCTTACGCAGATAAAACAATTGTTCGATTTCACTATTCATCCTGCGCATCAACTCCACAGCCACCACATTCTCTAATCTCCATCCCAAATTGGGCGTTTGCAAGAAATCCTCATGATTGGTAATAAAAGCAGGGTCTATGGCATAACACTTGCGCAAAGACTGCTTCTCGTCACTTTTGAAGGTGTACAGTGGTAAAAGACGAAACAAATAGGCCTCCTGTAGGTAATGAATATATTTCTTAGCGGTATGTAATGAACCCAGTTCGAATTGCTTCTGTATCTGAGCATACGACACCTCTTGACAGAATAGGTCCAACATGCTGTTAGCAATATCGGCCAATGTTTTCTCATGCTTTATCTTATATCGTTTGCTTATGTCTTTGTAGATAATTGCCTTAAAAAGCGACAATGTGTAGGTATAAGGGTTGTTCAGTTTAAGCAACTCAGGGAAACCGCCTTGTCGTAGATATTCCTCCAGCGCTGTATATCTGAAAGCCTTGGCCTTGGTAGAAAGCGACTGTGTGTCTATTTGGCGTATCGTGCAGTACTCTCGGAATGAGAATGGATACAACTCAATCTGATTATATCGCCCAGTCAGATGTGTTGCCAATTCACCCGAGAGCAGATTGGCGTTGCTACCCGTCATCACAACATGCAAGCCTTGGCGTAACAGACGATTCACAAACAGAGGCCATTGCGATATGTTCTGTATTTCATCAAACAACACATGAGTAATGTCACCATATACCTTGTACAACGCTTCCAGAACATCATTCAACTGTTCGACTTTCAGTCCGGCCAATTGCTCGTCATCGAAGTTCACATATCCGAATGACACGCCACTTTCCTTGAGCACCTTCATACAGATAGTGGACTTACCACTACGGCGCACACCTATTACCACCTGTGCCAAACTGCTCTGCAAGTCAAACAAACCTTCTTCCACTCGATTACACAAATCACTCGTATTCAAATTCGTGATTTCCTCCTTTTGGTCGTATAATATCTGCTTAATATCCATAACGCACTGATTTAATGCCCAAAAATAACCAATATATTTTACTTGTGCAACAGTTTAGTGCACGAAATGGAAAATATTTACATCGCAAAGTGCACGAAATGGAAAAACACGTTCATTTTTAATGCACGAAATGACAACTTGTACTCTTCAGCAAGGGGAGCCTGGCTGCGTTCTTTTCGTCTGGCTTGGGGATTGGGCGAAGATATGGCAAGGACGAAGCGGCAGATAACCTTTGGGTAACCTCTAAACTCTGTATAAACAAACTCCACAAAGCCTTCAGGATACGTCTGCGCCTATTTCTTGAAGATTTTGTGGGGTCTTGCAATTGTGTACTTTTGTTTGGGCATTGAGTTCTATCGGAACTCCACCTCTGTGGTCAACTGACGTGTACCTCCACTATTCAACTCGGGAGTATTGATGCGTATATCACAGTCAACGACAAACACATTGCCACTTTCCGAACGGATGACGTTCTCATCATGCATGTCACTCAAATAGATTTCAGGCGTAGCGTATGTCCAATTGTGGGGATTGCGTAGTTCAAAGCCCATGCACTGCATATATGTGGCAATCTCCTCATCACTCATCCTATTTCCCTTGATGAAGGGTTGCTCTACGACAATCTTGAAATCCCCTTCCATGTCGCGACCAAATCCGAGCACCGTGAGCGATGTCTCGGGGAAATAAGCATTATGCAGCGATATGCGGTCAAGAGCCAATGCCGGTTCTACAAAATAATCCAGCCCGATGGATTTTATCAACGTGGCACCATGGTCATACACCACAGCCTCACACCCTCGGCAATACGCTCTCCCAGCACATGAGCCAGCGAGTCGTCTATGCCGTCAATCCATACACCTACAGCCTTGACCCATTGTTCTATCCTCAGAGCTTGCGCCTCTCCGCGTTGGCACATTCTTTTGAAGTCCGAGATTCCCGGAGCGAACGAATCTGCATCAACTTCTGCTCCCGCGAGTAGGGTTGCAATGACATGCGTTGTACCTCCCGCTGCGCAGCCATACTGTTCGAGCGGTGAAAATCGTTTATAAACAAGTTTTTCGCTGATGAATAGTTCTGCATATTTATCTAAGTAAATTGCGAAACAAAGGTATAACTTTTTAGTCTAACTTCCAAATATCTCCAAACAACGGAGATTAAGTAATAGACAACTTTGGGATAACTCCTAAACTCTGTATAAACAAACTCCACAAAGCCTTCAAGATACGTCTGCGCCTATTTCTTGAAGACTTTGTGAAGTTTTTACTCTAATGTGCCTTACAAAAGTCATCGTAATAACTCTATCCTAAAATCCGCAACTCTTCATTCCAAGCCAAGCTTTGCAGTAGTTCGT
>CAZMZC010000057.1:0-16759 GCA_964570685.1 uncultured Bacteroidaceae bacterium | reverse complement strand
ACCCCACGCCGATATGTATATATAACCCAAACATACCCACCACTGTTGCGGTAAGTATGATAAAGGGATATAAAAAGACATATCCCGTGACATCTACTGTTGCTTTGTCTTTGACTAATCGTTTGAAGTTGCGAAGTTCTTACATCGTCAAAACCAAAGCGCCAAGTAAACGCCTTTCCACAATGTCATCCCCGCCCGGCCACCTCAATCCGTACAACTGGCTTAAGGTATCGGCGCGAAGATGGTACAAAGGTAGTAAATAATTAGGAATTAGGAGCTATGAATGAAGAATTATTTTTAATGTTTTAGAGCAGGACACGCTCGTGTGTACGATGAACGGTGAACGATTCGTTCTTCACTTTTCACTCTTCACTCTTCCACGGGCACCACTCTGCCCTCGTATACATACCATACGTATCCCTCGACGTGTGTGTGGCCCATGGCGCCGAGCTGCTCCATGTAGCGGGCTACTTGGTGGTGGTGATCCCTGCTGGGGCGGGCAAACTTGAAGTCGACGACTATCATGCGGTGGCCATCGCTCATGACGCGGTCGGGGCGCATCTGTTTCACCTTGCCCTCGTCATCGGGGTAGAGGATGGTGCATTCGTTGAACAGCTGGTACTTGCCTGAGAACCACTCGGCGGCTTGGGGGTGCTCGAGCGCCCGGTGTACGATGCGGGTAATCTCGTCGAGCTCCTTCACGGTGGCGATGAGGCCGCTCTGCTGGAGGGTATGGATGGCACCGGGGGCATCGGCGGCTGTGGCCATACGGGAGAATATGTCGTGGAGCAGCAGACCCTGCTCTATGTAGTGCTGGGTGGTGAGGGCTGCGGTGTCGTCGGTCACGGTGGATATGTATCGCCGTGAGAGGTTCGACTGGCGGAACTTGACGCTGAGCGGCTCTGAGTGCATGGCTACGCTGATGGGGGTGGCTGTGGCTTCGAGCCTGTTGGCTCTTGTCTGTTGCCTGTTGACTGTTGACCGTTGACTGTTGACTGTTAGTGTGCCATACTCCAGCGTGTCTTTATCGCCCATCTCCAGAGCTCGGCCGATGAGGCGCGATACGGTGTTGATGGCGGGTGGGGGAGTGCTCTTCCGTTTCTTTCCCTCTTCTTTCTTCCTTCTTCCCTCTTCGCTCTTAAGGATGAAGAGGTTGCACTTGGGGCGTGTGCAGGCTACGTAGAGCAGGTTGTAGTTGTCTACTGCCTGCTTGAGTTCCTCGTCGTCGTATTCTGCTGCGAATATACTGTGGGGCATCTTCTGTGTATACATCACGGGGATGGCTGCAAGGCCTGCCGCCAGTGGGTCGTCGGAGCTTACCCATAGGGTGCCTTTATGCTTGTTGAGCTCCCATTCGCAGTAGGGGAGTATCACGGTGTGGAACTCGAGGCCCTTCGATTTGTGTATCGTCATGGCTTCTATGCCTCCGGCTGCTCCGCCAGGGATGGCTGTGGCGTGCAGTTCGTTGTCCCAGTAGGTAAGCAGGTCGTTGATGTCGCCTGTGGAGTCGCCGCAGTACTTCAACAGACGGTCGAAGAAGGCCATCACGTAGCCGGTCTCCTCGGTCAGTGCCTCCAGGCCGAGTATGCGGTATAGCTTCTCTCCCAATTCGTAGAGTGGAGTCTGGCGTAGCCGGGCGTGCTGGGTGATGAACTCCTCTGGCAGGCCGTATCCTTCGTCGGCGAGTGCCAATACCTCGGCGGGGCTGATGTGCCCCGCTTTGATGTAGCGGTGATAGTCGAAGGCCAGTTCGATGAGTGCGGGCAGGTGGTACTCGTCGGCTACCCATCGCAGGGCAGAGATGAGCATGCCCACCGCTGTGGAGGCTTCGAGCAGGTAGGCCTCGGCCGAGAATATGTGTATATCGGTATGGTGCTTGGCCATATAGTCTACCATGTGGGATATCTTCTTGTTGCTTCTGACGAGGATGGCTATCTGGTTGTCGGCCACTCCGGCGCTGCGCAGTTCGCCGATGATGCCGGCCACTTCGCGGCACATGGCATCGGCTTGCGTTTCGTCTTCTTCGTGCTGCACGTTCCTCACTCGCACGTAACCGCCTTTGTTCTCAGGGTTCCACTTTTGTTCCACATCGCTGTAGGCCTGTATGAGTGGGGCGGCCTTCTGCTGTCCGAGGAGTTCGATGAACAGGTTGTTACACTCGGCAAACAACTTGTTGTTGAAGTTGACTATCTCCTTCAGGCTACGGCGGTTGGTGTCCAGACGATGGGCCGCTGAGGGGGTGTAGTTGCCCAGCACGTGGGTGAGCTCGTCGTTGAGAATGCGCCAGTCGCTGCCTCTCCATCGGTAGATGGCCTGTTTCACGTCGCCTACAATCAGACTCTTATTGCCGTGTGACAGGCCTTCGAGCAGGAGGGGGAAGAAATTGTCCCATTGCATGCGGGAGGTGTCTTGAAACTCATCTATCATGATGTGGCGGATGTAGTAGCCCAGTTTCTCGAATACGAAAGCCGAGTCGCCCGTCTGCATATGGCTCAGCATCTGACAGGTGTCGGCAAGGAGGAAGCGGTTTTCCTCTTTGTTGAGCTGTAGCACGTGGTCGTGGATGATATTGATGAGCTGCAGTTGGTTGAGGTGATACAGTATCAGCTCGCAGGAGTTGATGACGGTGATGCACTCTGCGCATATACGCTGGGTCTCGTTGATGTGGTCGACGAGCTGTGCGTGGGCCAGTGCAATGATTTCGTCTCGGCGGCTTGCTCCCTTCGTGGTCCATCCCTCGGCGCTCTCGGAAGCTGCCTGGGCACGGGAGCCAAGCTCGGTGATGTACTGGCCCTTCGATAGTTTTATGTAGTATGAGCAAGGACCCGTGTAGCCGTATGCGAAATCCTCGATATCAAGGTAGTTGTCCTTGATGATGCGGAAGAAATCCGTGGCACGCTCCTCGATGCGTCTCTTGGCATTCGCACGTTCTGTACGCAGGTTGGTGCGTAGGGTGCGTATGAGGGCGGTGTCCTTGAGCTGCCTCCGCAATGTCTCGGCATGGCGTTGGTAGTCTTCGTTGTGGATGTTACGGGCAAATGTCTTCAGGTTGTCCGTGATGTTCCACTGCTTGCCCTCGCCAATCTCTTCAATGACATAGTCGGTAATCCATAGCAGGGTGGCATCGTTGGGCTTCAACTCTCGTAGCAGGTTGTCTACCGCCTCGCTAATCACCTTCTTGGTGTCCAGTTCGATGGTCATGCCTGTGCCAAGGTCGAGCTCGCGGGCCAGTCCTCTGAGTACCGACTGGAAGAAGCTGTCGATGGTCTCTATGCGGAAGTGTCCGTAGTCGTGTACCAGTAGCTGCAGGGCTTTCTGGGCTCGTTCCTTGATGACCTGTTCGGCGAGGCCGGTGGTCTCCTTCACCTTGTTCAGGTAGGGTAGGGCATCGTCGGTATCGTGGGCTATGCCATATAGCTTGCTTATGATGCGCTGCTTCATCTCTGCCGTGGCTTTGTTGGTGAAGGTCACTGCGAGTATGTTGCGGTATGCATCGGGCTTTTCTATGAGCATACTGATGTAGTTGACGGCCAGGGTGAAGGTCTTGCCGCTTCCTGCCGAGGCTTTGTATATATGTAGATAGTGATTGTCCATCTGTGGCTGCGTGTTTTCTGTCGTAAAGTTACGCTTTTTCTTTATTTTGACCAAGGATAATAGAAAAAAACCATAATTGCTGTTCTTATTGATGAAAAAGCTGTAATTTTGCAGTTGAATTGTTTTTAAGGGTAATAAAAGATGTATAAAGATATACACGGATTGGGAGTGGCACTAGTCACTCCGTTCAAGGGTGATGGCAGTGTAGACTATGAGGCACTGGCCCGATTGGTCGATGCTCAATTGGCCGGTGGCACCGATTTCCTTTGTGTGCTGGGCACTACAGCCGAAACTCCTACTCTCACTGCCGATGAGCAGCGCCAGGTGTGCCATACGATAATGGAACGCAATGCCGGGCGTTTGCCTATCCTGTTGGGGGTTGGTGGTAACTGCACGCAGGCGATTGTTGACCGCCTTTCCACGGATGCAATGGAGGGTGTCGATGCCATCCTTTCAGTGGTGCCGTATTACAACAAACCTACTCAGTCAGGCATGTATGCCCACTTTGCTGCCATAGCGGAATGTACCGACCTACCTATTATATTATATAATGTGCCTGGTCGCACGGGAGTGAATATGCTGCCCGAGACGACCTTGCGCTTGGCTGCCGATTTCAAGAATATTGTCGGCATCAAGGAGGCCTCGGGTAACCTGGAGCAGATAAGTCATATTATCAGCAATCGTCCCGCAGGATTCAAAGTCTTCTCAGGGGACGATGGCATCACCTTGCCGCTCATTAAGGACGGTGCTGATGGTGTAATCTCGGTCATTGGAAATGCCTTTGCCCCCGAGTTTGCCCAGCTGGTACATAGTGCTATGTGTGGCGACTATGCTGAAGCCGAGGCTATGGATGAACGCCTGCGCCAGATGTACGAGCTGCTCTTCCTCGATGGGAATCCGGCAGGTGTGAAAGCCGTGCTTCACCTTCGCGGAATGATGGAGAACAGGTTGCGCTTGCCCCTCGTGCCCGCTTCTGACACTACTACGGAACTGATACGCAAGTTCCTTCAGACGTTCTGATACTAATTGCTATAATAATAGAAAAAGGGCGAGACCTCAATGTCTGTGGAGGTCTCGCCCTTTTTTATTGGGTCGCTTGTGGCGTTAGAATCTATATCCTAACGATAGGGCAAAGTTTGCCACATCGCGCTTTCTATATATTTGATATTTGTATTCTCCGTTGAGGGTGAGGTTGGTGGTGATGTTGTATTGTGCACCCACACCGATATTGCCGCCAATGTAGCTTTGTGCAGGGAAATATTGCGCTCCGTCCCAATACGAAATACATATACCCGCGATAGGGTATATGCAGAAGTCAATGGCTGCCACGAAATTGTAGTGCGCGTCAATGGCTGCATCTACCGCCCACCAGGGGGTGTCTGATGTGTTGAGGTAAATGTTGGCCTTGGGAGCCAGAACCAACTGGTGCATCAGCTCATAGTGGAAGCGGCCACCGAAACCCAGACCCTCTTGCAACTCGTTTTGCTGGGTATAGGTGCTGCTGGCATATCCTATCTGTACACCGGCCATCATCTCTCTTGTTTGGGCTTTGGCTACACATAGAATGCAGCACATAGCGAGCAACGTGTAAATGCGTATTTTCTTCATATCCTTTATGTGTTGATAAAAACAAACTGCTACTTCGGAGTACGAATGTAGCAGTCTTACCTTTTTCTCTTGTGGAGCATGCGAGACTCGAACTCGCCACCTCTTGACTGCCAGTCAAACGCTCTAGCCAGATGAGCTAATGCCCCTTGATTTCCTTTTTTGCGGTGCAAAGATAATGCAAATGAGTGAATAAAGCCTGCTTTATTTTCAACGAGTGCAGCTTATCTTCGCTTTTCACGGTGCAAAGATATATATAATTTCGGAATAAATCGTATCTTTGCACAACTTTTTTAAGAAAAAATGTAGTTTCGTTCCTCTAAATGATACATCCTGTCAAAGAAAAGATTATTCTCGGCATTGACCCTGGCACCAATCTTATGGGCTATGGGGTTATCAAAGTCGTTGGAACAAAGGCGAGTATGGTGGCTATGGGCGTGATTGACCTGCGCAAATACGGTGACACGTACCTCAAGCTCGGACGCATCTTCGAACGTGTGCGTGGCATCATCGACTCTTACCTTCCTGACGAACTGGCCATCGAGGCTCCTTTCTTTGGCAAGAATGTGCAGACCACTCTCAAGTTAGGTCGTGCCCAAGGTGTCGCCATGGCTGCAGCCATCAGTCGTGAGGTGCCCATCACCGAGTATGCTCCCACGAAGATTAAGATGGCCATCACAGGAAATGGTTCGGCAGGTAAGGAGCAGGTGGCCGATATGCTTCGCCGTATGCTTAATATAGATAAGGAGGAGATGCCTCATTTTCTCGATGCTACCGACGCACTCGGAGCTGCCTATTGTCATTACCTCCAGATGGGACGTCCCGATATGGGGAAAGGACCGTCCAGTTGGAAGGAGTTTATTGCTAAGAATCCTAATAGGGTGAAGCGGTGATCAAATAAATTAGTATTGTCTTCGCTTAATCGAAATTTTGCACTAATTTTAGTCTGCCTCGCAGACAGAAGATAGGCTGCGGTTCGGAAATACTCAAATAAATTTGGTATTTCGCTCACCTTGCACTATCTTTGTTCCCACTTTTTGAGAAATTAAGTTTTTTTATGTTGTATTACCTTGTAATAAAGTACGGCATTGGCTGAAAACAGAGTAGAACCCGGTGGTAACATCATCGATATCAAGCACGTGTCTAAATGGTTCGGAGACAAGCAAGTGCTGGATGATGTGAGTTTGTACATCAGAAAGGGAGAGTTCGTCACCATCCTTGGTCCCTCGGGATGTGGTAAGACGACCCTACTGCGAATCTTGTCGGGCTTTGAGACCGCATCAGAGGGCGAAATCCTGTTGGAAGGCGCAGACATTACACAGACGCCACCGCATCAGCGACCGATGAACACGGTATTCCAGCGCTATGCACTGTTTCCACATCTCAACGTATACGACAACATCGCTTTCGGTCTTAAACTCAAGAAGACCAAGGCCAACATCATAGAAAACAAGGTGCGACGCGCCTTGAAGATGGTGGGCATGACCGACTATGAGCACCGCGACGTGAACTCGCTCTCGGGCGGACAGCAGCAGCGTGTGGCCATAGCACGTGCCATCGTCAACCAACCCACCGTGCTCCTCCTCGACGAACCCCTCGCAGCGCTCGACCTCAAGATGCGCAAGGACATGCAGATGGAGCTCAAGGAGATGCACAAGACACTGGGTATCACCTTCATCTACGTTACCCACGACCAGGAAGAGGCGCTCACGCTGAGCGACACTATCGTGGTGATGAGCGAGGGCGTGATACAGCAGATAGGTACACCTACCGATATATATAATGAGCCGGAAAACTGCTTCGTGGCCGACTTCATCGGCGAGAGCAACATCCTCAACGGCACCATGGTGGAGGACCGCCTGGTACGCTTCATGGGTACGGAGTTCAAGTGTGTGGACGAAGGCTTCGGCGAGAACGTGCCCGTCGACGTAGTCATCCGCCCCGAAGACATCTACATCATGGCTCCCACGGAGAGCGCCATGCTCCACGGCCGCGTGTCATCGTGCATCTTCAAGGGTGTACACTACGAGATGACCGTGCAGCTCCCCAACGGCTACGAACTGATGGTACAGGACTACAACGCTTTCGAGCCGGAGAGCGAGGTGAGTCTCATCATCAAGCCCTCAGACATCCACGTGATGAAGAAGGAGCGCACCTGCAACACCTTCGACGCCGTTGTGGTGGACGACACCCACATCGACATGCTGGGAGCCACCTTCGAATGTGCACCTCACGAACTCGAGAAGGGTACCGAGGTGAAAGCCGAGGTGGACTTCGACAAGATAGAGCTCACCGACGACAAGGAAGACGGTATGCTCGAAGGCGACGTGCGCCTCATATTATATAAAGGTAACCACTATCACCTCACCATCGTGACCGATGAGGACGACTACCTCTACGTAGACACCAACGACGTATGGGACGATGGCGATATGGTGGGTATCAATATATTGCCGGGAGACATTAGGATAATTAAGGGACCCATCCCCAACCCTTCCCTGTAGGGAAGGGAGTTTTTGCTCATATAACTTCAAGTCTGAACTATCTCACATCCGCGATGACGGTAAGTCCTCCCTCACAGGGAGGATTTAGGTGGGTCTTCAATTTTTAATTCAAGAGAATGAACAAATTCATCAAATTCATATCCCGCCGCAGCTCATGGTCTATCCCCTACGTGATATTCCTGCTGCTGTTTGTGGTGTTGCCGCTGATACTCATCGGTGTGTATGCCTTCATGGACTACAATGGCAACTTCACCGTGGTCAACTTTGTCAAGTTCATCGAGCAGCCCGAGGCCATCAAGACCTTCGTCTACTCCGTGGCCATCGCCATCATCACCACCTTCCTATGCATACTGCTGGGCTATCCTGCGGCATACATACTGAGCAACCAGGAGTTCAACCGCTCCAAGACGATGGTGCTGCTCTTCATCCTGCCCATGTGGGTCAACATCCTCATCCGCACGCTGGCCACCGTGTCGCTCTTCGACATCACCGGCATACCCCTCGGCGAGGGTGCCCTGCTCTTCGGCCTCACCTACGACTTCCTGCCCTTCATGATTTATCCTATATACAATACGATGATGAAGATCGACAAGAACCTCATCGAGGCGGCACAGGACCTCGGAGCCAACCAGATGCGCGTGTTCCTCAAGGTGATACTCCCCCTCTCCATGCCCGGTGTGGTGAGCGGCATCATGATGGTGTTCCTGCCCACGATATCGACCTTCGCCATCTCCGAGCTGCTGACGATGAACGACATACGCCTCTTCGGCTCCATCATTCAGGAGAACATCATGCTGAGCGACACGATGAACTACGGCGCCGCCCTCTCGCTCATCATGCTGATAATCATTGGTGTCACCAGCTTCTTCAGCGGCGACGATGAGGGAGAGGTGAGCCATGGAGGAATCATATAGAAAGACCCACCCCAGCCCTCCCTGTGAGGGAGGGGGGACAGAGACCACAGAAAAAGAGAATGTATAACGATTAACAAAATCCCGCCGTACAGCGATGCCTGCAAGTCCTCCCTCACAGGGAGGATTTAGGGGGGTCTCCAATTATGAACGCAAAAAAGATATTAGCCAAAGGGTACTTGTGGTTGCTGCTGGCAATCCTCTACACCCCGATACTCATCATCGCCATCTTCTCGTTCACCGAGACGAAGGTGCTGGGCAACTGGACAGGCTTCTCCTTGAAGCTCTACACCAACCTCTTCGACGGCGGCATGTCGAACTCACTGATGAGCGCCATCAAGAACACCATCGTCATAGCCCTCGTGGCCTCGTCCATCGCTACGGTGCTGGGTAGCATAGCCGCCATCGGCATCTACAACCTCAAGAACCGCCAGCGCCAGGCGGTCAACTTCCTCAACAACATACCGCTCATCAACCCCGACATCATCACCGGTATCTCGCTCTTCCTGCTCTTCGTGGCACTGGGCATATCGCAGGGCTACACCACCGTCATCCTCGCCCACGTCACCTTCTGCACCCCCTACGTGGTGCTCAGCGTGATGCCGCGCCTCACAGGCATGAACCCCAATATCTACGAGGCTGCCCTCGACCTGGGCGCCACGCCCTTCCAGGCCCTGCGCAAGGTCATCATCCCCGAGATCAAGCCCGGCATCATCAGCGGCTTCATCCTCTCGTTCACCCTCTCCATCGACGACTTTGCCGTGAGCCTCTTCACCAAGGGCAACATCGGCCTCGAAACCCTCTCCACCTACATCTACTCCGATGCACGCAAGGGCGGTCTCACCCCCGAGCTGCGCCCCCTGTCGACCATCATCTTCGTCACCGTACTCGTACTGCTCATTATCATTAACCGACGCCAAGCCAAGAGCAGAGATAAGCTTGCTTAGTCTATGCCGAGGCGCGAAGGAGGAAAACGAAAGTTAACCGACGCTCGGCGAAGCAGGCTCAGGTAAAGGGGTAATATATAGCGTGAACTCGAGATAGTTTCTACATCTTTACCCCATACCGCGCCGTACCACCCAGCGCCTCCTCGATGCGTAGCAGTTGGTTATACTTGGCTATACGGTCGCTACGGCTCATCGAGCCAGTCTTTATCTGACCGGCATTGACTGCTACGGCGATGTCTGCAATCGTCGTATCCTCGGTCTCGCCCGAACGGTGACTGATGATGGTGCTGTAGCCATTGCGTCGGGCCATCTCGATGGTGTCGAGCGTCTCACTGAGCGTACCGATTTGGTTGACTTTGACGAGCACGCTGTTGGCGCAGTTCTGCTCTATGCCTTTGCGCAGATATTTGACGTTCGTGACAAAGAGGTCATCGCCCACCAGCTGGCAGCGGTCGCCAATGCGCTCGGTGAGCATAGCCCATCCCTCCCAATCGTTCTCGGCCATGCCATCCTCTATCGAGTCGATGGGGTAAAGCCCTACGAGCCGCTCAAGGTAGTAGACCTGTTCGGCCGAGGTTCGGTGACTGCCGTTGGGCCCCTCAAACAAAGTGTAGTCATACACCCCATCCTTGTAATACTCCGATGCTGCACAGTCGAGTGCCAGCGTCACCTCCTTGCCTGGCTTGTAGCCGGCAGCTTCAATAGCCTGCACGAGCGACTCTAACGCCTCTTCGGTACCTCTGAGGGTGGGAGCAAAGCCCCCTTCATCGCCCACGGCCGTGCTGTAGCCACGCTTGCGCAATACGCTCTTCAGTGCGCCAAACACCTCGGCGCCTATCTGTATGGCCTGCCGTATGCTACGTGCCCCGATGGGTCTTACCATAAACTCCTGAAAGGCGATGGGCGCGTCGGAGTGGCGGCCACCATTGAGCAGATTCATCATAGGAACGGGAAGTACGTGGGCATTCGTGCCGCCGATGTAGCGGTATAGGGGCATACCGCACGATTTTGCCGCAGCCCTTGCTAAGGCAAGCGACACGCCCAGCATGGCATTGGCCCCGAGATTACGCTTCGTGGGCGTACCATCCAGCTCCAGCATCAGCTTGTCCAGTTCCCGCTGGTTATACACGTTGCATCCGTGCAGCACAGGTGCTATGCGCTCGTTGATGTTCGCTACGGCCTTTATCACTCCTTTGCCACCATAGCGGTGCTTGTCTCCATCGCGCAGTTCCAGCGCCTCGTTCTCACCCGTAGAAGCCCCCGACGGTACGGAAGCACGTCCTACCACACCATTCTCAAGCACCACGTCGGCCTCTATGGTAGGCGTGCCGCGCGAGTCCAGCACCTCACGTCCTCTGATATCCGTTATTCTCATATCTTTATGTCATTTTAAGGTTAATACTCTTTTAAAGTTAATACTCTTGTACAATTACAACGCATGAACTGTACCGAATGTTGTGTGCATCACCTTCCTGCACGGCAAATGACCTTATAGACTCTGCCTATAACGACGAGCAAGACATACTCTCGTTCGTTGCAAAAAGTTCAAGTAAACTTAATTATATTGAGTTTCTGCCTCACTCGGCAAAAAAATGCAAGCATTTCTTTACTCTCACTCGTTGAAACTTGGCTTTTTACTCACTTATCCGTACCTTTAGTGACTTCGTCACAGAAGATAATCACGCTCGTTGCAAATAAATCAAAGCTTAAGTTTAGGCAAGCAAGCTTTCCTAACCTAAGCTTTGTTTATTTACTCGCTTATGATTATCTTTGCACAATAAATATTGAGTATGATTAAGAATATTTTCAAGGAGACTGATATAGAGCGCCTGGCACAGGTGATTGACGCGAACAAGATGTTTGTCCTTACTTGCCATGCTGGTCCTGATGGGGATGCGTTGGGCTCTACGTTGGGCATGGCGCACTACTTGAAGGCGTTGGGCAAGGAGGCTGTGGTGATTGTGCCTGATGCTTATCCCGACTTCTTGGCTTGGATGCCGGGCTCGCAGGAGATTGTGCGTTTCGATAAGTATCGCGAGAAGGCTGAGTTGATGATGGCTATGGCCGATGTGATAATGGCTATGGACTACAACGCGCTGAGCCGTGTGGATGATATGGGACCTCTGATCGGGAAGGCCAAGGCAGTGAAGGTACTGGTGGACCATCACCTGCATCCCGATGCGTTCTGTGACATCAGTTTCTCGTACCCTCAGCTATCGAGCACTTGCGAGGTGGTGTTCCGACTGGTGTTGGCTATGGGTGGCTACGACCAGCTGACGAAGCAGGCGTGCGAATGCCTGTATGCCGGCGTGATGACCGATACGGGCAACTTCTCGTACGGACCTTGTACGCAGGAACTGTACCTCATTGTGAGCATGCTTATGCAGAAGGAGATTAATAAGGACCGTATATATAATAAGGTGTTCAACAACTATTCGGAGGGGCGCTTGCGTCTGATGGGATATGTGCTATACAAGAAGATGCGTGTATTCCCCGAGGAGCACGCCGCACTCATAACCCTAAGTCGTGAAGAAATGAAGCGCTTCGATTTCAACAAAGGGGATACGGAGGGACTTGTGAATATTCCGCTGCAAATGAAGGGTGTCCATTTCTCGGCCTTCTTGCGCGAAGATACAGAGAAGGACCTCATCCGCGTGTCGTTGCGTTCGCAGGGAACCTTCCCATGCAATAAGTTTGCTGCACAGTACTTTAACGGCGGTGGCCATCTGAATGCCTCGGGTGGTCAGTACGACGGTACGCTGCAAGATGCCATCGGCGTGTTTGAAGAGGCGCTGAAGGCGTTTCCCCGGCCGTAAAAGTGTTTTTAATTGATAATATTTAGAAAAAATCGCTTTCAGATAGTGTGCGTAGGCGTTGTTTTTATTACTTTTGTGGAAAATTTTGTAGAACAGTAATGAAGAAACCTATTTTTATAGTCTTGGCAGTCCTCTCGGCCATGGTATGGTGTTCGTGTGAGGACTATGAGACGTATGCCGAACAGAAGGAGAAGGAAAAGAATCATATCTATGACTTTATTGACGAACAGGGCATAACGGTCATTGATATGGAGACATTCGAGGCCAATGGTCAAGTGACCGACACGGCGAAGAATGAATTTGTTCTCTTCGAGGACAAAGGCGTGTATATGCAGATTGTGCGCAAGGGTGAGGGTAAGATGATGGAGCCTGGTGACCGTGGTGTATTCATGGCTCGCTACCTCGAGTACAATATTGCTGATGGAGATACCATTTCGGGTAACCTCTATGCCTCCACGCCCGACAAGTTTACTTGTCAACGTGATGGCGATACTTTCTCGGCTTCGTTCACGCAGGGTTATATGTATGCTATCTATGGTAGTGCAGTGCCTAAGGGCTGGTTGCTGCCGTTCAGCTATATCACTCCTGGCCGTCCTAACGATAAGGCTGCCAAGGTGCGTCTCATCGTGCCGCATGGCGAGGGTACCTCTACCGCTGCACAATACGTGTATCCAACATATTATGAAATAACTTATATACCGGAAAGACAATGACACTGATCAAATCAATCTCAGGCATCCGTGGCACTATCGGTGGCACGGCAGGCGAGGGACTCAACCCGCTCGACATCACTAAGTTTGTAGCTGCCTATGCTACACTTATCCGTAAGACAACATCGGTAAAGAGCAATACCATCGTGGTAGGCCGCGATGCACGTATCTCCGGTGAGATGGTGCGCAGCTGCGTATGCGGTACTCTGATGGGTATGGGCTTCGATGTGATAGATATAGGTCTGGCATCGACTCCTACCACCGAACTGGCCGTTACCATGTCGGGCTCGTGCGGTGGCATCATCCTTACCGCAAGCCACAACCCCAAGCAGTGGAATGCCCTCAAACTCCTCAACGAGAAGGGCGAGTTCCTCAATGCTGCCGAAGGCAATGAGGTGCTCTCTATCGCTGCTGCCGAGGCATTCGAGTTTGCCGACATCGACCACGTGGGCCACTATGCAAAGGACGACTCATATAACCAGAAGCATATCGACAGTGTGCTTGCTCTTGACCTCGTAGACGTAGAGGCAATCCGTAAGGCTGGCTTCAAGGTGGCTATCGACTGTGTGAACTCAGTGGGTGGTATCGTGCTTCCCGAGTTGTTGGCACAACTGGGCGTAGGTACCGTAGAGAAGCTCTACTGCGAGCCTACGGGCGACTTCCAGCACAACCCCGAACCCTTGGAGAAGAACCTCACCGATATCATGGGACTGATGAAGAAGGCCGACCTTGATGTGGCTTTCGTAGTTGACCCTGACGTGGACCGCTTGGCCATTATCGATGAAAATGGCAATATGTATGGCGAGGAGTATACCCTCGTGACTGTGGCCGACTACATCTTGCAGCACACTCCCGGTAACACCGTATCGAATCTCAGCTCTACCCGTGCTCTGCGCGATGTGACTCGCAAGTATGGTCTTGAGTACAATGCCTCGGCTGTGGGCGAGGTGAACGTAGTGACCAAGATGAAGGATACAGGCGCCGTTATCGGCGGTGAAGGTAATGGTGGAGTTATCTATCCTGCCAGCCATTATGGCCGCGACGCATTGGTAGGTATCGCCCTCTTCCTTACCTATCTGGCCAAGAAGCAGATGACCGTGAGCGAACTGCGCAAGACCTATCCCGCCTACTACATGGTCAAGAACCGTATTGACCTCACTCCCGACGTTGACGTTGACGCCATCCTTGTGAAGGTAAAGGAAATTTATGCCAACGAAGAGGTGAACGATATTGACGGTGTGAAGATTGACTTCCCCGACAAGTGGGTACATCTGCGCAAGAGTAATACTGAGCCTATCATCCGCGTATACTCTGAGGCTGGTTCGCCCGAGGAGGCTAATGCCATCGGCGAAGCCGTGATGAAGGTGGTGTATGATCTCAGTAAGAAATAAATACGTTTTATGCTGATTTCGATTGTGTTGTTAAGTCTTTTTGGACTGATTCTCAAAAAGAAATGAGAAATCTCCTTACTATACTATTGTTCTTGTTGGGCATTGGATATACCAATGCCCAACCTTTATCTGGATATTACGATGTTGTGGCAGGTAAAAAGGGAGCTACGGTGAAGACGGCCTTGATGGGTGCTATCGATGGGCATACCCAACGTACTTACAAAGATTTGTGGACCGACTTTCGCTCTACCGACTGTCGTCCCGATGGAAAGGTGTGGGATATGTATTCCAATGTCACCAATTATGTGTTTAGCGATGACCAAAACACTGGTGGTGGCGGTAGGGAAGGGGCCGACTACAACCGCGAGCACTCTATGCCCAAGAGCTGGTTTCACGATGCCTATCCGATGTATACCGACCTCTTTCATATGTATCCTACCGACTCATATATCAATAATATGCGTAGCAATTATCCGTTTGGCGAGGTGGGCACAGTGAGCAAGCAGTCAGAGGGAGGATTCTCCAAGTTGGGGAAAAGCGCGGTGGCAGGCTATTCGGGCACCGTGTTTGAACCGGCCGATGAGTATAAGGGCGATTTCGCCCGCACCTATTTCTATATGGTCACCCGCTACGAAACGCAGGTGGCAGGGTGGAGTAGCGATATGCTCTGCGGCGATGCCTATCCGGCATTTACCGATTGGGCACTTGAGGTATTGCTCAAGTGGCACCGGCAAGACCCTGTGAGCGAAAAGGAAATTGATAGAAACAATGCTGTGTATGGCATACAGCACAACCGTAATCCCTATATAGACTATCCCGTGCTGGCTGAGTTTGTGTGGGGCGAACTTATAGATGTGGCGGTTGACGTCGACAAACTGGAACTCTATTCCCATGAGTATGATGCTACAGATGTGGAACTGCTACGGGCCGAAGAGTTGGTGGTCGAAGGCGTTTATGACCTTACAGGCCGTCGTATAGAACATGCTGCCTGTGGCCTCTATATTGTCTGTTATCGTCGACCCGACGGCTCGCTTATCTCTCGGAAGGAGATACGGTGATTCTTGTTTAGTGTTTAGTGTTTAGTGTCCGCTCACCGCTCACCACTCACCACTCACCTTTAACCCATAACCATAAATCCCTTATGCCCAAAATACAGAAAACCAATGCAGCTCGCCTGCTCGACCAGGCAAAGATTTCCTACGAACTCATTCCTTACGAAGTGGATGAGAATGATTTCAGTGCGCCTCATGTGGCAGAATCGCTGGGCGAGGATATTGCTCAGGTGTTCAAGACACTTGTACTGCAAGGCGACCGCACAGGGTATTTCGTATGCGTCATCCCTGGTGATGCTACTGTAGACCTGAAGCTGGCTGCCAAGGTCTCGGGCAATAAGAAATGTGAGATGATACCCATGAAACAGCTGCTCCCGCTTACCGGCTATATCCGTGGCGGTTGCTCGCCCATAGGGATGAAGAAGCATTTCCCCACTTACATACACCATACGTGCAATGACTTCTCCTATATCTTTGTCAGTGCAGGAGTGCGTGGCTTGCAGGTGAAGATTGCACCGTCCGACCTCTTGCGCATAGCTCAGGCCGAGGTGGCTGTGCTTATCAGCTGATTGCAGCGCTCCAAAAATTGTCGGGTGAATGCGAAACAAGAAAAGAGTTGTTCTTCTGGAACAACTCTTTTCTCTTTGAGGTACCTGGCGGATTCGAACCGCCGTACACGGTTTTGCAGACCGTTGCCTAGCCACTCGGCCAAGGTACCCTTGTGGTTTGCGACTGCAAAGGTAGTATATATTTTTGGATTAACAAATTTATATCCGTGTTTTTTTTGTTCTTCGTAAATTTAGGGGCAAATCTCTTCTATATTCCATAGTTTGCATAGATGATTTTTGCCCTTAGCAGTTCAATTTCTGCTCTATTGAACATGGTTCTCTTGATTTCTTTTATTTTGTTCACTGTCCCCTCCATGACTCCATTGCTGTAATGAGTCTGGCATGCCATTTCTATTGCTTTCCTGTCACACTTTATATATTCCACAAAAGTCTTGATACCTTTGGACTTCACTTTTCCCGCCAGCATAATCCATTCATCCAGTTTCATCGCCTTTTCCCGGTTTAAGAGTGTCCTTATAAATTCGATACACAGGTGTATAATGCCTTCCACCTCGGGATGTGTCCGATGAAGTCCCGATAATTTCTCCGACCCGGTCTTTCCGGAACAGATGGAATCCCATCGCACAGAGTTCATTGGCGAAGTTTGCCTTTGAGAACCAG
>CAZMZC010000056.1:0-16893 GCA_964570685.1 uncultured Bacteroidaceae bacterium | reverse complement strand
CTTTTCAGATTAACCAACATATACGCATAAACACAGGGTTTTACTGGTGACCCGAGAAAGCATTGTTTTGCTTACACGGTGTTGAAATCGGAAGTATAGACTTTCCCGTTCTTGTGGCAGATTGTTCCCGTTTCCCCTTTTTTAGTTGCTTCTTGTTTTTTCCTAATCGCCCGTGGCTGCGTTCTTTTCATTCGCCCTTGGGATTGGGCGAAGATATGGCAAGGACGAGAACGATGTAAATGAACGATGTAAATGTTAGTACTCTAAGTTTTAGCAAGGAAGCCCATGTAACTTTTCTGCAAACTGTTTGTTTGATTAAGATTAATCGTTAACTTTGCACCAAATCTTTGTTGAGTATGGGAAAGATTGAGATTCTGAACAGAATAGAATATGTGATATGTTGCGTAGGTGCCTTTGCCTCTCGCTTCCATTTGTCTAACGCACAGGCATACGCCTATCTGCGTAGATTCACTGGAATCGACTTCCTGCTGGATTGTTACGAAGCCGAACACACGTTGTCTATCGACGATGCGGTCGAGGATCTTACGCACATCTGCTTACAGAAAGGAGGGCGCATCGCATGATAACGTTATATCACGGTTCTAACGTCAGCATTGAACAAATCGACTTGTCGCTATCACGAAAAGGCAAGGATTTCGGCTGCGGCTTTTACCTGAACGCCAATCGGCAGCAAGCCATGGATATGGCCATCCGGACGACACAACGTATGAGAAGCGGCATCCCTACCGTTACTGCATACACGTTCGACGAATCAGTCCTGGGACAAGCAGAATTCAACATCAAGGTCTTCGATGATTATAGCATTGAATGGGCTGAATTTGTATTGGCAAATCGCAAGAACACGTCTGACACCCCTGCCCATTCCTATGACATCGTCATTGGCCCCATTGCCAACGATACGGTGGGCGTACAGATACGACGGTTCGTCATGGGATACATCAGCATGGGAAAGCTTATCGAAGAGTTAAGATATAGGGGGAACCGTTCTGTGCAATACTTCTTCGGTACTCCTAAGGCTATCAACCTATTGAAAAGAATTGAAGAATGAACAACGACATCCAATTTCAGATAGAATGCCTCTCCACCGAACTCGTCAGCATGTTGATGGAACGCTATGACTGGGATATCAAAAAGGCCTTGGATGAGTTGTATGCATCGGAGACATTCCAACGACTCAACGACCCTGCTTGCGGCCTATATTACGAGAGTGCCGTATATGTATTTTCCTACCTTCAGAATGAGATTGAGAGCGGTGTAGCCAGATAGACTCTCACACCTCATGGCTGCGTTCTTTTCGTCCGCCTTGGGAATTGGGCGGATTGAAGGCAAGGATGAAGCGGTATATAACCTTTGGGATAAGTCCTCAACTGTGTATAAACAAACTCCACAAAGCCTTCAAGATACGTCTGCGCCTATTTCTTGAAGACTTTGTGGAGTTTATTTGCGAGTTGACAAGTCTTTAGTAATTATACTTTCGGTCAAACTCTCTTTCATCCATACAGAGCAATACAATAAAGTCTATCACAGAGATTATACAAGGAATCCAAGACCAACAAAAGACCAAATATAATAAACCTATCCCTACCTTTCCTAAGTAAAACTTATGACCACCAATTGCTCCTAGGAAGAAGCAAAGCACTGCAGCTGTTCCCTTGCTTTTCCCTTTCGATAGAGCATAAGGCTGCTGCGGAGCCATCTGTTGATACTGAGGTTGTGAAGGAGGCGGAGTCGCCTGCACATATACAACCTCCTTTTCTACTTCGGGGACTTGTTGCTCGTTTACTAACGTCGCACCACAATATGCGCACTTAAAGGTGTTGCCACCCATAAACTTGAACTTGTCACCGCCACAAGTAGGACATTTCATTTCTTCTTGCATAGTCTTACATTATTGATTTAATAGTTACTAAATAGTTTTTCAGTTGGTTGGTCTTACGAGTAATCTTTGCTTGCATTTCTTGCTTGTTTTCGGTGGTAGCAAGGTCTTCGCACATTTCCTCGATTTCTTTCATCCGCGCTTTTAACTCACTGGCAATATCGGCATTCTTGCTCAATTTTTCCGTAGGCATCGCCCCAATCTTGTCTGCAATAATATGCAAAGCACGCAATGTCTCATCCTTCCATTCCGAATCCTCACTATGCAATGCATCTTTGATGCTCATCAACGACTCTTGCGCAGAGAAGACAAATACCTTCTTGCTGTTTACCGCTGTTCCCAGTTCCTTGACGTGCTTCTCTGTAACCTCACCTCCAATCAATGTAGCACCGCAAAGGATAACTAACAGGAGAGTAATACACAACAAACCGATGTAAAGTGATTTGAAGTTCTCTTCTTCCTGATTATATATGACAATTGTATATATGGTAGTCCACAAGAATAGCAATATGGCATATGCATTGATTGAAACCGATACGGCAGCATTCTTCACCGTCATCAACTTCTCGCCCGACCATATAGGGATATTAGCCAGCAACAACACTTCAGCCAGGCAAGTGACTACAGTGTTTATATAAAAGAGTTTGGTGGTCTGTTCATCAAAGAGCAGATAATATATACCTGCTGTACATGCTACAGCAAGCAATACCATCAAAGGGAATAATACTTTTTTCATATCTTATCTGTGTTTATGGATTGTGTTATATTCGTTTATCCGCTACATTACTGGAGGTGGAGGGGGTGGAGGTGTCATCAACGAAAGCAGTCGTGATACCTCTGCATCATCAGCGGCCAACACCCAAGCCTGGCCGCCTACCTTAAATATATAAGTAGTAGCGGTAACTTCGCCCTGTGCTATCATACCCTGCACCACATCTATCGTGAATGGCCCCGTGGTCTGTCCGTTCTTGGCCACATAGTATGATGACATCTGCGGAGCTTGCGACATAGCCTGCATAGTACTACCCACCATCTGCCCTACAGCATTGCCCATACCAAGCCCCATACCGATGCCCATAAAGTTCCCTGCACCTTCATTGCCTGCTGCCGTCTGCGCGATGTCGAGCTGTTTCTGTTGCACATAGCTTACACCCAACTTGCTCAACTTGGCCTGTTCGGCTACACCTTCCATCACAGTCTGGTATCCCTTGTCATTCTCATCAAAACCGATATCCTCGACATTGAAATTCAGCAGTTCCACACCATACTCGTCATATACAATTTGTAGATCTTTAGCAATAGCCTTTGATAGTTCCTTGTAGCTTACGCCGAGTTCGTTGATGTTGACATTGTTTTCTTTCATAAACTTGGCGATAGAAACCTTTACCGTCTCTATCACATCTACGCGGAACTGCTCTTCTACCAATTCGGTGGTTACATACGCAAGAGTTCCTATCAGTTTCTTCAAGAACAATGCACTGTCTGAAATCCTCACTCCATATTGTCCGCGTGCCGAAATCTTAATGGGTATCTGGAAATAGGGGTCAATGATGCGTAGTCCTCCCGTGCCCCAAAACATATTTCGTTTGTCAAGTTTGCTGACGAACCACACTTCTGCCATGAATGTGGTATCGCCTCCACTCGGCAGATTAATCAGTTTACTCAATATAGGCAGGTTGGCTGTAGAGAGAGTGTGACGGCCTGCACCGAACGTATCGCACAGCACACCACTCTTGAAGAACAATGCTTCCTGGCTCTCGTTTACCGTGAGCACACTACCCAAACTGATGTTATTGAAAGGGAACTTATAGACCAGTTCCTCGCGGTCTTCTTGTTCCCTATAGATGGATTTGATTAGTGCCATAAACAATGATGTCAATTACAAATTATCAAAAAGAAGAGTATTAAGAAGCTCCAGAATAAACCTTGACAAATCGCTCCATTGTTTTTTGTAAGAAAACTGTTATCCGTATTTTCTTGCCTCTTTTCTGTCTTTTTACATTCTGCGGTTTTCTGTTTCTCATATTTACGCAGAAACCTCTTATAAGGTTTTAGTTTCTTATCTTCACCTATATTGTCCAGATATTTTCTGAGAATAGTGTACATCTCTTCATCTTGAGATTTAGACTCAGCTTCTTTAAGAAGGTAAATATATTGATCTGATAGAACCTTGCGACACTCCATCATTAAATTTTTGCCTTCTTCCGTTGGTGCTTCTAAAGTCTTAAGCATTGCTAATGCTCTTTCAGCCTCGCCTTCACCTAATAGTTTAGTTGCTTTTCTGATAGTCTTCTCCATAGGTAATTTCTACTATAATATTGCCTACAAGTCTCCCGAAATCAGCGTTAATAATGTATTTGATTAACGGATACAAGAAAAGCGTAGAGACTTGTCGCGCTCATCACAAAGTTGGTATCGCCAAACACCATAACAGAAATGAACCGAGAAACAAATACCCCACGCTGTCGTATATACCTTGTGAGGTACAGCGTGGGCTGTACACGGGATATACAAACAGAATGAGCGTCGCATTGTTCTCATCCCTCTGTTGTTTTGAAATTGGCGATTTCACTTTGTGGGATAAAAGCAAGAAACGCATTCTTGACCCAAGGATTTCTCCCCTCAGGCAATGCAAAGGTACATATTAATTTCTATAAACAATGCATTTGCACTACTTTTTTTAGAGAAAATCAATGCGAACGCTCACCGAGATATTCGTTTCTCGGGTGCAAAAGTAAATGCGCATTGCGTGTATGTTTACGAGTGTAAGGGCCTGTGCCCCGAAAGAATGAAGGGGATTACAGGTGTCGGTAGCTTCCGACGCTTCCGTCACTTGCTACTGACGCATGCATCACTAACTAGCGAGGCACGCATCACTAACTAGCGACGCATACGTCACTAGCAAGTGACGGATGATTTGGAAGGCTGGAAAAAATATTTTTGCAGGTGTAAAAATACTTTGTTACAGGTAAGAAAAATATTTATCGCACAGCAGCTACGTCTTGTTCTCATGGTACATGCATGTACTGGTTTTGCTTCATGCTTGTGATAATTCCATTGCATGCATCAACCGCGAGAATGCGCTTTGTGCGAGAAATGCGGATTGTGCATGCAAGCCATATATAAGGATTTCTCATCTACCCCTTGGCAGAAGTCAGATTAAAAATTGAAATCTAAGAGTTGAGGCTTCATTGTCAGGAGATTACATGTGCACCGGCGTACAATAATCCACATTCATACCCCCTGGCAGAATGTGAGCTACCCCTTGGCAGGGACTAAGATTCTGCTTTATTGCCTGCCAAGGGGTATCAAGGAGGGGTTGGCAGAGTTTTTTATATTGAATATCAGTGGGGTAGGTGGATTTTATCGCTGCCAATGCCAAGGGGTAAATGCAAATCATTATATAGCAAGAAAAGGTGCTTGCTGCATTCCCTGCTGAGTGGTTGCTGCAAATGGGGGTGGCAGAATCGTTTGTTGTGCAGCATTCTGCTCGATTTATGCACGTTTATTGGCTGAGAGGATGGCTATGTGCGAAAAATGAACTACATTTGCATAAAATTGTCTGTTTGTGGCGATATGAGATTAGAGAAGCGTGTCGAGAGTTTTATTGGGCAGCATCGTTTGTTGATGCCTGGTGCAGAGGTGTTGGTGGCGCTTAGTGGCGGTGCCGATTCGGTGGCACTACTTCGCATGCTTCTGCGTCTGGGTTATGTGTGCCATGCCGTACACTGCAATTTCCATTTGCGCGGTGAAGAAAGCAATCGTGATGAACAGTTTGTCAGGGCACTGTGTCAAGAACATAATATCCGCTTGGAGGTGTTGCACTTCGATACGCAAGCGTATGCTCACGAGCAACATCTCTCAGTAGAAATGGCAGCCCGTGAACTTCGTTATCGTGAGTTTGAGCGCATACGGCAGTCTGAGAATCTGGATGCAATTGTGGTTGCTCACCACCAGGATGATGCAGTGGAGACACTGCTGCTCAACCTTATCCGTGGAGCAGGTATCAATGGCTTGACGGGGATGCGTGTGAAGAATGGCTATGTGGTGCGTCCGCTGCTGTGCCTTACTCGCAGTGAGGTGCTCGAATACCTGGCTTGGCTGGGGCAGACTTACGTTACAGACAGTACTAACCTTACTGATGCTTATGCTCGCAACAAGGTACGTCTCGGCTTGCTGCCTTTGATGCAAGAAATCAATCCCCGTGCTGCAGGGAATATAGCGCAGGCTGCTCTCCATTTGTCCGATGCGGCTGCCATATATAATAAGGTGGTGGCAGGGGATTATGAACGTATCGTTACAGCTCATGCCGATGGAGTGGATATATGCATCGCATCGCTCCTTGAGGCCGATGTGCCCCAGACGTTGCTCTTTGAAATCCTGCATCCCTATGGATTCAATTCTCATCAGGTGAGTGATGTGTTCTGCACACTCTTGGGCGAAAGGAGTAGGGTAGGGCGCATGTTCTATTCCACGGAATATGTGTTGCTATGCGATCGCACCCATCTGCAACTACGACGTCAGGCTACGGAACCTTCTGTTGCCGTATATCCGCTACCTGATGAGGGCATATTGACACTACCCGATGGTGCGATGATGGAGGTGAAGCGGATAAAGCCTGATGCCGGGTGGATGGTACCGCGCGATAGGAACATATGCGTGCTGGATGCTTCGCATATCAGTCAGCCGCTTATTGTACGTCGCCCTCAAGAGGGTGATCGTATACGCCCCTTTGGTATGAAGGGAAGCAAACTGCTGAGCGACCTCTACACCGATGCCAAACTTAGCCGCATGGAGCGGATGCAGCAGTGGGTGCTATGTCACGGTAACGATATTGTGTGGGCGGTAGGTATGCGTGCAAGTGAACATTGTCGCTTGTCTGGTGGGGAAGGTGAGGTGGTGCAGATAAGCCTGTGATAGAATCGTGAGAATTAGAATCAAACAACATTAAAGAGAAGGAGAGTGCCGCGGCACTCTCCTTCATCTTTCTTCTATTCGAAAATTCCATTAAGCTACTGCTGAGCCGATGAGGAACACGCCAGCGAGTGATACGATAGCGTAGAGCTCGGGGAATACAGCGAAGATAAGGGTCTTGGAGAACACGTCGTGACCCTGACCGATAGCTGCCATACCGTTGGCACATACCTGACCCTGACGGATAGCTGAGAACAAGCCTACGAGACCGAGGGCAAGACCGCCACCGAACACGGCTGCTGACTGCAGAGCGGTGATGTCGGCGGTAAGGATGCCGAAGATGTTCTGGAACATGAAGTAGCCGGCGAAGCCGTACAGACCCTGTGTGCCGGGAAGAGCGGTGAGCACGAGGAAGTTACCGAACTTGTCGACCTTCTTCAATGCACCAAGACCTGCGTTACCGGCGATAGTTACACCGTAAGCTGAACCAATACCCGAAAGGGCAATCATAAGACCTACACCAATGTAGGCAATCAAAAGATTTGCACTCATAATAATTTTTTGTTTTTAGTTGTTATTAATTTTGTTTATTTTACTTCTTAAAAGGTTTATACTCTCGTCCGCCACCCTCATAGCCTGAGTTCTTGAAGAACTCCACGAAGGTCAAGCGCATGGGATGCACTACCGAGCCGAGGATGTTCATGAAGATGTTGATGGCATGGCCGATGACGAATATCAGGGCTGTCACTAAGAATCCAACGACGGGGATGTCGGGGCTCATACCTACGGCCAGGCTGTTGAACACGCTGGCGAGGATACCTCCCGAAAGGCCGAGGGCAAAGAGACGCACGTAAGAGAGCACGTCGCCCAGCAAGCCGGTCACCATATTATAGGTGTCCCACAAGCCGAGGCCGATGTTGAGGAAGATATTCTTGCCGGGGCTGTTGTAGAGGAATATCATACAACCGGCAACAATCATCACTACTAGGAACCATACGGCACCGAACGAGTTGGTAAGGAATCCGATAGCTACACCCAATAGCAGCAATACCCATCCGAGTGTGCTCACAGCATACTTGAAACCAAGCTGGATGGTGAGATTCACTACCTTGAGTATCATACCGAAGAGTATCTGTACGCAACCGATTACCAGTGAGAGGGTGAACATGCTGGAGTTGTCCTGATAGAGCAGGGCCTTCATCTTCTGGAAGAAGGGAAGGTCAATGTCGTACAGGCTGAAGCCAAAGGCCGTTCCTGTGAGTGTTCCTGCCAAGACCGTGGATAGGCCGAAGAGGAATACCAACGAGCTCTTGAACTCGGGGTTGATGAGCTGGAAGAGTTTGGTGAAGATGGGCAGTGCCACCATAATCAAGAGTCCGTAACCCATATCGCCAAGACAGAGTCCGAAGAATAGCATGAAGAAGGGGGTAAAGAACATCGTCAGATCCAACTCGCCATACTTGGGCAACATGTACAACTTGGTCAGCGGCTCGAAGAGTCGGAAGAACTTGTTGTTGCTCAGCTGGATGGGGATATCGTCCTCGGGAGTGGGGTCGTCAATCTGGTAGAAATGACCTGTCTTGTCGAGGCTCTCGCGCACCTCGGGCAGCACCTTCTCGGGTGCCCAGCCTTGGAGGAGCATAAGTTTGTCGCCAGCCACGCTGTCGGCACTGAGTGCCACCTTGGCAAAGCTGATGTCGCTCTGCAATGCCTCGTGAGCAGCCTTGAGCGTAGCCAAGTGGTTGGCTGCAAAGGCCTCGATCTTCTGCTCGATAGCGGTATTGCCTGTCTTGAGCGCTTCAAGCTCGGCTACCACATTGCCCAGTGAGGTCTGCGGCAGTCGGCATAGCTCGGCTTCGATACTTATCTCTGTACCTGGAGCAGTGACGGTGATGAAGTAGACCTTCGACTTGTCGCTGTTGACAACGATAGCGTTGTACTCATTCTCCCACTCCTCTTTATATAAGCGGGGAGCGCAAGCGAAGAAGTTGATGTCATAGCCGGCCTTCACGAGACGCTCAACGGACGCAGGGTCGAAGTCGCCCCACGGTGCCAACGCCTGCTCATCCTTGATGAGGAGCTGCTGGCGCTGCTCGTTGGCGGCTTTGTCGGCGAGGAGGGCGTCATACTGCTCAAGCAACTCTGAGGGCTCAGAGGACTCTGAGGACTTGGAGGACTCGAAGTTCTTGACCTCCACCTTCTCCAACGCCTCGATGGCCGCTGCATAACGCGACAGTTGTCGCATCTGCTCCTGCACCTCAGCGTTGTCGAGTGTGCCCTGCTGCTTCTCTATCACGTGGAGCACGCCGAGTTCACCCATTCTGTCGAGGAATTCCTTGTACTCCTTATAGAATACGAGGAATGTGAGTTTCTTCATTTTTGTTATCATAGCTCTTCCTCCTTCTCATTAGAGGCCTCGGCGGGTTGCTCCGCTTCGGCACGTTTTTCCAACAGCGTCTTCAGGATCTTCTGTGATGACTTGGAGAGGTTCTCCTCGTCCTCCATGAAGCGCTTGATCTTACGCACAGCATCTTGGTAGCCGGGTATCTGCACCTTCTCGAAGAGGTTCACCTTCTGGGTGGTCTTCTTACGGGCATGCTCGAGCAATGCCAGCTTGGCCTCCATGAACTCGCTCGCAAGGGCTGTCTTGGCCAACCCCTGCAAGAGGTTGATGCCGTCGAAATACCACTTGGGAGCATTGAAGAGGCTGAAGGGGGTGATATCGAAATCGACATCGCCCAGCACAGGCACTCGCACACCGGCTATCTTCTTTACTTCAAGATGCACGTCCTTCACGCGGATGAGCGAAGCGTCGAACTCGTTCCAAAGGGCAAACATGTACTCGTAGGCCTGAATCTGCTCTTCGAGCGCGGTCTCAAGCCGACGTACATCCTCCTTGCACTTCTTCACCTCCATACGCAGGGCACTCTCCTTATTCTTGATAATAGGCAGGGTGCGCTGACGTATCTTGAGCTGCTTCTCTATCTGCTGAAGTGACGTCTTGTTATATTGAAATTTTATAGCCACGTTATTTATCTTTTTTTTAATTGACAATTGACAAGGGACAAATGACAATTAAATACTTGCAGTTGATCAATTGTCAATTATCAATTGTCACTTGTCAATTGTTCTTAGGCCAATACTGCTCTACCAACTCGCGCTTGATATTTACCTCTTCGGGCTGGAAGTACTTGCCAAACAGGCCCCAGGTAACATCGAGCATCTCGGTGGTGTTGAGGTTCACGTCGATAGCCAGGAGCTGGTTTGAGTAGTCCTTGGCAAAGTCGAGTGTACGCTCGTCGTAGTCGGTGAGGTCGAAACCGTTCTCCATCTTGGTCTTGGCGTTGGCGGCATCGGCATAGAGACGTACGGCAGCGTTCATCACCTGCGGATGGTCCTTACGGGTCTTCTTACCAGACACGAGCTGTTTCAGACGTGAGAGTGAACGGAACGGGTCGACGATAACCTTACCGATATCGCTATCGCGACGCAAGAAGAGCTGACCCTCGGTGATGTAACCGGTGTTGTCAGGCACAGCGTGTGTGATGTCGCCACCCGACAAGGTGGTCACAGCGATGATGGTGATAGAACCGCCTGAGGGGAACTGTACGGCCTTCTCGTAGATCTTGGCAAGGTCTGAGTAGAGCGAACCGGGCATAGAGTCCTTAGAAGGAATCTGGTCCATACGGTTCGACACGATAGCCAAGGCGTCGGCATACGAAGTCATGTCGGAGAGGAGCACGAGCACCTTCTCATTCTTCTCTACCGCGAAGTACTCGGCAGCTGTCAAGGCCATATCGGGAATCAACAGACGCTCTACAGGGGGATTCTCGGTAGTGTTGATGAAGCTGATGATACGGTCGAGCGCACCAGCATTAGAGAACACGTTCTTGAAGTAGAGGTAGTCGTCGTTGGTCATACCCATGGCACCGAGGATAATCTTGTCGGTCTCGGCACGCAGAGCCACGTTGGCCATCACCTGGTTGAACGGCTGGTCGGGGTCGGCGAAGAAGGGAATCTTCTGACCTGACACAAGCGTGTTGTTCAAGTCGATACCGGCGATACCGGTCGCAATGAGCTCAGAGGGCTGCTTACGGCGAACGGGGTTCACAGAGGGACCACCAATCTCCACTTCCTTACCCTCAATCTGAGGACCTCCGTCGATGGCGTTACCGTAGGCGTCGAAGAAACGTCCGGCCAACTGGTCGCTCACCTTGAGCGAAGGAGCCTTACCGAGGAATACTACTTCGGCATTGGTGGGGATACCGCCTGTACCCTCAAACACCTGAAGGGTAACCTCGTCGCTGGCAATCTTTACCACCTGAGCTAACTTGCCATCAATCGTGGCAAGCTCGTCATAACCAACACCCGTTGCCTTCAGTGAGCAAGTGGCCTTGGTAATCTGACTAATCTTTGTATATATCTTTTGAAATGCTTTTGTTGCCATATATACTGTCGTAAATTATAAATTAAAAATTAGCAATTAAAAGTTAAATGATAAAAACGAAGAGCATCCCTCAATTGGGAATGTTTTAATTTCTAACTTTTAATTTTTAACTCCCTTGCTTGCTACCAACTCTTCGAGCTGCTTCAAATACTCGTTGTACTTGTCTGACTTGTACTCGCTGTAGTTGATCTGCTTGCAGACGTTGATGACACGCTTGAAGAAGCTCATCACATCGAGGAAGGTATCGAACTCGAACTCGGTGTGGCAGATATCCATCACCATGTTCACGATATCCTCTTGACGCTCCATCGAACTTACCGAGTCGATATCATCGAAGGCATCCTGCTGCAGGATAACGAAGTCGATGAGCTCAGACTTCCAGAACACTACGTGGTACTCTACGGGTACACCGTCGTCACCGAGGATGTTGATCTGCTCGGCAATCTCCTTACCACGGAGCAGGCGGGTCTTGATTTCGTTGACCTTCTCAAGCCACTGGTCATTGATACGCTTCGAGATGTAAGCCTCAAACTCGGGATACTCCAGGTATTTAGAGTATGAGTCGATGGGGTTCACAGCGGGGTAGCGCTTCTTGTCGGCACGCTCCTGCTCCAGAGCATAGAAGCAGCGGGCTACCTTCTTGGTGTTCTCGGTCACAGGCTCCTTGAGGTTACCACCGGCAGGTGATACGGTACCGAGGAAGGTTACTGAGCCTACCTCACCGTTGTTCAAGGTTACGTAACCGGCACGACCGTAGAAGTTAGAGATGATAGATGAGATATCCATCGGGAAGGCGTCGGGACCAGGGAGCTCCTCCATACGGTTCGACATCTCACGCAATGCCTGTGCCCAACGTGAAGTAGAGTCGGCCATAAGCAATACGCGCAAGCCCATAGAACGGTAATACTCGGCCATGGTCATAGCGGTATACACAGATGCCTCACGGGCAGCCACAGGCATGTTTGAGGTGTTGGCAATGATGATGGTACGCTCCATCAGCTTGCGGCCGGTGTGGGGGTCGATGAGTTCGGGGAACTCGGTGAAGATTTCCACTACCTCGTTGGCACGCTCACCGCAGGCAGCGATGATTACGATGTCGGCCTCGGCCTGCTTAGAGATGGCGTGCTGAAGCACGGTCTTACCAGTACCGAAGGGGCCAGGGATGAAGCCTGTACCACCCTCTACGATGGGGTTCACGGTGTCGATAACACGTACACCGGTCTCGAGCAACTTGAAGGGGCGTGGCTTGTCTACATAGTTGGTCATAGCCACCTTCACGGGCCAGCGCTGGATCATGTTCACCTCAACATCGTTGCCCTGCTCGTCAGTGAGTACGGCGATGATATCTTTAATAGTATACTCACCCTCCTTGGCGATAGACTTCACGGTGCATACGCCCTTCTGCTGGAAGGGTACCATGATCTTCAGCGGCTGTGAGTTTTCCTCTACGGAACCGAGCCAATCTGATGCCTTCACCTTGTCGCCAACCTTGGCCAGGGGCTTGAACTCCCACTTGCGGTCATCGTCAAGAGCGTAGGTGTACTGTCCGCGCTTGAGGAACACACCGTCCATCTTGTCGAGGTCGTTCTGCAGACCGTCGTAGTTCTTCGAGAGCATACCGGGACCCAATGTCACTTCGAGCATGTGGCCGGTAAATTCGGCAGGCGCACCCACCTTCAGTCCGCGTGTGCTCTCAAACACCTGCACATACACATCGCTACCTACTACCTTGAGCACCTCGGCCATGAGCCTGTCGCCACCGGTAGTGATATAGCAGATTTCGTTCTGTGCCACGGGACCGTCTACTGTCAGCGTCACCAAGTTCTGGACAACGCCTTTCACTTTTCCTGTTGTAGCCATATATCTTAAATTTATTAATTCTTTGTAGTTAAAGGGAGTTAAAGAAGATATCTCTCGCTTTGCTCGTTATGGGAGATAAAGGCCAAATGTCTTACAATTTATATACTATTGGCATTTAACTCCATTTATCTCCTTTTTACTCCATTTATCTCCATTATAAAAATTATACTCTATACTCTTGGGGTACCTTTACCTCCTCCTTCAATTGGCGTATCATGCTACGCAGCAGTTCGCCGCCAGCCTCTGCATCGAGTGTCATCCAACGTTCGATAATCTGCACCTTGACGAGGAAAGCAAATAGTTTCTCTACGGAGAAGTAATCGAAGAACGAAGCCTCCTCCATCCATTCCCACTTGAACACGTCGAGTCGACGCTCACGCTCCACGAGGTTTTCAATCTCGCTGATGCGCATAATCTCCTCAAACGAATCCATCAGTCCAGTCAGTCCGAAGTCGCGGCTGTTCGATGTGCGCAATGCCTTGGCCACCTCACTGTTGCCTACGATAAGGTTCTTCACGTCGAGCTTGTAGCGACGTGCCGTAATGGCGGTGAGGAAGTTGTTGAGGTCAAGGTTGAAGCGGAACCAGCGCTCCACGAATGCATTGCCACTGTTCATGGCGTGTGCATAGTAGAGCTGTGCCAGGCGGTCTTCGGGGAAGATAGTGCCTTCGGCAGCATCCTCCTCGCTCTCGGCCTCCACCACGAAATCGTACATGTAGCGTGGATAGTTGCGGTCGGGAGCCTCTTGGGCGCGGGCTGCCTCAATGATACCAAGCAGTTGCTCCTTGGTATACAACCCTTCGGTCTCCAACGCAGCCTCCTTATCCTTTATTAATAATAGGAGGTTGGCATTGTCGTAGGCCAAGTAGACGAGGTCGAGCAATCGGCGGTCCTCATCGGCCAGCTCGGGGTAGTATGCCTCGCGAAACTCGCGCACCGTGAGATGCAGCTTGTTGTCATCGAGCGACAGCTCGGGCAGTCCGGCTATGAGATAATAATAGTTTTTCTTCATTTTCTTTTTTGTCAACGGACAACGGTCAACGGTCAACAGTCATAAACAGCAGGCCTTCCAACTGGGCCTGTAGACTGTTGTCTGTAGACTGTTGACAACAATTAGAACAACATCTCAACCAATTCGGGGCGGAGGAACGACTTGAAGAAGTTTACGAACTCCTCCTCGCCAAAGTTCACCTTGTATGAGCCGTCGGCAGGCTGTATGGTGAAGAGTGCCTTCTGTCCGTTCACCTCCTCGATGGTCACACCCTTATCGAGCAGTGCCTTGGCGTTGGCAGCAAAGTATTTCTTCAGCTCAGCAGCGTCAGCAGCAGAGATTACGATAGGCTCGTCGGCCACCCACTTCTCGGCGAGTGCCACAACAAACTTACCCATTACGTCCTTGTCGGCAGTGAGCTCCTTAACAGCGCTACCTACCACCTTGTCTGACACCAGTGTAGCCACCTCACTCTTGAGGGCGTTAACCGACTGGCCGGCAAAGAGGCGCAACTCCGACTTTGTGTTCTCCATCAGTTCGTCTGCCGATTTCTGAGCAGCAGCAATCAGGGCATCGGCCTCCTTGCGTGCTTTCTCTACAATCTCAGCAGCCTGGGCATTAGCAGCGGCTACAATGCGTGCAGCCTCTTCCTGTCCCTTTTCTACTCCATCCCGAAACATTTTTTCGGTCAATTCTTGTATGTTCTTTTCCATTTTTATAAAGGGGTTTATAAATCTATTATTTTTAATTCGGCAAATTTACAAAATAATTCCCAATAAAGGAGCAAAAAAAGTTAAGAATAAATTCATATGTTTTAAACAATCACAATTGCCGCTCTGTTTGTGCGGAATTCGCATTTTTCTTAGGTGCTATCGTTGTTTTTCGTAGTTTGATGCTTGTTTGGTTAAACTGAATTTTTCTGATGACAAGGTCTGAATCGTTCGCAGATGAATACATTTGCCTCATCTGATTCAGGCTTTCTTGCGCTAAACAATACAAGTAAACTCGTAATATCTTCGCAGAATCGAAAATTTGTACTAAATTTGTCACCACATTTTATAAACCTTTATTAGTAATTTGTAAAAGAAAATGAAGAAAAACAACGTTTTGATGATTGCTTGCGCTCTTCTTCTCGGCTCGGTAGGTGCTACCCCGCTTCGTGCGCAAGAGAGTGGTGACTGGTCTATGACCGTAGGAGCTGATGCTGTGAGCCATTATTTGTGGCGCGGTATGAATTTGGCTGGTCCTAGTATCCAACCTTCGGCTTACTTTGACTATGAGAAAGGCGATTGGGCGGTGAGTCTTGGCGTGTGGGGTACCAAATCGTTTCTGAAGAACGATTACAACGAGCTGGACCTTTCTGTAGAGGCCTCATGGCGCAATCTTACCGTCTCACTTACCGATTATGGTGAAGGTGAGTACTTTGGCCCTTGGCAAGATGGGCACTTCCTCGATTTCGGTCTGAGCTATACATTGAGCGAGAATATCCCCGTAACCTTCTCATGGTACTCTATCGTCAACCAAACCTTCGAGGGGTCTATGGATGGCGGCGGCTTCGACTGGGCTCTTGCTTTCCCTTCATACTTTGAAGTAGCCTACGACTTCTCTCTTTCGGTGGTAGACTTCAGCGTAGCGGCAGGACTCTTACCTTACGGTTCGGTGTATTATGAAAACGATGATTTCGGTATCTGCAACCTGCAGCTTTCTGCCGGTCATGAGTTTGAGTTCAACCATGGCGGAACACTGCCCGTAGCTGCCCAGATTATGTATAATCCCACTTGGAACGAGTTTTTCTGTGGCGTGAGCGTGGGGTACTACTTCTCGCTGGATTTGTAAACGAAAAATTTTAGTTTTTTTTGGATGCTAGACTAATATCTTCTATCTTTGCGTGAGTTTTATGTGTTAAATGCGGCAGAGTGTAGCTTTAACATAGTAGGAATAAGGAACTATACGAAACCAATGATAACGTAAGTTATGGCAAAAATTGTAACTTTAGGAGAAATTATGCTCCGCTTGTCCACTCCCGGACAGACTCGTTTTGTTCAGACCGATGTGTTTGATGTTGTTTATGGTGGCGGCGAGGCCAATGTGGCTGTCAGCTGTGCCAACTATGGTCATGATGCTTACTTCGTGACGAAGTTGCCTAAGCACGAGATTGGTCAGTCGGCCGTGAACTCGCTGCGTAAGTTCGGTGTGAAGACCGACTTCATCGCTCGTGGTGGCAACCGTGTGGGTATCTACTACCTCGAGACTGGTGCTTCTATGCGCCCCAGTAAGGTGATTTATGACCGCGCAGGCTCTTCTATTGCTGAAGCCGATCCTCAGGACTTTGATTTCGATGCTATTATGGAGGGTGCCGACTGGTTCCACTGGAGCGGTATCACCCCTGCCGTCAGTGATAAGGCTGCTGAGCTCACTCGTCTGGCTTGTGAGGCTGCCAAGCGTCATGGTGTGACTGTATCTGTTGACCTCAATTTCCGCAAGAAACTGTGGACAAAGGAGAAGGCTCAGTCAATCATGCGTCCCTTGATGCAGTATGTAGATGTATGTATCGGCAATGAAGAGGATGCCGAGCTCTGCCTCGGATTCAAGCCCGATGCCGATGTTGAGGGTGGCCACACAGACGCCGAGGGCTACAAGGGTATCTTCACCCAGATGGCTCAGGAGTTTGGCTTCAAGTATGTGATTTCTACCCTGCGTGAGTCATACTCGGCTACTCACAATGGCTGGAAAGCAATGATATACAACGGCTCGGAGTTCTACGTGTCAAAGCACTACGACATC
>CAZMZC010000055.1:0-17176 GCA_964570685.1 uncultured Bacteroidaceae bacterium | reverse complement strand
GAATAAATCTGAAGAAATGGGGGAAAAAGAGGGCGCGTCGTTTTGACACACCCTCATTTCTGATTGTATGCTTGTGTTGCCTTAGATAAGGAATCCGAGCAGTACACCGGCGGCGCAGGCCGAACCGATGACACCGGCTACGTTGGGACCCATGGCGTTCATGAGCAGGTAGTTGGTGGGGTCGGCTTTCTGACCCTCGTCGTGAGAGATACGGGCTGCCATAGGCACGGCCGATACACCGGCATTACCGATGAGCGGGTTGATCTTCTTGCCCTTCGGGAGGAAGAGGTTCATGAACTTCACGAACAGCACACCGCTGGCTGTAGCGATAATGAAGGCGGTGAGACCGATAACGAGAATCTTCAACGTAGAGGGGGTGAGGAACTCGCTGGCCTGGGTAGAGGCACCTACGGTGAGACCGAGCAGGATGGTGACGCAGTTGATCAGCGGACCGCTGGCTGCATCGGCCAAGCGACCGGTAACGCCGCTTTCCTTCAAGAGGTTACCGAAGAAGAGCATACCCAGGAGGGGCAGACCACTCGGTACCACGAAGGCGGTGAGCAGCAAGCCGATGATGGGGAACATGATCTTCTCGGTCTGTGACACCTTGCGGGGTGCCTCCATGCGGATGAGGCGCTCCTTCTTGGTGGTGAGCAGACGCATGATGGGGCGCTGTATCACGGGCACGAGGGCCATGTATGAGTAGGCACACACGGCGATGGCTCCCATGAGGTTGGGCGCGAGCTTCGATGACAGGAAGATGGCGGTAGGACCGTCGGCACCACCGATGATGGCGATACCGGCTGCCTGGTCGGGCTCGAAGCCGAGGAGCAGGGCGATGATGTAGGCGCCGAAGATACCGAACTGGGCGGCTGCACCTACGAGCATCATCTTAGGATTGGCAATGAGCGGAGCAAAGTCCGTCATGGCACCGATACCGAGGAACACGAGTGGCGGGTACCAGCCGGTCTTTACACCCTGATAGAGGATATTGAGCACAGAGCCCTCTTCGTACAGACCGATTTCAAGACCGGCATCTGCCTTGAAGGGGATGTTGCCCAGGATAATACCAAAACCGATGGGAATGAGCAGCAGTGGCTCCCAGCCCTTCTTGATGGCGAGTGTGATGAAAAGGCATCCTACCAGAATCATCACGATATGTCCCCACGTAGCATTGGCAAAACCGGTGTATTGCCAGAAGTCTACGAGGTTGTTTCCGATAAAACTGAAAAATTCGTTCATATTGTGAGACCCACCTATATCCTCCCTGTGAGGGAGGACTTGCAGACATCGCTGCAAAATGGGCGTGTTTTAGTTATACATATTATTTGTTAGTAGACTCTGATTTCCCTCCCTCCCAGGGAGGGATAGGGTGGGTCTTCTATTATCCCAACGTAATGATATCCGTGCCTTCGGCGATAGATTGACCCTTCTCTACGTTGATGGCTACTACCTGTCCGTCGCGGTCGGAGTTGATGTTGTTCTCCATCTTCATGGCTTCGAGGATGGCAACGGTCTGTCCGCGCTGCACGGTATCGCCTACCTTTACCTTGATGTCGAGGATGACACCGGGCAGAGGAGCCTTGATGCCTGCACCGCCAGCGGCAGGAGCTGCTTTGGGAGCAGGTGCTGCGGCAGGAGCGGCAGCGGGTGCTGCTGCGGGACGCGCTACGGGTTTGCTTACTACGGGCTTGGCAGGACGATCAAGCTCTACCTGGTATGACTTGCCGTTCACGGTAACGTTGGCCTTGTTGCCCTCAAGTTCTTCTACGGCTACATTGTATTCGTTGCCGTTGATCTTGTATTTATATTCTTTCATATTATTTGAGACCCACCTAAATCCTCCCTATGAGGGAGGACTTGCAGACATCGCTGCAAAAATGGGCGTGTTTTATTAGTTATACATTCTTTATTGTTAGTGGACTCTGAATCCCCTCCCTATAGGGAGGGATAGGGTGGGGCCCCTTTTTAATTATACGGGTACGGATGTGAGTGACTGTGTGTGAGCATGTGCCAGCTTGACTCTCCGTCGTTGTCGATGGTGAGCACGTTGCTCTCTTCGTCGTGTACGTTGCCGAAGTGCTCGTGCAATGCCATGCATACGGCTGCCATCTCCTCATCGGCTTTGCCGCCCTTGCGCAGCATGTGCTCTTCTTTCTTCGGAGCGGGAGCTGCAGCTTGCTTGGCAGATGCCTGCTTGGTACTTGAGATGGTGCTGGCAAAGATCTTGCCGATGATGGCGAAGAGACACCAGAGGATAGCGAGGGCTGAGAATACCACCATCATACAGATGATAGTCATACCGATGCCGAGACTGTCCATCTCCTTGAATCGAGCCACCTTGTCGATACCGCCCTCAATGTCGTTTGATGTGAGGGGAGTGACGTTCTCGGCAGTTGCGATATACCATTCGCCTATGCCGTCTTTCTTACGGGCATACGATTGGTTCTCGCCGAGGGCAGGGACGGTGACAGAGTCTATCAACGTAGTACCGTTGGCATCGTACAGGGCAAGCCATGTAGTGGTGCTGTCGGCCAGTGTGAAGTTGGTGTGGAATGTGCCACGGTTGGGTTGTCCGTCGGCATAGAAGAGCATCTTCTGCTTGCCTTTGATACCGGTAGCTACATCACCTGAAGGGATCTTAGACATCAATGCGATACGCTGGGGAGCACTGAGCTCCTTGTTGAGCACGGCACGATTGTTCGTGATGAGACAGTTGCGTGCGTTGGCCGAAGCGAAAGCATCATTGTGAAATTCTATCCAAGCCGAACGACAGCCATAGTCATCGGTGATGCTGGCCGTGTTGGTCACGAGAATCTCGTTGAACTTGAGGCTCTTGGCACCTTGGGCGAAGCCTGCGGTGGCGGCCAAGGTAACCATTATACTAAAAAGAACTTTTTTCATAATTGTCAATTATCAATTTTCAATTGTCAATTATTAAAGAGGTATATTGCCATGCTTTCTCTTCGGGTTCTCGAGCTTCTTGGTCTGCAACTCGGCCAGTGCGCGGATGATGCGGAAGCGGGTGTTGCGGGGCTCGATAACGTCGTCGATGTAGCCATACTTGGCTGCATTGTACGGGTTGGCGAAGAGCTTGGTGTACTCGGCCTCCTTCTCGGCAATGAATGCCTTGGGATCTTCCTTCTCCTTGGCCTCCTTGGCGTAGAGGACGGCAGCGGCACCGCTGGCACCCATCACGGCAATCTCGGCTGTGGGCCATGCGTAGTTCATGTCGCCACGGAGCTGCTTGCAGCTCATCACGATGTGGCTACCACCGTATGACTTGCGCAGGGTAACGGTCACCTTGGGTACAGTAGCCTCGCCGAAGGCGTAGAGCAACTTGGCACCGTGGAGGATGACAGCGTTGTACTCCTGACCGGTACCGGGGAGGAAGCCGGGAACGTCAACGAGTGTTACCAAAGGAATGTTGAAGGCATCGCAGAAGCGTACGAAGCGGGCTGCCTTGCGTGAAGCGTTGCAGTCGAGCACGCCAGCGAAAGCCATAGGCTGGTTGGCCACGATACCCACTGACTCGCCGTTGAAGCGGGCGAAACCTACGATGATGTTCTTGGCATAGTCTTTCTGTACCTCGAGGAACTCACCGTTGTCGACGATGGCGCCGATAACCTCGTACATGTCGTATGCCTTGTTGGGGTTGTCGGGGATGATCTCGTTGAGGAGGTCTTCCTTACGGTCGATGGGGTCGGTGCATACTACGCGAGGGGCCTGCTCCATATTGTTCTGGGGCATGTAGGAGAGGAGCTTGCGGATCATGGCAAGAGCCTCTTCCTCGGTCTGAGCGGTGAAGTGGGTTACACCTGACTTGCTGGAGTGTACCGATGCACCACCGAGCTGCTCCTGAGTAACGTCTTCGCCAAGCACGGTCTTCACTACGGCAGGACCGGTGAGGAACATATATGAAGTGCCTTCCATCATCAAGGTGAAGTCGGTGAGGGCGGGGGAGTAAACGGCACCACCGGCACAAGGACCGAAGATTCCTGAAATCTGGGGAATCACACCCGATGCCATGATGTTGCGCTGGAAGATCTCTGAGTAGCCTGCGAGAGCGTTGATACCCTCTTGGATGCGTGCGCCACCCGAGTCGTTGATGCCGATTACGGGAGCACCCATCTTCATGGCAGCGTCCATAATCTTGCAGATCTTCATGGCCATGGTCTCAGAGAGAGAACCGGCATTCACGGTGAAGTCCTGTGCAAATACATACACGAGGCGGCCGTCAATGGTACCGTAGCCTGTCACTACGCCATCGCCGAGGCTCTGCTTCTTCTCCATGCCGAAGTTGTGGCAACGGTGGGTTACAAACATGTCCATCTCTTCGAATGAACCTTTGTCGAGCAGCATGTCGATACGTTCACGTGCGGTATACTTACCCTTCTCATGCTGCTTTTGGATGGCCTTCTCGCCTCCGCCCAGACGGGCTTTCTCGCGCAGCTCTACGAGTTCTCTGATTTTATCTAATTGTGACATAATGGTAGACCCACCTAAATCCTCCCTGTGAGGGAGGACTTGCAGGCATCGCTGCAAAATGGGCGTTTTATTAATTATACATTCTAATATTGTGTGGACTCAGAATCCCCTCCCTTGCAGGGAGGGATAGGGTGGTTCTTCTTTATTCGCAAAGTTCGGTGAGTACTCCCTGTGTAGCTTTCGGATGGAGGAATGCGATGTTGAGTCCTTCGGCACCCTTACGCGGAGCCTTGTCGATGAGGCGGATGCCTGCAGCGTCACACTCGGCCAGTGCGTTAGCCACGCCGTCTTCTACGGCAAATGCTACGTGGTGTACGCCAGCGCCCTTGTTCTCAATGAACTTGGCGATGGTGCTCTCCTCAGATGTGGGCTCGAGGAGCTCAATCTTGGTTTCACCTACCATGAGGAATGCGGTGCGCACCTTCTGGTCTTCTACAGTCTCGATGTTGTAGCACTTCAGACCCAATACGTTCTCATAGTAGGGAAGTGCCTCCTCGATGCTCTTTACAGCAATGCCGAGGTGTTCGATTTTTGAGATTTTCATGTTGTTTTTTATAATTAAAATTGGTTATATTTATAAAAATACTATTTGGCTTCAAAGTTACGACTTTATTTTCATTTACAGTCGATAAAATTCGATTTATTTTTGGATAATGCCATTTTGTAGCCCTTGTAGATATGTACGAGGGCTATGCGATGAAATATGTACGTGGTGAACTTAGAACTCGATGAGCAGGCGAGCATTGATACGACGCCCTGTGAGGTAGTTGGGTACGGCGTAGCGGTGATTCTCCGTGTCGGTAATCCAGTAGTAGGAGTTGACGTTGTTGATGCCGAGCAGGTTGAAGGCATCTACGCCGAGCCATACGTTGCGGAAGTGCTGCTGCCAACCGGTACGGATGGTGCGTTCCTCATTGTTCACTATGCGGTAGCTCATGCCGATGTCTACACGACGATAGGCCGGTGCGCGGAATATCTGTTTCTCGCGTCCAGAATGGGGAGGCCCGAAAGGGAGTCCATTGGCATATACAGCACGTAGGTTCATCTGCCAGCGGTCCGAGCCGGGGAAATAATCGGTGAGGCATAGTGAGAGGTTGAAGCGTTGGTCCGTGGGGCGTGGATACCACTTGCCATCAATCTTCTCCTCGGTGCGCATAATAGAGGCCGTGAGCCACGAGTCGGTGCCGGGGATAAACTCACCGAAGAGCTTCATATCGAGCCCCGCAGCGTATCCCGAAGCGCAGTTCTCGCCATAGTAGGTGAGGCGCACATTGTTTATATTATACGGTATGAGGTTGGCCAGGGCCTTATAGTACACCTCGGTGGTGAGCTTGAAGGGGCGGTCCCACACACGGAACTGGTAGTCCATGGCACCTACCACTTGTAGGGAGCGTTGCGACTTGATGTCGCGGTTGAGCCTTACGTAGGACGAACCACCTGCCTGTACCGTATCGCGGAACTCCTTGTAGAAGGGGCTTTGGTAATAGAGTCCGGTGGCAAGGCGGAAGGTGAACTTGTCGTTTTCCTCAGGGATGAAGCCTACAGATACGCGGGGTGAGAAGAGAGGCTCTTGATTCCACGACCAATAGGAGAAGCGTACTCCTCCGTTGATGACGAAGAGTCCCACATCTGTATGCCTCCGCCAGGTGTCCTGCACGAAGCCCGAGAGGCGGTGGTTGCGTACGTCGTTCTGTGAACGCAGGTTGTAGATGAGCTCGATGCGTTCGCCTGTGTGGGGCAATGAGTAGCCTGCCGAGTCGCGCATCTCCCATTCGTTGAGGTCGTCGCTGATGGTCTCCAGCTTATACTCGGCGCCCCAGTGCAGCTCGTGTTGCTGCAGCTTGTGGGTACCGCTCAGGCCTACCGAAGCTACCGAGGCCGTGAGGAAGTTGCGTGCATGCTCCATATAGGTGCCCACACCCATGTTCTTGTCCTCGTCAACATCGTTGAGCCAATATTGGCTGATGATGTCGAAGGTCTCCTCTTCATCGGTGCGGTAGGCCGATGTGCTCAGTGTGATGTGGTTGTGGTCGTCAATGTCGTAACCCAATGTCAGTGCGCCGAACCACGTACGGAACATGTCCTCCTCGCGTCCGCCGAAGTATACCTTAAACTCCTTCACATCCTCCAAGGTACCGAACGAGGTGTTGCGATCCGATGGGGTGAAGCGATAGCGGTTCTGTGATACGTTGCCGATGAAGCCCACCTCCAGCAGCTCGGTGAGGCGGTAGGTGAGGTAGGTTTGATAATCCACAAACGAGGGGTCGTACTCGCCGTGCGTGTCCAGCGTGCCCAAGAGGTATTGGCTCGTCTTGTAGCGCAGGCTGTGGGTCATGCTCCACTTGTCCTTCTTTCCAATACCTACGTAAGCATTGGCACCGAGCAGTCCTGCCGATACCGAACCCTCCAGTCGGGTGGGGCGGCGGTAGGTGATGTCGAGCACACTGCTCATCTTGTCGCCATACTTAGCCTCGAAGCCGCCCGACGAGAAACCGATGTTTTCCACCATGTCGGGATTGATGAACGAAAGACCCTCCTGCTGCCCGGCACGGATGAGCAGCGGACGATATACCTCTATGCCATTGACATACACCGAGTTCTCGTCATAGTTGCCGCCACGCACATTGTAGGTCGACGACAGTTCGTTGGTGGCGCTCACTCCCGCCTGTGTGGCGATGAACGACTCTATCGAACCTCCCGAGGCGTCGGGCATCAGTCGTGCCTGTTTCTGTGTGAGGTGCTGCATAGTGCCCGTCTGTCGGCGTGTTTCACGGATGGTGACTTCCTGTAGCGCGGTATTCGTGTGGGGGAGCATAATGTCCATTGTGATGGTACCCGTGGGTTTGGTGAGTATGCGTCGACGCGACTGGTATCCTATCATCGAGTAGGCTATCTCCACCGTATCGGCCGTAGCAATCCGCAGGGTATACTCTCCTTTGAGGTCCGTGGTAGTGCCCTTCATCTGCCGTGCCACCCATACGTTGGCAATCTCTATGGGGCTTCCCGTCTCGTCGGTCACCTTGCCCTTGATGACTACGCTGTTACCCTCCATGCTCTCTTGTGAGAACATACAGCAGGGCAACATAGCCATAAGCGACAGAATAAGCAGTACTACCTTTTTCATTATTCTATATTAACGCGAAATCTCCACAAAACGTATGTGCTTGGGGGGATTTTTGCATATAACAGTTCTATACACGTCGGCAGCACCGCCGATAGCATCCGGTAAATAAAAAATGTTGCTCCTCTATATATGATGGTAGGGTAGGTTGTTGAGGATGGAAAGGGCGCGGTAGAATTGCTCGGCGAAAATGACACGTACCATTTGGTGTGAGAAGGTCATCTGTGAGAGGGAGATTTTGCCTTGAGCAAGGCTGCATACCTCGGGGGAGAAGCCGTAGGGGCCACCGATGATGAAGACAAGGCGGCGGCTCACGGTGTTCATGCGCTGCTGAAGCCATTGGGCAAAGCCTGCAGAGGTGAACTCCTTGCCACCTTCATCAAGCAGAATCACGTGGTCGCCCGGTTGAATGAGCTTGATTATCTGCTGCCCTTCACGTTTCTTTTGCTGTTCCTGTGAGAGGTTCTTTACATCGCGTATGTCAGGGATAATCTTCAATTCGATAGGAGCATAGTGATTGGCGCGGGCGAGGTAATCATCGACAGCTTGTGTGAGGTAGCGGTTGTCGGTCTTGCCTATGGCTATAAGGATGGTTTTCATCTTGTATGAATCGGTATGGGCTTGTCGTCTGTTGTTTCGTTAGGCAAATTTACGAAGAATGAATGAATAAAACTTGCTTATTGTAAAAGAATCGTTAACTTTGCAGCATAAAAAAGCGAAGATAAGCGGGACTTGTTGGAAATAAAGCAAATTTTTTGACTCGTTTGCATTATCTTTGCAACACCTATTAAAATATATTATATATCTACGATTATGAACGAACTGATAGACCAACTGATTGCACTCTCATTCGCTGAGGATATTGGCGATGGCGACCACACCACACTCTCGTGTATTCCCTCCACAGCTATGGGCAAGAGCCGACTCATTATCAAAGAGGAGGGTATCATTGCCGGTGTTGAGATGGCTCGTGAGATATTTCGTCGCTTCGATCCTGAGATGAAGATGGAGGTGTATATCAATGATGGTGCTCACGTGAAACCAGGTGATATCGCTTTCGTTGTGGAGGGTAAGGTGCAGAGCCTGTTGCAGACGGAGCGCCTGATGCTCAACGTGATGCAGCGCATGAGCGGTATCGCTACCATTACCAATGAATATGTGAAGCTGCTCGAGGGTACGAAGTGTCGCGTGCTCGACACCCGTAAGACTACTCCGGGTATGCGTATTATGGAGAAGGATGCTGTGCGTATCGGTGGTGGATGCAACCACCGCATAGGCCTGTTCGATATGATACTGCTCAAGGACAACCATATCGACTTTGCTGGTGGTATACCACAGGCTGTGACCCGTGCTCAGGAATACTGTAAGGCTAAGGGAAAGAACCTAAAGATAGAGGTGGAGGTGCGCAACTTCGACGAATTGGACCAGGTGCTGGCTCTTGAGGGGGTGGACCGTGTGATGCTCGATAACTTCAGCGTAGAGAACACACGCAAGGCCGTGGAGATTGTGAACGGACGCCTTGAGGTGGAGTCGTCGGGCGGTATCACCTTTGATACCATACGCTCGTATGCCGAGTGTGGTGTTGATTTCGTGTCGGTAGGTGCGCTCACACATTCGGTGAAGAGTCTGGATATGAGCTTTAAGGCTTGCTGAGTTTGGTTGAGGGTTGATGGTTTAGGAAACCGCAGACTGTTGACCATTAAAATTAGAGGATATGATACACGGGGCTTTAAGGGCTCCGTGTGCTTTTTATACATCCATACTACTTATTCGTTAAACTTTGATAATATATTTTGCAATTGGTGAAAATACATATAATTTTAAAAGCTAAATTAGGATAAATATATAAATAAGGTGAAGAAATATGAATAAGACGCTGAAATGGACGCTTATGGGCGTCGTAGCCGTAGGCCTGGCAGTAGTGCTAGGTTTGCGTGCATTCAAGCCTCACGTGAATGAGGAATTGCAGGATGAGGTGATAAAGCAGCCGCAGGCTCCCAAGCAGGGCCGCACGCTCAACGTGCAGGCCGTGGTATTAGACAAGGTGATGCTGGCCGACGAGCTCTTTGTGAGTGGCAACGTGATGCCCGATGAGGAGGTGAGTCTGGCCTTTGAGACCTCGGGTAAGGTTACGGAAATCCTCTTTCAGGAGGGTGCGTATGTGCGCAAGGGCGACCTGCTTGCCAAGATCAATGACGAACCTTTGCAGGCCGAGTTACGCAAGCAGGAGGCTCAGCTGAAGCTCTTCCAGGACCGCATGTACCGTCAGAATGCACTGCTCGAGAAGGAGGCTGTCAGCGAAGAGGCGTTCCAGGAAGCACAGGCCAACCTGGCTGCACTGCACGCCGAGATTGACCGCGTGAAGGCCAATATCGCACAGAAGGAGTTGCGTGCCCCGTTCGATGGTGTGCTGGGCTTGCGTGAGGTGAGCCTCGGTGCCTATGTGTCACCTACGACTCCCATCGTAAAGCTTACGAAGATGAATCCGCTGAAGATTGAGTTCTCAGTGCCCGAGCGCTACTCGGGAGTGCTCAAGGCTGGCGCCCGACTTAACTTCACCGTGGAGGGTGACCTTGCCGAGCGTTCGGCCAAGGTGTATGCCACTGACTCGCGCGTGAATATGGATACGCGAACCTTTACCGTGCGTGCCCTGTATGACAACTCCGACGGTGCGCTCTTCCCCGGCCGTTACGTGAATGTCAACCTGCTCACACGCGAGTATCCCGATGCCATTGCCGTACCGAGCGAGGCCATCATCTCTGAGATGGGTCACGACAAGGTGTTCCTGTACAAAGGTGGTAAGGCCGAGTCTGTAGTCATCACCAAGGGCATACGCAACGAAGCACTCGTGCAGGTGGTGCAGGGACTTGAAGTTGGCGATACGGTAATCACCACGGGTACCATGCAGCTGCGTGAGGGACAGAAGGTGATGCTGGACAATGTCGACAAATTAAAAATTAAGAATTAAAAATTAAAAGCGATATATATGATTCGTCGTTTTGATTTTTAGTTTTTCAGTTTCTGTTTTAATTCTTATTTTTTAATTTTTAATTGATTCGTTGTGAACATATCAGAACTAAGTATCCGCCGTCCGGTGCTTGCCACCGTATTGACACTGATCATTATCTTGTTCGGTGGCATAGGCTATATGGGATTGGGTGTACGCGAGTACCCCTCGGTAGATAATCCCATCATCTCGGTGTCGTGCTCCTATCCTGGTGCCAATGCCGACGTCATAGAGAATCAGATTACGGAACCGTTGGAGCAGAATATCAACGGTATCCCCGGTATACGCTCGCTCACCAGTGTGAGCCAGCAGGGACAATGCTACATCACGGTAGAGTTTGAATTGTCGGTCGACCTTGAGACAGCTGCCAATGACGTGCGCGACAAGGTGTCGCGTGCCCAGCGCTACCTGCCCCGCGACTGCGACCCACCCACCGTGTCTAAGGCCGATGCCGATGCTTCGCCCATCCTCATGGTAGCCATACAGAGCGACAAACGCTCGTTGCTGGAGTTGAGTGAGATTGCCGACCTCACCGTGAAGGAGCAGCTGCAAACCATCCCCGAGGTGAGTGCCGTGAATATCTGGGGTGAGAAGAAGTATTGTATGCGCCTCTGGCTCGACCCCGTGAAGATGTCGGGCTACGGTATCACTCCGATGGACGTGAAGAATGCGCTCGATGCCGAGAACGTGGAGTTGCCTTCGGGTAGTATCGAGGGTAATACGGTGGAGCTCTCCATCCGTACGCTCGGCTTGATGCATACGACCGAGGAGTTCAACAACCTTGTCATCAAGGAGAGCGAGGGACGCATCGTGCGATTCAGCGATATCGGCCGTGCCGAACTCAGTGCCCGCGACATCAAGAGCTACATGAAGATGAACGGTGTGCCCATGGTGGGTGTGGTAGTGATACCGCAGCCTGGTGCCAACCACATCAACATTGCCGAGGCCGTGTATGACCGTATGGAGCTGATGAAGAAAGACCTCCCCGAGGATGTGGAGTACAAGTATGGTTTCGACAATACACGCTTCATCCGCGCCTCCATCGACGAGGTGAAGAGCACCATCGTAGAGGCTTTTGTGCTGGTAATCATTATCATCTTCCTTTTCTTGCGCGACTGGCGCGTGACTCTCGTTCCCTGTATCGTAATCCCCGTATCGCTCATCGGTGCCTTCTTCATCATGTATCTGCTGGGCTTCTCCATCAATGTGCTCACGATGCTCGCCATCGTGCTCTCCGTGGGCTTGGTGGTGGACGATGCCATCGTGATGACGGAGAATATATATATACGTATTGAGAAAGGTATGCGGCCACGTGCAGCCGGTATCGAGGGTGCCAAGGAAATCTTCTTTGCCGTAGTCTCTACCACAGTTACATTGCTGGCGGTATTCTTCCCCATCGTATTTATGGAGGGCACCACGGGTCGTCTGTTCCGTGAGTTTGCCTTGGTAATTGCCGGTGCAGTGATAATTTCTTCCTTTGCCGCGCTCACCATCACACCGATGCTTGCCACCAAGATTCTCAAGCGTCGCAATGTGCAGCCGTGGTTCTACCGCGTCACCGAGCCCTTCTTCGTTTGGCTTAACAATTTCTACGAGCGTTCGCTCAAGTTTATCCTGCGCCATCGTGCCATCGCCTTGTTCGTGATGATCGCTTCGTTTGCCGGCTGTATATGGATGTGGGGGGCTGTACCCTCCGAGATGGCTCCGCTCGAGGACCGCTCGCAGATTACCATCCGTACGATGGGCCCCGAGGGTGTGACCTATGAATATATGCGCGACTATACCGAGGACATCAGCCGCTTGGCCGACTCCATTATGCCCGATGCCGAGTTTATCACGGCACGTGTGTCGAATGGTGGCGGTAATATACAGATTACCTTGAAGGATATCAAGGACCGCGACTACACGCAGATGGAGGTGGCCGAGCAACTCTCCAAGGCGGTGCAGAAGAAGACCGGTGCCCGCTCCTTCGTGCAGCAGCAATCGACCTTCGGTGGTCGCCGTGGCGGTATGCCCGTGCAGTATGTGTTGCAGGCCACAAGCATTGAGAAGCTGGCCGAGGTATTGCCCGAGTTTATGACCCGTGTGTATGAGAACCCCACCTTCCAGATGGCCGACGTGAACCTCAAGTTCAGTAAGCCCGAGGTGCGCATCAATATCAACCGTGAGAAGGCCAACCTGATGGGCGTGAATACCAAGGACATCGCCCAAACACTCCAGTACGGCCTCAGCGGCCAGCGTATGGGTTACCTCTACCTCAATGGCAAGCAATATGAGATTGTAGGTGAAATCAACCGCCAGCAGCGCAACGCTCCAGCCAATCTGAAGTCCATTTATATGCGTAGCGACAATGGCGAGATGATACAGATGGACAACCTCGTGGAGCTTGTCGAGGGCATAGCACCGCCCAAGCTCTACCGCTACAACCGCTTCGTGGCAGCCACCGTGTCGGCAGGTTTGGCCGAGGGTAAGACCATCGGTGACGGTCTCGACGAGATGGACAAGATTGCCGCCGAGGTGCTCGACGACACCTTCCGCACCGCCCTGTCGGGTGAGTCCAAGGAGTTCCGCGAGAGCTCGTCGAGCCTCTTCTTCGCCTTCGGCTTGGCCCTCGTGCTCATCTACCTCATCCTGGCGGCTCAGTTCGAGAGCTTCAAGGATCCCGTCATCATCATGATTACCATCCCGCTCGCCGTCTTCGGTGCCCTTGTCTTTATGATGGCGGGCGACCAGACGATGAATATCTACTCTGAGATTGGTATGATTATGCTCGTGGGCCTCGTGGCCAAAAACGGTATCCTCATCGTGGAGTTTGCCAACCAGCGCCAGAAGAACGGCGAGGACAAGATGACCGCCATCCGCGAAGCCTCCGTGCAGCGCTTGCGCCCCATCCTGATGACCAGTGCATCTACCATCCTCGGCCTCTTGCCGCTGATGTATGCCACGGGCGAAGGTGCCAACGGACGTATCGCGATGGGTACAGCCGTAGTAGGCGGTATGCTCATCTCTACCATTATGACGATGTATGTGGTGCCTGCCATCTACAGTTACATTTCTACCGACCAATCTAAACAGGAGGAAAAGCAATGAAACACCGATATATATTTGTAGCAGCATTTTTGCTGCACTCTGTCATCCTGAGCAACGCGAAGGATCTCGCAGGGATTGATGGAGAGACAACCCTCAATCCTCAACCCTCAATAGCGAAGCCCTTGGCTTGTCCAAGAACCCTCAACCCCGACTCCACCTCCATCCTCGCCACCCTCCAGAGCGAGACTCTCCAGTCGTCCAAGGATGCCACCCCTGCTACCCTGCAGGAGTGCTTGGAAAAGGGATTGAACAAGAACTATTCATTGCGTATCGTACGCAACGAGGAGCAGATGGCAGCCAACAATGCTACGATGGAGAATGCAGGTTTACTGCCTTCGGTAAGCCTGTCGGCAGGGTATAGCGGCTCGGCCTATGGCAACGATATCGTAGCCCGCGACGAGAGCATCACCAAGAATAGAGGTATATATGACGACGGACTCAATGCGGGAGTAGATGTGTCGTGGACGGTGTTCAACGGCTTCCAGCTTCAGGCCAACTATGCCCGTCTGCGCGAGCTTCGCCTGCTCTCCTCTACCCAGACACGCATTGCCGTAGAGGACTATATCGCCGAGCTCACTGCCGAGTACTACAACTTCGTGCAGCAGCGTCAGCGTCTGCGCAACTACGTATCGGCCGTAAATCTCTCGCGTGAGCGACTCCGCATCGTGCACGAGCGTTGGATGATAGGCTCCCTCTCACGCCTCGACCTGCAGCAGGCACGTGTGGACTTCAATGCCGACAGTGCCCAGTGTCTCAAGCAACGCGAGCTGTTGGCTTCGTCGCGCATCCGACTTCACGAACTGATGGCCGAGGACAGCCTCGACGTACGCTTCACCTCGTTTGACGACAAGATAGACCTGATGACGCTCCCCACCTTCGACAGCCTGTGGGTGATGACCAAGGAGAACAATGCCTCTATGCTTATGGCAGCGCAGAACCACACGTTGGCCGAGATAGACCTGCGCAGTGTGCGCTCGCGCAACTATCCTTACGTGCGCCTCAATGCCGGCTACGGCTACAATACCAACCGCTATGGCATAGGCACCACGATGAAGCGCAACCAGTGGGGCGGCGATGTGGGCATGACCGTAGGCTTCAACCTCTACGACGGCAAGCGCCGTAGCGAGCAGCGCAATGCCAAGCTCTCCCTGCGCAATGCCGAGTTGCAGAAGTACGACCTCACCCTCTCGCTCTACACCGACCTGGCCGACCTCTGGCAAGCCTACGAGAACAACCGCATGCTGCTTGCCCTGGAGAAGGAGAATGTCATCGCGGCCCGCGAGAACTACGACATCGCCCACGAGCGCTACCTTCTGGGCGACCTCTCGGGTATCGAGATGCGCGAAGCCCAGAAGAGCCTCCTCGATGCCGAGGAGCGCATCCTCGTAGCCGAGTACAACACCAAGGTGTGTGAGATTTCGCTGCTCCAGCTCAGTGGCGGCATCACGGTGTATTTGGAGTGATAGGGTTTTATCCTGAAACGAATCGGGACAGCTTAGATAAATAAGAAACTCCCGCTTGGCAGTGCCGAGCGGGAGTGATTTTTTTTGTGGTGCTTCTGATTAAGCTTCTTCAGCGGGAGCCTCTTCGGTAGCAGCCTCTGCAGCAGCTTCGGCCTCTGCCAACTTAGCGGCAGCCTTCTTCTCAGCTACCTTCTGAGCGATAGCCTCGTTTACCTTCTTCTCTGCTTCGAGGGCAGCCTTAGCAGCTTCGCGCTTCGCCTGCTCGTTCTTGCTTACGATAGCGGCGAGGTTAGCCTGCTTGTTGCTCTTCCAAGCCTCGAAACGTGCCTGAGCGGTAGCCTCGTCAAATGCACCCTTCTTAACACCACCTTGGAGGTGCTTCATCATGTACACACCTTCGCGAGAAAGAATGTTACGTGCGGTGTCGGTAGGCTGAGCACCTACGCCAACCCAATACAATGCTCTCTCGAAATTCAAATCTACTGTGGCAGGGTCGGTATTAGGATTGTAAGTACCGATCTTTTCAATAAATTTTCCATCACGTGGAGCTCTTGCATCAGCAATTACGATAGAGTAGAACGCATAGTCCTTGTGACCTCTTCTCTGCAATCTGATTTTTGTTGCCATTTCTTGTTAATTTTTAATTAGTTAATGATTTGAACATGCTAACATCCCGTGTTAGCGGCTGCAAAGATAGTGCAAACCGAACGAAATACCAAATTTCAACGAGTGAAAGTAGAGAAAATGCTTGTATTTTCTTTACTGAGCGAGGCAGAAATTCAACAAAGTTAAATTTATTTGAGTTTTTCCGAACCGCAGCCTAATTTCTTCTTGCAAAGCAAGATAAAATTAGTGCAACAAGGTGCAAAAAGTTTAGTTTTTCTTCATTTAGCGTCAAATTACTGTACAAAAATTTTGTAGCAAATTGTAAAGCAAACCCTGCGGTTTGCTTACACGGTGCAGGAATCGGAAGTATAGACTTTTCCGTTCTTGTGGCAGATTGTTTCCGTTTCCACTCTTTTAAGTTGCTTCTTGTTTTTCCCTAATCGCTCATGGCTGCGTTCTTTTCGTTTGGCACCCTACCAATCCTAATCGCAAGCAAAGTTAATAAATATGTTGCCTGGCAGCAACACTCCTGGCTACTTTTCTATGGTCTCAGCAAACTGCATGTACACCCCTTTCATCTTCGCAGGCAGATAGGCCAGTGCTGCCTTCCCGATCTCTTCGGGCACTCCCCACAGCGCTTCGGCCATGGCTCCCACGATGGCGCCTATGGTATCACTGTCGCCACCTACGGCAATGGCATAGCGCAGAGCCTCTTCGAAGCAGCTTGCTTTCTCTATGATACCCAGACAGATGGGTAAGGTGCCTTGGCATGTCTCGTCGAACGGGTTTGCGCCCAATCGCGGCTCCTTGAAGGCAGGGTAATACTCTCTCATCCGCTCCAGTATCACCTCTTTAGACACACCTTTTCGGCCGAGATACACGGCCAGTGCTGTAGCCTGAGCTCCCTTCACTCCTTCGGGGTGGTTGTGGGTGATTGCTGCCGACTGCTTGGCTTGCTCCAGCACCTCCTCCTCGGAGTCGAAGAGCCATCCTACGGCACTCACTCGCATGGCCGAGCCGTTGCCAAAGCTGTTGTAGGGCTGCGGGTCGGCAGTGCGTATCCACCGCGCAAACGAGCCTCCATAGCTGCCCATAGGGCAAGGATACCTGCGGCACCACTCCAGCATGGCATCGCGGTATGGCTTGCCATTCAAGATGGCATCTGCCACCGCCACCGTGCAGATGGTGTCGTCGGTATAGTCACATGCTGCAGTGAACAGCTCGAAGTCAAAGTCACTGGTGTTGTTGAACTCAAATCGTGAGCCTACGATGTCTCCTATGATGGCGCCTAACATGGTGATGTGCTAATTATTACGTTTATTGTGCATATTCCGCTCCATACCCGTTTGGAAAAGTCGCGTGCGTTTACCCCCCGATGGCGAGTTGCGTTGACCCCGTGTG
>CAZMZC010000054.1:0-17699 GCA_964570685.1 uncultured Bacteroidaceae bacterium | reverse complement strand
ATGAACGAACTACTGCAAAGCTTGGCTTGGAATGAAGAGTTGCGGATTTTAGGGACAAAATGAAAACCAAGAATTTCTTCCTAACAATGATTGCTGTATGTGCAATGGTAGCATTAACATCTTGTGAGAAGGCTGCAGAATATTATATTGCTTTGGATAATGTTGAAACCAATATGGTTGATGCGTCTGGCAATAGTTTAGCACAAGCTTACTATGATGCATTTGTGTTTGACAATGGAAGCAAGACACAAAGCCTCGGTAGCACTACTTCAGAAGATGAAGCAATTGAAACCTTCAATGCAAGCTGTGCAAATCTTAAGAACCAGTTTGATGCTGCATTTGCAAATCTGACATTACCTAACGGATGGTATATTGCATACACTTTGTCACTACATATTGACTCTCCTTCGGGTGAGACAATAACAACAAAGCGTATTGTTATTGACTAAATCATATTAGGATGCATAAAAAGAGTAGGCTATTAGCCACTCTCTCTAGTTTCGGCGGATTTACATCAATCCGCCGTTATTATGTAATAAGCCTTCGTCCTCCGCGCTTGTAAGGTGAATGAGCTCGTGGACTCGGAATTGACAAGCATGATTCAGATTGCAGACTTATGCTCCATCGCTCTGAGACGTTTCTTTGAAAATGGCGATACGGATTTATTCAACCGCATAAAACCTAGATTTGACAAACATCGCGACAAATGGGTAGGCGTCAGACATTTTACAGAGTCTACATGTACATGTGAGGTCTGTGCCAATAGATAAGTCCTGCGGCAGTGCAGGCTCGTTCAACACCTCGTTGAAATTCTCGTTGACGAGGTAAGAAAAATCCCCGACGCCACTCACGTGGAATCGGGGATTAATACATGTCTTTTTATGAAAAATCTTACATGCGATTTTCCGCCGTACGTGTTACTTAATACCGAGTTTCTTACGGATAGCCTTAGGTACAGCGTCCTTGTGAACCACGATGTTCATGGTCTTGTAGCGGGCAAATGCCTTTGAAGCATACCAGATACCCTTATAGGTACCGCTCTCGCCCCATGAATTCTTCACCATGTAGTACTCGTTGCCCATCTGGTCCTTGGCGATACCATAGATTACCATGCCGTGGTCGTCAGTGGTCTCCCAGTTGTCGTAAGCAATCTGACGCTCCTCCTGAGTGCACCACTTCTGGGGCTGGGGTTTGTCGTTGAGCTTCTTCTCGGCGGGAGAGAGCTTGAGCCAGTGTGCCATATCAGAGCCGCTGATCTCCTGTGCCTTCTCGGCATCGGGCATTACAGCTACACCGTTGCGGGTGAAGCCAGCCTCGCTCACGTCGCTACCCCATGCAATGGTGTAACCCTCCATGATGGCATTGTCAAACACCTCCATCAGCTCGTCGATGGGGAGGTTGTATGACTGTGCCCAGCGCCAGTTGTCCTGAATCTCAAGGACGAATGACTCGTAGAAGGGGTGGTGTGTGTAAGAGGTGAGTGATACATAGTCGTCGGCATTGAGGCCGGTAGACTCGTAGTATGACTTCGGAGTGTACTCCTTGCCGTTTACGGTGAACTTCTCGGGACGTACGCCGAGGTAGATGTCGTGGATGGCTTCGATAGCCTTCTTCCACAGAGGAGTACCGTTCTCGTCGGTCTGCAGGCTACGGTGCTTGCCCTCAGCGATAGCAGCAACTACAGCATCGCTCACGGCTGAGAGCTCGGTGTGGTTGCTCAGTGTGTCGCCGTACATGACGCCGGGACGCATCTCTGACTCGGGTACGAGACCGAAGGTCTTCATGCCGTAAAGTACGTCGTAGAACGAACCGCCCTGTGAGAAAGAGATATCGCCGTGGGTACGTACTGCCTTGTCGGCACGGTCGAGATAGGTGTTGTGTACGATGTACATCTCAGAGAAGTCGTACTCGCCCTTACCCATGCGGAGCAGCTCGGCCTCGATGAACGAGAGGGTAGAGTAGCACCAGCAGGTACCGGCACGGTTCTGGTTCTTGATTGAGGTGATGGGGTTCTCCTTCACGGTGGTGAATACGAAGCCCTCGTCATTCTTCGCATCTTGTGCGAATGCACCGAAGGCCATCATACCTACGAGTGCAAGTGAAAAGATTCGTTTTGTCATAATGGTGATATTAATATTAGTGAATGCATTTGTTTCTGGTGTTTGCATTGAGGTTATCGCTCAGTATACATGCGCTCGTAGTAGTGCTGGTAGTCGCCGCTGGTGACCTCTTCTACCCACTCCTGGTTGTTGAGGTACCACTCGATGGTCTTCACGACACCTACTTCGAAGCAGGTTTCGGGATACCATCCCAGCTCTTCCTTAATCTTGGTGGGGTCGATGGCGTAGCGTTGGTCGTGGCCGAGACGGTCTTTGACGAAGGTGATGAGTTCGTCGTTGATCCAATCGATGGTGGGCTGTCCGTCGGCTCCCAAAATGCTTTTCTTGAGCACCTTGCGGTATTCGGGTTGCTCGCTCATGAGGCGGTGTATGGTGCTGATGGTAAGGCGCACGATGTCGATGTTGGTCTTCTCATTGTGTCCGCCCACATTGTATACCTGTCCGGGGCGTCCGCCACGCACTACCATCTCAATGGCTTTGCAGTGGTCCTCCACGTAGAGCCAGTCGCGTACGTTGGAACCATCGCCATATACGGGCAACTTCTTGCCCTCAAGGATATTCTTGATGATGAGCGGGATGAGCTTCTCGGGGAAGTGGTAGGGACCATAGTTGTTTGAGCAACGGGTAATGGTCACGGGCATGTGGAAGGTGTCGTGGTAGGCCATTACGAAGAGGTCGGCGCTGGTTTTCGAGGCGCTGTAGGGACTGTGCGGGCACAGGGGGGTCTCTTCGGTAAAGTAGCCCTCGGCACCGAGGCTGCCATATACTTCATCGGTCGATACCTGATGGTAGCGTACACCCTCGCGCCAGGTGGGGTAGCCCTGTTCGTCGCGACCTGTCACCCATGCTTTGCGTGCGGCATCAAGGATGTTTTGTGTCCCCAGGATATTGGTCTCGAGGAAGAGCTGTGGATTCTCGATACTACGGTCTACGTGGCTCTCGGCAGCAAAGTTGACAACGACGTCAAATTTGTATTGTGCGAAGAGGCTATCCACGAGAGCGCGATCACCGATGTCGCCACGGTGGAAGGTGCAGCGGTCATTGTCAATGTCTTTGGCTATGGTGCCCAGGTTGCCTGCATAGGTCAGCAGGTCGAGGACGACAATCTTGACATCATCGTAGTGCTTCAGCAGATATTTGATGTAGTTGGCACCGATAAATCCGGCGGCGCCGGTGACTAAGTAGGTTCTCATTAAGTGAAAAATTAAAAGTTAAAAAATCAGACACGCTTTTCGGCTTCTACATCGCAGCCAAGTCTAGCAGGTACTGTCCGTAGGCGGTCTTCTCTTGTTGCTTCCCGAGGACTGTAAGTTGATCATTATCAATCCAACCGTTGCGCCAGGCAATCTCTTCGATGCAGCTCACATAGAATCCTTGGCGGTTCTGTATGGTGGCCACGAAGTTGGATGCTTCGAGCAGGCTGTCGCAGTTGCCCGTGTCGAGCCAGGCGAATCCGCGTCCGAAGAGTTCCATGCGTAGGGTGCCCTCTCCGAGGTACAGGCGGTTGAGGTCAGTAATCTCATATTCGCCACGTGCCGAGGGCTTCAGTGCGCGGGCCTTTTCAGTGACGGTGCTGTCGTAGAAGTAGAGTCCTGGTACGGCGTAGTTGCTCTTGGGATTGGTGGGCTTCTCCTCCAGGGAGATAACCTTGCCTGTGTCGTCAAACTCGGCCACGCCGTAGGCACGCGGGTCCTTCACGTAGTAACCGAAGATGCAGGCGCCCTCCTTGGTGGCAGCGGCACGCTTGAGCATGGCGCTGAAACCTTGTCCGTAGAAGAGGTTGTCGCCCAAGATCAAACATCCGGGTTCACCATCGAGGAAGTCGGCACCGAGTACGAAGGCTTGTGCCAGTCCGTTGGCTACCTCCTGCACCTTGTATTCGAAGTGCATGCCCAACTGCTCGCCTGTACCCAGCAGTTCGCGAAACATGGGCAGGTCTCTCGGTGTGCTGATGATGAGTACTTCGCGTATGCCTGCAAGCATCAGGGTCGACAAAGGATAGTATATCATCGGCTTGTCATACACTGGCATAATCTGCTTGCTGATAGCTTTGGATAGCGGGTAAAGGCGTGTAGCGGTGCCTCCGGCAAGAATGATTCCTTTCATACGGCATGATTTCTATTTCACTACAAAGAAACGACAAAGTTTTGGATTTTCCAAGTATTCAGGCTGCTTGTCATGTTTTGTGTTGTTTTTTTGGAGAATAATGCGTAAGTTTGCAGCCTATATTATATAATAGGTATGATAGGCTTGTCAAATAATATCGTGTAAAATATGAAGAAAGGACTTGTTTGTATATTGGTGGCGTTGTTGGCGCTCACAGCTTTCACGGAGAGTGAGAAGAAAATCACTGTGTTTATGATAGGTGACTCAACCATGGCCAATAAATCCATCACGGGCGGTAAGCCCGAGCGTGGCTGGGGCCATGTGTTGGGTGGCTTCTTTACCGAGGATATCATCGTTGACAATCACGCCGTGAATGGTCGTTCCTCGAAAAGCTTTATTGACGAAGGTCGTTGGGATAAGGTGCTCAGCCGTATCAAGCCCGGCGACTATGTGGTCATCCAGTTTGGGCATAATGATGAGAAACCCAAGGCCGACCGTCATACCGACCCTGGCACGACTTTTGATGCCAACTTGGAACGCTTTGTCAACGAATCGCGTGAGCGCGGTGCTACTCCCATCTTGATGAATGCTATCGTACGCCGCAACTTCCTGGCTCCTTGCGACCAGCCTGGACATGTTACAGCGGTCGATAATCAGGTCGAGGGCGACACGCTGTATGACACCCATGGTGCCTATCTCGATAGTCCGCGCAATGTGGCCAAGAGACTCAATGTACCCTTTGTAGATGCCAACAAGATTACCCATGACCTCGTGCAAGGGCTTGGTCGTGAGGAGTCGAAGAAACTTTACATGTGGGTAGAGCCTAATACGGTGCCTGCCGTGCCCAAAGGCAGTGTTGACAATACCCACCTTAATATATATGGTGCCCGTGTGGTGGCCGGTCTGCTGGTCGATGCCATGGCCGAAGTGGTGCCTGATTTGGCTCCCTATGTGCGTCATTATGACTTTGTGGTGGCCAAGGACGGTTCGGGCGACTTCTTCACCGTGCAGGAGGCCATCAATGCCGTGCCCGACTTCCGCAAGGAGGGACGCACCACCATCTATATACGCAAGGGTGTGTACAAGGAGAAGCTCATCATTCCTGCTTCCAAGATCAATGTCTCGCTCATCGGTGCCGAGGGTGCCGCGATCTCGGGCGACGACTATGCCAGCAAACCCAACCGCTTCGGCGAGAATATGAGTACCTCGGGCTCGGCATCTTGCTACATCTATGCTCCCGACTTCATCTGCGAGAACCTCACCTTCGAGAACACCGCAGGGCGTGTAGGGCAGGCGGTAGCCTGCTTTGTGGCGGGCGACCGTGTCATCTTCCGCAATTGTCGTTTCTTGGGCAATCAGGATACGCTCTATAACTTCGGCAAGCATTGCCGTCAGTACTTCGAGGACTGCTACATAGAGGGCACCGTTGACTTCATCTTCGGCTCTTCTACTGCTGTATTCAATCATTGCACCATCCATAGCCTCAGTGGCGGATACGTCACCGCACCCTCCACACCGCAGGATGAGGCCTACGGCTATGTCTTTATGGACTGCCGTCTCACGGCTGCCGACGGTGTGGCCAAGGTGCATCTTGCCCGTCCTTGGCGCCCCTATGCCAAGTCGGTATTTATCCGTTGCGAGATGGGTGCCCACATACTCCCTGTGGGATGGCACAATTGGGGCAAGAAGGATGCCGAGAAGACCTGCTTCTTTGCCGAGTATGGCACTACGGGCGAAGGCGCTGCCACGAAGAAGGAGCGTGCCAAGTTCAGCCACCAACTCAAGAACCTCAAGGGCTATAGTATCGAGGAGGTCTTGGCTGGAAACGACGGATGGAACCCTCTTGCCGAATAGCAATCGCCCTTTAGTTACCCTTAATCGTCCTTAATCGCTATTAATTAACAGTAATGATAACCAAAAACAAAGTAAACATGAGAAAAACAATCTTGACCGCATTCGCCGCTTCGGCGCTTGCACTCTCGGCCACCGCGCAGAGCCACGAACTCACCGTGGAGATGAAGCGCAATGGTGCTCCCATTCAGAAGACCATGTACGGTCTGTTTATCGAAGACATCAACTACGCTGCCGATGGCGGTCTGTATGCCGAGTTGGTGAAGAACCGCTCTTTTGATTTTCCCTACGCCTTCACAGGCTGGCAGGTTGCCGGTAATGTAGAGGTACGCAACGACGGCCCCTTCGACCGCAACCCCAACTACGTACGTCTGAAAAGCTCTGGCCACGGCCACAAGTGGACAGCTCTTCTCAATGAAGGCTTCTTCGGCATCGGCGTAGAGAAGGACAAGGAATACCGCTTCACCTTCTATGCCCGTGTGCCCGAAGGTAAGCAGAATGCCCGCATCCGCATGGAGCTGGCCCAGCCCATCACCAACCGCGAGGGACAGGACTTCCTCAGCCGCGAAATCAATATCGAGGGCAACGAATGGAAGCAGTACGAGGTCGTAGTGAAGTCGCCCATGACCGAGCCCAAGGCACAGCTCCGCATCTTCCTCCTGGGCAACAATGCCGTTGACCTTGAGCACATCTCACTCTTCCCCGTTGATACTTGGAAGGGCCGCAAGGGCGGCTTGCGTAAGGACCTCATGGAGGCATTGGCCGATATGAAACCTGGTTGCTTCCGCTTCCCCGGTGGCTGTATCGTTGAGGGTACCGACCTCGACACTCGCTACAACTGGAAGAACACGCTCGGTCCTGTTGAGAACCGTCCGCTCAACGAGAACCGCTGGCACTACACCTTCCGCCACCGTTTCTTCCCCGACTATTTCCAGACCTACGGCCTCGGCTTCTACGAGTACTTCCTCCTCTCCGAGGAGATTGGTGCCGAGCCTCTGCCCGTGCTCAACGTAGGCCTCTCGTGCCAGTATCAGAACAATGGTGAGCACGCCCACGTGGCAGTCGACGACCTCGACCCCTACATCCAGGATGCTCTCGACCTCATCGAGTTTGCCAATGGCGATACCACTACCGAGTATGGTAAGATTCGTGCCCAGATGGGTCATCCCGAACCTTTCAATATGAAGTACATCGGTATCGGTAACGAGCAGTGGGGCTCTGAGTACGTAGTACGCCTCGAGAAGTTCGTAGAGCGTCTGCGCAAGGCCCATCCCGAAATTGAGATTATCGGTTCGTCAGGTCCCAACTCTGAAGGTCGCGACTTCGACTATCTGTGGCCCGAGATGAAGCGCATCAAGGTAGACCTTGTCGACGAGCACTTCTACCGTCCCGAAAAGTGGTTCCTCAGCCAGGGCAACCGCTACGACAACTACGACCGCAAGGGTCCGAAGGTATTCGCCGGTGAGTATGCCTGCCACGGTGCCAATGGTCGCAAGTGGAACCACTTCAATGCTTCGCTCCTCGAAGCGGCCTTCATGACCAACCTCGAGCGCAATGCCGACATCGTACACATGGCCACATACGCTCCTCTCTTCGCTCACGTTGATGGCTGGCAGTGGCGTCCCGACCTCATCTGGTACGACAACCTCCGCTCAGTGCGCTCTTGCTCATACTACGTGCAGCAGATGTATGCCCACAACACCGGTACCCACGTGCTCAAGGCTACAGAGAAGGGCGCTCCTCTTGCAGGCAATGAAGGTCAGGACGGTCTCTTCGCCAGCGCCGTATGGGATGCCAACAAGAAGGAAGTGATTGTAAAGGTTATCAACGTGTCAGACCAGGCACAAGATGTGAAACTCACCTTCACTGGCCTCCGCAAGAGCCAGAAGCCTCAGTTGGTAGACGTTACCACCTACCACTCTGACGACCTCTATGCCGACAACACCCTTGACAACCCCACCGCTATCGTACCCCAAGTGAAGGCCGGCAATGGTGCTGCGCTTGACGTTGCCAACGTGCCCGCCAAGACCTTCGCGATGTATCGCTTCAAGGTAGAAGGTCGCAAGTAATTGCGCCTTTCACTACGGTCTCTATATCATGCAAGGCCGCTCCTTCGGGAGTGGCCTTGCTGCTTATGCCATTTGTGGAAAAAATGTCGGGAAAGGTTTGTTCCCGTTGAGGAATGTAGTACCTTTGCGTGTCAATACCATTAAAAACGAAATATAACTCATGAAACCGAAATTGCGAATACTGCTCCCTCTCCTGATGCTGGTGGCTCTTGGCGCTTCTGCACAGGCAGTTATCTATGACGTGCGCACATTTGGAGCCGTAGGCGACGGAGCGCATATCGATTCTCCCGCCATCAATGCTGCCATCGAGCAGGCTGCCCGCGAGGGTGGCGGCACTGTGGTGCTCACCCCGGGCACCTACCTCAGCTATTCGCTGCACCTGCGGAGCAATGTCACCCTGCGCATCGAGAAGGGCGCTACGCTGAAGGCTGCCCCCGTGACCGACACGCAAGGGTACGACAAGCCCGAGCCCAATGAGTCGCGCTACCAGGACTTCGGCCATAGCCATTGGCACAACTCGCTTCTCTGGGGCGACAGCCTGCACCACGTGACCATTGAGGGCGAGGGACTCATCGACGGCACTGGCGTGCTCAGTCGTGGCGAGCCGCGCCGAGGATATACCGGTATGCCCCAAGCCAACAAGGCCCTTGCCCTGCGCGACTGCCACCACGTGACGATACGTGACGTGAGCTTCCTTGCCTGTGGACATTTCGCCTTGTTGCTCACGGGAGTCGACGACCTGCTCATCGAGAACGTCACGGCCGATACCAACCGCGATGGCTTCGATATTGATTGCTGCGAGCGCGTGGTCATCCGAGGATGCAGGGTCAATACCGTTAACGTCAAGTGTTCCTACGCCTTGGGTTGGGCCAAGCCCACCGAGCACGTGCTCATCGAGGACTGCGAGGTCAGCGGCTACGATGTAGGTTCGCTCCTCGACGGCACCCGCACCACCCACACGCTCAAGGCTCCCGACGGCGATGGTCCCACAGGCCGCATCAAATTGGGCACCGAGAGCAACGGAGGCTTTCGCCACGTCACCATCTGCCGCTGCTCCTTCGAGCATTGCCGCGGCTTGGCTCTCGAGACGGTCGACGGTGCGCCCATGGAGGACATCCGCGTGAGCCACCTCACCATGCACGACATATGCAACTCGCCCATCTACATCCGCTTGGGCGACCGCATGCGCGGCCCTGCCTCCCTCCTCGGTCGATGACATACGCATCAGCCACGTCCGCGTCACCGATGCCGACTGCCGCTATGCCTGCCTCATCGCCGGCCTCGAAGGTCATCCCGTGCGCAACGTGCGCATCAGCGACCTCACCATCGGTTACCGTGGAGGCATCACCCTCGACGACGTAGCCCAGCAGCGCGGCTGCAACCCCTTCTTCTACGAGCCTGCCCGCAAGGAAAAGGGCCGTGGCGTACGCAGCTACCCCGAGCCCTCTGCCCATGGCATACAGCCCGCCTGGGGCTTCTCCATCAGCCACGCCGAAGACATCACTCTCCGCCGCATACGCCTCACCATTGCCACCCCCGACGAGCGTCCCTGGCTATACGAGCTCGACACCAAGCGTATACGAATCAAGCATCCGCAAATTCAGAATCCAGCATCTTGAATACACCCTTAATTCCCCTTAATAGCCTTTAATTGTCTTTAATAGCCATCAACATGAAACACTTCCTCCCCCTCCTCCTCTCCCTCCTATGCACCACTCACCTCGCCGCACAAGACCCCACCAACACCACCCGCCGCATCTACCTAAGCGGCACCGATGCCGAGCACACCCACACCAGGGACTTCTATTGTTCGGGCGGACAGCAGAGCGGCAAGTGGCGCACCATCGAGGTGCCCAGCTGCTGGGAACTGCAGGGATATGGCGAGTACACCTACGGACGTTTCTACAAGACGAAGGGCCTCAACCCCTCCACCGAGACAGGCCGCTACCGCACCACCTTCAAGATGCCCGCGGGCGATGTCTACCGTCTCGTCTTCGAAGGCTCTATGACCGATACCCGCGTATGGATTGACGGGCAGCAGGTAGGTCCGGTGCATCAGGGCGGCTTCACGGAGTTCTCCTACGATGTCACCCCCTTCATCAAGCCCGGCAAGCGGCAGACCTTGGAGGTGCTGGTGAGCAAGGAGTCGGACAACTACAGTGTCAACTCGGCCGAGCGTCGTGCCGACTGGTGGCTCTTCGGCGGCATCTACCGCCCCGTATATATAGAGGTATTGCCTGCGGACCACATCTCCCACGTGAGCATCGATGCCCGCGCCAATGGCGAGATATACGCCGAGGTGACGGCTACGGCCGACGAGCGTGTCACGCTGTTCGTGAATGACGAGAAGGTGTCCTACAATGCAGAAAAGGGCTGCTGGGTATACCCCAACCCCAAGACCTGGGACCCCGAGCACCCGCACCTCTACACCGCTACGTTCGTGTTGGACGAGGGTGGCCACAGCATATCCTACAAGATTGGCTTCCGCACCATCGAGGTGCGCCCCCACGACGGCATCTACCTCAACGGCACCAAGCTCGTCGTCAAGGGCACCAACCGCCACTGCTTCCATCCCGAGACCGGGCGCGCGCTCAGCCCTGCCATGAGTCTGCAGGATGCCCAGTTGCTCAAGCAGATGAATATGAATGCCGTGCGCTGCCACTACCCGTCAGACCGTCACTTCCTCGAGGTGTGCGACTCCATCGGCCTGCTCTATCTTGATGAGCTTGCAGGTTGGCAGCACCGCTACGATGACACCACCGCCATCCGTATGACTCGCGAGATGGTGATGCGCGACGTCAACCACCCCTGCGTATTCATTTGGAGCAACGGCAATGAGAGCGGGTGGAACCGTACCGTAGATCCTCTGTTTGCCGAACTGGACATACAAAAGCGTCATGTAGTACACCCCTGGAGCGACTTTGGCGACATCGACACCCACCACTATCCCGCCTATCAGACGGGCACCTACCGCCTCCACAACGGGCAGAAGATATTCATGCCCACCGAGTTCCTCCACGGCAAGTACGACAAGGGCCAGGGCGCTGCCCTCGAGGATATGTGGAGCCACTGGACCCGCTCGCCTCTCTTTGCAGGCGGCTTCATCTGGGCCTACGTCGATGAGGCCGTGCGCCGCACCGACCTCCCCACGGGCAAGTCCGCAGGCAAGCACTTCGGCCAGCGAGGATTTGACATCAAGGACTGCATCCTAGATAGCGACGGAGGCCACGGCCCCGACGGTTGCATGGACCCTTACCGCCAGCCCGAAGCCAGCTTCTACACCATCCGCGAGGTGTGGAGCCCCATCTACATCGACCGTCTGCACGTCACCCCCTCGTTCGATGGGCGCGTGCTCGTATCCAACCGCTACTTCTTCACCCATCTTGACGAGTGCAGCATGCGCTACCGCGTGAAAACCCTCGAAGGGCAAGTACTCCACGCAGGCAAGGTGACTCTTCCGTCCATCCTCCCGGGCGAAAGCGGCTATGCCACCTTACAGGAGTTCAGGAACTCAGACGACAATTCATCCGCTTCAATCCTTTGGCAAGGCGATGTGCTCGAACTCACCGCTTATGGCAGCAAGGGCGAGGAGGTATGCACCTGGACTGCCCCTATCCACCGTGCCAACGAGCAGACCTTCATCCCCCAAGCCACGGCGTGGAGCGCGGTCACCTTCGATGAGCAGGGCATCTTCCGCACCGACAGCCTCGCAGGTCCCTTTCCCGTGGGCATGAAGGCCGAGGTCATCCGACACAAGCAATATACCGAGCCCGACGGCACGGTGGTCAACACCTTCTGGTACCAGGGCGGCATCGACAGCATACAATGGCGTCAGACCCCCGACGGCCTCCTCCACATGGACGCCGTGATGCTCAACGACGAGCGCGGCCACGGCATGCGCTCCTTCCTCACCGACGAGAGCAAGTGGACCGTGGGCCTCACCTTCACCTACCCCGAGCAGCAGGTCGACAGCTTCCACTGGATAGGTCGCGGCCCCTACCGCGTATGGCGCAACCGCCTCAAGGGACAGCAGTTCGGCCGTTGGGCACTGGCCTACAACAATACCGTGACGGGCGACTACAACACCCCCACGCCGCCCCTCTACCCCGAGTTCAAGGGCTACCGCAGCGACTTCCGCTGGATGGAGCTGCAGAACAAGGACGGTAGCTCATGGCGTGTAGGTACCCTCAACGAAGGCCTCTACCTCCGCCTGTTCACCCCCGAGGAGGCCGTTGACCAGACGCCCGGCGAGATGGGCGGACTGCAGGAGACCGAGCCCCGCAAGCAGGAGCGCAGCATGGTGCGCTTCCCCTCGGGCGACATCTCTTTCTTGCTCTCCATCCCGCCCATCCAGAGCTACAAACCACTGGAACAATTAGGTCCTCAAAGCCAGCCCGACAACATTCGCATCAAGGCAGGCGACGAAGGCTTCCACCTCCGCCTCGTGTTCGACTTCACCCAGCGGTAAAAGCCTTCGACAATACAAATGAACGGTGGTCAGCCCTGTTGTCCGCAATGATATCCGCCGCACATCCGAGGATGTGGTGGCTGTTCTTCACACCACACCGCTTTTTAGCCCATCTTGCCTGTGAGGTAGGCGCGGGTGCGCTCGTCGGTGGGGTTGGAGAACATCGTCTCGGTGTCGCCATACTCGACCAGCTCGCCCAAGTACATGAACATCGACTTGGAGGAGATGCGCCGTGCCTGTCCCATATTGTGGGTGACGATGAGGATGGTGACCTCGCGCTGCAGTTCCTGCATCAGCTCTTCGATGTGGGCGGTGGCGATAGGGTCGAGGGCCGAGGTGGGCTCGTCCATCAGCAACACATCGGGCTTCATGGCCAGGGCACGGGCGATGCAGAGGCGCTGCTGCTGTCCGCCCGAGAGGAAGGTGCCCTTCTTGTTGAGCACGTCCTTCACCTCGTCCCATAGGGCTACGCTGCGCAGGCAACGCTCCACGGTGGCATCGCGCTCGGCCTTGGCGAGGCGGATGCCGTTGAGCGTGTAGCCCGAGAGCACGTTGTCGTAGATGCTCATCGTGGGGAAAGGAGCGGGGCGCTGGAACACCATGCCTATGCGGCGGCGCACATCAATGGGCTCCATCGAGAGGATATTCTCTCCGTTGAGCAGAATCTCGCCATCGACGCGGATGTTGGGGTAGAGCTCGTGCATCAGGTTGGCGGCACGCAGCAGCGTGCTCTTGCCACAGCCCGAGGGACCCATGATGGCGGTGATAGTGTTGCGCTCGATGGCTGCCGACACGTACTTGACGGCCATCGTCTGCTTGGTGTAGGATACGCAAGTCTTCTTAAATTCGAGTATGGGGGTTACTGATTCCATTTCTTTGCTAAGTATTTTGATAACAGGTTTAATGTAAGTACAAACAGCAGGAGGAAGAGCGAGGCACCCCAGATGAGTTCCTGCAGGTTAGGGTCGTTGAAGAACTCCCAGATGAGCAGCGGCACGGCCGAGATGGGCTTGTCTACAGACCATCGGATGAAGGAGCAGCCGAGGGCGGTGAACATGAGCGGGGCGGTCTCGCCGATGACGCGCGAGATGGCGAGCAGCACACCGGTGAAGATGCCTCCGAAGGCTGCAGGGAGCTGCACGCGGAGCATCACACGGGCACGATTGCCACCAAGAGCAAGGCCTGCCTCCTTGAGCGAGGCGGGGAGTATCTTCAGCGTCTCCTCGGTGGAGCGGATGATGAGCGGTAGCATCATGATGAATAGCGCCACACTGCCCGCAATGGCCGAGTAGCCCTTCATGGGCACTACTACCCAGATGTAGGTGACAATGCCGATGATGACCGACGGCGTGCCTTGCAGCAGGTCGGTAAGGTAGCTCACCACCTGGGCGAAGCGCCGCTTGCTGTTCTCGGCCAAATAGGCTCCGCAAAGGATGCCCAAGGGGATAGCCACAAGCGATGCCATGCCGAGCATCAGCACGGTGCCGATGATACCATTGGCGATGCCGCCCGGGATGGGTTTTCCGGCTTCGATGGCCTTCATGGCTTTATAGGCTGTGGGAGTAGGCTCTGTGAAGAACGACCATGACAGCTGGTCGTAGCCACGCAGCAGTACTTCGCCAAGGATGGCGATGAGGGGCACGGCTGTGAGCGCGGCAAAGAGGCATATACCCCACAGCAGGGCTTTGTCTTTTATCAAGCGATGTTTGGTTTTTACTTTCATAACTAAGCAATTCTTGCACGTTTAATCATTACCTTACCTATCAGATTGATGATTGCTGTGATAAGAAACAGAATCAGTCCGATGGCAATGAGCGATGAGAGGCGCAGCCCGTCGGCCTCGCCAAATTGGTTGGCGATGATGGAGGCCATCGAGTTGCCCGTAGAGGTGATAGACGAGGGGATGTTGTTGGTGTTGCCGATGAGCATCGTCACGGTCATCGTTTCGCCCAAGGCACGCCCTATGGCCAGGATGTAGGAGGAGAAGATACCCGACCCTGCCACGGGAAACACGACCCGACGTATCACCTCGGCACGTGTGGCACCTAAGCTGTAGGCACCCTCCTTCAGGTCGCCCGGCACCATCTTGATGAACTCGGCGCTGAGCGAGGCGGCGTAGGGAATAATCATAATGGCCAGCACGAGCGAGGCCGTCAGTACTCCCGAGCCTTGGGGAGAGATGCCGAGCTCCATGATCAGCGGACGCAGCGTATAGAATCCCCACAGACCATAGATGATAGAGGGAATACCGGCCAAGAGGTCGGTGACGGTACTCAGTACTGAGGCCACCTTGGTGCCCTTGAAATACTCGCCCACGAAGAGCGCCACGGGGAGCGAGAAGGGGATGCAGAACAGAAGGGCCAGTGCAGTGGTCATCAGCGTGCCCGTGATGAAGGGCAGTGCACCGTACTGCTCGGCTCCCTCGGTGTAGCTCCACTCCGAAGAGGTGAGAAACTTCAGGAACCCGAAGTGCTCGAAGGCAGCATATGCGTCGGTGACGAGGGCATACACTACACCCCCACATACGACCGGCATGACCAGTGCGGCTCCGAACAGTAGTACTTTGTATAGTTTGTCGTTCATAGTGAGCAATGTCTTTGTTACCCCCTCCGCTTCGCTTCGAAGCGAAACGGAGGGGGTAATAACTTGTTCCTTAGTTTAAGATTGCCACCCCATCATAAGTCACCATCTTGAGATTATTCATGCTCAGCTCCTTTGCCTTGGCAGGGAGCGGCGCATAGTGTACCTCGGGGGTGATACGCTGCGCCTCATCAGAGAGGATATACTTCAGCAGATCAAGCGTGGCCGTGGCCTGCGCCTTGCTACGGTCGGCATAGTGCTGCTCCTTGTAGATAATCATCCAAGTGAAGGTAGAGATAGGATAGGCTCCTGCTGCATCGGCATTGGTGATAGAGCAGCGGGTGTCTGCGGGAATGGTGCCCGATGCGGCTGCTGAGATGCTTGCTGCGGTGGGTGTTATGAACTCGCCACGCTGATTCTGCAAAGTGGCATAGGGTATCTTCTGGGCGAAGGCATACTCCGAACCCACGTAGCCGATGGAGTTCTTGGTCTGCTTGACTACGCCTGCCACACCGGGATTGCCCTTGGCAGCCTGTCCCGCAGGGAAGTTCACCGACTTGCCGGCACCGAACTTCTCCTTCCACATGGGGCTCACCTTGGTCAGATAGTCGGTGAACACGAAGGTGGTACCCGAGCCGTCGGAGCGGAACACGGGGATGATAGCCACCGCAGGCAGAGCTACGCCTGGGTTGAGGGCTGCGATGCGTGCATCGTTCCACATCTTCACCTCACCGGCAAAGATGTCGGCAATAAGCTCGCCCGAGAGGTTGAGGCTCTCCACGCCATCAAGGTTATAGGCCAGCACTACCGCTCCCATGCATGTGGGCACGTGTATCACGGCATCCATCTCGGCCATCTCCTTGTCGGTGAGGAAGGCATCACTACCGGCAAAGTCCACGATTTTTTCACGCAGGTTGCGCACGCCACCGCCCGAACCGATACCGCCATAGGCCACCACATCGCCATTCACCTCGGCAAAATGCTCGAACACCACATTGTAGAAGGGCAAGGGGAAGGTGGCACCTGCGCCCGAGAGTTCCTGTGCCTTGCGGCCACCATCCTTGCTCGCACCACCGCATGATACCACGGCAAGAGCAAGAACTAAAGTCATTACGGTAGAAAAAATCTTTTTCATAATTGATGAAGACCCCCTCTGCCCTTTGGGCATCTCCCCCCTTTATGGGGAGAACCATCCGGACAATTCCGGGGAATTTTTTAATTTTGTGAATCTTATAATCTGTTTAACAATAATAGAAAGGTGGTTGTTTGGAGTCCTCCCCCTAAAGGGGGAAGTTAGCGGGACCTCTTTTTATTAAAGTCCGAAGTAGCAACTTACATATCCCTCATAGGTGTCCTTACCTGTAGCACGGTCGAGTTGCATACGCACATTGGGAGCAACCTTCACATACTTACCCAACTTGAACTGGGCACCCACGATAGCTGCATCTTGAGTGGCTGTATTACCAGCTAAGAGCTCATCCCAGCGGGCATACATGGCAGCCGTCTTCGACACATTCACCGTAGTATACACCGAGTAGCCGCCCTGCTCGCTGCCTGCCTTGTCCATATAGTTGTACTCGGCACCCACGGAGAAGTCCTTGCCCTTGTAGCCCACGAAGGTGGCCGCATTCCATTGGTCGGCATCGGGGGCGGTGGCATCATCGTTCACCTCACCATAGAGGCGCACCTGAAGACCCTCGACGGGAGTCACCGTAGCGCCCAAGCCATAGCAGAGGCCCGTGCCCGTCTGAAGCTTTTTGTACCCCTCGCCATTGACGATGATAGCGTCGGCCGAGAGCCAGTCGGCAAACTTATACGCAGCCGAGATACCGAGGTCGGCGCTGCTACCAAACTTGTAGAGGTCTTGGAACGACTTCATCACGTAGCGGTAGCCCCAGAACTTCTCTTGGAAGTTGAACTGTGTGGTTGAAATCAAACCGCCATTCAAAGTGAGGTTGCCTGTCTTCCACGATAGCATCGCGTTCTTTATATATGCCATACGCTGGTAGTCGCTCACATTGCTCGACTGCCCAATGTCCATCACGCCCTTCACCGTGAGTCCGCCGTCGAGCTTGTACTCATAGCCGAGGTAGCTGCGCTCCAGCTCGAAGCCCATGCTCCCGTCATCCTTGCCGAAGTCCGCATTGAAGTTGCTGAACACCTGCACGATGGCCTTTCCCTTGGACTCTGCTGCCTTTGTTTCCTGTGCCTGTGCCGTGAGGCCCATACACACGGCAATACTTGTTGCCATAAACTTAATCTTTCTCATTGTCTTTTTCTTTTTTTTGTTGTTAGCTTTCTTTTTCTCTATCTGATCAGATTACGTTGTCCTTTGTATTCTTTTGACGTTGCAAAGGTTGCGCCAGCAAGTGAGCATTGCTTGCATTTGCTTTCAACGAGCGCAGCCAACCTTCGCAATTGCGTTGCAAAGGTAGAGCCCAAATGTTTCATGGAATGTTCTAAAAATTAATTAACTGGCAGTCAGACTTTTCTGACGATAATTCG